>CAYMXS010000006.1:0-74858 GCA_964394465.1 uncultured Thermoplasmata archaeon | reverse complement strand
GTCCATGGACGGTTATTCAAGAACTCTTTAATAAAAGATTAGCATGTTTACGGTAAATAAGAGGAACCAACTATGACAATCCGGGAAGCGACGGAGAAGGACTTGGAAGGGATATACGATCTGATGGATATATGCATGATAGAACCTCTAGACGAAGATACTAGGGGAAAAATCGAGGAAGCTTTACGGGAGGATATATCGTTGGTGGTCGAAGACGAGGAAGAGGAGAAGATCGTGGCATACTCCAGAGCCGTTATACACGAGGAAGACAGCAAGAAGATATGCCAGGTCGAATCGATAGATATCCATCCGAACCATTATGGTGAAGGGATAGGTAAGGAGATGGTCAAAGAGGTCAGGGAGAGGGTGAAGGATTCCGGCGTCTCTCTACTGAGTATAAAGGACAGTCCACGATGGGATTGAGCTTTTTGAAAGAAAAGGATAACTACTTTATGTAGGATTTCTATAGAACAGATATGACATACCCGTTCCCTCTGATAGACTGGCTGTCCGACAAGGAAGGAATAGACTACAACCTGGCTTCTAGTACTGTGCCCGAACTGACCATATCTGACATAACAGACGGTATAGACAACTCCTACCCCCTCGGATATGGAGACGGCTCTTACACGGAGGAGTTGAAATCCAGGATAGCCCGGTACTATAGTGTGACCCAGAGCGACGTCGATTCAGTGATAGCGCCGGGAGCTCAGTCCGCCAATTATCTCCTTTTCAAAGGTCTCCTGAGTTCTGAAGACCATGTCATCGTAGAAGACCCCACCTATACACCTCTTCAGATCGTGCCGGATTCTCTGGGCTGTGAAGTCGAGACCCTCGAGAGGCGTTATGAAGACGGCTTCAAGCTTAACATGGAAGCGTTGAAGGAAAGGTTCACATCTCGGACGAAACTGGTGGTCCTAACGAATCCGCACAACCCCAGCGGTGTTTATCTCGAAGACCAGATGAAGGAGGTCCAAGCATTTTTAGAGGAAAAAGACGCGTATCTTCTGGTCGATGAGATATTCCGTGATTTCAACGAGGACAGTACCTCCGCTCTTCCCTTGGGTCAGAACGTTATAGTGACCTCTAGTTTATCAAAGGTGTACGGTCTGGGTGGTCTGAGGATGGGATGGGCCGCCTCCAAGAACGACGATGTGATCCAAGCCATGGAAGGTATGAAGAGATTCGTGTATCCCAGCGAGCCTGTACTGTCGAAGGAGTTGGCCGTGGATGCGATGGACAACCTCCCACAGCTGGTTGAGAGGGCCAGAGGGATAGCCGAGAAGGGAAGGGCCCTTGTAGAGGGCTGGATCAAGGGCACTACCAGTGTAGAATGGGTGAAGCCCGGACCGGGCATAATCTCGTTTCCCAGGCTGAACATCGACTGCACGGGAGAGGAACTTGCTAGGGAGGCGAGAGAGGAAGGCATATTAATCTCGCCGGGCAGTTATTTTACTCAGGAAGATACCAGTGGTAACTACGATAGACACGTAAGACTGACCTTCGGTAAGGAATTTGGAGTCGTGGCTCAAGGGGTTCAAAAGCTTTCTTCGGTGATAGATAGATGGAGATGAACGGAACGGAGAGAGACGAGAGAGTCAAATCGAAACTCAAGTTCGCTATAATCTTGAATATCGGTATTCTAGCCGCGGAGATATTCGGTTACTTCATATCGGACTCGCTGGCACTTCTTGGCGATGCGGGACACGTCTTGACAGACATACTGGCTTTGGGAACTTCCTGGGCGGCTATAAGTATAGCCACTCTGCCCCCTCATGAGGAGGCAACGTTCGGCCATCATAGAGCGGAAGTTTTAGCAGCGCTCTTCAACTCCGTTATCCTTCTACTGGTAAGCGGATACATCTTTTACGAGGCCTATAACCGGTTCTTAGACCCGGTGAGCGTGAAGAGCCAGGAGATGCTCATAATCGCTATGATAGGGCTTCTTGGCAACCTTTATGCGACCTACCTGCTGCACGGCCACAAGGATATAAACGTGAGGGGCGCCTACCTTCATCTCCTAGCTGACACACTGTCCAGCGGTGCGGTCGTCGTAGGAGCCGTCATCATATTCTATACTGGAAACGTACTGGTCGACCCCGTTTTGAGCGTGATAATTGGTCTGCTTATAGTCTCCGGCGCCGTAAAGCTGTTGAGGGAGTCCATAGGCGTGATCATGCAGTGGACTCCAGAGGACATAGAACTTGAGGACGTGATCGACACGATAAAAGGCATCGATGAAATAAGAGACGTCCATGACGTACACCTCTGGACTCTATGCTCCAGTATATATTCGTTCTCCGCTCACATCTTGGTGGACGACATGTCAGTCAGTCAAGCCGAGGAGATAAAAAGGAAGATAAGAGAGATCCTTCACCAGGAGTTCAGCATATACCACTCGACCCTCGAGGTGGAATGCGAGGAGTGCGGGGATGAGACTGTCCAGAAGATATGCCATCCCCCTGATAGTGAAGAGATGCACGACCACTGATCTCTTTGACTTCAACAGTTTTTTATACGATCCCGATAGATGACACTACAGATGATAACCCTCATAGGCGTAGCCCATGTGTTCGATATCGCGGACAAAGTCAAGGCGGAGATAAAGAGCAGGCATCCCGCCGTTGTAGCCGTCGAGCTGGACGAGGGTAGATACCATTCCCTCAAATCAGGCGAGAAAGATAGTGGAGACCTTCCCATCGTATACAGGGCCATGGCCTTCATGCAGGAGAGGATGGGTGAGAAGTTCGGCGTCAAGGTGGGCAGTGAGATGCTAGGCGCTGTAGAGGCCGCGGAGGAACTCGGGACAAGATTGGCCCTTATAGATCTACCGGCACCGCTGATGTTCAGAAAACTCATGGACAGCATGAGCTTCAAGGAGAAACTCTATCTGGTCTTCGGCAGTTTTATGGGCCTCTTTCTAGGGAAGGAGAGGGTGGAAGAGGAGGTCGAAAAATATCAGACACACGAAAAGGAGTACATGGATAAGATGGAGTCCAGTATGCCGACGGTTTCCAGAGTCCTTATCGACGAGAGGAACGACCACATGGCAAAAAACCTCCGTGAACTGGACGAGGAGTACGGCTCCATAGTAGGGGTGGTAGGTCAGGGCCATATCACTGGACTTCTGGAAAGGCTCAAGGATTGCGACTCGGAGGTCGAGGTTGTGAAGCTCAAGGACCTGCAGGAGAAAGACCTCGATAAAAAAGAAGGCTCGAACACAGAAGTCAGCTTTTCATACCGATACAGTGTAGAATGAAGGATCAGTACTCACGTATCACGTCATTGTCTTTTTCATATTCCTTTCTTCTCTCTATCTCCTCTTTTTCTTTTTTGTTCCTCAGTATAGCTATAGTCCATGATATACCTATAGATACCTCACCGATGATTATGATGTATGTTACGAGGTCTTCTGGACCTCTGTCGTCCTCCATCTCCTTTATCTTCCCTATATCGTCGTTACAGAGTGAGCAAAGATCTGTAGGAGGTTTTTCCGAGAAGCCGTTCATCTTTACCTCCACCGAGGCGTCCATCACGCATTCTCCCGCCTCTTCGTTACAGTGATGCCGTTCTATCTCGTGATCGCTCTGGTAGCCTATGCCCACAAGGGATATTATGTGGCCGAACTCGTGAAGCAGGACGGAATTCTCCATGTCCTTCTCTGGATCCTCGGACTGCCAACTCGAGGCGTTGACTACCCGGCTTATGGACTGCTTGAAAAGGACTATATGCATATGGTTGTAGGTCAATCCAAGGACGTTCTTCTCCTCGTACAGACCGTTCAGATAGATAACGTGAAGCGGCACCGTTTTTCCTTCCCTTTCGATGTCCTGGTATGTGTCTCCTAACTGGATCACCTCTTCCTCACGGTAGTTTATCTTCACGTCCTTTTCCTTTATCTTGTCGTCCATAACGTCGATGACCTGGTCCTTCTCACCGCATATCTCACTCACTTTCTGGTTGAAGAATTCCAGCGACTCGTTTTTGGGCCTGCAGCCCTCAACGTAATCGTACTCTATCTTGATCTTATCGTATTCATCATCGCTTAAAAACCACTGGCTCTTCTCGAAGTCCGTGTACATGTTGCCCTCTTCCCTCAGATAAGAGGGGAAGGCCGTGTAGGTGTAGGAACCGACCAGGATGACGATCACTGCTATGACGGGGATGAGCCAATATCTTTTTTCCATCCGATCTCTTCCAGGACTTACTTATCTGAGTCGATATTTATATCTGCCGGAGGTTTATTGAGATATCTACCACTCGACCTCTTCCCTCTGCAGGTCTTCGTAGGCGGTATCTCCGGCTTCAGCTCCCTGTCCGGCCGCTGTGATGGCCTGTTTAAGAGGTGAATCTATCACGTCTCCAGCAGCGTAGATGCCCGAGACGTTCGTCCTCCTCTTCCTATCCGTCTTTATATAACCGCCGTCCGTAACCTCTATACCCAACCTCTGGGCCAGCTCGGAGTTAGGAGTAGATCCGATCTCGATGAAGAGGCCTTCCATCGCCATCTCCTCACCGTTGTCGAGTTTCACCGCTTCCAGTTTATCGTCTCCTATCAGTTCTTCTACGTTGACCTCGAAGACCGGCTCTATCTTTTTGTTCTCCTTGACCTCTTCCACACGTATGGGTTCCGGTCTGAAGAACTCCTCTTTCCTGTACAGTATGTACACCTTATCGGCGTACTTGGAGAGGAGCAGCGCCGAGGCCAGAGCGGCGTCTCCACCGCCTACCACTCCCACGGTCTTTCCATCATAGAAGGCCGCATCACATGTTGCGCAGTAACTTATTCCCTTACCCGTTAGTTCATCCTCGCGGTCCAGACCGAGTCTTCTTTTCTCCTGGCCGGTCGCCATTATGATCTTCTTAGCTTTGTATTCATCTCTGCTCGTGACCACTGTAAAATCCAGATTTTCGCCCTTGATTTCTTCCACCTTGTCATAGACCACTTCTACATCTAGATTTTTCACCTGATCCTCCATCTTGTTCGCCAGTTCCATCCCGCTGATGCTTTTCTGCGAGGGGAAGTTGCATACGTCCGGAGACTCCGATAAGAGGCCGCCGGGCATCTCGCCTATCTGTATAGTGTCCAAACGATATCTTGCGGTGTAGATAGCGGCGGTGTAACCCGCGGGGCCAGTCCCTATGACCAAAACGTCGTGAGTCATGTTATCGTCTCTCCACACTAGGGGTGTGATTTATGCTTTTACCCCTTTCTATAAGAACCTCTGCAGTTTCTGCTCCAGCTGGGCTTTCGATGAAGCGCCGACCATCTTGTCGGCTACCTCGCCGTTCTTGAAGACCAACAGAGTTGGAATACCGGATATACCGAACTGACTAGCCGTCCGCTGATTGTTGTCGACGTTCAGCTTCCCGAAGACTATCTGGCCGGCGAACTTCTCAGCTAATTCCTCTATAACGGGCTCCATCATCTTGCAGGGGCCGCACCAGGGCGCCCATGCATCTACGACCATAACCTCGTGTTCCTTCACCTTCTCCTGAAAGTTACGGTCGCTGAGCTTTATCGGCTCTGAGATCTCTTCTTGTGTCTCTCCACTCATCATCTGCTTCATCTTCTCCTTCTTAAGCTTCTCTACTTCTTCATCTTCCACATTCATATTATCTACCTCCTTCTAGGATCTTTTTATCTTCATCGTACCTTTTGATCAGCACATCTCTTATGATCTGGCAAGCGTCCATTATCTCGGGATGAGCCAGGCGGTAGAAGACCTTGGCGCCATCCTTTCTCGTCTTGACCAGTTCCGCTTTTTTTAACTCTCTCAGGTGCTGCGATACCGTGGGCTGACGCGCGTCCACCTTGGACAGTAACTGTGAGACGTTCTTCTCACCTTCGCACAGTTCCTCCAGTATCTTCAGTCTGAGGGGATGCGCCAACATCTTGCACAGGTCGGCCTGTAACCGCAGTATCTCATCGTCTTCTCGGCTCATCGTATTCGAATATTCGAATACTCTTATATGTAGTTTTCCCTCCTTTTTGGTCTATCTGTTCTTACAGGTAGGAAGATTTTTATCCTCTTTCGGACTCTTCAAGAACGGATGAATGAAGAGGAGCCGGAGAGGTACTGGGAAGTCGACGTGGCTAGGGGCATCGCGGTCATAACGATGATATTGTTCCATTTCTTTTACGACCTGTATTATTTCGGGGATTACGGTGTCGACGTTTACTCCCTGAAACTTCTTATCCTGGGTAGGTTCACCGCTCTGACCTTCATCTTTCTGGTCGGTCTTTCACTAACGCTCAGCTATTCCAAGTCGGCAGACCTTTCCCAGAAAGAGCTGGCGTTCAAGTATATTAAAAGGGGTCTGAAGATATTTTTCTATGGCCTGATAATAACGGGTGTGACCTATCTAGTCATACCTGGTGATCATATTCTCTTCGGCATCCTTCATTTCATAGGTGTATCTATAATACTGGCCTTTCCACTTCTGAGATACAGGAAGGTGAATCTGCTGATAGCTCTTTTAGTTGTCCCTCTTGGCCTGTGGGTGGGAAGTATGACGGTGGAGACAAACATCCTGCTCTGGCTCGGCTTGACTTCAAGCAGTTTTTCGAGCGTGGATTACTTTCCATTACTGCCTTGGTTCGCCGTCGTCTTGGTCGGTCTGTATCTGGGAAAAGAGCTATATCCAGAAGGAAAAAGAAGAATCGACGTGCCTGAACTTTCAGATAAAAAGCCGATAGAAGTGATGACCTTCTTGGGCCGTAACTCACTGAAGATATATCTTCTTCACCAGCCCGTGATCTTGGCTCTTTTGTACTTCCTTGGAGTGATAGAGATAGGTTTTCTACCTTAGTTCAGGTTTTTTAGCCCTAAACTAAAAATAAATCTAATCACATCTATAACCATGAAGACTTTCAGACCTGAGGTGACCTGGTCTACAAGGGGACTCTACGGAGGTCTGGGCGCCTTCCTCGTAGTTCTAGGTCTGATATCATATCTGATGGAGAGGGAGTTTGCGCCTTCTTTTATCATAGCCCTTGTCGGTTTGATACCTCTGTCCCTGTTGGTCGTACCATACCGGATTGAGTACATCTTGACAGAGGATTCCTTGGTCTGCAAGTGGCCCTTCGGAAAAAAGGAATTACCGTACAACGATATAGAAAAGATACGTTCATACCACCTGCCCGTCTTGTCGATCAGAAGGTTCGGTATCTCCTTCGTCGGCGGGAGGTATTCGAACAGCGACCTTGGAAAGTTCTATGCGATGTTCGCAGGGGAGCGAGACGGTCTTCTGATCGTCTCGGATCCAGGTACCATCTACGGTGGAAAGATATACATCGCCCCGGAAGATAAGGAGACCTTTTTGAACGAGCTCAGGGGTCGTACTGACGCCTTCATCGAGAACTTAGAGGTCTCAGTATAAGGTCTTCCAGGACTAATATATCCAGTCCGGTCTTTTCGAAGGTCTCTACGGCCTCTTCCGGCCCGCACACGATCGGCTCTCCGTGCAGGTTGAAGCTGGTGTTCAGCACCGCTCCGATACCGGTCTTCTTTTCGAATTCTTTTATGATCTCGTAGAACAGCTCGTTATCTGTCTTATCTATTATCTGAGCCCTCGTCGTTCCGTCCACGTGTACCGTTGCTGGCATATCCTTTTTTGCTATTTCCGTCGTTTCGTAGCTCATGGTCATGAACTTGTTGGTCGTTGGATCTTTAAGATATTTCTTTTTGTAACCCTCCAAGATGGTCGGAGAGAATGGTTGGAACGGCTCCCTTCCGAGGGCGTTGTTCAGATGTTCTTTCATCTCTTCTTTTGAAGGATCGGCCAGGATCGAACGGTTGCCTAATGCTCTGGGACCGTACTCCATCTTTCCCTGGAACAGGCAGACCGTGTTCCCTCTAGATAGTTCCTCCGCTATCCTCTTTTCTATGTTTTTCGGCTCTTCGATCTTCAGTTCTTTCCGAGCCTCTATATCACTCAACAGGTTTTCAGTCTCGTACCTTGGGCCGAGATAGACGTTTTTCACGTCTCCCTTCCAGTCCCACATGATCCTTTCACTGTTTAACTCAGAATTTACATAAAGGGCGGCTCCAAGTGCTAGACCACCGTCCCCCATGTGTGGAGATACCCAGCACTCATCGAAATTCTCTTTCAAGACCGCGTTGCCTTTAACGTTCTGGGCCACGCCTCCGGAATAGGCTATCCTTTGTTTTGACGCCTCGTCCAGATACCCGCTACTCTGCAGGTTCCTACACAGCTCGTTAAGGGATTTTTCAAGGTGTGATTGGGCCGAACTGGCTATGTCCACCGCTTTTCTCGACAGTTCGTGCTCCATCTTTCCCTTCCTCAGAACGTTGGCGCACTCATCTTTTCGGTTGAGAGGAAAATCTGTTTTTTCCGCCAGCTCTCTTGTACATTCAGAGCCCGTCACCTCCGTCCGGTTCTCAAAGCTCATCCCGTTCACACTCAAGCAGTTTGAGAAATCATATTTTTTTACTCCATCCATCGCTCCCAGGGCCATGATCTTCCCCTCGTGCCTCATGGGAACGAATCCAAGCATATCGGTTATGGACGCGTAGAAATCTCCTAAGGAATCCAGATATGATGACTGGGCTATCTTCTTCAATCTCCCATCTTCTCCACTATAAACCGTAGAGGAAAGACCGTCTCCCGCTGCGTCGATGGTCAGAACGGTGGTCCTATCCCATCCGCCGGTGTAGTATGCGCCGGCCGCATGAGCAAGGTGATGCTCCACGTTGATCATCTTCTGTGGATTACCGATCATCCTTTCGATACCGTTCTTCATCTTGAGCAGTCTTTTCTTCTTCCTGTAGATGCCCGCAACTGCGACTCTATCGATATCTTCTGGTTTTCCATCGAAGAGTTCTAAAACTTTTTTTATCGAACGTTCTGGAAAGCCCCGATGGTATTTCTCCCTGCTCAACCGTTCCTCGTTGACCGCTATGATCTTTTCGTCGTCTATCAAAGCAGCTCCGGCGTCGTGCCCGTCGTGAATTCCCAGAACCGTAGAGATATTATCACTCCTCTTTCATTATCTCTTCCTTCAGGCCTTCCCACCATTCCTCGGGTTCCATCTCCATACATCGTTCCGCCAGTTCTATCCCGCCTTGGCTCTCTAAAGAATCGTAGCAGTTCTTTATCCATTCTTCTGCTAATTCATGTCCGTTCCTCTTGTACTCTTTAGCCTGGAGAAGGCATTCCAAAAGGTCAGCGTCCCTAGCAAGTTCTCCCTCTTTTGAATCTCCTCCGTTGAATTCCTCTAAAAATCCTCTAAGGTCACTAGATAACTCTTCTGGGAGGTCCTTTACTTGGTCCCTAGAGATCTCTTCCTCCTCTTTTTCTGTAGATATATACCTCTGGGCTATCTTGTTCAGATCCAACATCCTGGCCTCCGGCACATCGTGGAATAGACAGAGGCAGGCCGTCCTCTCTTCATCGGCGTTCTCCAAACTGGCTAGAACGTAACCTATTATGGCTGCTCTGAAGGAATGATCCGCCACGCTCTCCGGGTCCTTCACACCGGCATACCACCATCCAGACCTCTTTACCTTTTTCAACTCGCCGACCTCGAAGAGGTACTCCGCTATATTTTTCATGTTTTCGAATAGACATCTTCCTTTACTTATTTACGCCTTGCTTTGCCTCCATGACCGATAGATTTAGATTGTATGCCTTTATTGTAGTGGCGTCAGGAGGCATCTAGTTGCGCAAGAAGACCCTCGTGTTTCTGGTATCCGTGCTGCTCGTGCTCACTCTCTTCCACTCGGGATGCACCGATCTTCCGATGGGTGACGACAAATACAGTGACGAGAAGGTGAAAGTACACGAGGTCACGGACGGAGACACGATAGAAGTTGAAAAGGACGACGGCGAGATAAAAGAGGTCCGCATCTTGGGGATAGACACGCCGGAGGTCCATGTCGAAGTAGCACCTTCAGAATGGGAGGGCATATACAGCGAGGAGTGGCTGAGGCGATGCGGTCATCGGGCGACCAATTTTACGAAGAGATGGATAGGGAACGAGGTAACGTTAGTTTACGATGAAGAGGCCGGGAAGGAGGGCTACTACGGCCGCACTCTGGCTTACATAGAGTTAGGCAACGGCACGGACCTGGGAGCGGAGCTGATCAAGCACGGCTGGGCCAGGGTGTATGAAAAAGGTGATTTCGAACGCGAATCCGATTACATGGACTATGAGATTGAAGCTCGGGAGCAGAACACTGGGGTGTGGAGTGCTTCCGAGTGAGATATGAAAAGAGATAAGTACGGAGTGAACCTCTTAACAAGGGAGGAGAACACCATGCCCACGAAGAGCATATCACCTAAGGATTATTACGGTTTTATAGCGCCCAGACCTACGGTCTGTGTTTCGACTATAGATGAGGAAGGAGATGCAAATCTAGCCCCCTACAGTTTCGTAACGCCCGTTTCTTTCGAGCCACCGTTGATAGCGATATCCGTTGGAAAAAAGAAGGACACTCTTTTGAACGCTAGGGAAACAAAAGAGTTCGTTGTGGCGCCTCTGACGGAGAAATGGATGAAGAGGGGTATCGAAACCGAGATATCTCTTCCTAGAGATAGGAGCGAATTCGAGCAGGTAGGTCTCAACGAGAGGGAGTCCAAGAAGGTGAAACCGCCCTGCGTGGACGAGGCCCCGGTGAACATGGAGTGCGAGTACTGGGACGAGTATTCTGGAGAGGATCATCTTCTGCTCGTCGGAAAGGTCGTGCATATCTCGGCGGACGAGAAAGCCGTTGAAAACGACCGTTTGAATCTAGAGGAACTGGGCTCGGTCTGCCATGTAAAGGGCGAGGAGTTCTCAGTCGGGAAAGAGATAGAAAAGATAAAGCGAGATTGAAACGTGATAGATATGAAGTTCAGATCTTTATTCGTGGCTCACACGCCGGATGCCGATCCGGAAGAACATAGGAACGTGATAGAGACGGAGAAGTACAAGTTATATACGTGCCTGGTCAGCGATCAGGAAGAGGCCTTGGAAGTGTGTAAGGATCATGTGGAGGAAGAGGGCGTGCAGTCCATCCTGTTGTGCCCCGGCTTCACTCACGAAGACGTAGCGGAGATATCTCAGGTAGTCGGAGAAGACGTCGGCGTGACGGTAGCTAGAGGCGACGGCCCGAGCGGCAAGATAGCCAAAGAGGCGATGGCTAAGGCAGGATGGTTCTAGACATCTATCTCTTCTTTTCAATAGGCTCGGTCACTGGACGAAGTTTTCACGGTGAAGATCATCCGGACCTACAGATACACTCATGAGAAGTCTGTAAGTGATTAGATATAAACTCGTGAAGAGTTTTTGCTAAGTGGAAGAGTTTATCGGCCTGTTCTTTCGTAGCTACCGTATCTCTGTAATATGCTGCTGAGCGATTATTTTTGTATGATTGAAACAGGTCATCGCAGAGAGATTGAGAAAACAATCCCAGTTCCGCCGCTCTATCATAAGCATATCTATGCGTTTGAAAGTCGCTGACTTCATCATTAGATTGAGCGAGCACGTACCATTCCAACGAGCGTTCTATAGCCGCAAAAGACATCTCCATGACACTGGTATAGTATCCGTCGTTTTTCCTAAGGGTATGACACGCCTCTATCAATCGACATGCTTTATGGTGTTGTGTTTTAATTTGGTCATGTGGATCTAATCCCTCTTCGAGTTGCGAGTCTTGATAGTAGTGAGAGAAGGCCTCTTCGTTTTCTTGTAATGCCTCGTTCACAGCTTTTGGGTCATCTGTCATCGAAATCCACCTCCTGTTTAAAGCGCTGGAGTGTCTCTGTCTCGTATAGGGTTATGCTGGATGAGAGGACCTTCTGAAGTCTCTCGTCGTAGCCCGCTGCGGAGCGTGAGGACTCGACTAAGATCTGAAATTCGTACCTGTCTCCGTCGAACCTTGTTTTGCCTAGATCCTTGGCTATTTCATTCGCCTTTCTCTGGTTCGTTCCTTTGTCGGATCGAACCAAAACCCATAGATCGATATCGCTCTGGCGATCGGCCTGACCTCTAGCTACGCTGCCGAAGCAGAGGATTCCTAGTATATCGACCAGCTCTTTTTTCAATCGATCGACTGCCTTCTTCACCGGTTCATGGAATTCTTTTTGAGGTATCTGCAGGACCCTATCATCGGGCTTAGTCAGCCGTGAACGGTTGATAGAAACATTTTTGCTGTTCCCCTCCGCTTCTACCTTTACGAGATCGTTCTTTTCCAGTACATCCACCGCTTTTTTTATCGCTGGATGGCTGAATCCAGTGAGTCGAGCGAGCCCTCGGAGCGTGTATTCCGTGTAGGGATTATCCGAGAGGATGTGGAGTATCCTATCGGTTGTCTCGTGTCGGAACAGTTTTGGTTCGGAGATAGGGATGGATAAAGAGATGTTCATGCCTTCATCTCGGTTATTTTTCGTTACCATGGTAATGTATTGTTACCAATAGTATTTATATTTTAAATAAGAAGCGCGCACTCCCAACTTTTTCGTGGAATTCGCTTCGCTCTTCTCCTGGCATCTTCCTTCTTGAGTTCCATAAGATATACCTACGCCTATCATCAACCCGCTTAAGACCAGCAGTGCGATAACCACCAGAGCTGACAATTTTTCATCATAGTTTCAACCCTCTCAAATCCTCTATCTTTCTTCTCTATATACCCACGAAAACACGATGGCGATGATAACACCCATCACCGCGGTCAAGCCGAGCATCAGCATCCAATCTTCGTCCGGCTCTTCTTCCCTATCAATATCCTCTTTGACTTCTAGACTCTGTGATTGATCACCTAGCTCGACCGTGTATTCGCCTTCCTCTTTGAAAGTTCTGCTCCAGGATATACTGGTAGTATCTCCCGCATCGACCGTAAAGAGCTTGCTGTCTACGACTTCTCCGGTCTCATCCTTTATCAGCACCTTCACTTTCACTGGCGAAGACCGACCGTTTTCGATGTTCGCCGAGATGGATACCGATCTACCTTTCTCTATCTTCTCGTTTTCAAGGTGGAGACCGGTGATATCGAGACCTCCTTTGACCACTGATACGACAACGGACCTGTTACCTACCTTTACGGTATGCTCGCCCGTGGTGGTGAAACGATATGTAGCAGAAAAGTTCTCGGTCTCTCCGGCTTTCACTGTCTTTTCTTTTATCGTAGAACCGTCGACTTCCAACTTCGCTGTTTGATCACTCTTATATGTATTTAGCACTCTAGTTTTGATCGTAGTATTGACGAATTGGTTTACCTGTGTCTGTTCATTATCTCCATCGACGGTGAGACTTTTAACCAGAAATTTATCTGGTTCTAAGAGCTTTACAGTTTTCTCGATACTTCGGGTCCAACCGCCAGGTGTCTTTGCCTCTATAGTCAATCGATACGTTCCCGGGACCATGTCTTCCGTCTCGATCACTGTAGAGATAGACCGGTTTCCTATCGTTGGCTCGGTCACTCTTTTCGCCTTCTCACTCGTCACCATGTTGCTCAGGGTGATGTTTGCTTCAGTACCCGGGGGCAAGTCTCTATCCTCGTCTATTGGATAGTCGGCATCTATCAAAGCCCCGACCTCGACTGTTAGATCATCTCCTCTTACTATCTCATCGGATGTCTGTATATCTGTAGAGAAAGTGAACTTCTCTATGGACAACTTCTCCTCCCAGTGATCCATAGGATATGGATATCCACTGGCTCTTTTCATGCTCATCTCGTGCGTAGTCGAGTTGTAATCGGTGATCTTGAATGGACCGTTCGAATCGTAGAGATGGTGGTATTCATCATAGAACCCGATTATATCGTCTATTTGACTCTCGAATTCTGCCTGGGAGATATTGATCGGTGCATTGTTCTCCTTTTTCAAGTACGGAGGCATCCAATCCGCCGATTTCATGTTCTGGAGGACGGTTTTTATGTCCGACCCCTGCGACTCGCTCAGGTAGTGGACCAAGTTACCTTCGCCATAATTATCCCAAGCATAGGGCTCGCTTCCCTCGGGTACAAGGTCGCTCTCTATGACCAGCTGCTCTGTCGCCTCGTATATTTGATACGGTTGGATGGGCCATACGGTGAAATACTCACCTATCTTACTTTTTGCCGGGAAGGTATAGTCTCCCCAGATCGTAAATGTATTTTCTTCCTGGTTCCATCTGGTAGCGACGATATCATCGTAGAATGCCTTTCGTTGCCAAGCATATAGCTGGTTATAATAATCCCCTTCTTCGCCGAGGTCGTAGCACATGTCCTTACTGAAAGCGTAATAAGCCATGATATCCCGAACGGTCATCTCATGGCCGTCGTGCCATCTGCCCAGATCCACGTCATAAGTGACTTTCACCGCGGATTTCTTACCTGTGCCGACTTGCTCCCATCGTTTATCAGTTTGGTTCGCTTTATAGACCACGGCGCTAGATGGGACCTCTATTTTCTTTGTCAGATTTCCGTCCTCTTCCCATGTGTAATCCTTTGTTACGGTCCAACTTTCTCGTACTCCCATTGGTTTTCCTGTTTGAGGATGAGTAGCTCCAGCGACTCCACGAACCATCTTTCGGATACGGTCACTGAATCCCTCTTCAGAACCACCAATATAGTTCCAACGGTACTCGGAAAGATCGATATCAAAGACCGTTGCCGATAGGTTTCCATCGTTTGTCCGGATCGTTCTCGGCCCGAACACGTCAGACCAGCCAGTAACTACGTCCGTTGCCGCACCCATTACTTTGTCATCGTTGTACACATAATATTCCTTCTCAGTACTAAGGAAGACTCTGATCGACTCGTCCAACCCAGCTTCCACGAGTCTGGTTAGCTTGTTCCAGTACTCGTCGACTGTGTTTATCTTGCCGTTATAGAGGGACTTTCCCAGCCTGACCAACGTTTCGTTCTCATATTGGTAATGTGTTTCTCCTTCTACAAGATTAGGCATGGCTCCATAGGATGGAGAAGGGCAGTATCTCTCGACAGCCCTACCACCTGGATAGTAGGTATTTCCATAGGGATGCCATCCCTCTATATAATAGCTCCACCCATAATCATCAAGGGGATCGTCATATTCTCCGGAGTATACATTAGGAGGTCCCATCGTTGTGTCAAACGGATTGGGTATCACCTTTATTCCTATTTCATCTTCTAACAGATTTTCAACGTATTGTTCCATCTTTTTTTCTGTGAAATCATTCCCAAAGACTCCTTGAACTGTCATATTTTTCCATGCCTTCCCCGGAGGCTTGTACTGCCAGTAGTCCCCGTGATGGTCTTTTGGAGACCTTATATCTCCTTCAACCATGTCATCATTCGCTTTTTCCAAGACGTTATAGATCATTTCTTTCGCTTTTTGGAGGTTACCCGTGCTGGTTATCCCGTGTTCCTCTTTTATCGCTTCGAAATAGTCTTCATAAGGTCCAGTTCCGGTTTTTACAGGAAAATAACGTGGTTCCGCATAGCCTTCAAAAATATCACTACCTATTTTCTTCCTGTTTACCAGAAAGTTCATGGCGTAACGGAATTTTTTAACTGCGAAGGGATTGAACATTTTATTGCCGTCTTCATCGTCCTGACAGACGTATTTCCAGCTTTCACCGTCCGGCGTAGATGCATCTGGTTCGTGCGCTGGGTTGAGTAGCAAGTTATAATATTCTCCACTACCAGTCCATAACCCCAATTTGTCTTTGAGATCGTCGGATACATCAGCATAATTTTTCATCCCTAAACTCTGGAGGAGTATATCCTTCTCCCCATCCGCTACTTTCTGGATGGCTGTATCTCTGCTGGTTGTGACATCTATATCGACCTTATCCACACATTCTGCTTCTTGCGTTCTAAGATACTTACCTGCTCCTGACAGTGAACCGATAAGGAAAACAGCCGCTAGTCCGATAGCCATCACTTTTTGACTCACCGTCATCTAGCCAACTCCACCTCTAAACATACATTTATTGTATAGAAGTTACAAAAATATTTCGCTTTCTAAATAACTTCAAACGTGCTTGATCTCTTCAAGCCTTGGAAATTCGAACAGGCCGGCTTCCCTGTCTATACCCACGGCTTTCATCTCTTCTATATCTATCATCTCTTTGAGTACAGGGGAGAGCAGGTCCTCTTCTTCTATCTGGTTCACCTGTGAACCCTCCGCCAGTTCGGAAAATGCCGGTAAGACCACCAGCTTGGCGTCGTTCTTCATCTCGCCGTACAGGAAACACTGCAGTTTCTCCCTAACTCCCACATCGTCCCTCAGAGTCAAGGCAGGATGTTCATGACCGATCACCAGGTATTCTATGTCCAGGCCGTTCATCCTGTCCAGTATCTCGTGGCCGTGTGCAAAGCATACATCGTCGAAGACGAAGCAGTCTTTTAACTGGACGTGTTCGTACTCCTCCACCGCGTAGATGAGAAAATTGTCATGGTTGCCCTTGACCAGGTATATTTCTCTAACGAACTCCTCCAGAAAGCGGATCAGTTCTCTGACTTCCTTCTTTTCCCCGTACGACGCTTCGGAAAACTCGTGCTTTATATCTCCGCAGACCACCAGCTTCTCTATATCTCTTTCTCCGGCTATAGAATTCAGATCCTCTTTAAGCTGAGAGAGCTGGACCTTGGGCATGAGCATGCCGGAGTCCGCCATCAGGGATTCCAGACCCAGGTGAAGATCGGCTATGACCAGCATGTTTTTCTCTTTCATGTAAAGGGCGGGATAGTTCTCTATGATCTCGAACCTATCGTATAACTTCATCAGTCTCCCTCGTCGATGCTCTCCATGACCTTGTCGTGGAGCTTTCTCAACCTCTTCTTTTTATCCTCGAGTTTCATCACGTCGCTCTGACTCTGGATCACCAGGTTGTGAGCGAAGGGTGAAGGCACCTCGGTGTCAACCACTTTATAACTTATGTCTCCCCTCTCCAAGCCTCTCACTATCTCGGAAGCGTGCTCTATGTCCATATAATCTTCGATTATCTCACGGTACGTCTCCTTCACTATGGGAAAATCCTTGTCTATCTTTTCACAGGCTGACAGAAGGAAATGAGATTTCATCTGCTGCCGCCCCACGCTCTTCTTGTTTCCCTTGTAGTTCCTGAGGATCATCAAAGCGCGAGAGGCCACGTGCCTGAACCTTCTCTTCATCAACTCGGTCTTTCTCACCGCTTTCTTCAGGACGTCTCTGAGGTCTGACTTCAAAAGCCTTTCCATCAGTTTGTCTATATCCACGTCTTTTTTAGGGGCCGCAAGAACGAACCCGTGGTCGTCCACCACCATGCCGACGTTCTCGTCCATCATCTTGGATAAAGTGTGCGCCAGTATCCTGCACAGAGCGTCGTTGACCCTCCTGCCGTAGATGGTATGGAATATGATGTTCAGTTTGTCCTCCTCCCAGTTCTTCTCTACCAGCAGTTTCGAGTCAGTTGGTACCTCGCCCGCGAACCTATGCTGTTCGTCTATATACGAGATGATAGAGGATACGGTGTTATCGTCCACGAAATAGTTCTCTTCTATCCACTCCTCCGGGTCTTCACCCTCCTTTATCTTTTTGACAACCTTAGAATTGAACCTGCCTATCTTCCTGCCCAGGTCGAATGAGAGCGGCAGCATCTCGGAGTACCAGGAAGGTACGGTCGGCGACCTTTTGGGCCTTGGATCAACATATACTTTCATCCCCTTGGCGTACTTGAACTCGTAGGTATCGCCGCCGTGGACGAATATATCTCCCTTTGTAAGGCGGTCCATGAACTCCTCGTCCAGAGTGCCCACGAAAGCGCCGTCTCTTGTATGGACTCTGAAGGCGCTCTCGTCCGGTATGGTACCTATATTCGTCATGTATATCACTCTGGTCATCTTCCCCCTCTGACCGAAGACCCTCTCACCGTTCTCGTCCTCGTCTATCCATATCTTCCCATAGACTTTTTGATCCTCCAGAGAGGCGTAGTCCCCCGCCACGTACTTCAAGGTCTTCTCGTAGTCCTTCCTATCTAGTTCTCTAAAATTGTAGCTCCTTTTTATCGTTTCAAAGGCCTTTTCAACGTTCCATCTCTTCCTGCATCCCATCCCGACTATGTGCTGCGCCAGGACATCCAGGCAGTTTTCAGGTATGCGCACCCTATCCAGTTCGTTGTTCTTTGCGCACCTCATCATCTCGGTGCATTCCAAGGCGTCGCCTCTCTCCATGACCAGGACTCTTCCCTTGGCCATCTCGTGCAGCTTGTGACCGGAACGGCCTATCCTCTGGATCGCTCTAGAAACGCCCTTAGGAGACGATAATTGAAGTACAAGATCGATGTAACCTATGTCAATCCCCAGCTCCAGAGAGGTAGAAGTCACGACGACCTTCAGTTCCCCGTTCTTGAGCGATTCTTCGACCTCTAACCTTTTCTTTCTGCTCATCGATGAATGATGTGCCCCTATGTTGTTCCTGTAAAGCTCGGGGTCCTTCCCCTTCAGGTTGTTGACCACCCTTTCCGTTGCGGACCTCGTGTTCGTGAAGATCAGGGTCGTTACATGTTCCTTCACCATCTGGTGTATTTTGTCGTACATCTTCTTGTTTATAACTCCGCCAGAGGTGTGTATCAGGTCCTCAACTGGAGTGATGACCGAGAGGTCCATCTCCTTGGCTCCCGAAACGTCCACGATATTACATCTTCTCGTCTCTCCGTCTTCATACCCGACCAGGAACTCCGCTATGTCCTCTATGGGGGCTTGAGTGGCTGAAAGACCGATCCTTGTGAACTCTTCATCGCACAGGTCCTGCAGCCTTTCTAAAGACAGTGAAAGGTGAGTCCCTCTCTTGCTGTCACACAGGGAGTGTATCTCGTCCACTATGACGTACTTCGTACTCCTGAGCTTCTCCTTGAACTTGGGGGCGTTCAGTATTATACCAAGCGTTTCCGGTGTGGTAACCAAGATGTGAGGGGGCTCATCCAGCATCTTCTGCCTTTCGTTCGAGGGAGTATCTCCGGTCCTGACGGCGCTCCTCACCTCGGGTACTTCGACGTCCATATCTTCGGCTTCCTCCTTTATGCCCTCCAGGGGTTCCTTCAGGTTCCTCTGTATGTCGTTGCCCAACGCTCTTAAAGGAGAGACATAGACCACGTAGATCTCATCCTCCAGTTCACCTTTATCTCCAAGGAGGAACAGCTCGTTCAGTATGGAAAGGAAAGCGGACATCGTTTTACCAGAACCCGTCGGAGACGAGATGAGTGAGTTACGATTTTCATGTATCAGCTCGAAGGAGTATCTTTGAGGAGGCGTCAGCTCCTCGAAGGTATCGTGGAACCACTCCTTGACGTAGGGCTCGTACTCTTCTGGCAGGTCTTCAATAGCTTCTTCTTCGTCTACGAATTGTATGGTCATCGTTGACTCGTAGAACGGCCATCTGACCTTTTGATACTAAACGGTTGCGATGGTAAATCAACCGGAGGTTCTCATCAAGTTACTTAAAGCCAATCAAAAGTATTAAAAATATTCAGTTGAATACGGCGAGTGAAAATAAAACTGTTGAGGACGATGAAAAGAAAGATAGCCATACTATTGACCGTTCTGTTACTCTTCGCTCTCGTTAGCATAAACTGTACAGAGGAGGTACAGGCGGATACAGTCAGGTATGAGCTTGTGGAGAATGGAGGATTCAATGGCTCATATGAATCCTGGTCTTTATCAGAGTATAGTCAGGGATCACCTGATGAAAATGGTAACCGTTATGATAGCACTCACACCAATACCAGTGATGGAAGTGGCTGTATCGAGACATATGTAGAGGTTTCTTTAGAATCAGATGCCACTCAAATGGGAAATTGGACCCAAAGCATCGGTGATATCAAAAAAGAAGTCATCGTGAACGGAGCTTTCAATTGCACAATAAATGATATTACGGAGTATGATGCAGAAAATATCACAGCTACTGCCAGAGTCTCAGTCAACGATACTACTATTGGGTGGAAGCAGATATACAGTAAATCTACCTACTGGGATGATTTAGGAGAAGGGTCCACGGGTTGGAATAATTTTCACCCTCTGAACAAGGATTATACACCAGTGGGGAAAGTCAATAAGGTGAGCGTGGAATTATATGTTGACGTCATCACCTCAGGCTCTCAGCAGGTAAATTGCTCTCTCCGTGCTGACGATATAAGCGTTAAAACGAACGATACAGCTAAGCCAGAGATTCAAGATACCACCACTAGAACGCCAACAACCGGAGGATCTTTCAACGTCACGGCTAACGTCACGGATAATGCTGAAGTTGACACGGTCTGGTTAAGATATAAATTGGAGTCATCAGGCGGATACGGCAAGTGGTTTAACCAAAGTATGAAGCCCTCAACCAATTACTGGCTAAACATTTCTGTCTGGAATAACGCTACGGGTATATACTATTCGATTGAGGCGAACGATACATCGAACAACTGGAATAGTTCTTCCAGTAATTGGTATGATGTAGAAGACACCATCGCACCGACCATCTATAACGTTACGGGTCCATCTACTCAAGAAACGGGAGGATATGTCAATATCAGTGCCGATGTAGAAGATAATCATGAAGTGGGCAAAGCATGGGTCAATATCACTCATCCAAATGGCACTTCTCAAAACGAAAGCATGTCTCTGGGAGGGAGTGGTCTGTGGTACTACAACTCAACTTATACTTCAACGGGGACTTATGATTATATTATATGGGCGAACGACACCTCGGATAACTGGGCGAAAACTTCTATTCATAATTTTAAAATCGAAGATACCACCGCTCCGAAGGTATCAAACGTATCAGCTTTACCGGATCCCCAAGGGATTGGAGGATGGGTGAATATAACTGCACAGGTAAATGACATTCACGAAGTAAAAAAAGTCTCTGTAAACATCACTTATCCTGACAGCAGTCATCAGAATGTGAGTATGAACCGGTCTACAGATGATCTGTGGTACTACAATTCTACATACACTTCCCTAGGCACCTGTAATTATACTGTCTGGGCGAATGACACCTCAGATAACTGGAACAGTTCCAGCCAGAAAAATTTCACCATAAAGGCCCCTCCGACGGCCAATGACGATCAAAATATAACTGACGAAGATACAGCAGTTTTGTGCGATGTGCTTGCCAATGATACTGCCTCGGAAGGCTCGCTTGATCCCTCCACGGTGACGGTAACCAGCGGACCAGCCCATGGCTCAACATCGGTAAATGGTACTACTGGCGAGATAAGATATATGCCGGACACCAACTATTCTGGTTTGGACAGTTTCAATTATACGGTCGATGACACCGATGGCATCACATCTAATATAGCTACGGTAAACATCACCGTTAACGAAGTAAACGATGCGCCCTTGGCTAAAGACGATTCGGACAGCTGTGCCGCGGGAGGCGATGTGTGGACGAATGTTACTATCAACGATGTTGACGATAATGACGATCTGAATTATACGTCTATAACAATCATAACCCCTCCATCTGATGGTTCTATAGCCACAACCAATCATACGACAGGGGAGATACAATATAAACCTAACACTAACTATTCATGTACGGACAATTACACGTACAAGATAGAGGACGGGGCCGGCAAGGCCGATACCGCGAACGTTACCATCACCATATACGATGATGCACCTCCTGAGATAACAGATGTGGATGCCAAGCCGGACCCACAGGAGACGGACAGATATGTCAATATCACAGCCAATGTGACTGATAACGCTCATGTGAATGAAGTCTATGTCAACATCACCTATCCGAACAGTACTTTCGAGAACGTTAGTATGGACCCAGGTATAGGGGATGAATGGTATCACGAGTCAAATTATACTCTTTTGGGGAATTACACCTATAGGATTTTAGCTCAGGACGATTCTAACAACTGGAACATCTCAGATGTACACTATTTTGAGATAGTGGATCTATCTCCGCCTCAGATATCGGATGTTATGGCCTCTCCTGATTATATACAGGCCGGTGGACATGTGAATATCACCGCAAATGTATCAGATAACTATAACCTGGGGAAAGTCTGTGTCAATATATCCTATCCTAGTGGTGGTTATGTAAATAATAGTATGGTCCAGGGTCAGGGTGGGCAATGGTATTATAACTCCACCTATCACAGTGTGGGCATCCACTATTACGTCATCGCTGCGAACGATACATCTAATAACTGGGATACGACCGCAACAGGTGCCCATACCTTCGAGATAGTGGACCCGATAGACCCAAAGATATCGAACGTTTCAGCCGATCCTAATCAACAGAAGACCGGAGGGCCCGTGAATATAACGGCTGATATAACCGATAACGCTCAAGTTGACGAGGTCTGGCTTAACATCACCCATCCGAACAGTATGTACCAAAATGTGAGTATGGATCCCGGTACAGGGGATAAATGGTATTTTGAATCCAATTATACCGTCTTAGGTACCTATCACTACGTGATCTACGCGAATGACACCGCTGGCAATCTGAACCACTCCCGGGAGGAGACATTTTTGATAGAGGATACCCTCGAACCAGAGATAGACAACATCAGTGCCTCACCTGATCCTCAAGAACCTGGGAGATATGTCAATATAACGGCTGATATAACCGATAACCATCAGTTGGACGAGGTCTGGGTCAATATAACGGGTCCTAACGGGACCTATCAAAATGTGAGCATGAACTCAGGGTTGGAGGATGGATGGTATCACAATTCTACCTACTATGTGCCAGGGAGTTATGAGTATAGGATATGGGCGAATGACACATCTAACAACCGGAATCGCTCCACAGGTCAGACCTTCGAGATAAATGATACCATATCTCCCAAGATATCGGATGTAAAGGCTGTGCCGAATGTACAAGTGATAGGGGAGTATGTCAATATCACAGCCAATATAACAGATAACCATAAGCTCAAAAAAGTAAAGGTAGATATCTATTACCCAGGCGGTAATCATCAAAACGTGAGTATGGACAAGGGGCCCGGTGATCGATGGTACTATAACGAGACCTATACCGAGTTAGGGACCTATGATTATACCATCTGGGCGAATGATACCTCTAAGAACTGGAACACCTCCAGCGGCCATGATTTTACCATCATGGAAACTGATCCGCCAGATATCAACAATGTAGAGGTGACACCTCAGGAACAGAACGTGGGAAGAACCGTAAACATAACTGCAAAGGTCACCGATACTTCTGAGCTCAAAAAAGTATGGGTCAATATAACCTATCCGGACGGAGAACATATCATAAAGAATATGACAAAATCACAATATAATATGTGGTACTACAACTCTACCTATTCCGAATTGGGTAAATATGATTTTACTGTCCTGGCGAACGATACCTGGGGTAACCAAGCAAGTTCGAGTGGTCATAACTTTTTGGTCGTCGATAGTACCGCTCCAGAGATAAATGAGGTCATGGTTTCGCCCGATCCTCAGGAAACTGAAGGTTACGTCAATATAAGCGCTAACATAACTGACGATCATGAAGTCGGAGAGGTCTGGGTGAACATAACCAAGCCAGACGGTACCCATCAGAACAGGAGTATGGTATCAAACATGGTATCTCTGTGGTTCTATAATTCGACTTATACCGTACCGGGGACCTATGAATATACCATCTGGGCGAACGATACATCTGGTAACGTGAACACCACTGAGGTGCGGTCTTTTGACATAGTGGATATCGAAGCCCCTGTGATATCGGATGTGGTCAACTCACCTGAGACTCAAGGGCTAAATGGATATGTCAATATAAGCGCTAGCGTGACCGATAACCATCGGGTCGGCGAGGTATGGATCAATATCACCGACCCCGACGGTGATCATTATAATCTAACCATGGCCCCATCCCAGGAGAATTCATGGTACTATAACTCCACCTATACCGAACTGGGGGAGTACAGTTATGCCATCTGGGCGGACGATACCGTAAATAATTGGAACAGTTCAAGCGGCCATACCTTCGTGATCGAGGACTCTATCGAACCAGAGATCTCGAACGTTTCAGCCTTGCCAAACAAGCAGGGGAAGGGAGGACACATCAATATAACTGCCGATATAACCGATAACGATCAGTTGGAAGCGGTATGGATAAACATCGTCTTTCCAGGAGGAGATGAACAAAATAGTAGTATGGAACCTGGACCGTATGATGGATGGTACTATAACTCCCACTACGATGAGCTTGGTGTACATGATTATACGATCTGCGCCAAAGATACAGGGGATAACTGGAATGCAACTATCGTCCATTCCTTTGAGATAGAAGATATCGAAGCTCCAGAGATATCAGACGTGGTAAGTACGCCTGGAACCCAAGAGCCAGGAGATCATGTGAATATCACCGCTGCTGTAACTGATGATGATCATGTCAGCCATGTCTTGGTAAATATCACCGGTCCCGATGGACATATCCAGAATAAGAGTATGGAATCAGGGTCAGGAGATATATGGTACTATAACTCCACTTACAACACCTCTGGGATTCATGGTTTCACGATCGTAGCGAAAGACCCGTCGAACAACTGGAACAGTTCTACCGCTCGTTCCTTCGAGATTGAGGAAAAAACGCCTCCGAACATACAGAGCGTAGTGGCTTTTCCAGAACCTCAAGATACCGGAGGACATGTGAATATTACAGCCGAGGTGACTCATGAGGGAGAGATAAGTGGGATCTGGCTGGTCATAGACCTACCTGGAGGAGACCGCCGAAATATCAGTATGAACTCTACTCCGGGAGAACTATGGTACTACAATTCTACTTACAGCAAGACCGGGATGTATGGTTATGAGATCCTAGCGAGAGATGCTTCATCAAACTGGAACACCTCCGGTGGGCACTACTTCAGGATAGAAGATACGATAAGACCGGGCATATCGAACATGTTCGTATCCCCCGACCCACAGGAAACCGGAGACCATGTCAATATCACGGCAGAGGTCAGGGATAATCATGAGATAGAAGATGTCTGGATCAATCTGATTTATCCGGATGGAACCCATCGCAATGAGAGTATGAAATCGTTGACGGAAGAAAGATGGTACTACAATTCGACGTACTCCCATCCTGGTACCTACAGTTATACCATCTGCGTAAAGGATTCATCTGACAACTGGAACAGTTCAGGAGAGCAGACCTTTGGGGTGGACGAATCGAAAGGATCAGCTTCTTCATCCTCTCAAGATGGATACCTTTGGCTTTTATTCCTCATCATCATAGGGTCAACCGGAGCCGCCGCTTACGTCTATACACAATATCTCGGTGAAGAGGAAGAAGAGGCCATCATCGACGAGATATTCCTCATAGGGAACGATGCCATGCTGATAGCCCATGAGACGAGAAGGCTAAGGCCGGATATGGATGAGGACGTCATGGCGGGCATGCTGACAGCCATACAGAACTTCATCAAGGACTCATTCAAGGATGAAGACGACTGGAGCATAGACAAACTGGAGTTCCAGGACAACAAGATAGTGATCAAGAGAGGGGAGTACGTGTACATAGCGGTCAAATACTCTGGAGAACTGACCGACGAAGAGATCGGCAGCATACAGGAAACTATAGAGGATATTGAGGATGAGTATGAAGAAGAACTCGAGGACTGGGACGGAGACATGGAGAAGCTCAGAGGTGCAAGAGAGAAGCTGAAGCAGATATTCCAAGAAGAGGATTAGTTCGTATCTAATCCTCTAGGACTCTCTCTCATATTTTCCGATCAGATCACTAGTGGCGGAGGCGGATCCGTCATCCCCATCTTTTTCATACCATCGGATGAGTCCATTACCGAATGACAAAACCTCCTCCTCCGAGATCTTTTCATCCAATGAGAATTTATCTATCCCGCTCTCTTCGAATATCTCTTCTCTGGTCGAGTAGGGCATGTCCCCCTTGACTGAGGCGTAGGTGAGGAGGGCGGATAACAACTTCTTTGGGGTCTCTAGTGTTTTATCTTTGACCACGAATTCTTCCCCTTTCCTTATCATAGAGGGCTGGTTATAGATGCAGTTGAATCCGAGTTCTCTGAAAACATCCTGCACGTTTTTTCCCGTTTTTGCAGATGTATAGAATACTGAATCGAAATAGAATAGCACCTCGTCACTAACTACCTCTTCTCTTATATCCTCGTCCTCTAGATTGTTGATAGCCAAGATGATAGGTGCGTTGTCCACAGCTTCTTTTTTATACAGGGGCAGCCAATCCTCGATCAGCCTGTCCAACGTTTCTTCTCTCTTGTGATCAACTACCGCAATGGCTCCAGTGGACTTCTGAAAGGCCACCTCCCGAACGGTCTCGAAGTCGGTATCACCCATGATATCGTGTATGACCAACTTCACCATCGACCCCGTGACCGGGACCTTCTTGGTATAAACGTTCGTGCCTATAGTCTTCAGATATTCCTCTCCATATATGTCTTCCACGAAACGGAGTACCAAGGCGGTCTTGCCCACTTTGGTTTCACCTAGTAGGTTCACCTTTCTTCTCTTCTCGTTACCTATCATCTTGATTTGACACTGAGTTCTCTAAGAATCTTTTTCATATTTTTCGACCAGGCTTTCAGTGGCTGAAGCCGAATCTGGATCCCCGTCCTCCTCATACCACTCTATAAGACCATCGGCAAAAGTCAATACTTCTTTCTCCGATATACCTTCGTCTAGGGAAAACTTGTCGATCCCGCTCTTCTCGAAGATCTCTTCTCTAGTAGAATAGGGCATATCACCCTTGACGGAAGCGTAAGTAAGAAGGGCGGACATCAATCCTCTTGGTTCGTCTATCACTCTATCCATCGTTATCATATCCTCTCCCTTCCTGGCCAAGGAGGGCTTGTTATATATGGTTCTGAATCCCAGCTCGTTGAACATATCTTCCACGTTCTTGCCGGTCTTGGCCGAGGTGTAGAAGACGCTGTCGAAATAGACCTGCCAATCGTTAGCTACCAGTTCTTCAGTGATCTCCTGGTCATCTAGATCCACCTTATTTACGGCAAGGATGACAGGGGCATTGTCTACAGAAGCCTCCTTATACATGGGCAGCCAGTCCTCAACCAGTCTATCCAATGTCTCCTTTCTCAGGCAGTCCGCCACGGCTATGGCACCGGTGGATTTTTGGAATGCGGTCTCACGCACGGTGTCAAAATCCGTATCCCCCATTATGTCATGAAGAACTAGCTTCACCTCGGAGCCGGTGACAGGGACCTTCTTCGTGTAGATATTTGTTCCTATGGTCTTCAGGTATTCTTCTCCGAAGACGTTCTTAACGAAACGAAGTATCAAAGAAGTTTTGCCCACACCAGCTTCGCCTAAAAGGTTGACCTTTCTCTTGTTCTCTCTTCCTATCATCTTATCTCTATCCTCTTATTGATTTGGCTTTGTAAAGGCATTTTTGGAATAAAAGTCTTTTCTTGTCCTTGGCAAAGATCTAGATCGGCCTACCAACGTAGAGATTGTGCTTGTTCCTCAAGATCTCCACCTTCACATCGTTCCCGATGGACATCCCATCGGAGTTCACTACGGTAACGGTCCTTTTCCTTGCAACGCCCAACTTTTGATCATTCATCCAGCCTTCCCCTTCCAGCTTAACGTTCACCTTCTCCCCCCTCTTCATCACCTTTGGAAGGGCGAAATCACAACTCTTGATGTCGAAATCCTCAGGCCGAAGAAGGAGTTTCACCTTTTTTCTCTCTTCCATCTCTTTCAGTTCCTCAAAAAAGGGGTTCCAATCCATCGGTGAAACGCCTTCTATCTTACGTCCCCTTTTGTGCTCTCTGTACTTCTGTATGCCCAACCTTGGAAACCTGTTTTCAGCCTGCACCTCTTTCACGAAGTCTATTATCTTCTCCATCTCCTGGTCGTTCACCCCTGGGATCCAGACCGGAGCGACCAGCAGTTCTATCTTGCTCTCTCCGATCCTTTTCGCTATATCCTTCACATGTTCTAGATCGTAGTTCTGGGTCCCGGCCAGTTCCTCGGCGAGATCGCTCTCGAGAGCGTTCATGGTCAGGTTGAGTCTGTCTAAACCAGCTCTCTCCAGCGTCTCTATATCCTCTTCTTTTAAAAGAGTTCCATTAGACTGCATGGAGACCGTTTTCACTTTATCCATCTCTGACAGGATATCAACAAGATAATTTAGATCGTCATAAAGTGTCGGTTCTCCGCATCCGTCGATGTGCATCTCTATCTCACTGCAGTTCTTTCGAGAGATCAATGCCTGAGCGTATTCTACCATGTAATCCAGATCGACTTCATACCTTGTCTTCTTCTTCCCGCACGGCCCCTCGTCGACGGAACAGAACGGGCAGCGGAGATTGCATCCGGAGACGGGCCTTACCTGAAAAAGATCCGTACCTCTATCGATGATACCGAAGGGGAGGGCGCCCGTCAGGGGCAGATCCACGTCTTTACCTATAACTATCTTGGAGTTCATACCTTATATCATCATAACAATCCACCTCCCTGCTTATATGGCTTACTGAGAGAGCCGACTCATCAAAAATAAATATGTGGAACCGATAAACAAAAAGAGGCCCAAGATGAGTCAGATAACCATATATGGAGGACTGGGTGAGATAGGCGGTAACAAGATATTTCTCTCTTCAGGAACCGAAACGCTGATACTCGATTTCGGCATGAGTTTTGGTCAGGAGAACGAGTACTTCGAAGAGTTCCTGAGGCCCAGGACGAACAGCATACTTCAGGACTACCTTCGTCTCGGTCTGGTTCCAAAGATAGACGGTATATACAGAGAGGACCTTCTAGAGCCTAAAGCTGCGAAAGAAGAGTTCGATGATCAGAGCCATATCGAACATCTCTGGCCTTCGGACCTTAAGAGCTACGATGAGTACCTCTCCAAGGAAGGAAGACCGGCTGTAACTGCGCTTCTCCTCACCCATGCACATCTAGACCATTCAGCCTACATAGGTTTACTGGATGAAGATATACCAATATACACGTCTCAGACCACCAGGGATTTGATGGAAGTCATCGATGATATAGGGCTGCAGGGCATAGCCAGGGAGGCCTTCACAGCAAAAAAACGTTCTCCTAGGAGACTGGGAGAGCGTAGTTACACCCCTGGCGCTTTAAAGCTGGATAAAGAAGATAAAAAGCGGGGAATCGATGCGTTGAAGGACGGTGAAGTCACCACCATCGGGCGATCAAGGGTCAAATGCTACCTGGTTGACCACTCAGTTCCGGGGGCTTCTGCATACCTGATAGAGACACAGGATAAAGAAAAGATTGCGTACACTGGAGACCTGCGCTTCCACGGTGAATCTTCGGATTACACGTCAAACTTCGTAGAGGATATTGCTGAAAGAGATATCGACCTGTTGATATGTGAAGGTACCAGGATAGACGAAGAGGAGAGGGACAGCGAGGAGGAAGTCCTGGAAGAGACCGTGAAGCACATAAATAAGAAAGGGTCCGAGGGCGCGGTCTTCGTGGGCTTCGCCTGGAAGGATCTGACGAGATACAGAACGATGCTGAAGGCTGCCAAAAGGACCGACAGAATTTTTGTCATATCGCCCAAGACGGCCTACACCGCCAACTGCTTGTCTGAAGAGGATAACTTCGACTTCCCGGATCCAGAGGATGAGCCAAAGGTAAAGGTCTTCCTTCCCAGGAAGGACAGCATGATGTACAGCAGAGCGGATTACAACCGGGCGAAGTATCAAGCAGGTTATCTTACCGACTGGTCCGAAAAAAAGGACTTCACTCACTGTGAAAACGGGATAAAGGCGCCTGAGATAGCCCAAGATCCCGAGAGATTTTTGGTCTTTTTGGACTTCTACAACATCAATCAGCTTCTAGATATGGGGAAGATGCCAGGTTCGATATACATAAGAGCGAGGAGTGAACCGTTCAACCTGGAGATGGAACTGACAGAGGAAAGGCTGATCAATTGGCTGAGGCATTTCAAGATAAATGAAGAGAACGACAACGAACCTCTGCAGGTCCACGCATCAGGGCACGCCAGCGGTCCAGAGCTGATAGAGATGATAGAGAAGGTGCAGCCTAAGAAGTTGGTACCGGTCCACACCGAGAGTCCAGAAACTTTTCAAGAAGAACTGAAGGAAAGCGATATTGAAGTCGAGATCCCAAGGTACGGAGAACCCATCGAGATATGAGATAAAGAATAAGCTTTATATTATACAACCATCAATAGTTAGTTGTAGTTTGTAGAGGCGGATGGACCAATGATCAAGACCAAGTACATCTATATCGGTATCGGGATCATGATCGTACTTCTGGTTATGATCGCGACCGTGGTCATCCTCAGCGGTTTGACTGAAAATAAGGAGAAGAGCATCGAACTGAAAGAGGGTGAATGGTCCAAGACCAAGTTAAAGCCTGGAGACGGGATGAAGGTCACTTACGAGGTCAATGTTACCGATAGTGAGGAAGTTGATGTATATATCATGACTGAGACCTCCTACGAAAATTACCTCAAAGGAAGGGAATTTGGATATAAATCCGACGCCAGCAGGCAGGGTGTCAATCACTGCCGGTATCAAGGTGTTCTCAGCGGTGAAGTGTATTACTTCGTGATAGATAACACGGATGCGGGGGAGGCTACTCCTCCAGCAGGTGATGAGGTCTCTTTAGAATACATGTTAGAACAGGCGACTCCCGGGCTCCCGGGTTTTGGGTTTATAGATATCATGGTTCCAGCACTCCTAGTTAATCTGATCTATATCTGGCTCAACAGAGAAAAGGGAAGATGAACTCAGTCCTCTATCGTTTTTTCCTTCCATCTGCCGCTCAAGAAATACAGGAAAGAGAAGAACGCCACGAGTAGGTTGCTGCACGCCATCCCGATCCAGACGCCTCCGAGACCCAGTTTTAGTCCGATCCCGAAGACAGAGAAGGCGAAGAGATACGCAAGGAGTAATCGAAGGCCCCATATCCTGAAGAGCGAGAGGGCCATGGCCGGTTTCGTATGTCCAGTTCCTCTGAAGGTGGAATCGAATATCCTGTATATTCCGAAGAACGGTATCGAGAAAGAGAATATAGCCAGGAACCTTGCCCCTTCGCTGATCACCCCGGGATCGGGGGTGAAAGCCCTCATTATGGGCTGACGGAAGAAGAACATCAGAGCGCTTATTACAAACATAATCATGAGTGAAACGCCTATCGCCTTTTTGACGATGGTCTCCGCTCTTTCTTTCTGCTCAGCACCGATGTTCTGCCCCACCATGGTCATGGACGCACCAGCAAATCCCCAGATACCTATCGTAATGAGGTGCGTGACCCTTCTGCCGACTGAATAGGCAGCTACGGCTACGCCACCAAACCTGGAGACTATAGCGAGTAGAAAAACAAAACCCAAAGCGCTCCCGGCCCTAGCGATTGTGGCAGGAGCTCCGATATCGAGGATCTTCTTTATCCAGACCCATCTCGGTTTGAGAGCGCGGAGGTTCAGCTTTATGTTCACCTCTCCGTTGAAGAGGAGATAGATACCCACGATGGACGCTACGGACCTCGAGATCGCTGTAGCTACAGCGGCTCCGACGACCCCCAGAAAAGGTAATGACCCAAGACCGAATATCAATACCGGGTCCAGGATGAGGTTGAGCACCACTGAGATGCCCCTTATGTACATGGGGGTCTTCATGTCTCCTGTGCCCCTCAGAAGGAAACGGAAGGCGATATAAGAGAATATGAAGGGAAAACTCAGAGAGACAATCTTCATATAAGCTACCGATAAGGGCAGTACGTCCCCCGGAACACCCACGATCCTTTTCATGATGAACTCGCTTCCGAAGAAGCCCAAAAAGAGGGAAGCTAGTCCCACCAAAAGGACAAACCCGAAGACCTGCCCGGCCGCTTCGTTTGCCTTGTCTTCTCCTCCCGCTCCAGTATGCTGGGAGACCAGAGAAACGCCCGCAGTTGACAACCCCATACCTATAGCGAGGAACAAGAATATAACGGGCCAGGCCGCCCCGGGAGCCGCCAAGGCGTTCGCACTCACCTTGCCAAGCCAGAAGGTGTCCGTGAGGTTGTAGAGTGTATGCAGAGAACTAGATATCACGACTGGCCAGGCTAAAGTCAGAATGGTCTTTATTATAGGACCGCTCAGGATCTCTTCCCTTCTTTCCTCGATGCTGGAGCCTTTCATCTTACTCGGAGACCGGCTCCTTTCTAAAGGTTATGCTATTTAAAACTAACACTGATATCATGTGGCGAAATCCTTCCGGGAATCGACCATCTTCTTAGGATGAGTTCATATGTTTATAGTGTACTGGATGTCGACCTCGATGGGCTCCTCGGTTATCTTTCTATCGCTTACTCCTTCGGCCATCTGGGCGAGTCTCCTGAGTACCTCGAAGTTTTTCTTAAGGTTCCTGTTCCCCTGCTGGGGTGGGTTGTCCAATGTGTCTATGATCCCGTCGAGTGCTCCTTCTGCATCCCTGAGTGTCTCGATGAACTCCTTTATGAAGTCCAGACGGTTCGCAAACTGGCCCATCTTGCCTCTGTAGACGGCCTTACCCTGCTCCTCTATCGTTTTCAAGTTTAGCGAGATCAGTTTGAGTTCCCTCAGTGAGTTTTTGATCACGTTTCGCGCATTCTGTAGTATCCTTCTAGATATATCCAGACTCTGCTGCATGTCGAATACGCTTCTCAATGGAGGCCTATAGAGCAGTTGGTCCTCGGTCAGCTCGAGTTTTGTGTTTTGGTCTCCGATCACCACCGCCTTGCCGTTTCCCACCAGATTGAACGTGTTTTTGATCTCCTGTCTAGCATTAGTCCAGATCTCGTTGTAACTCTTGAGCTCTTTTTGATACATTACCCTATCTCGGTTTCTTTCGTTCATGCTTATCTCACCATAGAAACTTGGATGATAACTTAATTTATAGACTCAATATCAAACCTACCTTTAATTATTTTCGCCGTTTTACCGTATCTCTAGACCAAGCGTGAAGCTGCCGTCTTGCCCTTTTCACTCAACGCCGTCTCCTGCTCTAGTTCGCCTAGGAAAAGGATCATCTCTATTATATGGAGTTTGTACAGGTCCAGCCCAGTTTCTCCTCCACTCTTTTCTAACACCGATGCTACTCTTTCGTCCAATCTCGAGAAGAAATCGGTCAGGATATCCGTCATGTTAGGGGGTATATCATCCATCCACCCCGATTCGACCAGGAGATCTAAACTTTCCTCTATCCTCTCCTTTCTGAGGTCCTCGTGCAGTGAGAAACCTGTAGAATCCGAATAGCCGGGGGCCAACAGGAATATGTCAGCTGTCCGCCTATATATGCTGGTGGGCTTGTGATGATGTTTACCCTCATCGCAGACCTCCACCAGGCCCGCATCTTCCAGCTTCTTCACGTGCCTGTAAATGGTGGAGTGGTCCTTGTCTAGGGCCTCTGCCATCTTTGGTATGCACATGTCGTTGACCATAAGCAGGGAAAGTATCTCGTTCCTAGTGTCTTCCATGCAAAGTTTTATGTCCTCGTGGTCCCGTAGTACTTTTATCGCTTCTTTCATTTGCTGGATGATTCAAAATGTAGATAATATTATTTCTCCTTGTGCTAGCACGCAAGGTCTTTTCCGGCAATCCAGGAGACCTCGGCGTTACATTTAAATAATAGGCCCCGGTAGATACCGGATTACCTAATGGTCTATTGACCAGACGTGGGGCGTCAAGCCTGAATACACGTCACGGTCAATGGATAAGAAGCGTGGCTTCTCCGTCTGAGTGCGGAGTTCAGTCTATAGAGTTTAATCTATAGTTTCACGCTTCTAAATAGATTTGAGGTGTTACTAATGGTCGATACGCATCATCCACGAAGAGGATCGATGGGGTTCTCGCCCCGCAAGCGCGCAGAAAGCATGAAGCCAAAGATTCGTTCATGGCCAGAGATAGACGAAGGTCCGAAGATTCAGGGCTTTACAGGCTACAAGGCCGGCATGACCCATGCCTTCGTTATAGATTATAGAGAGAATAGTACTACATCTGGTCAGGAAGTGAGGGTGCCCGCAACCGTCGTAGAAGTACCGAATATAAGGGTCTGTGGGCTGCGCTTCTATGAGAAGACCCATAGGGGACTTCAGACCATGGGCGAGGTCTGGGCATCGAGGATTGATGAAAATCTAGAGAAGAAACTGCCCATACCGAAGAACATGGACACGGATAAGATGTGGGAGAGGATAGATACAGATCTGGCCGACGAGGTAAGGACCATAATCCATACTCAACCTCAACTTGTTTCTGGTATTCATTCAAAGACTCCCGAGATAATAGAACTCAGGATAGGTGGTGGAACGATCGCCGAGAGGATAGATAAGGGGGAGGAACTGTTGGAGAAGGAAGAAACATCCTTTGAAGAGTTCTCTAATCCTGGGAGCATGGTCGACGTTTCCGGGATAACGAAAGGTAAGGGGTTCCAGGGTCATGTAAAGAGATGGGGTGTAAAACTACTACGTCATAAGAACAGCAAGTCGATCAGAAACGTCGGTACCACTGGAGTGTTCGTACCTGGTTATATCAGACCCTCGGTCCCTCAGGCTGGTCAGACAGGATTCCATCAGAGAACGGAGTTCAATAAAAGGGTTCTAAAAGAGGGCGACGACGGAGAAGAGATAACCCCAGACGGGGGCTTCATAAATTACGGTGAGGTTGAAAACGATTACGTTCTGCTCCACGGCTCCATACCGGGCCCGAGCAAAAGGATGGTAGTCATGAGAGACCCGATACGATCGACGGTAGAGGAGGTCGAAGAACCGACCTTGACACATATATCAACCGAATCTAATCAGGGGGCCTAGAGATGAAGAGAGATATATTTGATCTGGAAGGAGATTCGAAAGGCGAGGTAGAACTGCCTGAAGCGTTCGAAGAGGAGATACGCCCCGATATAATCAGAAGGGCCGTAGAGGCCGTACAAGCCAACAGGAGACAGCGTTACGGAACCAAGCCCAAAGCTGGTATGGAACACTCTACAGAAGTAAGAGGACGAGGGGAAGGACGAGCTAGAGTTCAACGTCTGAAAGATGGTAACGATGCCGCGGTCGTTCCTCAAACCGTTGGTGGTAGGCAGGCACATCCTCCGAAGTCAGAGAAGGACTACTCAAAGAAGATAAACAAGAAGGAGATGACCAAGGCGAGACGTTCGGCACTCGCCGCCCTCTCGGCGGAAAAACTCGTGAAGAAAAGAGGACACGAGATAGATAACGATTCCTTGACTTACCCCGTTGTTGTGGAAAGCGGCATCGAGGATCTAGAGAAGACGAAGGAGGCGATAGAACTTCTTGACTCCTTAGGCATCTATGAGGACGTTGAGCGTGCAGAGAAGGGCAAGAACGTAAGAGCCGGTAAGGGAAAGAGCAGGGGCAGAAAGTACAGGACTCCAGTAAGTGTTTTGGTCGTGCTCCCACAGGGCTCTACAGGAAGAAGGGCCTTCGAGAATCTAGAAGGAGTAACGGTAAAACATCCCGAGTCACTTACGGTTGAAGACCTAGCTCCAGGTGGTCATCTAGGACGCTTGACGATATTCAGTGTTAAAGCCCTCAATCAGATGAAGAGGTGGAACACATGACGGAGTATGATTCACCCCACAAGATAATACTGCATCCTTATGTGAGCGAGAAGACCATGATGGAGATGGAAGACGAGAACAAGTTGGAGTTCATAGTTGATATGGACGCTAACAAAACTCAGATAAAGGAAGCCGTGAGTGAACTGTTCGAAGCAGAGGCCGAGAAAGTTAACACCCGGATAGATAAGAACGGCAAGAGAGCCATAGTAAAATTCACGGACGAGTACTCTGCCGAAGAGATCGGAATGAGAATAGGAGTGTTCTAAGGTGGTATAATGGGAAGAAGGATCATAGCTCAAAGAAGAGGAAAGGGCTCATCAACGTATCAATCACCAAGTCATAGGCATCTAGCTCAACCAGGTTATCCTAAAACTCAGGAGACAACGGGTACGGTCGTAGAACTCCATCATGCCCCTGGTCGGACAGCCCCTCTAGCTGAAGTCGAGTTTGAGAACGGGGAGACCAATTTTCTTTTAGCGAATCACGGACTCTGGGAAGGTGGAAAGATAGAGATAGGACCTGAGGCTAGTGTTGAGAAAGGTAATGTTCTTCCACTAGGGCATATACCCGTTGGTACCTACGTTTACAATATAGAGATTGAACCTTTAGACGGAGGAAAACTGGTCAAAGCCGCCGGGACATACGCCATCGTAGTATCACAAGAGAGAGATTTTACAAATCTTAGATTGCCCTCTGATGAGGTCAAAGAGGTTGACAATAGGTGTAGAGCGACCATCGGAGTAGTAGCTGGTGGAGGTCATACGGACAAGCCGTTCACGAAGATAGGGAAGAGAGTGCACACATTCCAGAGCAGAGCTAAGAGGCCCAAGAAGGTCCGTGGTATAGCCATGAACGCTGTTGACCATCCTCATGGAGGAGGAGACCATCAGCATGTCGGTGTGCCCTCGACGGTTGGTTCAAACACTCCGGCCGGTAGGAAGGTTGGACGTTTATCATCCAAGAAGAAAGATAAAGAATCCAAAGAAGGAGGTAAATAGATATGGTCGACAAGATGAAGAAACGTGACAAGCGTGAATTCACCTATCGTGGTCACACCCTTGATGAGTTAAAATCGATGTCACTAGACGAGCTGAAGAGAGTGCTACCCGCCAGGGCTAGGAGGAGCCTGGAGAGGGGCTTGAACGAAGAGGAAAAGAGATTCCTGGAGAAGCTAGAGAAGACGGACAAACCAGTCTATAGGACTCATCGGAGAGAGATGATAATACTTCCCGAGTTCGTGGGGGAAAAGATCGCTATCCACAACGGGGAGGAATTTGAAACGGTAACGATAGAACCGGAGATGATCGGACACTACCTGGGGGAATTCGCCCTTACCCGGAAGTCTGTGGAACATTCCGGTCCGGGTATCGGCGCGACCAGATCGTCCAAGTACATACCACTCAAGTGAGGTGAAAAGAAATGGGATATACAATGGATCCAGACCCTGAGACAACCGCCAAGGCCTTCGGTAAGGAACTTCAGATGTCACCGAAGAAATCGGTCGAGATCTGCAATCTGCTGAGGGGCAAGGATACTGAGACAGCTAAGAATATACTGACTGAAGTTATAGAGGGTAAAAGAGCGGTGCCCTATAGAAAGCACAACAAGGGTGTATCGCACAATAAAGGTGTTGGCTCCGGCGGCTATCCTAAGAAGGCTGCGGAGAAGATCAGATCCCTTATAGAGGAATGTCAAGCTAATGCTGAGAGTAAGGGTCTGGAATCTGATGAGATGAAGATCATAGCAATATCAGCTTCAGAGGGCAGCCCTATTGAAGGCTTTAGACCACGGGCATACGGTAGGAGTTCGCCGTTCGATAGGAAGACTACGAACATTGAGATTATATTGAAAGAAATGGAGGAATAACATTGGCTAGGGAAAGGAAATTCGTATCACAGAAGATGGAACGCGTCCTCTTGAAGGAGTTCCTTCAGGAAGCAACCGATAGAGCAGGCTTCGGTGGAGCAGATATATCTAGGACGCCGATGGGAACCAGGATCACTCTTTATGCAGAAAGACCCGCCTTGGTCATAGGTCGTAAGGGTAAGAATATTAGGCAACTCACAGACGAGGTCAAGGAGAAGTTTGATTTTGATAATCCACAGATAGAGGTTCAAGAGGTTAATGTACCGGAACTCAACGCCCAGATAATGGCTGAGAAGCTAGCTTCTTCGCTGGAGAGAGGTTGGTACTTCAGAAGAGCCGGCCACTCCACGGTCAGAAAGATAATGGATTCTGGGGCGAGAGGATGCCAGATCATCCTTTCAGGAAAGTTAACTGGTCCGAGACACCGTGTCGAGAAGTTCAAAGAAGGACATATCAAGTACTGCGGGGAGGAGAGGAAGAAATGGATGAAGGAAGGCTTCGCCGCAGCTAAGGTCAAGCTAGGTGTCATCGGAGTCACGGTCCAGATCATGGATCCCAACGCCACACTGCCCGATGAGATAGAGATAAAATCACCCGTAACCGAGGCAGAAGAGGAGGAAGAAGAGCAAGTAGAAGAACCCGAAGAGGGGGAAGAGGAAGCCGAAGAAGAAGCCGAGGAAGAAACCGAGGAAGCGGAAGAGCTAGAAGAAGATGAAGAGAAAGAAACTGAAGAAGAGAGTGCAGGAACAGATGAATCCGAAGAGAATGAAACCGAAGAAACTGAAGAAGCTGAAAGTGAAGAAACAGAGGAAGAAGAAACAGACGATGAAGAGGTGAATTGAGATGCCACAGTTGAAACCGGATGAGATAAGGGATATGGAGCCTGAAGAGAGAAAAGACAAACTGGAGGAACTGAGAGACGAACTGCTGCACGAGAAGGGGGTTGCTGCCATGGGCGGTGCACCTGAGAGCCCAGGGAGGATCAGGGCCATCAAGAGTAATATCGCTAGGATTCTCACGATCATGAACGAAATGGAAGATAAGAACTCAAAAGGAGGAGAGTAATGTCGGAAGAAGTTTGTCCAACTTGTGGGCTGCCTAAAGAACTCTGCATCTGCGAAGACATAGCCAGAGAGCAACAGGAGGTCGAACTCTACACTGACTCTAGAAGGTACGGTAAGAAAGTTACTATAGTAGAAGGTATAGACACCAGTGACATAGATATCGACGAGCTGGCCACGGAGCTGAAGACCAAATGTGCGGCCGGTGGAACCACTAAGAACGGTCGAATCGAACTTCAGGGTAGTCATATCGAGAAGGTTAAAAAATACCTTGAAGAGAAGGGTTTCCCTGTAGAGACGAGATGATATCATGGAAAAAGACAGTGTATACACCATGGAGTATATCGGTAAACACCTTGAAGTGATCGATTCGAATCACTCAGGCTACATGGCCATAGAAGGTAAAGTCGTGGATGAAACGAAGAATACATTTGTTGTAGATACGAATTCAGGTGAGGAAAAGACAATACCCAAAGAGAAGAACGAGTTCAAGGTCGAGTTCGAGGGTAAAGAGGCAGTCATAGATGGAAACGAACTTTCATATCGTCCAGAGGATAGAATCAAAAGGTTAGGTTGATGAAACTATGGCAGAAGAAGCGCGAGATATCGGAGTAGAAGTGAACCCACCAGATACGACCTGTGAGGATAAGAACTGTCCGTTCCACGGAGAACTCTCGGTGAGGGGACAGGTCCTCCGCGGAGTGGTCGAATCTGTTAAGATGGACGGGTCTGCGGTTGTTAGAAAGGATTACTTCAATTATGTTCCAAAATTTGAACGTTACGAGAAGAAGAGGAGCCATTATCCGAGCCATATCCCCGGTTGCATAGATGTAGATGAAGGGGATGAGGTCAAGATAATGAAATGCAGGCCGCTGAGCAAGAGCGTATCCTTTGTCATCATAGAAAGAGGTGAAGAGAGATGAAAGGGGTCGCGGGTACCCAGACAAAAGGACTCTCGGTCGGCAGCAAGCTGAAATGTATAGATAATACAGGCGCAAAACAGGTCAGGATCGTTTCAGTAGTGAACTACCACGGCGTTCATCGAAGATATCCAAAGGCTGGTATCGGCGACCAGATAGTGGTTTCAGTGACGAAAGGAACCCCTGAGATGAAGAGAGACCTGACAAGAGCGGTTATAGTTAGACAGAAAAGGCCCTTTAGAAGAGCTGACGGCGTGATGGTTGAGTTTGAAGATAATGCTGTCGTGCTTACTCATGAGGACGGCGATACCAAGGGCTCGGAGATAAAAGGCCCGGTCGCTAGAGAAGCGGCTGAACGCTGGCCCCGGGTCGGCGCCACGGCGGCAATGATAATGTAGAGGTGAAAAACATGGCATCCAGCGAGAAACCCGAAAAACAGAGGAAAAGGCAAAAGAACGCCTCTCATCATAAAAAGAGGAAGATCATGTCCTCTACCTTGGCAGAGGATCTGAGAGAGAAATACGGCACGAGAAGTTTGCCGGTCAGAGAGGGAGATGAAGTAGAGGTCATGAGAGGCGGTTTTAAAGGTCATATCGATGATGTAGCTCAAGTGGATAGTAGACACGAAAAGGTGTACATCGAAGATGTGACCGTACAGAAGGCGGACGAATCAAAGGAGCCCTTTGGGATCCATCCTTCTAATCTTAAGATAACGAAACTAAATCTTTCAGACCCTTGGAGAAAGAAGAAGATCGAAAATATATCAGAGGAGGGTAACGAATGACGAGACATAATAATAGATATCAGATACCTTCGGAGAAGTGGGGAATCCCCACAAAGGACCATTACTGGGCCCCGAAATCGAATCCTGGCCCATATCCAGAGGATAGAAGCGTACCTTTGTTAGTCGTTGTTAGAGACATATTGGAGTACGCTGAGAGTGCGAGAGAAGCGAAGATACTGCTCGGTGAAAGGAAGGTGAAGGTCGATGGGACCGTTGCAACTGACGGTAAGCAGCCTCTGGGACTGATGAACGTCGTATCCATACCGTCTTTAAAGGAGCATTACAGGGTACTGTTCGATCAGAAGGGCCAGATCAGGTTGGGCCCAATCGAGGAGGACCAAAGTGGTTGGAAGCTCTGTAAGATAGTGGACAAGGTCTCGCTCAAAGGTGGTAAGACCCAGTACAATCTCCATGACGGGAGGAATATAGTCCTGGACGACGCCAATAAATTCAGAACCAAGAACGTCCTCAAGATCCAGTTGCCTTCACAGAAAGTGCTAGACGTCATACAATTCAGGAAGGGGTATATGGCCCTGATAACCGGCGGCAAGCACATCGGGGAGATAGGGAAGATAGAGAAATACGAGATAATGAAAGGTCCACAGGATAACCTCGTACATTTCGATTCTGGTGTGTCTACTGTGGAAGATTACGTGTTCCCCATCGGCGAGGACACGCCGGAGATAAAGATCCCTGAGGTGGGGATAGTATGAGTATGGACTACGATAACGAGATGAAGGAGCCTCGACTGGTCAAATGTGTGGTCAACATAGGTGTAGGTCAGGGCGGAGAAAAATTGAGAAAGGCCTTCGACGTATTAGAGATGCTGACGAATCAGGAACCCATAGAGACCACTGCAGATACAACCAACGCGGACTTCGGTATTCGAGAAGGGCAACCAGTCGGCTGTAAAGTTACACTGAGAGGAGAAAGGGCCTATGATTTCTTGAACCGGGCCTTCTGGGTCAGAGAAGATTCTATCCCTGAAACATGCTTCGATGAGAGAGGGAACTTCTCCTTCGGGATAGAGGATTACACCGACTTCGAAGGGGTCAGTTATGATCCAGAGATAGGCATATTCGGGATGGATATATCCGTCGAGATGGCCAGGAAAGGCTACAGGATAAAGAAGCGTAAGAAGAAACCAAAGGAGTTACCAAAGAGCCACCAGCTCTCCAAGGACGAAAGCATAGAGTTCGTCGAAGAGAGCTTCGACGTGGAGGTGTATTAGATGTCAGATGAAGAGGGATTGAAACCGGATAAGGACTTCGGAAGAAAAGAAGGATGCAGACGATGCGGCCGTAAGAGAGGTATCATCCGTAGATACGGTCTCCATATCTGCAGGCAGTGCTTTAGAGAAGTGGCCGAAGAGTTAGGATTTGAAAAATATTCGTGAGGTGTAAGTCTATGAAGTACGACCCGTTGAATGACGCTTTGTCAACCATAAACAACGCAGAACAAAGCGGTAAGTTGGAATGCCAGGTAAAACCTGCATCTAAGTTGATCGGCAGGGTATTGAAGGTTATGCAGAGCAACGGTTATCTAGAGAGGTTCGAGTATGTGGAAGATGGCCGTGGAGACAAATACAATGTATTGTTGAATGGAAATATCAATAAGTGTAAGGTCATCAAGCCCCGTTGGTCAGTTCAAGTCTCCGATATAGACGGCTACGAGTCTAGATACCTACCGGCTCAGGCCTTCGGTGTCTTGATACTCACGACCAATCACGGTGTCATCTCACACTCAGAAGCGAAGGAAAAGAGGATCGGAGGAAAACTGTTAGCTTATGTTTACTGAGAGTGGTCAAAATGCCAGTTGCAGCTAGATTGGAAGAAAGGATTGAGATACCCGAGTCCATAAGGGTTGAAAGAGAAGGCGATGAGGTCACCTTTTATGGAGAGAACGGTGAGGCCTCGAAGACTTTCGGAAATCCAAAGATAGATATCGATATAAAGGAGGACGAGATCATACTGAGTGTGGACTCTCCCTCCAAAGAGGAGAAGGCGCTTATAGGGACCTACAGGTCACATCTGAACAACATGGTCCAAGGTGTTCAAGAAGATTTCGTCTACAAGCTGAAGATCATCTACTCACATTTTCCGATGAAAGTTAGAGTAGAAGAAGATGAGATAGTCTGCGAGAACTTCGTAGGAGAATCTGAGCCGAGAAAAGCCCCGCTGCTGGGGGATACAAAGGCGGAGATAGACGACGATATATTGATACTGAGAGGCCCAAACAGAGAGGAAGTGGCCCAGACGGCAGCCAACGTAGAGTCTTCGACCAAGATAAAAGGTGCCGATCCCAGGGTATTCCAGGACGGCATCTACATAATCGAGAAGGCAGGTAAACCACTGGTATAATCAAGAGGTGTTCGATCATGGCAGAAGAAGATGAAGAATATGAAGTCAAGAAGAAACCTGACCTTGACGAGGAAACTGAGAAACTGTTAGAGAAAAGAGAGCAGATAAAGAAGAGCAGGCCGGCTTTCGCAAGACAGGAGTGGTTCCGCTATAAAAAATTGGACAGGAACACTTGGAGGAACGCTAGAGGTACCCACTCCAAAGCTAGGCAAAATATAAAATACAGACCAAACGTGGTTTCCGAAGGATATCGGTCTCCCAAGAAAGTAAGGGGTCTACATCCTTCTGGTTTCGAAGAGGTATTGGTACATAACACTGATGAACTTGAAGATATCGACCCAGATACCGAGGCGGCTCGTATCGCTCACGGTGTCGGGATGCGTAAAAGGATTAAAATAGAGGAGAAAGCTGATGAAATGGATATTAGAGTACTCAACAGATCATCTTAGATCAGGTGGTAGTCATGGATGTTAAATATCAAAAAAGGTTAGCCGCTGACATACTCAAGTGCGGTGAGAACAGAGTTTGGATAGATGACACCATGCTCGACGAGGTCATAGAGGCCATAACTCGAGAGGAGGTAGAGAAGTTGATCAATCGTGGTGTCATCCAGAAGAAGGGAGAGAAGGGCAACTCCCGAGGAAGAACCAGAGATAGACAGGAACAGAAGAAGAAAGGAAGACAGAAAGGACACGGTAAGAGAAAAGGCAAGAAGAACGCTAGACACGATTCCAAGGAAGATTGGAAAAAGAGGATAAGAGTGATCCGGGACGAGTTGCGCCACCTGAGGGACGAGGAATACATCGACAGGTCAACGTATAGAAAGTTTTATAAGAAGGCCAAGGGCGGTACCTTCGAGGACCGCTCAGACATGATACTTCATCTGAAGATGGAAGGGCACCTTGAAGACAGTTACGAATTGATGGAGCGTGGTCAAGATGGGTGAAGGGCCTACACACAGGATGCCTTTGAAGAGAAGGCAGGAAGGTAAGACTGATTACAGACAGAGACTTCGCCTTCTAAAATCAAGGAAGGTCAGAGCCGTTGTAAGACTATCTAACAAGAACATACAGGTCCAGTTCATCCGCTACGATCCAGAAGGCGATAGGGTGGAAGCAGTAGCTACGAGTAAACATCTGGAGGATTTTGGATGGGAACAGTACGGCTTGAACATACCCAGTTCTTATCTTGTCGGCTACTTGGCAGCTAAGAAAGCTAGAGAGAAGGGTATAGATGAGGCCGTTCTCGACATAGGCCTGAACCACCCTGAGAAGGGCGGCAGGATATTCTCCGCTCTTTCAGGCATCGTCGATGCAGGTATCGAAGTTCCACATGACCCGGAGGTACTACCCCCTGAGGAGAGACTGAGGGGAGAACATATCGACGAGGAAACAGTGGAAGAATTTGAAGAAGTCAAATCTAAATTGGAGGAATATTGATGAATAACGTTTGGGAACCTAAGACCCGCTTGGGCAGGATGGTAAAACGCGGAGAAGTAACCAGTATGAAGGAAGCCTTAGCTACCAGGCTGCCTATAAAAGAGCCTGAGATAGTCGATGCGCTATTTGCCGAGATGGATGACGATGTTCTGGATGTCAACATGGTCCAGCGGATGACCGATGCCGGGAGAAGAGTCAGGTTTACGGTCACTACTGTCATAGGGAATAGAGACGGTTACGTAGGCGTCGGGACCGCAAAAGGAAACGAAGTGGGAGCAACTATAAGAAAATGTATGGATTCCGCAAAACTCAATATGATAAGGATCAGAAGAGGCTGCGGGTCCTGGGAATGCGGCTGTGGTAACCCTCATACGATACCATTCGAGGTGACTGGAAAAAGTGGATCAGTAAAAGTGATCCTAAAGCCCGCTCCGAGAGGGGTCGGTCTAGCCGTAGGTGATACTGCCAAATCCGTGTTGGAGAGGGCCGGTATCCAAGATATGTGGGCCTTCTCTAAGGGTACAACCCGTACGACGGTAAATTACGCCCAGGCCATATTCAACGCTCTGAAGAAAACATCCGAGATGACCGTTCGGAAGGATCAGGCCCAGGAGCTCGGCATAATTCAGGGTATACATGAAGAGCAAGAAGATCAACAAGAAGCCAAGGAGGCTGGTACATGATGAGTTACGCAGTACTGAGATTGAGAGGCTCAAAGAACAAATCGAAGAAGGTCCTTGATACCCTAGATATGCTTCGACTTAGGAAGGTAAACCACTGTACTATAGTACCTGAAGAGGACCACTATGAAGGCATGCTCAACAAGGTAAAGGACATGGTCACCTGGGGTGAGATAGAGAAGATGTCCCTTGGACGTTTGATCCTTCTGAGGTCCGGCTTGGACAAGAAGAGCGTCAAGAAAAGAGTGGAAGATGAAACCCAGTATGAATCTGTGATGGACTTCGCCGGTGCTGTTGCAAAGGGTGAGTCAAGTATGGATTCTATACCGGATCTTGATAACCTTTTCAGACTTCATCCGCCACGGGGAGGCTATCGTTCCGTCAAAAAACCTTATAACAGCGGTGGCTCTTTAGGCTACCGAGGTCAGGCTATCAACGACCTCCTAGTCAAGATGTTAGGACCGGAATACAGCTCAGGAGACTGATAATCATGGGGAAGAAAACGAAGAGAAAGAAAAATAGAGGATCTAGGTCTCACGGCCGAGGTGTCAAAAACGGCCGAGGTGCTGGAGAACGCGGTGGCCGAGGAAAAGCCGGTTTAGACAAGCATAAATGGAAGTCCTTAGCCAAGCACGACCCTGATTACTTCGGCCCCAAAGGATTCACCCGACCCCAATCCCTTGTAGAGGAGAAAGAGGCTATAAACATCTATCAGGTCGAAGAGATGTTGGACCAGCTGATGGAAGACGGATATGCAAAGAAGGAAGACGATGTCTACAAGATCAACCTTGAAGAAGCTGGTTATGATAAACTTTTAAGTAGAGGTTCTCCTAGATACGAGATGAGGATCAAAGTACCCTCCTCCAGTGATAGGGCAGCCGAGAAGATAGAAGAGGCTGGAGGAGAGTTGAAGACAGACTAAAACAGGAAGTGAAGCCCAGATGGCAGACGAGGATAAGAGCCTTCTTTACAAACTCAAGCCCATAACCGGGCGGATGCCTTCTGTCAAGCAGCCAGAGGGTCACGTGCATTTCAAACGTAAGATGCTGTGGCTCATCTTGGTATTGGTGGTTTATTTTGCCCTGACGAACGTTTCCGTCTACGGGTTGAGCATGGGTGAGTCCATGGATCTCTTCGCCCAGTTCAGGGCGATTTTTGCAGGGAAATCGGGCTCTATCGTCCATCTGGGGATATCCCCTATCGTGAACGCTTCTATAATGATGCAGCTCTTCCAGGGCTCGGAGATCATAGACCTGGACATGAAGGATCCAGAGGACAAAGCTGTATATCAGAACACACAAAAATTCCTCGTCATCGTGATGATATTCGTGCAGGCCGTCCCACAGGTATTCGGCTATCTGCAGCCGGCAGACGCCTTCGTTAGTACCATGGGAGGCTACGTATCTGGATACGGGAAGCAGATAGCTCAGGCTCTGATAGTTGCTCAGATAGCTTTTGGCTCTTATCTGATCTTCTTGATGGATGAAGTGATATCCAAATGGGGTATCGGCAGCGGTATCAGTCTTTTCATCGTCGCCGGCGTTTCTCAGGGGATTTTCACCGGGACGTTCAACTGGGAGACCAATCCCAATCAGCCTCAGTCGCCTATCCCCGTGGGGACCGTTCCTAAAACGATATATCTCATCCAGCATAACTCCGCACAGCAGCTAGCTTCAGGAAGGCTGGAGACCCTGCTACTGCAGAACCCTAATCCTATAATAGCTCTAGTATCGACTATAATTATATTCGTGATAGTTGCGTATGTTCAGGGATCACGGGTGGAACTGCCGTTATCACACGGTAGGGCCAGAGGGGCAAGAGGTAGGTATCCCCTGAAACTTGTTTACTCATCTGTACTGCCGGTCATCCTCGTTTCCGCACTTCTAGCTAACATAAATCTCTTCGCCATGTTGTTCTACAACAATCCAACCTTCCAGAACTTCCCATTAGTTGGACATAAATGGTGGATAGGTATGTACCAGCCCAGGTCAACTCAACCTATCGGTGGAGGAGCCTGGTATATCTCGAGGATCAACGGGCTTCAGGACTGGCTTCTACCGTTGATATCTGATAAGTACTCGGGTATGCGGGAGGTCACCAATCAGGCAGGTCAAGTTGTCCTCACTCACAGCAAGGTGCAGGTCGCTGCCCATGTGATATGTCATTTCACCTTCATGGTGGTCTTTGCCGTCCTGTTCGCGAACTTCTGGATCCAGACCACGAACATGGACGCGGAATCCGTGGCTGACCAGATCCAAGACAGTGGTATGCAGATACCTGGTTTCAGGAGGGACCCTCGGGTTCTGAGAAAGGTTTTGGAAAGGTATATACCTACTATAACCAACTTCAGCGGCTTCTTTATAGGGGCCTTGGCTGCAGTCGCAAATATGTTGGGTACCGTCGGTAACACCAGCGGTACGAGTCTTTTCCTGGCCGTATCTATTCTCACTCAGTTGTACGAGCAGATGGGCAAAGAACAGATGATGGAGATGCACCCCGTATTGAGGGACTTCTTCGGTAATCAATAGAACATTGGTGATGAATTGTCAGAAGAATCAGAAGAGGTAAAGGAAGCAGAAGAAAAAGAGGAGGCGCCTAGTAGGCAGGGAGGTAAGCCCCTCTTTGATATGAGGAGATTTGGCTACATATTTCTAGGTGTCATTTTGCTCATGGTCCTCTTCAACCCAGATCTACGTTTCCAGATAGGTAGGGCTCTGGGCTCTGTACTTTATCCAGCCATCGGCTTCAACGGGAATTATCCGATCCTGACGCTTATACTGGCCGGTACCATGATGATAGCGTTCTCCACCGCTGTGAGGGATATATTCATGGATTGGGTGGAGATGGCTGAGAACCAAGAAGTGAGCAATAAGTTCCGATCCGAGCTGATGGAGGCTAAACGGGCCAACAAGACCACAAAGGTCAAGAAGATGGAGGAGATGCAGCCTGAGATATCTAAGAAGTCTATGAATATGATGAAACCTCAGCTCAAGTCGATGGTGGTCACGATGGTGGTCATCATATCCATATTCGGCTGGATATGGACGTTCATCCAGGGCCTGCCCAATACGATTTATTCGACGCCTTGGGCACTGAACGCGAATCTACAGGATTCTATAATAGATGCCTGTTTTTTCCCCTTCTTCCAGTGGATAGGTGTTTATATGCTCATCTCCGTACCACTAGGTCAGGTGTTCCTGGTACTGCTCAAGATATACGATTTCAGGAAACGCTTGGAAGATGAGGAAAGTGTATAGATAAAATCCCAAGGAGTGTCGTTATACATCTCTGTAGAAGATACGTTCGACAGGATAATAATCACCATAAGCGGTCTGCCCGGGAGCGGTACATCCACTGCGGCCAACAGGCTGGCTGAAAGTACGGGGATGGAGATAATATCTTCGGGTGAGATCTTCAGAGATATGGCCAAAGAACGCGATCTCTCTCTGGAGGATTTTAGTATCCTAGCCGAGAAAGATGAGAAGATAGATAAAGAACTGGATAGGAGGATGATCCGCTCTGCAGAGCCCGGAAAGATACTGGAAGGACGCTTGACCGGACATCTGATGCATGACTCTGAAAAGGAAGCCTACAAGGTCTGGTTGCGCGCTCCTTTGGAGGTAAGGGTCAGAAGGATAGCTGAGAGAGAAGATGTGAAAGAAGAAGACCTTCCCGAGTTGGAACAAAGGGTAAAACGCAGGGAGAAGAGCGAGGAGAAGCGCTATCGCGATTACTATGATATAGACATCTTCGACACTTCGTTTTACGACCTGGTCATAGATTCTCATGAGCATAGTCCAGAGGAGATAGTGGAAAGGATAGAGAAGGGGGCAGTCGATGAGGTACGTGAAGGGGAAGAATAATACAGTTTCAAAATGGGGTGATCATCCCAACAGAAGGGAATTAGAAGAACTTATACCTAGATCCGTCTTTGTTCTAGACAAACCGGCTGGTCCAACCAGTCACCAGGTATCCTCCTGGGTACAGAGGATGTTTGACCGAAAAGCGGGGCACAGCGGTACCTTGGACCCCAACGCCACGGGCGTTCTACCCATGGGGATAGGTCTTTCCGTAAGACTGATAGACTACCTTCACAGGGAGCCAAAGGAGTACGTAGCGGCAATGAAGTTCCACGGAACTATAGATGATGACTATCTTCTTGAGATACTAGAGGAATTCAAAGGTGAGATATATCAGACCCCTCCGGTCCGTTCCGGCGTGAAGAGAAGAAGACGCTCCCGGAAGATATACGAGTTGGAACTTCTAGATTGCCATAGGACAAAGAAAGAGTACCTTCTTAGGGTGAGATGTGAGTCCGGCACCTATATCAGGACGTTGTGTAAAGACCTCGGGAAGACCATGGGGACCGGCGGTCATATGATGGAGTTGAGGCGCACCGAGGCCGGCGGTTTCAAGGAAGATGAGAGTTGTACTCTTCAGGACCTGAAGGATGCCATGGAGTATTACCAGGATGGGGAAACTGACCATCTCAAAGATATACTCCGACCCTACGAAGACGTGATGAAAAGATTTCCAGGTGTGAAAGTGAAGGACACCTGTTCCGCTTCCATACTCAATGGTGCGGACATCGCCGTTCCCGGCATACTGGAGATGGATGACTTTGACCTGGGTGATAAAGTGAGTATTTTTTCTCCGAAGATGGAGGGTCTAGCCGTTGGTGAAGCAATAAAGGATGCGGAAGAGATCATGGATATGGAAGAGGGCTTGGTCATCCGTACTGAGAGAGTATTCCATCCAACCGGTGATTATCCAAAAAGATGGTGAATTTTTCTAACTGGTGCTTTAACTATAAATAGGAGTTTCCAATACTAAAGCTATACCATTGTTTAATTTGCCTTATAGTGCCGAGATAGCCTAGCCTGGTACGGCGCGAGATTGGAGTTCCCCTTCAGGGGACCGTAAATCTCGTGGTGCCTTGCACCTCGAGGGTTCAAATCCCTCTCTCGGCGTCTATTTTTCAATACTTGAACTTGTTCCATAACCAAAACTATATAATTTAGATGATACAATCAATAGTCAATCAGAGGAACCAGTATGGCAAATGAAGACAACGAAGAGGATGAGTCGATCCGTTCAGCTGAACGGGACCCCTTGAAAGTAGCGGTCGTTTTTGCAGTTTTATCTGTATTACTCATCTCGTCTATAATAGCCTATTCTGTTATGAAAGAGCCGGAGCCGAAAAATACTCCAGAGGAGACCATAGGGACCTTCGTTGAAGGGGTGAACGAGAAGAACGGAACGCTCGTCCTTGACGTGGTCTATCCCCCTTTCAAGTCAGATCTCAACCAGACCCAGAAAGAAGCGGTTAAGGAATGGAAACAGAACAGGGTGAAGGAGTACGAGAATAGCTCAGTAAAGGTATCAAGCTATGAGGTCTGGGAGATAGTATATAGAGAGGAGATGATGGGCTCTTACAACCAGTCCGAGATAGAGAAGGCGAACAGAGGATACGAGGATTTCTTCGGAGTGGATATAGAAGATTACTATGTAGCCAAGGTGAATATCACCGCTGAATGGGAGAGGTGGGGTCAGATAAATGATGTCGAGACCTGCGTTCTTTACAGGATAGAGGACCGTTGGTACATAAGAGGTTCCCTCCTACCAGTACCGCATGTCGAGGAAGTGGAGACCGAGTTAGACCCGCCAGGTAAGATAATCTGTGATGAGGGTGAGCCGAATGGGACCGTCACACCCAGTCTTATACCCGAACTCACTGTCAGGGTCTACGATGAAGATGGTGAGCCGATCGCCAATCTAGACGTGAAGATCGAAGGCGCCGGGCTAAACAACACGATCATAACTAATGGTACAGGCGAAGCAAGTTTAGAACTCGATGGCGTGTATCTACCTGCTGGTGTGGACCAAGAAAGGATAGAACTCAGGATAACTATAGATCATCTAACTGGGTCTACAACCATCACAAAAGTGGTAGGTGTTGTTGAGAGGGCTGAGTCTCAGCGATGACTCTGTTCACTTTAACTCATAGGCACTTCGATAAAGTTCTCGTTGACCCAACCTATGGAGATGATTACCATCAGGAGGGAGATCAAACTCACTATAGGAAGAAGAAGACAGATGCTGATGAACCGTCCAAATGCAAGGGTGACGAGTAGAGGGCCGTAAACGAACATACCAACTGATAACACCCCTTTTTTCTCTAATTTTGTTTTGTAGATCAAATAACCGAGCAGGACGTATGATAGTGCCCATATCGAAGTGCCCGTGACCATATGAACTCTAGAAAAATATATAGAGAACCCATAATCTATACTGAAAAATAAAACTGGGGATAGAAAAAGAGGCACACAGAAGGCTATCGATGTGGCTATACCGGCATAGATCAACATTCCCGAATTTTCATAATGTTCTAGAAGGGAGAAATTCTTAAAACCGCTAAACAGGAGTATTTTGATGAAACTGAATAAAAAAAGAAAAGAGAAGAAAAAGATCAAATTGATATGGCTATAAAAGGAATTAAAAAATTCGTTCAAGAGGAGAAAAAAGAATATAGGGACTATGAAAAATTCTATAGGGAGCAGATGGAATCTATGAAATCTACCTTTGAACTTTTTTATGTTTCCCTCAACTTTCATCTTTTTCCCTGCTGTTGTATTTCAAATCGAACCAGGCCAAGATGGAAGAAGAACAGAGGAATACCGATAAAGCTATGACCGAGAGTCCATTCAATCTTCTGGGATTTTCCTTATATGAGGAAGTGACTATATCTCTGTATCTCACCTCATCGTATTTCTCATTACTGAAGTACGAAAAGGCGATTTTGTCCCTTTCAAATATTCCTGTATCGAACATCTCTGAGATATCTTTAGACACGTCCCTGACTTGCCTCTTGCTGAGCCAGGTATAGCATTCGATGTTTAAATGGGAATCTTTGAACCCTGCAGGATCTATCAGTTTTTTGGAAAAGATCGCTAAATCAATCCTATCAACTCTTTCCGATAGACTGCTGATAAGGAGTGGATAGTACAGGCTTTCCGTTTGGAATCCGTAGAGGAGAGGCTCAGCTAGACCCCCTGAATCACCAAGATCTACCATATCTATAACAAAATACTGCAGTTCCCTTTCTAGGTAATTATCTATGACCTCTTCTATCGGGTTCTCCATCTCCCACGATTTAGATAGAATAGATTCGAATTTCTCTCTCACGATCTCACTAAACTCTTTAGGGGAATTGACTCTATAGGCAGTAAGATTGTGACTAGCTATGTCAGCTTTCCACTCGATTTTTACCCCGTTAGTTCCTTGAAAACCTTGAGTGTTAAACCTTTCTATTTTAGTCGTTTCCGTCAGGTCTTTTACTATCTCGTCCACCTTCTCAAAAATCTTTTCATGGCTTTGCTTCACGTAGGGCAGAGAAGGGAACGGTATGACTCTGACTGCCTGTATCTTTTCGTCTGCTTCATGAGTGAAATTAGTGCTCAAGATCAGTTTTTCATGGGTCCCGTTCCATCCGATTACAGCTTTCTGGTCTGGTTCGCTGATCTTGGACCTGGGATTGATCACTCCAGAGTCTCCTGCGGCCACACCGATCACTGATATAGATATCATCACGCAGGTCAATATAGATACCAATCTTTTCATCGTCCTTTATATTAGAAAGAAAGATATATGTCTTTTGATTTAGGTTGAGATGTATCTACTAGACATTCGAAAAGGTGCGGAGATGGTCTAATTAAAGAAAAATTTTTTTTATAGAAACCAGATACTACTACGATGGAATCCGAAGAAATCGAGGCGCTGATCGATCAATTGGGTAGTTTTTGGAGATCAAAGAGGGATGAAGCTGTAGATAAACTGACGGAGGCTGGGGTGCAAAACCCACAGGATGTGATACCCCCGGTAATCGGGGCTCTGGGGAACGACAAAAAGAAGATCAGAGAGAACGCAAAGGTCGTTTATGAGCGTCTCTCCAATAGAGTCGATATGGTCCCCGTCATCTTGAGAGCACTGGGACAGGGTGAATTCCTATGGAAAGAGAGCCTCCCTCACGGTGGTATGGGTGGGGTCGCTGTGGGGAAGCTTGGTGGAAAGAACGTCATAGCCTCGGGTTCCCACGAAGAAAAAGTTTACGTGTGGGACGATATGGGGAACCTGCTCTGGTCCGCTGAGGAACCTACCACTAGGATCAACGGCGTGGCCATCGGAGTTCTAGGTGACACGGAGGTCGTGGTCGGAGCCGGTCTTGAAGTTTTCGTCTGGGCGAAGGACGGCCGGCTGTTGTGGAGGGCTGACGAGCCGACCCTTGCTGTAATAGGAGTTGCTATAGGAAGGCTGGGCGGCGTTAATGTAGTGGTCGGAGGTTCTGCCGATGCCCATGTCTACGTCTGGGACGAGATGGGCAATCTGCTCTGGTCGGCGGATGAGCCCAAGGACGCGGTCAATGGAGTAGATGTCGGTACCATAGCGGGCTACGAAGCCGTGGTAGGAGCTTCCTCTGACAAGAGCGTCTATATGTGGGACGTCTTCGGCAGACTCATCTGGAGAGGTACGGAACCAATAAAGGAGGTCAACGGTGTAACCCTGGGAAAACTGGGCGACCATGAAGTCGTAGTGGCCGGCTCCGCTGACGGTAGAGTTTATGTGTGGGATGAATCCGGTGATCTCCTGTGGGTAGGTAAAGAACCTAAAGGGCAGGTAGGGGGCGTTGCCGTGGGTGAAGTAGAGGGTGAAGATATAGTCGTGGCGGAGACCGATGACGGCGAAGTGTACGTTTGGGATAAAGGTGGTAATCTATTATAGTTATGATAAGTAATAATTGCCTATCGGATGGGAGGGAAACTTATTTACTCTTTAATGGGATTTGAGATTCTATGAAGACTTACAGCGGCCCTTTCCTCACTGAAGAAGGCTTCGTTCAGGGTGAGATAAGAGTGGAGTATCAGGAGATAGTGGAGTATGAAGAAGGTGGAGATGGAGGAGAAGATGCGATAATCATACCGTCTCTTTTCAATGCTCATACCCACGTGGGGGACTCCGTTTTTCAGGAGGTCCCGGAGGGCAGTTTAGAAAAAGTAGTTGGACCCGGCGGTGTAAAGCAGGAAGTTCTTTCCCAGACGAAAGCCGAGAAGAAGAAACAGGCGATGAAAGGCTACTTCTCAGATATGGTGAATAGTGGAGTATTCGATTTCATAGATTTCCGGGAGAGAGGAGTAGAAGGGGTGAATGTATTGAAAGAGGCCCTTTCCGAGTTCGAATCCGAAACCGGTATCAGGCCGCGTATCATGTCTAGACCCCCCGGGGAGAAATATGATAGCTGGGAACTCAACAAGATCCTTTCACTCTCAGACGGTGTCGGTCTCAGTTCCTACCGGGATTGGGACGATTCTCAGATCAAGAGGATATCTGAGGAGACAAAGAAGAAGGGCAAACCTTTTTCACTCCATTGCTCGGAGGCTGAGAGAGAACCCATCGCTGATGTTCTGGACCTCTCTGTACATCATCTGGTACATATGTTGGAGGCAACTAAAGAGGACCTAGAACTATGTGCTGAGAAAGATGTTCCTATAGTGCTCTGTCCCCGTTCGAACCTGTATTTCAGAAAGTTTCCGGATATTCCGAAGATGGTGGATGCAGGTGTGGACCTATGTTTGGGGACGGACAACGCGATGCTCTGCAGTCCGAACATGTTGAGGGAGATGGAAACAGCCTATAGAGTCGCCAGGATGAACGGAGGTATAGATGCGGAAGAAGTACTCATGATGGCGACCTGGAACCCACGAAAATATTTAAATCTCTCTTCCGATTTAGAGGGTGAGCAGGATGAAGTCACGGACTACCTGATCTTGAGACATAGAGAGGGAAACCCGGCATATAATGTGGTAACAAAAACCAACGTGTATGATATTTTGCAGACTGTGAGAAAACCGAAGTGATAAGATGGAAGAATACAATCGAATATTGGTACCGACTGACGGCTCAGAGGAGAACAATGTGGTCATAAAAAAAGGATTCTCCATGGCCAAGCTCTTGGACGTGGGGATGAAGATCATATTTGTTGTCGATACGGCTCCGATATCACAGATACCCCCTGATGATCTGATAACCTCTTTGGAATCCTACATGGAGAAAGAGGGCAAGAAGGTCTTAGACAGGATAGAGGAAGAGGCCAAAGAAGAGGGCATCGAGATAGAGAAGATGATCAAGCAGGGACATCCCTCGGATGTGATCGCTGAGGAATCCAAAGAAGATGACCTGATAGTCATGGGGACCCACAGCAGGACTGGATTGTCCCGTTTATTCATGGGTAGCACCGCTGACAAGGTCATAAGAAAATCTAACTGCCCCGTCATGGTCATTCGTATAAAAGAGGAGGATACACGATGAGCGAAGAAAAAAAAGTTGAAGACCTGATGACCCCTGACCCGGTTGTAGCGGAACTACCGGGCAACAGGAGAGACGTCCTACACAAGATGGTAAAGAACAAACTGACGGGTATGCCCGTTGTCAAAGATGAGAAGCTTAAGGGCATGATAACCAGGAAGGATTTCTTCGATAATCCAAATGAAGACCAACTGGTCCTTCTCTACAACAAGAACTGGCCCAGCATAACGGTTGACCACTCCGTGGAAGAGGCCGCCCGGCTTTTCATCGAGAAGAATATACACTACCTTCCCGTCAAGGGTGGAAACAACGGCGAGGACTGCGTTGGTATACTGACCACGGCTGATATGCTCTCTTATATCGAGGAGAAAAACATCGACAAGCCAGTGGAAGAAGTGGTCCGTAGACAGTGTATCCCCCTATACGATGGGACACCTATCCAGGTGGCGGTCCAGATGATGTCGCTGACCGGCATCTATGCCTTCCCGGTCGTGGATGACGAGACCCGCCTGGAGGGCATAATCACTGATCGAGACCTGTTCAACCTGACAGAGATAAGCGCCGACATAGCCATATCGGAATTGGGGCTGGAAGAGAACGAAGACAAGTGGTCTTGGCAGGGCCTCAAGAACGTGATGAAACTTTATTACGAGGAATCCAAGATCGAACTGCCCAAAGTGACGGTAAAAGAGGTCATGATAGAGGACCCACTTTCCGTCTACGATAAGACTTCGGTTTCCGAGGCCGCCCGCTTGATGATGAGGAACGACTTCGGACAACTCCCGATAGTGGATGAACTCGATAATCTAGAGGCCATGGTCTACGAGTTAGACCTGATCGAGGCTATTCTATAGAATCAATATAGAGGTCAGAAGATGGTAGAAAAGGAAGAACTTGAGTCTCTCTGTAAGAGGAGGGGCTTTATCTGGCAGTCTTCAGAGATTTACGGCGGAGAATCCGGTTTCTACGATTACGGTCATCTGGGCGCGGCTTTGAAGGACAGCTGGGAGGAGGAATGGAAGGACCACTTTTTAAGCCTGGATGAGAACTATCACATGATATACACCCCTAACATCCTGCCTCACAGGGTTTTGGACGCCTCTGGCCATGTCGATCATTTCTCCGATATACTCATAGAGTGCGAGCGGTGCGGGACATCCTACAGGGGAGACCATCTCATCGAGGGGGAGACGGGTGAGAACGCAGAATGGATGGGCAAGGAAGAGATAAAAGATAAGATAATGGAACTTGATCTTTCCTGCCCCAACTGCGGCGGAGAGTTCTCCGATCCAGTCGACTTCAACATGATGTTCCCCGTACAACTGGGGACCAAGGGCAAGAACTCCGGTTTTCTCAGACCTGAAACGGCCCAGGGCACCTACATCAACTTCAGGAGGGAGTTCAGAGCCCTACGAAAGAAGATGCCACTTGGGTTGGCAACTGTAGGCAGAGTCTTCAGGAATGAGATCTCACCCAGGCAGGGTGTTTACCGCCTAAGGGAGTTCGAGCAGGCCGAGCTGCAGATATTCTTCTTACCAGAGATCCACAAAGAGATCTTCCAGGAACGTTACGAGGAGATGGACAAAGAGAAGAAGGGGATGGAGGTCAACATCCAGAGGCCTGATTGGGATGAAGAAAGGAAGATAGAAGTGGACGAACTGGATAGGGAACTGAACGACCTACCCATATTCTATCTGTACCACCTGGTGGAGATGTACAGTTTCTACATCCATAGGATGGATCTGGATCAGGAAAAGATCAGGTTGAGAGAACTTGGGGACGACGAGAAGGCGTTCTACAACAAGATACATTTCGATCTGGAGGTTGAACTGGAATCTCTCGGAGGCTGGAAGGAGATCACAGGACTCCATTACAGGGGAGATTACGACCTCAGGAAACATCAGGATGAATCCGGCGATAAGATGTCCATACCCACGGATGAAGGCAGGAAGATACCCCACGTTATGGAACTGAGTTTCGGCGTGGATAGGAACGTTTGGGCTTTACTAGAAACGGGTTACCATTCGAACGATAGAGACTGGCTGGATTTTCCAGACAGTATAGCCCCATTCCAGGTCGCAGTGTTCCCATTGGTCCGAAAGGACGGACTGCCTGAAAAATCGAGAGAGGTATTCGAACTCTTGAGGGACGACTTCAGAGCCAAGTGGGAGAAGAGCGGTTCCATAGGGAAAAGGTACGCCAGAAACGACGAGATAGGCACATCTTACTGCCTGACAGTGGATTACGACACCATGGAAGACGACACCTTGACCATAAGAGACATAGATACTTCTGAGCAGATCAGAGTTCCCATTTCCCAGCTAAAAGAAACTTTAGATGATCTAGTGAAAGGAAAAAAAGGATTTGAAGAATACCTTGAAGAGGAAGGCTGAAAAGAAAAAATAAGGACTAATGGTTGTTATTTTCTTCCTTCACGGACTCCAGCTGACTTATAACGTTCCAAATCAACGTTCTACCGTGCAGGGGTAGATTCGGATCGTCAGCTAGGTCTTCAAGCTTGAAGATAGATGATGCTATCCTTACGTCCAATTCATCATCTGACTCTAAAAGCATCTCCTTACACTCTTCGGCTCCGTTCCGTATATTCCTGGGGACTGAATCGTCTTCCTTTATCTGGTCCATCATGTTACAGATTGACTCCAATTCTTCATCAACGCTCATCGTACCACCTCAAAATTTTTCTCGGGTAATTTAAACTCATCTAATTAAATGTTGTGGTATAATCTATCAGATACCTATCTCGGAGATGACCCGAGATCTTTTGTATTCGTGCTCATATTAGGAGGTTATACATTAAACTTTTCCTGCTTTTCTTTTTTATTAGATAATAGTTGAGCTCATCGATAAAAGAGAGTATTGATAAATGTATAAAAACAAGTCAGGGGAATATATTTTCTCCAGGTGGATGAAAGGTTGGGGTAGAGGAACCCCAACCCACCTTATCGCAAGCCCCGAAAGCCCGAAAAATCCACCTTTGGGAGGATCTTTGAGGTTGAGTTCTTCAACTACTCTTCATAACGGGTGTCGCACCCGTACCTTCTGTATACTTCTTTCCAGCTGTAGTGAGCGTCTTCTTCTTTCATGTGCATCACGATATTACAAAGTAGGTCCTTATTTAAAAGGGTCAAGGCAAGGGGGGTGAGTAAAAGTGGTTTAACCGGTGTGGGATAGGGGTGAAAGTGGATCTGGAGGAGTTGCACCATCTATTTTATTAAGCACCTGAGCGGTTTTGACTCACGATGTATCTTGGTATAGACCTGGCGGCGAAGGAAGAAAATCCTTCTGGCATATGCATATTGAATGATAGTATTGAGACTTACACCGTGAATACCGATAAGCAGATCTTAGAACTGACGGACGGAGCAGAGGTCGTAGCCATAGATGCGCCTCTAACCGAGTCGAGTGAAGCTTTCAGAGACGCGGAAAGAGAACTTATCGAGGAAGGGTTAGGTCCTATCTTGCCCTTGAATACGCCCGGAATGGAAAGGTTGATCGAGAGGGCTGAAGGGATAAAGAATAAGATAGATCTAGATGTGAAGATAATAGAGACCTACCCAAGGGCGGTGGAGAAGGCTTTAGAATTAAGGGAACAAGATAAAGATGAAAGGTACCAGAACGAGCATGAATACGACGCCTACCTATGCGCTTTAGCCGCACGGTCTTTTCATCTGGACGATCATAGGGTCTTTGGCCGGGACGAAGAAAGGATAATGATCCCGAAAAGTAAAAAGACTCGAAGCGATAGGTGATCAATATGAAAGTGCTGCACGTGAACCCCTTCAAAGAGGAGGCCAGTGGTATACTGAAGGAGGAGTTGAAGGATGAGATCGACCTGGTTGAGATCTCCAAGGATAAGAAAGACGAGCTCATCCAAAGGGCTCATGAGTTCGATGCAGTTATAGGAGCTAGGATGCCCCGAGAGTTCTTGGAGAACGCGAAAGACCTGGACTACTTCATCATACCCTTCGCTGGGATACCTTCAGAGGACAAAAAACTCTTCAAGGATTTTCCCGAGATCGAGGTCATAAATTCTCATTTCAACGCGGAGTTCGTGGCTGAACACGCCCTGGCACTGTTACTAGCCTCCGTGAAGAGACTGATACCCATACATGAAAAGTTAAAGGAGGGTGACTGGACACCCAGATACGAACACTGGTGGAGCCAGACATTGATGGACAAAAATTTACTCATCCTGGGCTTCGGTAATATAGGTAAGAATATAGCTGAGAGAGCGAGATGTTTCGGGCTGAACATCAGCGCGATAAAACGGACCTACGATGATAACGACCTGGTAGATTTTTTGGGTACCAACGAAGACTTAAAAGATGTATTACCGGAGGCGGATTTCATCATAGTTACATTACCAGAGACGGAGGAAACAAGGGGATACCTCGATAAAAGTGAATTCGAGATGATGAAAGAAGACGTCCATATAGTCAACGTTGGCAGAGGTCCGGTGATAGATGAAGAGGCCTTGTATAACGCCTTAGAGAACGGGAAGCTGGGAGGCGTAGCTCTAGACACCTGGTGGATATATCCCGACAAGGATTCTAGAAAGGATACGTTCCCGTCCAATTACGATCTAGATGAGTTCGATAACGTCATATTCAGTCCGCACCGCTCTTCTCATGTTGAAGGAAGGGAAGAAAGGAGGGCTAAAGACCTGGCTGATATACTGAATAGATTAGAGGTGGGTGAAGAAGTGAACTCTGTAGATATTGAAAGGGGCTACTGAAACCTTTTTTTCGTTTTATGGGCACTATAAAGGTTATCGACATATTCCTCGTCTAACCCTCGCTGATAGTTGTCCCACATGGAAGAGAGCTGTTTCTCCTTGAACAGTTTTCTTCACTTCTATCGATACAGAAACAGAGGGATACTATTTAGATCCCAAGTTTGACACTTGAACCATACATATCCCGTTTTTAATCCGTTTTTTCTAGTTTTTTCATTTTTTTAGGTATTTTCAAGCAATTGATTTGACAGTTGCTGTAAAATTTTGTTTATCATGATTATGATCATCAGAAAAACGGTAAAATTAGGGCAAAATCAAGGAGAAAACTCTAAAAATCAATGAATATTTAGGTTATATACCTCCAAAAAGTTGTTGTTTTTACCACCTGTCAAATACATTTTCTTGACTTTTTCTAGCGTAATGTGTAAAATAACTGTCAAACTTGGGCTTTAGCTAAGATTCCATCTCAATATTTATCATCCCACACTTGATAAGTTTATGAAATATGTATAAAATTCTAAAACTGCTAAATCACTAGTTTTTTAGATAGTCCTACTTTAGTCTCCGAAATAATGTATCAACCCTAATATATATATATCATCCCCATTAAACTCCCTTGAGGTGAGAAACCTATGAAATGGAAAAAGCATATATGTATACTCGCGATATTTCTTTTGATAGGGAGTAGTACCCTATTGGTTGTGGGTAAAGGAAATGCCCAGACCGATAGAGAATTGAATAACAACGGGAACGGAAATGAATATGAAACACATAAACTGACCCGAGAAGAAATGTTACAGTGGAAAGAAGAAAGAGGAGTGAGAAAACCTGGAGAAAGCTATAACCATCTTGTGAATGGACATGGAACAGGATTAGCCCCACCAACAAATAGAACTTATGAAGAAATGGTTGGGAACCTTACAGTGGTCAATGGAAAAGGAAAAGTTAATGAGGATAGCTGGTCCACCTCTAACTTTTCTCCATATGTCCAAACTTCCTCCGCTGATTTATCAGATGATATGTATTTTCCTTCCGTAGGAGACCAAGGAACTCAAGGGTCTTGTACCGCATGGGCAACTACCTACTATACGCTTACGTATGAGATTGCAAGAGCTCGTGGATGGGACGTTTCCGATTCCCCCCAATACCGTATGAGCCCAGCATGGACATTTAATAAAGTTAACTTTGGAACTGATGGTTCAGCTTTTTATCGGAATATGCATATTGCTCATGAGCTAGGTGGGGCAAGTTTAGCTGAATTGCCCTATGATGACAGTGATTATTCGGATTGGGGTGATGAGTCAGCGTGGAGAGAAGCCCCTTCATACAGAATAAACGGCAAAAAATGCCTCACCTCAGTAGATATCCAAACACTCAAAACATGGATTGACAATAAACACCCCATCCCCTTTAGTATAGACTCAGATGAATATGATGATGGTCTTGGTTATAATGACAATGTAATCTCAAGTGATGAATATTCGAGCAATTCTGTTGATCACGCTAATACTATTGTTGGGTACGATGATGCCATATCAGAGGACGGGGACACTGGTGCATTTAAAGTAGTTAACAGTTGGGGAGGATCAATTGGTGATAATGGATACTATTGGCTGACCTACAATACATTAAATGAGATCGACACGAGTTATTGGCGGTATACCGATGTAACCTACGATGGAAATGATGAGCCTTCGAGACTGGCCACATGGGAGTTCAGTGATCCAAATTCAAGAAACGATTATTGGGCGGTAGAAGAGACTAATAGTGGGGAAAGGGTTCTTGACTCCCATGTTTTCTACAAAGATGAAAGTAAAAATTACCCGTCTTTTATGTGTGTTGACATATCACCACAGACGACACCTCTGCCTGATGATGGAACATACCAATTACAAGCTTCCAGTTATATTAATGGACTAGAAACTGATCCTGATCCAGATCCGAGTACAATTTCATCATACCAAATAGAATGGTACGATAGCTATAATGAGAACGGTAATGCTCATACAATATCATGTTCTGATGTTCCAAAGGATACTCGGTGTGGATTAGAGATAGACCTTGAAGACCCATGGGTAAACATATATTATCCTAAGGATGGCTATTCATATGATGAAGGGCAGATTACAATAAAATGGAACGGAGGAGACGGTGATACTTCCATAGACCATTATGAATTACAAATAGACGATGGAACCTGGCGAGACATGGGAACTGATGAAAGCTATACATATACGTTCGTCGGAGGTTTCTGGTATGACGTAACAGTCAAGGCATATGACTATGATGGTAATACCAACACAGATACAGTGACGTTTTATGTGGAATATGGCAGCATTAATTCTATATCTCCCTAAAATCAAAAATTATAAAAACTCTTTTCTATCTTTTATATTCAAAAGAGGGAAAATAAGTATATGAAAGCTCAATCGGTATTTGCAGGACTGATCGTCACTCTATTGATATTTAATGGAGCGTTTGGATTACTCAACTTAGAGAGATGTGATTCTGAATATGATTGTGATGGAGAATTAGATAAAAACGGCGATAGTAAATACAAGGAAACTATTAATCCGAAGTCAGACAGCCTTGATAGAGATATAATGCATAACCATTGCTCGAATTTATCTCTGAAAGAGAAAGATTTTAATAGCAATCATTCTGGTGGTCTAGATTTTCATGTTCAAGATACGAACCAAAATCTTTTTTCAACTAAAACCGGTAATGACATCGATGGTTTCAAATTTTCTCCCCACTTAGAAGATAACCAAATGGGCCTCAGAGAAAAAATAACAGCAGATGACTACCAGACCCACGAACCTATCCGGATAGATAATAACGTGGATTTCGCGAAGACCGCTGAACAGGAAGGGTGGGAAGGGAACGGCAGTGAAGAAGCTCCCTGGATCATAGAGGACTATAAGATAGATGGAAGAGAAAGCGGGTTCTGTATATACATCGGAAACGTCACCGATCACTTTTCCATAAGATATTGTCATCTATCGAACGCCACAGGTCATGACGAATCTGGGATCTATCTCTACGACTCTAAAAATGGAAATCTTTCCAATAACACGATGGTCGATAACTTTATCGGGATGATAATCAGGGACTCGACTAATATCAGAGTCTATAATAATTCCCTGAGTGCTACTAACGAGACCGAAGGCCTTGGCGAAGGTATCCTATTTAAACGTGAAAGTTACAACAATACTATAGTCGATAACAAAATAACTGGAAACTTTCATGGGGTCAAAATCGAGTCGTCGCCGTTCGCCCCTGCAGCCTATTACCCTCACGATAATAGGATCGCTGGTAATCAACTAAAACAGAATTACAAAGGGCTCACCATCCACCAATATTCTGATGGCAACACAATCTCTAATAATACTTTTTTGCGCAATAAAGACACGGGCATTTATTTTAGAGAAGGCCCAGAAGACAACTTGATCGTCGATAACGAATTGATTGATAATCCATTAGGTATATCGCTTTTAGCATCTGGTGGAAACAGGCTCATAGGTAACTCTATTTTGGGCAGCGAGGAAGGACTAGAGTTGCGACATACAGTAAACACCACGTTGAAGAATAATACTTTTCCAGATTGCAGCATAAATATAGAAGGTGGTTTCTATAAATCCCATTGGGACTCCCATACTATCACTAGTTCCAATACTGTATATGGTAAACCGATATATTATCTAAAAGATCAGAACGGGGGAGATGTGCCTCCAAATGCGGGTGAAGTTATACTGGCAGACTGCAGCAACATAACAGTGGAAAACCAAAATATCAGCGGAAAAGATAACGGGATATTGATGGGCTATTCACAAAATAATACGATCGCCGATAACGTTATCTCCAATAACAGCCAGGTCGGCATAAAGGGCTACCACTGCAGGGATAACGTCTTCACCGGTAACGACGTGATGAAAAATCATCTAGGCATCCATCTCTCGTCATCTAGAGATAACAGAATATATCATAACAACTTCATCGATAACGATGAACAAGTACGGGCTGGAGGAAACAACCACTGGAACGCTACTTATCCATCCGGAGGTAACTACTGGTCCGACCATGTAGACATGGATAAAAGGTCGGGCCCGAAACAGAACAAAGAGGGGAGCGACGGCTTCGCCGATACACCTTACCTGATCTCGCAAACGAGTGATATGGACCACCTGCCTTTATTAGAGCCCTACAGAGAAGGCGAACCGCCCCAGATAACCGATAACACTCCCGACTCGGCGGTTGCGGGAAGGAACTTCACGTTCGACGTTAAAGTAACTGATAACATAGAGGTCAGAGATGTACGGATCATTCACTGGACTGATCCCGAGAAAAAGTACAACAGGACCATGGATACAGTAAGAAACAGCAATTACGAGCTCAAAATAAAGGTTCCAAAAGACGAAGAAGACATACACTATAAGATCTTAGCACTGGATGTATCCTACAACGAGGCGAGTCTAGGACCTTTCTCTACAGCGATAAGAGATATCAACCCTCCAAGGATCTCGATTAACAGGACTGGAAACCCCACCACAGGGGATTTCTACACTCTGAACGCCACCGTGAGTGACAACGAGGGTATAGAACATGTTTATGTGGATTACTGGACCGATGTAACAGATCATGTGAACAAGAGTTTGAAAAACGTTGGCGAAGGCCACTATAGGGTAAATATAAACGTACCATACAACGCAACCCGGTTGAAATATACTGTTTCAGCTCGGGACACCTCGGGTTACTGGACAGTATCTGAATCGATCGAAATCGACGTTATCGATAACGATGCACCTACATTCTCAGCCGATGAATTATCACCACCCGGCACAGGAGAACTTTACAATCTCAATGTCGGTATCGAAGATAATATCGATATAGAACGTGCCTATGTGATATACTGGACGGACGTCTCAGGGAGGCTGAACAGATCTTTGAAACCTATGGATGAAAAGACTTATGAGACCGACATATCCATACCTTTTAGGGCACGGGAACTTTACTACAAGATATCTGCGGTCGATACGTCCTCTAACTGGGCCAAAAGTGAGAAATCCAGTAAAGAAATTGTGGATGTGCAAGCCCCTATCGCCAGAGCGGGAACGGATATCATAGTGGAAAAAGGTGAAGAAGTTCTACTAAACGGTACATCGTCATCTGACAATATTGGCATAACCCAGTATATATGGTATGTAGATGGAGAAAAGATAGAGGGGAATAAATCGACCTATCGGTTTACAAGCGGTGGGGATCACACCGTCAAACTGGTGGTAAAAGACGAGGCGGGAAATACCGGCAGCTCCAGTTTTGAGGTGTACGTAGAAGATGATGATAAAGACAAAGGTACCCATCCTAGTGCATCCTCTGTCTGGGTTTACGCCCTGACTGCGATACTGAGCCTTGGAGCGATCATCCTGATTTTAGGTACGGTTAATCCAAAGAAGGATAAAGATAAGAAAAAGAAACGAAAAGAAAGTAAAAAACGAGCAAAAGAAGAACTCAAAAAACTGAAGAAAAAGGAGACTGATATCCATGATAAATAGAAAACTGAGTTTGATCTTGATATGCCTTCTCCTGTTCGCCAATCTCGCAACTATATTGGATGGTAACACCTCTGTAAAAAATGAATCCACTGTAGGACCCAAAACATCAGATCAAGAAGACATACCCTGGCCCATGTTCCAGGGCGATGCAAGACATACGGGGAGAAGTCCTTACAACACCAGTCGTATCGATGGTACGGTTAAGTGGAACTACTCTACTGATGGTTTCTTCATTCCCAATCCAGCTATAGGTAGCGATGGAACGATATATGTGCACGGGAGTAGGAAGAATTTGTCTGCTGTCAATCCTAACGGCACGCTCAGATGGAAATTCTCCACCAACGAGGATTTGTCTTGTGGTCCAGCTATCGGCAGTAATGGTACGATATACGTGGGTAGCAGCGGAGGAAACTTGTATGCCCTCAATCCTGATGGTACGCCCAAATGGAATTTCTCCACTGAAAAGGGACTATCATCACTCGTCATCGCGGATGACGAGACTATCTACTTTGGTTCCTTTAATAATAATCTCTACGCTCTAAATCCCAACGGATTAGAAAAATGGAATATTAAAATAGATGGGACTATTTCCTCCCCCCCTGCAATCGGGTTAGAGAACAATATATACTTCACGAGTGATAACGGATCCTTCTATTCGGTCACTCCTGAGGGGTCAAAACGATGGACAATTAGTGTCCCATATGATACTGGAGAACCTACCGTGGGGGATAACGGGATCATATACCTAGTGGGGAATAAAAATATTTCAGCTTTCAATCCTAATGGAACTAAAAAGTGGTCCTACAAAGTTGAAAGAGGAGGAATAACTACCTCTCCAGCAATAGCTAAAGATGGAAGTATTTATCTTAGCACCGACGAGGGATATCTTTACAAATTGAACCCGAATGGAACTCTAAAATGGGTACTCCCATTGGGAGGTACAGGCGGTTCTTCTCCCGTCATCGGTTTGGAGGGAACAGTGTATGTGGGTATGGGATTCGGCGGCAGTGTGAATCCAAAGTATTGGGATGGAAACCTTTATGCTGTAAATCCAAACGGCACAAAAAAGTGGAATATATCTCTTGGCTTTGTATTTACTACTCCAGCTATCGGTCCAGATGGAACAGTTTATGCAAGGTCTCTTGATCAGAATCTATACGCCATAGGCGGCCCGCCCTTCACTCCTAGAGACATAAAATGTGAGGGGTTGTACCGAAAGGTCAGTCTGAATTGGTCAGCGCCGGAGACCTCTACGGCCGATAAGTACAGGATATATAGAGGCACCTCAAGGAACAACAAAACACTACTGAAAGAGATCGACAGTTCGAAAACTCACTTCGTTGATGAAGAAGTCGAGAACGGAAAAACGTATCACTATCACCTGACAGCGGTAAACGATATCGGCGAGAGTGAACCCAGTAAAGATCTATTCGCAGTCCCTAGCAAGACAGCCCCGTCAAAACCTGTAGATGTGAAAACATCGGCGGGAAAAGGCTTTGTAAAGCTGAACTGGAGCGAGCCAGTTTACAAAGGCGGCTCTTCTATCACCGATTACAGGATCTATAGAGGGAGTGATAGCGAAACTAAGGCCCTGCTGGATGAAATCAACGCCTCTAAAACGTACTACAACGATACTTTGGTCTCGGAAGACCAAACTTATCACTACCACGTCACCGCAGTGAACGCAATAGGAGAGGGCGATCCAAGTAGGAACATAACAGTCTCTTTTCCGATCATCCCGCCGCCTCCAACTGCTTTGAACTCGAAAGCGGGGGATGGCTACGTGAACCTCACTTGGGAAGAGCCGGAAAAAGAAGTCGGAGAGAACATAACAGGGTATAAAATCTACCGAGAAAGCTCCTCTGAAAGAAGAACCTTGATAGGGGATGTTAACGCATCCACCCACTTCTACAATGATACTTCGGTGGAGAACGGTAACAAGTATCTGTACACGGTCGTTTCTTACAACGATTATAAAAGTTCAGATATCAGTGAGTGTCCAACGGTAACAGGTACGCCCTCTGAAGGGGATGAAGACGGTTCTGCTTTGATCATCATAGGGATAGTAGCGGTACTTGCTTTAGTGGTGATATCTCTGTTCATACACCGCAGATCAAAGAGAACTAAAGAGGAGGAAGAAGAGAGTAAGTGAGGTCGGACCGTCTGACCGTTGGATCTTACCGCCTTCCACAGGTCCTGTAGTTCCATGTCTTCAAGGGCCGGATGCCTGATCCTCTGTTCCAGCGGCAGCCTGTTCAAGTCGATATCCTCTCTCAAACGTTTTAAGCGACCAGGCAGTTCTTCCAGGTCGTGCTCTATTCCATCCAGTATCTTATCTTTTTCCATTTCTATTCTACCTCTTTGCGATCCAGAAAAAGAGGTAGAATGGACCTTCTTTTAGAATGAATACAGATTGCTAATAATTAACCTTATCCACACTAAAATTGTGATCAGAAATGAAAGATTATTTTCAAATCGATTTCAGAATTGGATAGTTTAAAAAGGTATAAATATGCTAAAGTGGGATTTTAAGATTAGGGCCCCGGGCCAAGAGATTCATGGCTTTCCATTCCATGGTTTCTCACCTCCCTGGGGCCCCATCTTCTTAAGATTATAAGGTTTGGGTTATTTTAATCTTCACCTTTTTACTAAGCTGGGGAAATAAAGAAATCTACACACTAAAAACAACCCAGCAAAAACAAAGATGACTCTACTTCCCTTTCCATGCTACTGTAAGAGAGTATATTACAACTTATGTTTTATCTCACCTTTATCTTCCTCAATATCTTCTCTAGAGTGTTTTTCCTGCGCACTATCGATAATGTACCTTCCAGTATTAAAAGAATGGTCACCGCCGGGAATAATATGAACAGCGACTTTCGTAGTTTATTGGAAGGTTCAGTAACCTCAACGCTCAAGCCCCAATCCGACGTCATCCAGTAATTGCCCTCAACTGGCTTGACCATCAACCCTATCGCCCAGTCACCGGCCTGTTTTATGGAAAATGAAAGAGAGGAATTCTTCACTCTATTCTCTGAATCCAGCAAGATGGTCGGAGCGTCCAGCTCGTACACGGACTTTGTCTTTTCCGGGAGGTTTGTGAACCAGGTGTGCCCGTATCTGACCGCTCTTTCAACATTTTCTCCCACAGACTTTAGATTTATCGTTTTTCCAATCTCGTTGTACCTTTGGTTATAACGTTTTTTGGCGTAATTCACATCCCAGTTCATGTTCCACACGATAAATCTGAACCGCAGTGGAGTCGGAGTGATCCCGCCTCCCGTGAATTTGGATTGGTTTAGATCCTTTATCATCTCGATATCGTATTCGAGACTGAAGCTTATCTTTCTTCGTTCACCAGGGTCGACTTTTATTTTATCCATCTTGTACAAGGAGGTATCGATGTAACGGGAGTCCTGCATGTAAATCAATTGACCGTAAAGAGTCTCGTTGTACGCCATATCTGGCATGTGTTTTCTTGCAAATTCCTCGTCCCAGTTTTTTCGGTGGTCGGTGTCCTGTCCGAACATTTGGGCTTCGGCCGTACTGACGCTTGAAAGGATGAACAGGGCCGTGATCAGCAGAGCCAGGACTCGGTTATTTTTGATCATGTTTTCATCCCCCTAAATATGATCCAGGATATGGAAAAGGCCCAGACGATCCCCAACAGCGGGAACAGAAAGATCGATAGGGGCACTATCCCGAAATCGAAGATGTAGAAGCGGGCGACTCTGATAGATATATAGGGAAATATCAGCAGTTTGGAGAATAGTTTGGTAGTTAAACTATAAGAATCGACAAGGACGAACATCATCGGGAATGAAAATATCACGTAAAAGGATGTGAAAAGCATCCCGTAAAGAGTCTTCTTGAATATCATACCGATGGAAGCGGCTAAAAAGAATATGTACAATGGAGAAAACAAACCCAACAAAGCGTAAAGAGCCAGTCTACCCGTCATGAGCCTTGACAGAGGGCCAAAGTAATTCAGTGAAAAATAACCCTGCAGGAAAGCCAGTAAGGCAAGACTACCCAGGAGAACAACTCCGGCCAAGGCCTTTCCGGCATATATATAGCTTCTACCGGCCGGAGTTAACAGGATAGATGAGCTTGTTTCGTCTTCAAATTCCTTACAGTACAGTTTATTACCCAGGTATCCAGCATAGGCCATCCAAACGGGTAGCAGGAAAAAGAGAGAATTGTACATCACCCCCAGAGAGACAGAAGCATCTTTAAACACGTCCATCATCTTGAGGTTGACGAAGCCGACGATGAAGGTCAAAACTACCACCGTGGGGAACGAGTAATCGAGGAAGGATCTCTTGATGGAAAGGTGTGCGGTGTGGTAGAGCGTCTTGAACTTCTCCCAACTCATTCGAACACGCTCCCGTACATCGAGTCCAGAGAACCGTGCTTGAGTGAGAAGTCTATATCGTTCTCGACCATCCATGTCATGATCTTTTTGTCGACTCCCTTTTTATCTAGAACTTCGACCACGAGTGTGGTCCCCTTCTTCTCCACGTCCTTAACACCGTTCAGTTCCTCCTCGATACTCAGTGCCCTGGATACGTCCTTTTTCTCCACCGTGAACACCAACTCTTTCGTCGATCGCATGCTTTCAGATATCTTGTCGGGATGACCGAAATCCATTATCTCTCCGTCCTTGATCAGTATCACCCAATCACATAGCTGCTCTATGTCCTTGAGTTGGTGGGAAGAAATGAGGAATGAGCGGTCCTCTTCGGTTATCCTTTGGATTATATCCAGTATCTTTTTCTTTATGAGTGGATCCAACCCGGACAAGGGCTCGTCATAGATCATGAGGTTCGGCTGATGTAGAAGTGTCCTGGCAACGCCGAGTCTTCGCTTCATCCCGTGTGAATAAGTCTTTATAGGGTCGTCTTTCCGGTCGAACAGTCCGACCAATTCTAATTTTTCATAGACGGCCTTTTCTGGCTCCTTCAGCATGTATAGCTTTGCGACGTAACTCAGGTATTCCTCTCCGGTCAATCTGGGATAGAAACCGTCTTCTTCAGGGAGATAGCCTATCTCCCTTTTGTTCAGCCTGTCCGAGACGCCCATCACCTCGATGTTCCCTTCGTAGTCCAAAAACCGATTTATGCACTTGATCAAAGTCGTTTTTCCTGCACCGTTCGGGCCGACCAGTCCCGCCACTTTTCCTTCCGGGACGACGAAGCTGGCGCTCTTCAAAGCCTCTATATCACCGTAGGACTTGCTCACGTCCTTTATATCTAAGACTTTTGATAGTACCATATCACCGCCATCGTGGCTATCATCATCCCTCCGATTATCAGACCGACTATTATCGGGCTTAGGTCGAAAGTACCTCCTTCGATCGTGCCCTTCAGCGTTGCATTCACAGTCCCGTTGTAGCCCTCCTTCGTCACCAGGGTCATATAGGCGCTGAGCACATACCTACCTGAATCCTTGTATTTGATATCTAAGGTTTTTTGGGTAGTGAGATCTTCATCAAAATTGAGAACAAAAAATCTATAGTCAGAGAATATATAAGCTCTGACCGGGGTATCCGTTTTCAAATGTATACGTACAAATTTCTTTACTCCGTCAACTGGCCTCATGGACAGACCAGCACCGTACAGATTATACGTCATGGTATGGGTTTTGAATGAAAAATTTTGTGATCTTTTGAGATAGTCTCCCAGAGCCTCCATCGGTTTGAAAAATGTATGGATATAACCAGCTTCGGGCGAATCTTGAACTGAGATATTCACAGAACTCACATTTGTCAGATCCAGGCCATAAGTTCGTCCTCCTCCGAGACCAGTTTCGTTATAGCTGAAAAGTTTATCGCCGTTTTGATCGGTCACGTTCATGTGCATAGTGTGTGCTACTGTGTCATCGGGATGATGTTTCCGGTTGTATACTTTACGGGTCTTTATGTTATAACTCCAGCTAAAACGTTGTCCCTTAAGATCACCGGGGACTGTAAAGTTGTAACTATCGCCGGCGTGATAACAACGCAGGGCAAAGGTATCTTCGACGTTCTTCAACTTACCTTCATAACTGTAGTGCTCTACTTCGTCGATCCTATTGGGTATTTTATCATCTGCTCTGACGGTGTCGGTGTCCACAGGACCCAGGACCGTTGCTAGGAAAATCAAAGAAATCATTACGAGAGCTAGAGATTGTATCCTTCTCATATTAGAGCTATATCATCCGTTATATATATATATCTTTCCCATTAAACTAGAGTGAGGTGAGAAACCTATGGAAAGAATGGAAAAAATAAGATTTCTAGCCACCATGGCTATCGTAGTGGGCTTGTATATGGCCGCCGTGCCAGCAGTGACAACCAATTCTTCCGCATTGAGTAACTTTGATTACGATCGGTACGGAGGGTTCGATGAACTAGCCGGTGAATATGTAGATTGGGATCGAGTGGTGAAAGACTACGGAGTTGCTGCAAGAGTATATCTATTTAGATCAGATAATGATAGATATATAAATATATTCACCCGGCTGTACGATACTAACTCCCAAAACCGGGAAACAGAATACCTACACATAAAACACGGTACCTATGATGGGGAATGTCATAATAATGGCCTTGCTTGGTCTAAAAACGGCGTCAGTAATCGGTATCCTATGGATAACGGAGATGGGTACGATGGCGTAATTGTTGACAAGAATGGTCTTGGGTATACCCAATCTGATTACGTAAACATGCACAATGAAAACTGGAGACATTCTTATTATTGGACAGCTTACTCGTCGGTAACCAACAATGATAAGTGGAACTTACATCATAAATGGGCAACTGATACTTATGGGGGCGTAGAAACAGATTATTACCCAGGCTCTCATCAAGGTGCTACTTTCTACGACGCAGATGGAGATACAGATGGACAGTATAACGATGAATACTGGGTGATTATAGAAAATTGGAAGATATCGGAAGACGAATGGTGGGGTGGCGGAGATACAGATAAAGATGAAATCTCCTGGGCCTATGAGGGTATATTAGAATAATAACCTAATAGAGGAATAAACCAATTTATACTCTGCCCCGTTAGCCCCACCAGTCCCGCCACTTTTCCTTCCGGGACCACGAAGCTGGCGCTCTTCAAAGCCTCTATATCACCGTAGGACTTGCTCACGTCCTTTATATCTAAGACTTTTGATAGTACCATATCACCGCCATCGTGGCTATCATCATCCCTCCGATTATCAGACCGACTATTATCGGGCTTAGGTCGAAAGTACCTCCTTCGATCGTGCCCTTCAGCGTTGCATTCACAGTCCCGTTGTAGCCCTCCTTCGTCACCAGGGTCATATAGGCGCTGTGGATATTGTATTCATCTGTACCCTGATAGGTGACATCCAAGGTTTTTTGCCTGGTAAGCCCCTCGTCAAAATCTACGAGGAAAAATCTGAAATTGGAAAATACATAGGCCCGAACAGGTGTATCGGTTTTCAGGTGTATCCTTACAAATTTTTCTCCACCTTGAACAGGGGCCATAGATAACCCCCCTCCAAATAAGTTATAAGTCATCGTGTGGCTCTTATAAGAGAAATTCTGTGATCCTTTAATATAATCCCCTAGTTCCTTACATGGCTTGCAAAACAGGTGCATAAAACCTGCCTCGGGTGAATCCATTACAGACATATCTACAGAAGTTACATTTGTCAGATCCAGCCCATAAGTTTGTCCACCTCCGTAGCCTGTTTCGTTATATCTGACAAGTTTATCGCCGTTTTGATCGGTCATGTTCATATGCATAGTGTGGGCTACTGTGTCATGGGGACTCCTTCGACGGTTATGTGCTTCATATGTTTTTATTTCATATACCCAGCTAAAACGATGCCCCATAAGATCACCGGGGACTGTAAAGTTATAACTATCGCCGGCGTGATAACAACGCGGGGCAAAGGTATCTTCGACGTTCTTCAACTTACCTTCATAACTGTAGTGCTCTACTTCGTCGATCCTATTGGGTATTTTATCATCTGCTCTGACGGTGTCGGTGTCCACAGGACCCAGGACCGTTGCTAGGAAAATCAAAGAAATCATTACGAGAGCTAGAGATTGTATCCTTCTCATATTAGAGCTATATCATCCGTTATATATATATATCTTTCCCATTAAACTAGAGTGAGGTGAGAAACCTATGGAAAGAATGGAAAAAATAAGATTTCTAGCCACCATGGCTATCGTAGTGGGCTTGTATATGGCCGCCGTGCCAGCAATGACAAACACTGCATCTGCTGATCATAGCAACTTTGATTATGATGCATATGGATACTATCAAGTAAAATGGGAAACTATCGTCAACACTAATCAGGTTGCTGCACGATGTTACCTGTATAGATATACAGCTGGGATTAATGGTTATTATCTGAATATGTTTACCCGATTATACCAGGATAAAAACGCTGCCGAAACAGATCATTATCATATCAAAACCGGTACTACAGACGGGAAATGTGATGATGATGGCTTACCTTGGGCAAAGGATGGGGTCAGTAATCGATATCCTATGGAAGACGGTAGTGGATACGACAGATGGGGATTTGATGGAAACGGTTTAGGCAGGTCTACATCACATTATGTAAATATGCACAATACGAACTGGAGATATTCTGGAAGATGGGGTGCTTGGTCGGCCTTCAATGGTGGTGAAAAGTGGAATTTACATCATAAATGGGCTAGCGAAAGTTGGGGCGACGTGGAAACAAAAGATTATGCTGGCTCCCATCAAGGTGCTACCTTTAAGGATCCGGATTGTACTCAGGAAGAACCCTACGATAATGGTGAATACTGGGTGATTATAGAAGACTGGTGGATATCGGAAGATAAATGGTACGGTTGGGGAGATAAAAATACAGACCAGATCTGGGCCTTTGAAAGTATATGGGAAGCAGAATGATACCTAAAACATCTTTGTTTTCTTTTTTATATAAATGAGATTTTTAAAGAATTTTCAAACCCTAACTTCCCAACGGTTTCATATCTCCCTTAATTTTTCTTCGGGTAGATAACTATGGAGGACGTCTTCGACGAGGATGAAAGGGAATTCGTGGAGGTTTTGAGGAAGGGCGGGTTACGTAAAAACGAGGCAAGGATCCTCGTGTATATAGCATCGAACGAGGGGGTCAAGACCAACGAGATAGAAAGAAGGCTCAAACTGCAGCAGCCAGTGGTTTCGCAGGCCACAAATGAGCTGGATGAAAAAGGGTGGATCAAAAAAGTGAGAAACCGAAAGTCGGGGCAGAAAAAAGCTTGGATCCACTACTATCTGGACAAACCTCTTGATGATATAATCGAAGATATAGTGCGAGAGAAAAAAGAGAAGATCCAAGATATCGAACAAAGGATAGAAAAGTGAAAAGGTTGACGGAAAAGATCAGCCGCTGAAAACCTTTACAAAACGAATACATCTCTCCTCCAGCGTGTTTTTATAGAGGACAAAGCAGGTTCAAATGAGGTTTTTATTCTGAAAGAGTGTGATCTGCTTAAGTTATACCCTTTAAACGGGTGAAATCAAGGATGGTTTATTTTCAAATTGATTTCAGAACTGGATAGTTTAAAAAGGTATTAGGAAAAATTAAAGATAAGGGACCAGGGTCCCAGG
>CAYMXS010000005.1:4020-80442 GCA_964394465.1 uncultured Thermoplasmata archaeon | reverse complement strand
CTCTCAATATAGTCTCCTCATTTAACTACTTTTCCCGAAGATAATAAAAAGTCTCCACTTCCTATCGGTCACTGAATGAAGTCGGAAGGCCCGGTGCTGAGAGTTCCTAAGGAGGATGGACAGGAAGTCCTGGAACTGCTGAAGGAAGAAGACCTTCTGGATCCTGAACGTTTCATCGAGACTGAAGAACAGGAAGTTATATTTCCACTGAGGACCACAGAATCCACTCTGGATCTCGACCTTTATGGAGAAATAGAGGTCAGCGATGAACTTCAAATTAGGGGTCAGGAGGACACGCCCTACCAGGAGGTCAGGAAGACTTTGGTCCTACCGAGCGGGAAGAAAGAACTGCTGCCCGAGAGATGGGAGAAGTTGGGCGACATAGTACTGATCAAACTGCCTTCGGAACTCTACTCTTTCAAAAAGAAGATAGGCGAGTCATATGCGGAAGTGTTGGACGCTAAAACGGTGCTCCTACAGGGCAGCATACACGGTACCGAAAGAGAGCCGGATATAGAGGTGATATACGGTGAGGAGACGAAAACTGTACATCTTGAGAACGGCGTCCAGTACAATATAGATGTTTCAAACCTGATGTTCTCCAGCGGTAATATCGACGAGAGGAAAAGGATGGCTCAATTTGATCTTGAAGGAGAAACGGTCGTGGACATGTTCGCCGGCATAGGTTATTTTACGCTCCCCATGGCCGTCCATGGTAAACCAGAAAAGATCTACTCGCTGGAGATCAACCCTGTAGCTTGTAAGTATCTACATGAGAACGTCAAGCTGAACGGAGTCGAAAGAACGGTCGATGTATGGCACGGGGACAACCGAGATTTTCCTCTTTCAGATCTTGCGGACAGGATAGTCATGGGTTATCTTCACGATACCTGGAAGTACCTTCCAAAGGCGAAGCAGTTCATCGATGAAGAGGCGGTCATACATTACCATACTACGTGCAGTGACGAGGAGTATCCAGATAAAGTCAAAGAGGAATTAGACGAGAATATAGAACACTTTGAGATAGAGAATATAAAGAATATCAAGTCTTACGCACCACATGTTTTCCACGTGGTTGCAGATGTTCATGTATGGGTATGAAAACTATCTTATCTCGAAAGTTATATATCTCCCGATTATATTGGCAATGCGGTGAGATGAATGCCTAAATGCCCCAACTGCGGCACCATTTATTCTGATTACGACGAGTACGAGGGAAAGTGTCCTTACTGTGGTTACAACGTTCAATCGGGAGAGGAACCTTCACAGCAGACCCAGCAAGGGAGACAGCCTGCTAAACAGCCACGGCAGGGACAGCTGCAACGACAGCCCCCTCAACCTCAGCCGCCCCCACAGCAGGGTCCTCAACAGGGCCAGTTACAGTACTACTCCAAGGATATAGATATCTCAGGTTCACTTTCTAAGGCCTTTGATATACTCACTAACAATCTCGGAGCGGTCCTTATCTACTGGTTGATACCCATCATCATAACTATTGCTATATCCAGCTTCTCTAACTGGTACGCTAGTACGACTATGTCCGGTTTGACCGGCGGCCAGTATACAGACCCGTCGGTCATCTTAGATGAAGTGATCACCCTGCTGTTGATAACCATACCTCTATCACTGGCGAATTTCGTCATATATATCTTATTCTCTGGCGGTCTCGTCGGCATGGCCAAAGAGGCCTATGAAACGGGTAAAACTGATATGAGTACGGGTCTAGACTTCATAAAGAAGAATCCGATCGGTCTCATAGGCGCAAGCGTACTCCTTACGATAGTGGTTTCACTGGGATTCATGTTATGTCTGGTGCCTGGCTGTCTATTCTGCTACTGGTGGCTTTTCACGATCCCAGTCTTGCTCATAGAAGGGAAGGGTATAACGGATTCTCTTTCGGCAAGCAAGGACTTCGCCAAGAAGAACGAGACTCTAGGTTTCACCATCGTTTTGATCCTGCTGGTGATCGTGCTTAGCTTCGTGGGAGGGGCCATAGGCTCCGCAGTCGGCTGGTTCATACCCTCTACATTCGTCACTCAGGTCCTGATCACCCCGATAGTCAGAGGCATCATACAGCTACTGGTCACGAGCCTTGCCGTAATAGCCATAACGGTCCACTATCTCCGTGGAAGGCCGCTATCCGCTAAACAGTACAGGTACGACCAGCAGGGCCCTCAGCAGTACAGACCGCCAGCGCCGCCAGCGAGATGAGAACAAAAATATTTGTAGCGAAACGACAGTAAAAGGAATGATAACATGCACGAAGCCATGGCCTGGGAGGAGCTGGAAGGCAACAAGGTTCACTGCTATCTGTGCGGACACAACTGCACTATAAAAGAGGGAAAAAGAGGTATCTGCGGGGTCAGGGAGAATAGAGACGGAACTCTTTACTCCGTGATATATGGAAAGGCAGCCTCTCTGGCCGTTGATCCGATCGAGAAGAAGCCGCTCTACCATTTCTATCCGGGGACCCAGGTCCTTTCATACGGTACCATGGGGTGCAACTTCAGCTGCAGGTTCTGTCAGAACGCATCGCTTTCCAACGGTGATCCGGAAAGCCCCTACCTGGAGGAATATACCGTGGATCAGATGGTGGATAGGGCCTCACGATACTCCGGCATCGCTTGGACTTATAATGAACCGACGATAGCCTACGAGTTCTCCTACGACGTTTCAAAGGCCTTGAAGGAGAGGAAGGGAGAGAACGAAAATAGTTATTCCGTCTACGTGACCAACGGCTTCATCGAAGACGAACCTCTAGAGGAACTGGCGCCTTATATAGACGCCATGAATATAGATATAAAGGCATTCACGGAGGAGTTCTACAAAGATATCGTAGGGGGACGACTCCAGAAGGTCCTAGATACCGCCAAGAAAGCCGTAGAACTATCTCTTCATGTGGAAGTCACCTACCTGATAATACCCGGTCATAACGATTCCGCAGATGAGATCAGGCAGTTCTGTAGATGGGTGAAAAAGAACCTGGGAGAGGATAATGTGGTACATTTCTCTCGTTTCCACCCGGACCATAAGATGATGGACACACCCAGAACTTCAAAGCAGAAGATGAAAGAGGCTAGAAAGATAGCAAAGGAGGTTGGTCTGAACTTCGTCTATCTTGGAAATATAAGGGCCGATAACGATACGGAGTGTCCGGAGTGTGGAACTACGATCTTATCCAGGAGCTTTTTCACCTCCGGTCAGTTGAATCTGGACCATGGAAAGTGCCCCAAATGTGGGAGAGATATACCCATAGTCTACTGAGATAAGGATCAGAGGATAGTGTAATCTATCTTGTATTCTTCGTCCCGCTCCCTGTTCCTGCTGTTTATCCTTTCCACACTCCTCTCTACATCGCTGGAAGGGAGTAGGAAGATCACGTTCAGTCCTTTCTCGGCCGCATGTATGGACGATTCGATTGGAGAGAGGAATATGTCCACGTCCAGATCTAAGAGGTTGGCTATGCCGTACTGTCCTTCCTTCAAGACCGCCACCTTATCATATTCTACACCGTGCAGCTTTTTAGAGGTGTCTTTTGCCAGTTCCGATATACTGTCCTTTTTCTTCTCTACGTCTACCCTGAGGAGGTATATGTCGCCGACTTCCAGCTCTGTAATCCCGTGAAGGCCTCCTACCACAAGGGGCTGATCCTTCTCCGCTTCAGATAACGCGGTGCCCATGGATGAGGACTCTTCTAGAGAAGCATGTAGTAGGCCGTCCTTCATGAAGAGGCCCACCTCTTCACCTTCCTTTATGGATTCGTCGGCTATCGCTGTGCATCTCTCTATGAACACCAGGTCGTGGCTGGCGTCCTCCAAAAAGACGTTCAGTTCTGACAGGGTGTCCCTTATGAACTCCATGCCGTCGGATGTGGGATGGTACGTTTTTCCGGTGGTGTCCATCAAACCCTTTTCTTCCAGCTCGGAAACGTAGTTGGAAACGCCCTGGTTCGTCATCTCCAGCTCTTCGGCTATATCTCCAAGCCTCTTCGGTTTGTTGAGAGCGGAGTAGTACAGTATTAGGAACTGGGTGAGCTTCTTTTTATCACGCAGGAACTTCATTAAATCACACACCTTTCAGGGGAAGGGAGATATAAAGGTATTTTTCTTCTTTCATTCTATCCTTCTCATCAGTATGTCCATGAAGTTGACTAGATGTTTGGCCAACGACGGATTGTGGGTATAGCCGCAGGCCTCCAGGCCGGGAGAGGCTATCAGTGCCCTTTCCCCGTCAGAAAGTATGTCCGTGGCTATCAACCGCTCCCTTCTCTCTATGGTCGCCTCTTCGATGACCCTCTCTCCGGGGCCGGTTATTATCGTTATATCTATATCTCTTTTTACGGCCCCCTGTAATTCGCTGGATAACTCGTCCAAAATCTGAGAGAACTGAGGTGTGGATATTATTATCTCGCTGTTCGTCTTCTTTAGAAACTCACCGATCTTGTCCATCACCTTCTCTCTTCCGTTTATTGTGTAGATCAGTTGAGGCTCCCCCTTCTCGGATAGTATTTCATAGAGGGTGTTCAGCCTTCCAAAGACATCGTCGAGCTGCCTGGCCAATCTGGTCTTGACCTCTAGAGGTTCTGCCGGCCTGTATATCTTCGGCCTTCCTTCCGTCACTACAGCGTACCCCATGTCCTGCAGTGAGGACAGAGCTTTATAGACGGAGGTCCTAGGAAGATCCGCTGTCGAGGCGATTGTATCTGCATCCGCTACACCGTGTGCCACCAGAGCGGTATACGTTTTCGCCTGGTATTCCGTCAGTCCGAAGCGCTGTAAGCCCTCTATAATCTGCTCTGTCTCCTCTCTAAAATCGTCTATATCCGTGGTGTTTTCTTCCATTATTAGCGAATATCGCTACAAAATATTTAAGTGTTGTTCACCGTAAATAGGGGCGGATAACATGGTGATACAGGAATCGTCCCTAGATAAGGGTTTACCCAAGAAAACGGCTTCGCTATGTCCTGAATGTAAGGAGGTCATACCAGCTACCATAATGGAGGAGGACGGGCAGGTCGTGATGAAGAAGGAATGTGATGAGCACGGGAAGTTCGAGGCCCTGATATGGTCCGATGCTGATATGTACAGAAGAGCGGAACAGTGGGCCTTCGACGGGAAAGGCGTGGATAATCCAAAGATAACCGATGCGACGAGCTGCCCGGACAACTGCGGCCTCTGCAACCTTCACAAGAGTCATACATGTCTGGCCAACGTGGATCTGACCAATAGGTGCAACATGAACTGTCCCATCTGTTTTGCCAACGCCAACGAGAGGGGCTATGTTTTCGAGCCTTCCTACGAGGAAGTGCTGGACATGTTCAAGACGCTGAGGGACGAAGAGCCGGTCCCGACCAACGCTGTACAGTTGGCCGGTGGCGAACCGACGGTACATCCACGTTTCTTCGATATAGTCGAGGCGGCCTCGGACATGGGCTTCGCCCAGATACAGGTCGCCACCAACGGTGTAAAGCTGGCGAACGATGAAGAGTACGCGCAGAAGTGCGTGGATGCGGGATTACACACGGTTTACCTACAGTTCGACGGTATGAAGGAGGACATATATAAAGAAGCTAGAGGGCGGGAGATGCTGGACTTGAAGAAGAGGGTCATAGAGAACTGTAGAAAGACGGATCCGAAACCTCTAGCGACTGTCCTAGTTCCGACGTTACTCAACGATGTCAACGACGATCAAGTGGGGGATATAGTAGATTATGCGATAAAGAACCGGGACGTCATAAGAGGTATCAATTTCCAACCTGTGGCTTTCACTGGCAGGATCGACAAGGAAGAAAGAAAGAAGAAGAGATACACTTTATCGGACCTGGCCATAGGTCTCGAAGAGCAGACCGAATTCTTTTCAAGGGATGATTTCTATCCCGTGCCCTTCGTAACGCCGATTTCACAGCTCGTTTCTGTCGTCAAGAACGAACCTCAAGTGGCCTTCACATCACATCCACACTGCGGACTAGCTTCCTATATCGTCATAGGTGACAACGGGGAGGTAAAGCCGATAACGGACTTCGTGGACGTCGAAGGTCTCATGGACGCCATGCTGGAGAAGGCGGATAAATGGGACAATGTGCTTCATAAAACGGCCTTCAAGATAGGCGGCAAACTGAAAACAAAGGAGGGCAAAAGGAAGAGCCTTGTCAAGAACTTCCAGAAGATGTTCGGAGATTACCTCAAAGAAGATAGTCTACCCGGAGGTTTAACCCTATCGGAGATCATGTCGGAGATCGTCGCGGGTGGTAACAAGGACTCTGTGGGCAAGTTCTCATGGAGAACGATGTTCGTGGGTGGCATGCATTTCCAGGACCTCTACAACTACGATATAGAGAGGGTGAAGAGATGTGTCATCCATTACGCCACGCCGGACGATAGGATCATACCGTTCTGCGCTTATAACAGCGGCCCGGTTTACAGGGACGAAGTGGAGGAGAAGTTCTCCGTACCTCTAGAAGAATGGAGGGAGAACAGATGAAACCAGACGTGGATCAGGAAAAATGCATGCACTGCGGCGCCTGTGTTGGTACTTGCCCTGAGAACGCCATGTTCCTCAAGGAGTACATAGTTGAGATAAACGATGAGTGTACTGGGTGCGGCCTATGTGTCAACACGTGCCCAGTGGGAGCCCTGGAGATGAGAGGTGATTGAGATGAAGGTGGAAGAAGGCGATACCTTAGATTATGACGTTCTGATCGTCGGAGGGGGCCCGGTTGGAAGTGCCGCTGCTAGATACGCGGCCCGGAACGGCGCTAAAACTCTAGTTATAGAGAAGAGGCAGGAGATCGGTTCACCGGTACGGTGCGGTGAGGGTGTTTCTTTGGCGAGACTGGAGGATGATGAAGTACCGAATGTAGAGAGCTGGAAATCTAGGAGTATGACCGGTGCTATCATATACTCCCCGTCCGGCCATAAGCTGGAGATAACAGAGGAGATGGCAGGTGATGAGGTCGGAGTGGTATGTGAGAGAGATCTGTTCGACAAAGAGATGGCTAAAAAAGCTGCGGAGGCTGGAGCGGATTTCATGGTCAAAACTTCAGCCGTTTCACTCATAGAAGAAGATGGTACGGTCAAAGGAGTCAAAGCTAGAAAGATGGGCGACGAATTCGAGATAAGAGCCGGTCTTACAATAGGTGCCGACGGCTTTGAATCCCAGGTCGGTAGATGGGCCGGCATCTATGAGTCTATACCTCCGAAAGACATCATGACCTGTTTCCAGTACCGGATGACCGATATAGACATCAATCCGGACTATACACATTTCTATCTCGGCAGTTCTGCTCCCGGTGGATATGCCTGGATATTCCCCAAGAACGAAGATACGGCCAATGTTGGGCTGGGTATCCAGCTCACAAGATTGAACGGTGAAAAAACACCCAAGGATTATCTAGACGAGTTCATAGATGAACATGAAGAGATAAACAGAGGAGAACCCGTAGATATGGTGGCCGGAGCCGTCGCTGTTACGCATCCTCCCGAGAGGACTACAACGGACGGTCTTTTACTGGTCGGCGATGCGGCTAGGATCGTAGACCCTATGACGGGAGGAGGCATCGTGAACGGAGTGATACAGGGAAGGATAGCCGGTGAATTCGCTGCAGAAGCGGTAGAGGAGGGACGCTTCGATGAAGATTATCTTCAGGAATACGAGGACCGCTGGAGAGACGAGTTGGAGAGCACTCTCTGGCGTGACTACATGGCGAAAGAGAAGGCGATGGAAGTTGAAGACGAGGACTTCGATAAGGTGATAGACGCTCTATCAGAGATGGATCTGGATAAGGTGAGCGTGGGCTCGATACTGGAGGCGATCCAGAAGAAGTATCCTGAACTCGTGGAGAAATTCGAGGATCTGCTGTAAGTATCCGTTGGGGAATCCTCGTAGGTCAAACATCCAAAAGAATTTTTATGAGTACCTATATAATATCCTAGATGAGCATCATAGAGGTCGAAGGGCTTCACAAGAGCTATGACGGTACCAAGGCCCTGTCAGGGCTCGAGTTCAAAGTGGATAGAGGCCGTATCTATGGTTTTCTCGGACCCAACGGAGCCGGTAAGACCACGGCCATAAAGGTGCTGATGGGTCTTGTAAAAGCGGATAAAGGTGAAGCGAGGATCAAAGGCCAGGATGTTCTAGAGTACGGTATCTCGGCCCGAAAACACATCGGCTATCTTCCTGAAAAGATCTCCCTTTATGAGGGCCTGACTGTGAAAGAGAATCTTTCCTTTCTATGCGAGTTGAAGGAAGCCCCGAAGGATAGGATCATGGGGTTATTGAGTGATTTTGACATGGAAAAAGCGGCCGATGTGAAGATATCCTCTCTATCGAAGGGCATGCTCCAGAGGATAGGACTGGTTCAGGCCTTGATCGGAGACCCGGACATACTTATACTGGACGAGCCCACAAGCGGATTGGATCCGAACATCAGGAACTGGGTCAAGGATGAGATAGTCCGTTTGAAGGAAAAGGGCAAGACCGTACTGCTCTCCAGTCATGTCCTCTCAGAAGTGGAAGATCTCTGTGACGAGGTAGGTGTCATCTCGAACGGTTCGCTTTTGGCAGAAGACACCATCGATAATCTGATAGAAGAATTGGATATGAAGCCGAGGATAGAACTGACCATCGATAGGGGAAAGGAGGCCTTTGAGATAGTTGAACATCTCGATTACACGGAGATGCCCCGGTTGAGAGAGGACAGATTGATCGTCTACAGCGAGCCCAAGACGAAGATGCAGCTTATCAAGAGACTGATAGAAGAGGGCTTCGAGATAAGCGATTTCAAGGTCAAAGAGCCGGACCTGACGGAAGTCTTCTTGAGATTGACGGAGGGGGAAGAATGAAGTTCTTCTCCAGAAAGAAAAGACCGCCGCTCAAGGAGATGGTCCCCCGTATATTTTCCGTGGCAAAGAAGGAATTCAGATTAAATATACACAACAGGTGGATAATCCTTCTCGTTCTGGTCTTCATCGCTCTGACCGTTCTGGTCTCCTTCTATGGAACCGCGTCTAGTGGAGAGGACGAGTGGAGGGGCCTGAGACAATCAGTCCTCTGGATGAGCACCTACATGGAGTACATGGTACCTATCTTTGGATTGATCCTTGGATACTCCGCAGTCGTAAGGGAGAGGGAGAGCGGTTCTCTAGGGCTTTTGCTTTCCTATCCATTGGATAGAGGCGAGGTTTTAGCTGGAAAGTTCCTCGGTCTCTGGTGTGTCTTGGCCGCCTGCATCTCCTCTGGTCTTTTTATCGGAGGCCTGATAGTCAGTACTCAGGTGGGATACGCCATATGGGCCGATTACTACCTTTTCGTGCTCTCCTCGGTGATACTGGGGGGCGTTTATCTCTCCATCTCACTGCTGATCTCCATCATCTTCGAGGATACTATATCTGCCATGTCGGCCTCTATCTTCGTCCTTTTCCTTTTCAGCTTCCTGTGGCTCGTCGGCGTTTACGCTATAGCGGAACTGACCTTTGGTTGGAGTATGATTAGTGAAGGATCCGTACCTAGATGGTATTTTGGCCTGCAGTTCTTCAACCCAGTTATCATATGGTTCACCCTTTTGGCCCTGAATATAGCGCCCTTCCAGGACTGGGCCATGGAGTTCGGAGGCAGGGAGCCTAGAACGACACCCGGTTTTTACGATACCTGGGTGATGATAGTGATCCTTTTGGTCTGGATGGCCGTACCGCTCCTGTTGGCGGAGTTCATATTCAACAGGCAGGATATAGACTGAGGAGGAAAGAAGTTGAAAGATAAAGAAGAGGTCTTGAAGGCGCTCGAAGAACATGTCGATGAAAGTATGGTCGAGGAGATAGACGAAAATTTCGATCTAAATAGTTTAAAAACCGATGAGTTCACCGATATTCTAGACAGTGTGTTCGATCACGTCAAAAAGACAATGGGTGTGGAGAAGGCTAGGGCCGCAAGGTCCGTTCTAGAAATGTTCGTTTACGAGTCCAAGATGGAAGAGCTGGAAGACCAGCGGGAGAGCCCTGTCCTGTTGATGAGAAGATTTGAGCTCCTTGGTAAACTGGGTGATGTGTACTCCACTCTGGGGCAGATAGAGAAAGCCAAAGAGAGCTTTGAAAGCCGCTTGAAAACGGCGAGAGAGATGGACAGATCCGAACTCATAATAAGATCGCTGGAGGACCTCTCCAGCATATATCTAGAGATGGGCAGAGTAGAGGATGCCCAGGGACTAGTGAAAGAGGGCCTGGAGAAGGCCCATGAGTCGGATGATATCCTGGGGGAAGGTAAGTGTCTAAGACAGGCCGGGCTGATAGCCTGGTCCAAGGATAATCTGGAGGAGGCCATAGGTTATTTCAAAAACTCACTGGAGAGGCTTGAAGAGGCGGAAGAAGAAGCGGAGAGGGGAAAGGTGCTGAAGTTTTTAGGGGATATATATGCAGATATCGGTGAGATAGAAACAAGCCTTGAGTGGTACCAGAAAGCGATCGAGACCTACGAGGGGATAGGAAAGGAATACGAACGTGTTCTCTCGCTCATGAATATCGCCCTCATACATACACTTCAGGATGAGTATGAAAGAGCCGCGGAGTATTACGAAAGATGCGTTCGTATATCGGAGGAAAAGGGGTATCCCAACATCAGGGCCTGGTGCCTGCTCAACCTGGGAGAATGTCATGTGGAACTGAACGAAAATGAAAAGGTATTGGAAGGATTCGAAACTGCTTTAGAACTCTTCGAGGAGCAGGACGATCCCTTTGGAGTGATAGGCAGTCGAGCTAGACTTGCCAGTATCCATATAGAACAGGGAAGACTAGAAGAAGCGGATAAAGGTCTCAAGGATTCCTTGGACCTTCTCGAGGAGATACAGAGAGAAGAACTGGGAGAAGATGAACTGGACGAGCTGGCGAGCTATGAAGCGGAGACCTTGGAACTTCTGGGTAAGGTAGAGAGCCGACTTGAAAACTTTGGGGAAGCGAAAGAATATCTGGAGAGGGCATACCAGATATATGACAGCTTGGACCTGGCTAAAAGGAAGGAGGAAGTGGCTAGGATGATAGACGATTTGACCAAATATTAAAATAGTAAAAGGGAATTGATAGTCCGCGTTTAAAAGAATTCAACAGGTAAGTGTGGTATAATGGTAAAACCTTCAGGATTTCTAAATGAGAACTTGGGTGAAAAAGTCGAACTCCTCCTAAAGGACGGTAGCATCTTGAAAGGTACTTTGGTGGGCTACGACGATCATATGAATTTAGTACTGGAAGAGACCGAGGAAAGGAAAGAGGACTCTCACAGAAAGATAGGTACCATCGTTTTGAGGGGTAACAACGTCGTAACGCTGAACCCAGAATAGATCGATGAAAAGAAAAAGGTTTTTTATTCGTCTTTCGCTTCTTCTATCTCTTCTTCCGTAGGTTGTTCTTCGTACTTCTCCAGGCAATCAGCTGGTATCTCTTTGGTGATATAGACGCCCTTTCCGGCTTCCATTATCGCCTGCCCCTCTTCCATGGCTTTCTCCGCATCGACTTCTAGTATGACTGGATTGTCGCTTCTTACGGCCCCAGCTTCCACCGCGGATTCATAGGTACCGCTTAAATGAACGTAGGCCCTATCGGAAGGTCTGATGCCGCCTTCCATCAGAAGATCAGCTTCTTTTTCCGTCGTAGGTGCGAAAAGTTTGTCTGGTATGTCTTCGGAGGGAAGATCAAGGTCTACCTCCACCGAATGACCATATGTTGCTCTGACATACCCGTCTTCTTCTTGATAACGTCCCTTGTCGTCGGTCCCCGCCAGGGCTTTGACATGATACTTTCTCAGCCAGTGGAATCTTTTCTGACGGTTACGCAGTGATTTGACGAAGTGTTCTAGGTCCACCCATCCCCGGTCGTCCATCTCTAGGCCGTATTTATCTGGAAAGTGACGAAGGATACCTGCAGTGGTCTTACCCAGGTTCTTGCTCTCTTCGTCGCTCATTATAAATCTGCCTCTGCTCCCACATTCCGGGCATTCGTCGCCCCTGTAATAGCCATGCTCCTCACATTCCCTTATCATCCATACCACTTTGGTGGGTAAGAAATGAATATCATAATAAATCTTTTGATGGTTTGAAGAGATCTGTTCAATCTGTGAACTGTACGAATCCTAAATATTATTATACCCGTTTGGTCTTACAAGACCCGATAGCCATGCCCGTAGAGAATTCACGTTTGTCTGGTTTTCACAAGAAGGACTTGGACAGTAGGATCGAACAGTTGGTCCAGAGTGGGGAGATAGATAGGGAGGATATAGAGCCGATAACCGGTGAAGGATTGTCTAACGAAGAAGCGGACCGTCTGATAGAGAACGTTATAGGGACTTATGAACTTCCGGTCGGGATAGCGACCAATTTTACGATAGACGAGGAGGATTTCCTGGTGCCGATGGTCATCGAGGAGTCTTCCGTGGTCGCTGCGGCTTCCTATGCCGCTAAGTTGGCTAGGAAGACCGGCGGTTTTCACGCTTCCATTACTGAGCCGGTCATGATATCCCAGATACAGGTCACTGGTCTGTCGGACCCTCACAATGCGAGGGCCAAAATATTCGAGAATGAAGAGGAACTCTTGGAACTGGCGAATGAACAGGATCCAGTGCTGGTAGAGCACGGCGGTGGAGCTAAAGAGATAGAGTGCAGGGTTATGGACTGTAGGTTCGGCTCCTACCTTGTCATACATCTTCTGGTCGACTGTAGGGACGCCATGGGAGCCAACGCAGTGAATACCATGGCCGAGGCACTGGCCCCGAAGGTGGAGGAATTGACGGGAGGAAAAGTCTATCTAAGGATACTTTCGAATCTCGCAGAGCATCGTTTAGCCAGGGCTAGGGCGGTTTTCAGCGAGGAGGATCTAGGTGAAGAAACAATCGAAGGGATACTTCACGCGTACGAATTCGCTCGCGTGGACCCGTATAGATGTGCGACCCATAACAAGGGCATAATGAACGGTGTGACCGCGGTTGTTAACGCCACAGGAAACGACTCTAGAGCGGTCGAAGCCGGAGCTCACTCCTACGCCTCCGTGGATGGTACGTACAGACCGTTGACGCAGTGGGAGAAAGATGAGAAGGGAGACCTGGTTGGGAGCATCGAGATACCGGTCCCCGTCGGTATAATAGGAGGAGCGACTTCTTCCCATCCAGGTGCCCAGGCAAACCTTGAGGTCTTAGGGGTCGAGAACAGTCAGGAGCTGGGTAAAGTGATGGCCTCCGTGGGCCTGGCACAGAACTTCGGTGCGCTGAGAGCGCTCGCTTCTGAAGGCATCCAGAAAGGTCACATGAAGCTGCATGCGAAGAACGTTGCTATATCCGCCGGTGCGGATGAAGATATAGTGGATGAAGTGGCCCAACAGATGGTTGATGAAGGCAACGTCAGAGCTGATAGAGCAAAAGAGATAATCGAGGAACTAAAGGATAAAAAAGGATAAGGCGGTTATGGCTGGCTCTTTGATAACATTCAGGTCGTGCTGGATTTTCGGGGGTTGGCCTGTCTAGCTTTCTTCTCGTACTTCTTTTTCTTCTTCCTGTGCTTCTTGATCTTGTCCTGGTATTTCTCTATCTTCTTCTCGTATTTCGCTATCTTCTTGTCTTCCTTCGCCGCTTTCTTCTGGTACTTCGCCTGTTTCTTGAGCTGCTTAGCTCTGTCTGCTTTCTTCTTGGCTGATTTCTTCCTCTGATCTCCCCTTTTCTTAGATTTAGTTGATTTCTTCTTAGCCATGTTCAATCCCTATTTTATAGAAGTGGAACACAATATAAAGCTTTTTTGAAGTTTTACAAGGAAAAATAGGTTGAAAAGCTAAATAAAAAAGAGAAAGAATTTTAGAATTTTATAGATAGCGTGGTCTGGTCTATCCTGAACTTATACTTGTCCTCTAGGTAGTCGCTTTGGTCTCCGATAACGAAGGTATCGCCTTGGGTGATCTCTCCGTTGCCGTCGTTGTCCCTGAACTTGACATGTATGTCGCTGTCGATATCTGGTGGATTACCATCCCCAGTAAATTCAGTCACATTCTCTAGAACTGCACCCGTTTGGGGGTTGTATATCTGCACTTTGTCCTTGTCATACAGAACGCCTGAACTGCTGTGTATCTCTATCAGCCATCCGTACTGTACCTCTTTCAGGTCACCGGCCAAGGCTTTGGTCTGCTCCGGTTTGTCCTCGGTAGATATCATCATATACAGGGTGGCGGACAAGACCACGGTGATAGCGACCATCAGGATGGTAGCTATCACGGGGGAAACGGCTTTTTTATCCAATCTTCTTTTAATCATAGGGTTGAGTCCTCCTGTAGGTTTCTAACCTACAGGTGAACATAGGTATATGGCTTATTTATTTGTTAGGACAATTAATCAAAACATAGTAATGGAAATGATAAAAAGTGCCCAAGAGGAGTTACGAGTTTATATTCAGGAAATTCTTGAAAAAATAAAAAGAGGAAGAGGTTTTGGATGGTTGAATCTTTTGTTACCTCAGCCCAGCGAAACGCCTAGATTGGTGTTGGACAGCCGGAACTCGTAGTGGTTCTCCAGGTATCCTTTTGAGATATCTGCCTCACCGGAGATAGTACTGGTATCGTCGTTGTACGTTATCTTGAAGCTGTCTCCACCGTCTATGTCGTCGTTGTCGTTGTTGTCGTTCCACAGTACCCAGAGATCGGCTGTACCGCCTCCGTTCACGTCGAACTGTGCTGCATTTGCTACCGTGTCCGCTTCGAAGTCTCCCGTGCCACTGGTCTTATAGGATGCGCCGGAACTCACGTTATAGAATATAGGTTTCTCCGTGTTCCAGGATACCGAGCCGGCGTCTACCTGTACGACCCAACCATCGCTGACAGAGTTTATCCTGCCAGACATGGCTTCTGGTGGTTCTGTTTGGTCCCCCGGATCGATCATCATATACAGGGTGGCGGACAGAACCACCGTTATAGCCACCATGAGGATGGTAGCTATAACTGGAGACACACCAGAGGTGTCTCTTTTTATCTCCCTCATAGGTTAAGTCCTCCTGGGACTTTTACGCCCCAATAAAAATCATCCTCACTTTAATTATTTAAGGATTATGCATATTTATCAAAAATCTTCTTTAGTTGTAGAGATCAAAATAGAATACAGTCGCGGATTGGTTTTAGTAAACTAGAGCACGAAATCAAAAACAAAAGAAAAAAGAAAGGGTTTTCAAGTTTGGTGTGTCTATCTTATGCCAATGGAACAGCTAGGTTGGTTCCGGAGATTCTGAACTCATAGTGATCCTGGATATAGTCTTGGGAGAAATCGGCAGTACCGTCGAGGTATGTTATCTTAAAGCTGTCTCCACCGTCTATTTTCTGGTTGTTATTATTATCATTGAAGGTTAGTTCAACCTCGTCGGCGCTATTTGTATCAATATTCAGTGATTGACCGGTAAACGAGCTAGCGTCTGTCCCAGCGCTCAGGCTATAAGATGCACCAGAGCTAGTATTGTACATCATTGGTTTGTCTGAGCCCCAAGTAACTGAACCAGCGTCTATCTGTATTATCCAACCGTCACTGACTTCGTTGACCCTACCGGACATCGCTTCAGTCGTTTCGGTGTCTTGGCTTTTGGGCAGCATCATGTATAAGGTCGCTGCCAGAACCACGGTTATAGCCACCATAAGGATGGTAGCTATAACGGGCGACACACCTTCGTCTTCTCTTTTTATTTTTCTCATAAGTTTGGTCCTCCTGAGACTTTTACGTCCCGTGTTAAGCCTATGCGAGTATAAATTATTTATGTTTTATCGTGATTCATCAACTTCAGACTTAAAAACTAGTCCTCTGACGCTTTGACTTCCAGGACGTCGTCGCACACCATGGCCAGCATGTTGTCTATCTCCTCGGATTCCTGCTCGAAGCCAGAGAGTATTATGGTGTAGCAGTCGTAAGACCTGAGGTTCGATATCAGGATGTGGAGGAACTCTGAGAGGATCCTGTTGTTGTTATGTATCGCTAAGGAATCTATGGAGTCTATCACCACGGTGTTCTCTTCGCTGGGGTACTTCTTGAAGAGGTACTCGATCTTGAGCATTATGTTCTCGAGCATGGTCGGGCTTTCCACGTACGTCACGCCTTCCGCCTTTTCCGCAGACCCCATTGTCATGTAAGAGACCGCATCCACGAATCTGATATCGCTCCTGTCTATATCGAAGGCTTTCAACACCTGGATCGTGGTCTGGGATGAGATCGTCGAGGACGTGTAGATCACCTGCATGTCCCTGTTCCCCGGAAAATCGTCTGTCAAGGTGGTAACGATATCGAAGTAGGAATCAACGTCGAATTTTAAGGCTATTGCAGAACCTGGCTCGATGGTCTCCAGTTTATCGGCAAGTTCAGAGGGCTTCAGCATGTCTATTCCACCCCCTCTATGCCGCCGCCCTTCAAAAGTGGTACGAGCAGTACGCCCACCGGTGTCAGGTCGAGCACGTATTTGGCTCTGGAATGGTCGGTTCCTCTCATCTTGACTACCTGTAATGTTCTCAGAAGATCTCCGTGCCTCTCCATATTTCCCATCAAGATTATCCCGTCCGCGATGGCTTCCTCCACACCGTACAGGGAATAACGGGGTTCCTCCGGAGATATCTCGGAGACAAGCAGAGATGTGCAGCCGTGAGATGAGAGGGTCTTCATGAGTTTCAGGATGAAATCTCGGATCTTCTCCTCCGTTTTTAATTGAAAACAGACCGATGTGACGGAGTCTATGACCAATCTTTTTACATTCTTCTCTTCGACCTTTTTACCGATAACTTCGACCAGTTCGTCTATCTCCTGGAACGAGAACTCGCTCTTCTCTAACAAGCCCAACTGTTCGTAGATGTCCGGCATGTCGATGAAGGAGAGCTTTCCCTCATCCACCAACGACTGCTCGAAGAAATCATAGGGGACTACATTATTCAACATCTTTCTAGAGGCCTCGGTGACCGAGAAGAAGAGGCAGTTCTCATCCTTCAACGCCCCATGTACTAGGAACTCCAAACTCATCGTAGTCTTGCCGGTTCCACAACTCCCGGTCACGAGCACAGAATTACCCCTAGGTATACCCCCGTTCAGTATGGTATCGAGTCCCTCGATACCCGTGACGCATCTCTCTCTTTTCCTGTCAGGTATTATGGTCATCTGCTCTTCAGACATTTAAACCACATTGTGAAATGAATTTTATTTTTTATTCGTTTTTCTATCGAATTTGATGGATTCCGCAGTACCCTAATGTAATGTGTAATTTTAATCTTTTGTATAATTTTCTAGGAGGGTAGCTTGCATGATAGAACAATCACCTATAAAACAAAGGATTTATATTCTTTCTGGAAATATCGGAAGGGAGAAAAGGGATAGTAATGAAGTTATTCGGATCGTCTGGTATCAGAGGACCGGTCAATGAGAAGATCACTCCAGATCTGGCCATGAGAGTGGGTCGAGCAGTCGGAGAAGGATACAGAGATGTTATATTGGGGCACGACCCCAGACCTACCAGTGATATGGTCAAGAGCAGTTTGATAGCTGGCCTCACATCTGTAGGTGCTGACGTTGTAAGGACCGGTATGGTCTCGACTCCAACGCTGGCGTACGCGGCACAAGATCATGACTGTGGCCTGATGGTCACGGCTTCACACAACCCGGCTCCCGACAACGGTATCAAGATGTGGAACCCAGATGGGAGTTCGTTCAACACGGGGCAGATGGAGGCCGTAGAGGACAGCGTGGAAGAACCTCAGACCCTGCCTACATGGGACAAGGTCGGGAAAACGTCCGAGTCGGGAGAGATAATAGACCAGCATATAGAAGCTATACTGGATATAGTCGGGGACGACCACGACCTTACTGTAGCCCTGGACTGTGCCAACGGTGCCGGGTGTTCGATCACGCCGTACCTTCTTAGAGATATGGGCTGTGAGGTCAAAACCTTGAATTCAAACCCCGACGGTACCTTCCCTTCACACGATCCAGAGCCCACTGAAGAGAACCTTCTCGAGCTCAAACAGTTCGTGAGGGGAACCGAAGCGGACCTGGGCATCGCCCACGACGGAGACGCGGACAGGATGGTCGCTTTCGATTCCTCAGGACGTTTCTTGGGCGGTGATACTCTCCTGGCACTCTTCGCCTCGGAGTTCTCCGGGTCTGTTGCGGTCCCGGTGAACTCCTCCATGGTCATAGATGAGATTGTCGATGATGTCATCAGGACGAAAGTAGGTGATGTCTTCGTGGCCCAGGCACTCAAGGAACACGGTACCGACTTCGGGGGTGAGCCCTCCGGGACGTGGATATTCCCTGAGATCAGTTATGCGCCGGACGGTGTTTACGCCGCCGCCTTCTTGGTCGATCTTTTCGGATCTACAGACATCCCTAAAAAGATAGAACAGATGCCGTGCTATCCCAGGAAGAAGTTCTCCTTTGAAGTCTCCAAAAAGGAAGAGATAATGGATAGATTCAGATCGTCCTGCCGAGAGAGCTTCGATAAAGAGAGGCTGAACTTCGTTGACGGGGTTCGCATAAGCTACGAAGGGGGATGGGCCCTTGTCAGACCGTCTGGAACGGAACCGAAGATAAGGATAACTGTCGAGGCTTCTGACGAGCAAAGTTTAAAAGACATATTCAAAAACGTTAAAGACCGTCTTGAGAGATGCATGGAGGAATAGAGATGAAGGCATTTATCTTGGCCGCAGGAAAAGGAACTAGGATGAGACCTTTGACCACCGGAACACCGAAGCCCCTGCTTCCGGTTGCGGGAAAACCGATAATCCAGCATATCGTGGATTCCTTGGAGGATTTTGTGGACGAGATCGTGGTTCTCGTGGGCTGGAAGGGAAGGATGATAGAGGATTCTCTGAGTTCTTCCAAGGCTGAATTGAGCTTCACCAGACAGAACGAGCTGCTGGGGACTGCTGACGCGGTGAGCAACGCCGAGAGATACATAGACGAGAAGTTCATCTGTATGAACGGGGACGTGATACTTTTACCGCAAGAGATCAAAAATTTCGTGGATTTCTTCGAAGAGGAAGATACCTCAGTGGTAGGTACCGTTCCTGTCGAGGAGCCCGGCAGTTATGGGGTCATGGTCAAGGAGGGAGACATGATAAAGGAGATAATGGAGAAACCGAACGATCCACCCTCCGATCTGGTCAACGCAGGTATATACGGCTTCACTCCCGAGATATTCGGGGCCATCGATGAGACGGAAAGATCATCCAGGGGAGAGTACGAGATAACGGACTCTTTGGAATTGCTGATGGATGAAGAAAAACTGAGAGGTTATGAGCTGAAAAGAGATACCTGGTTCGAACTGAGCAGGCCCTGGGAACTCCTATCCGTTAACAAAGAACTCATGGGGAAGGGCATGTTCGAAGAAAAGAGAGAGGGTGAGATACAGGAAGGGGTCCATATGGAAGGAAAAGTCTCTATAGAGAAAGGAGCGACCGTCAAGCGGGGTAGCTATATCAAGGGCCCAGTACACATATCTTCCGGAGCGGAGATAGGCCCCAACTGTCTCATAAGAGGAGCCACCACCATACAAGAGGGATGTAAGGTCGGCAACGCCGTTGAAGTCAAAAACACCATATTGATGGAAGGGAGTAACGTGCCACATCACAACTATGTGGGAGACAGCGTCATAGGAAAGAACTGCAACTTTGGGTCCGGAACCAAGGTGGCCAATTTGAGATTGGATGAGAAGAACATAAATGTCGTGCAGAACGGCGAAGAGGTCCAGACCGGAAGAAGGAAGCTGGGCACGATAATGGGTGACGACGTCAAGACAGGTATCAACGCCATGATAAACACTGGAACGATAATAGGGCAGGGGACCCTGATAGGGCCCGGAGCCTTGGCCGAGGGGGAACTGGGTAGAGACAGCAGGATACAATGAACATACTTCAACTCACACCGTATTTCTACCCGCACCTTGGAGGGGTGGAATCCCATGTTTTAGAGCTATCAAAGCACCTCCAGAAGAGAGGTCATGAGATCTTGGTGGTGACCACCAGACTGGAGGATACTGAAGAAGAGTCCGTGGTGGAAGGCGTACCGGTGAGAAGGGTAGAGCCCCTGACCATATTTCTTTCCACACCTATCGTTCCAGGTGTGAGCAAGGTCCTGATGGACGAGGAGTACGATATCCTGCATTCCCATTCTCCACCTCCGCTGCTCTCTTTCTTCGGCGTCAGGAGAGCCTCCAAGAAGGACGTTCCCTCGGTTCTGACTTATCACTGCGACCTCGAGATACCACACCTGTTGGGACCGATGATAGTGGCGCTCTATCAGCGGACTATAGGTACCTACACGGTCAGCAAATCCGATCAGGTGATAACGACGACGACCACCTATGGTGCTACTTCAAAGATGGTCTGGCATCAGAACTCTGAGGTCATACCGAACGCGGTAGACGCCGAGAGGTTCAACCCCACCAATGAAGGGACTCTTGCCAGAGAAAGACTCGGTCTAGACGAGGACACGAAGATGGTCATGTACGTCGGGAGGATCGTGTATCATAAAGGTCTTGAATACTTCGTTAGAGCAGCAAGATATCTAGACGAGGACAGGGCTAAATTCGTTCTAGTGGGCACTGGAGACTTCAGGGAAGAATTGGAGAAGATAATCGAAGATGAGGGCCTCCAGGATCAGGTGTTGTTCGCGGGTAGGGTTCCCAACGAGGAGTTACCTTCGTACTACGCCGCTTCAGACGTTTGTGTACTGCCTTCCGTTTCTAGACTGGAAGCCTTTGGGATAGTCGCCCTCGAAGCGATGGCATCAGGTGTACCTGTCATAGTCTCGGATATACCCGGCGTTAGAGAGGTCATCGTGGAGGGAAAACATGGTTTGTTAGCTGAGCCCATGAACTCTAGAGATCTAGCCGGTAAGATAAGGACACTCTTGGAGAACCCCGATATGTCGGAGAGGATGGGTGAAAATGGCAGGGAAAGAGTGGTCGATAAATTCACCTGGGATCAAGTGGCAGAGGATATAGAAAAGGTCTATGAATCCCTAGTTTGATCCTCTATACTTCTATTTGAACACCTCTAATTCCACCACGTTCCCCGTTTGGTCGTAGGCCTGCCAGGAATCCAGGTCGTACGGGTAGGCCGCTATTACATGGATACGTCCGTACCTTCCGAACATCTCTATGTCCTCTTCTGAAGGTGAAAAATTGGGCGTTGGATGACTGTGGACGACTCCGACGATGGAGTAATCTATGGGCAAGTTGTGAAGTTGTAAGATAGCACTCTGGGAACCAGAGATGGTACCTGGAACCAGTATCAACTCGGAGATGATGCCGTCTATCTCTCTCATTCCGGCTGCGAATTCGTTCGGATGGCTGTCCTTAGCACTCTCCATTATCATCCGTAGGATCCGCTCTGTTATTCCTTCGACTTTAGTCATTTGAGATCAGCTTCTTTTTTACCCTCTCGTAGAAGTCCTTTTCAAATTTGATGAATTTCGATCTGGTTTCCGAGACCTCCACCTCTACAATATCTTCACTTTTGACCTCGAATTCCTTCTGGCCGTCCAGGACCATCAGGCAGGGCTTGTCCTTCTCGGTCAGCTCTACCTTCACTTTCTTATCCACGGGCACCACGTAGGGCTTTGTAGCCAACTCGTAGGGGGATATCGGGACCATTACGAAGGCCTCTACGGAAGGGTCCACGATAGGGCCTCCGGCACTCATGGCGTAGGATGTGGAGCCGGTGGGAGTCGCAACGATCAGCCCATCGGCTCTGAACTTGTCCAGTTCTACATCCCCCTGGGATACCTTGAAGCCCCTTATCTTGGCTATCTGGTTGCTGTGAACCACCACCTCGTTGGTACTATCTCCCTTCTCCTCGCCGTTCAGATAGACCTTGAGCCTTAACCTATCGTCGATGAAGAAACTTTCCTCCTCTATCCTATCAAGGGCTTGATCCACATCGTTCACTTCTGTAGATGTGAGAAAACCGACCGTCCCTGTATTGACCCCCAGAACGGGCATGTCGCACTTTTGGAGTAATCTCAAGATCGTGCCGTCGCCGCCGATGGTCATCATGAAGTCCAGGTCTAGTGATTTCAGTTCTTCTAGACTGTAGCCCACCCCGTCCAGACCTTCAGCTAGCTCTTTGTGAAAGAAGACCTCCTCTACGGCTGGGTGCGATCCCAAGGACGTCAATACTTCTGCTGAGATACTTTCACGAGAGGTTCCGTAGACTCCGAATCTCAGACTCATCTTATTACAAACTCCTTAATACGGGGGTTCTTTATTGCAATTACGTCTTTTCTTTCCGCAGGGTCTAGTGACATATTTATAGGCTCCCAGTCACCGTCGTAGACCTCGCCGCCCGCTTCCCTGAGTATCAACGTGGAGGCGGCTATATCCGTGATCCTCAGGCTCTTCTCTTTATCGATGCTCCTCTGGTAGTAAAGATCGAAGGTATCATCGGCTACCCGACATATCTCCAGAGCGGCGGAGCCCAGACATCGGACCCTTCTTGGTAGACGAGCCAATCTGGAAGTCTCAGGGATGGATTTTTTCCCGAGGTATAGGGCAAAGGTGAGTTCCTTTTCATCTATATCTTCTTCCTCTTTCTTCAATCTGTGTTCTGTTTCCTTTTCTCTCTGGCCCCGATAGGCCCCTTCTCCTGCCTCGGCGAAGTATTCCCTGCCGGTGATCAGGTTCCTCACGTAACCCACTTCTACATCAGATAGGTCTCCCGGTGTATACGCTAAAGATATGCAGTAGAACGGCAGTGAGAGTAGTGAATTCCTGGTCCCGTCTATGGGGTCTATGATCATAGTTCCCTCTCCACTACCTTCTAAGATGCCCTCTTCCTCGCTCAGGATATCATGGTCCGTTTTCTCTGTGAGGATCTTTATAGCTCTCTCCTCCGCTCTCCTATCTATGTCCTTCGTCGGGGTTCCGTCCGCCCCCATGCCGACGTTTTCGCCTCTAGTACTAGGGTCCGTTTCTTCTACTATCCTGGCCACTTCGTCTCCACATTGTCGAAACGTCTCTAGCATTCTGTCCATGAGGATAGAATGATAATTATGGTTTTAAACCTTTGCTGCCTCAAAAGGAAAAGTCCTCCCACAGGTCGATGAAGCCGTCTATTATATCATCAGGAGGTTCGTAAAGCGTGAGTAACTCGGCTATCCTCTCGGGCTCGGACACTCTGTAGAGTCTGTTCTCCTCGATCAGGATATCATGGTCCTTCAGCTTCTTGAGATGGTAAGAAAGGGTGGAATGAGCCATCTCGAGTTCCGTCGCGATCTCGTTATGTGTGGCTCGTTGTTCTTTCAAAAGGTAAAGTGTGATCTTGAGTGGTTTTTTCTTCCGAAGAAGGGCCAAGATATCCTTCTCCTTCTTATCCAACTGGAAATCCTCATCTTTTGTGGGGTAGTATCTCTTGTAACCCTCCGTCTCCACTTCTTTTATGAGTCCGTATCTTTCCAGTTCTCCCAGGTGATATCTGACCAGGTTTAGACTCAATGAGGTCCTTCTTTTTATGTCTCTCATATGTAGACCTGGGTATCTCTCTATAACTTCGTATATGATCCGTCGGTTCTCTAGTTCCAACTCTACTTCCCTGTCATTCATGCCTTTACCTCTTCATAGCGCCGAAATAGAATATCACAAGTATCACCATGTCCAGGGCTAGCACCGGTATCCAGATATCGTTATTGCTGGATAAGGATACTATGAAGGAATTATAGGAAAGCCAGAGTCCCTTTCCCAGAAACAAAAGAAAGGCACCAGATACGTAGAGTAGTTTTTTATTTTTACTCCTTCTATAGGCTAGAATAGATACCACTGTAAGGAAAAGAGACAGGACGGTCATGGAAGCTAAGAGAATATTGTAAAGAGGACTATACCATATCATTGTAACCCTGGTCAAAGAAAAATAATGGATTATTTATTCTTTTTTCTCCTTTTCTTCTTTTTTTTCATTTTCCTTTGCCGGAGGCCTATCTTTCTTATCCCCGTGATCGGCTAGATCTTCTTCAGTATCTCCATCTTGCTTCTCCTTCTCCTTATCTATGATGCTCTCGGTATAGGCGTCCTCCTTGCTCCTCCAGAATATGGAACTAATCAGGACCAGTATGGCGACGCCCAGCGCCGCCGGCAGGTAGAAATAGAAATCACCGGTTGGGTCTTCTCCTCCCGTCTCGGTTTCTTCCACAATCTGGATTGTATGGGAGGAAAAATCGGGTATCTCTACCATTACTCTGACCTTGTCCTCTCCCTCGGTCAGAATATACTTAGGATCCTTCTTCTCGTCTATCAGGTCTGAGTAGTCTTTGGTCCGCTCTAAACTATTACCATCTAGGAGCACGCTTTCCTCACCTATATCAGAGATATCGATGACGTCTTTGGAGAATGATATCAGCAAAGTACGTCCATGTCTCAATGTATTCGAGGAGACCAGTACCTCTATCCTTCTATCCGAGACATGGGTCAGCATATCCATGTCAGAATAGGCTATGGACATCTCTCTGTATCTGTTCTGGTCTTTTTCGATAGTTATCTCTCCGCCGATCTCCCTGTTCACTATGCCCTCTTGAAACCTGTGGTCATCCAGGCCGTAACCTTCTCCCTTGTTAAACCCCTGCTTGGATGCCCTGAATATCAACCTTATACCTTCCTCAGCTGTCAGGTTGATATGACCGTTTTCATAGTTCCAAGAGAAAGATTCTGTCTCTGAGTTGGGTATCAATAGGCTGGAGTTCATCTCACCATCCCCCGTCCGTAGGTCCACCAGATTACCGGTTATCTTTTTATCCACTGGTTCTATCTGGCCGAGCTCGAAACTTATCCTTCTCTCTGTTTCGGCCTTGATCTGACCTATCCTCATCTGTATCAGAGCTGAAGAACTGTCATACACGTCTATATCTAGATTCCTACCTCCGATATGATAGAGAGCTCCTTCACTTCTACTCTCGTCTATCTCGGCTTCCTCGATATCGATGTCTTGAAACAGACAGAATCTATCTCCCTTCCGTCTAAATATGTGATTTGATATCCCCTGTCTAGATACATCAAAAGAGACGAATGATCCCTCTGTTCCTTTCCTGAAATCACCTATGTCTCCTGATTTATTTCCTTCCTCTGGAGGTTCCTGATCGTCTCCGCCATCTTTCCCTCTCACGTACAGGACCTGTATCCGATGATCACTCTTCCCTTCGTCCGTTTTGACTGTCAGTTTCACCGTGTAGTTGCCCTTTGAATCGTATGTATGAGTTGGATCCTTCTCTTCGGTCTTCGTTCCGTCTCCGAACTTCCAACTCCATGTCCCGATGGTACCCTGTACAGCCTTCGACCGGTCTGTGAACTGGATCTCTTCATCCACTACAGGATTTTGAGGTGAATAGGTGAAGGCCGCTGTGACCTTTTGTGGGGGGTTTGTTTGATTTTCTTGCTGAGCTAAAACGTTTAAACTGCCGAAAACGGTTGAAGCAAGAAGCAAGGCTAGGGTGGTATAGACCAAAAGACATGATAGAATCTTCCTACGCTCGATCTCATTGTCCATGGGGTAGACCTCTTAGTTATAGACTCACTATATATTATTTGTATCTTACGTATATATTCTTTTTTTAACAGAATTCGAATTGAGAGTCATCATAGACTATATAATTGAGCTAAAAACTAACCAAAACGCTTATATCTTGATTGATTATGCACCATCTTGAATAACGCCTAAAAGCATATTTGAGGCCCTCCTGGAGGATTTTTCGTGCCGGTAGAGGAAATAGAAAAGGTCAAGGAAGAGGAAAGGAAGTCAAAGCAGCTTATAGAGAGAAAGCAGCAGGAAGCACGTGAGGAGCTGAAGAAGCTAAAAGAGAAGGCCAAGCAGGAGAAAGAAGAGGAGATATTCTCTCTAAAGAAGGAACTGGAAGAGAAGAAGAAAGAGGTGGAGGAAGAGGCACAAAAAGAAGCCGAAGAGATAAGGGAGGAGGCCGACCAGGAAGCCGAAAAGATCAGGGAGCAGAGCCGCGAGAACATCTCTGAGGCTGTTGACAGGGTCATAGAACGGATAAAGGAGGTATAACGATAATATACCCAGAACGGATGAAGGATTTCACCGCCGTCGTGCATGATGATTATGTCGACGAGGTCATAGATTCTTTACACCAGTCTGGGGTAGCCGAGATATCCGATATAGATAGAGACAAAGAAGTCTTCGATAGAGTCGAGCCCAGCGGTATACCGGCCATAATCACGAGGCTCACCGATTACGAGATAAAGCTTTCTAATGTACTGGACGTTTTCAGCAGGTTCGAAGAGGAGAGGAGCGCTGTCCAAGAGTTCTTGAACCCGATCGAGACCAAGAAAGTGAAGAGGGAAAGTAGGGAACTGAAGGAACTCCTGAAGGAGATCGATACTGTTTTTGAAAAGCACGGCAACAGGGTCGTAAAACTCGACGAGAAACTGGGCAATATAGAGGAGGAGCTTCAGAACCTGGAGGAGTTGAAGAAGGACCTGACTCTCTTGAAAGAATTCGAGCTTGAACTCTCACATATAGGAGAATCGGACTGGACCGATATCAGAGTGGGTACCACGACTTCGCCTCTCAAGTTCAAGGAGGCCGTGTCCGATATAAAGTCGGAATTCCACACCATAAAGAAGGTCACCGAGGACAAGTATATCGTCATAGCCGGGGCCTTCATAAGAGAAAAAACGGAGTTCGAGAGCGCCCTAAGACAGGGAGACGTCAGACCCTTCGACTTAGAGAATCTGACCGGTCATCCAAAGGAAGCTCTGGAAAAGATAAAGGATAAAATAGGGGATCTGAAGGAGAAGAAAGAGAGGATCGAAGACACCCTGGCGAAGATGAAGGATGAGCACGAGAAGGAGTACAAGGTTTTAGAAGAAGAACTGAACATCTACAGGCAGAAAAGAGAGATCACGCAGCGTTTTGGTACCACAGAAGAGACAAGCGTGGTCAAGGGATGGGTTGCCGAGAAGAATGAAGATAAAGTGGAAAAGATAGTGGAGAAGAGTTCGAACGGCTGCGCTGCATTCATGACCGAGGAGCCGAAGGACGAGGATCTGGACGAGGTCCCCATCGAGCTGGACAACCCCAAGCTGATAAGGCCTTACGAGCTTCTGACGAACATGTTCGCGCCGCCGAAGTACGACGAGATAGACCCCACTTTCATACTGGCTCCCGCCTTTGTACTCTTCTTCGGTCTGATGTTGGGCGACGCGGTTTACGGCTTACTCATCATACTCACTTCAGCATTGATCCTACAGGGGATAGGGAAGGTGGAGGAGGGCACCAGGGATTTCGCCCTTCTACTTCTGGGTACGGGCATATCCACCTTTATATTCGGCATACTGCAGGGAGGCTTTTTGGGTCCTTCCAAGCCTGGCCATCCCAATCTGCTTGGCAGGTTAGGCATGGGTTACAACGCGCCGCTCGAGACCTTGGAAGGACAGGGCCCTCTGACACTGTTGGTCATCTCGCTCATAATCGGTTTAGTCTACATAAATATAGGTCTGGCCCTCGCCTTCGTCCAGCACTTGAACAGGAAGGACTACAGGAACATACTGCTGGAGAACGGCTCGTGGTGGACTCTCCAGCCCGGCGGCTTCATCCTTCTCTCGGGTAAGCTCTTCGGCTGGTTCGAGTTCTCTCAGACACACTATATCCTAGCGGGCGTCCTTTCAGCCATTGGCCTGTTACTTCTAGTGGTGAGAGCAAAAGGCCTGTCTTTCTTCGACTTGACCGGTTTCATAGGCGACTTCCTTTCGTTCTCCAGGATCCTTGCTTTGGGTCTCGCGACCGGCGGTATAGCCCTAACGGTCAACGTTCTCGCTGACCTGCTGACGGCGGCCGAGATGCCTTTACCCTTATCGCTTATCTTGTTAGTTGCTGGTTCGTTCTTACTGGTCTATTCACGCATGAAGGATAACATGATATATCTGGGGGTCGGAGTCCTACTGGCTATCATGGGGGGTCTCGGTACTATCGCTGCATTCGGACCCTTGGATCCTTCCTATCCTTTCTACATAGTCGGACTGTTCGTCATCATCGGAGGGCACTTAGCCAACGCGGTTTTACAGGCTCTAGGTTCCTTCGTTCATTCACTCAGGCTTCAGTACGTTGAGTTCTTCAATTACTTCTATGAAGGCGGAGGTTCTTCCTTCACTCCGTTCAAACCAGAAAGGGAGCACACCGAGATAGAAGAGGACGTGATAGAATGAGTGTCAAGAAAAGTTTCGAGAACGGAAGGGTATTTTTACTCTTGACGACCCTGATAGTGGCCCTTACCATACTGTTCGGGACCGTCTCCACCACCGCTCAGGAGCAGTCCATGGGCAAAGTGGATATAATGATCGAGGGAGAAGACCCGGGGGCCAACAAGACGGTTTATCAATCCCTGGACAAATCAAAGGATGTAGAATTCTCCATATCATCACATAATATCGACCTGGACAATGCCACGATCAACTGGACCTTCGGTGACGGTACCTCCTCAACGGAGAAAAACGTCACCCACACGTACGAAACGGAGGGTCAGTACAGGGTGAATCTGACGGTAGAATCCAACAATAGGAGTTACGAAGACACCGTACACATCGATCTGCAGAAGGATGAGAGAGGTACTTTTCTAACGGCTTTAGGAGCCGGTCTTGCAGTCGGTATAGCCGGGATGGGTGCCGGTATAGGTGTAGGTATAGCCGGGGCAGCCGGTGCTGGGACGATAGCTGAGAAGCCGGAGAAGTTCGGCAAGTGCCTGGTCTTCCAAGCACTTCCACAGACCCAGGCTATCTATGGATTATTAACGGCCGTACTCCTGTTACTCTTCACGGGCATAATCGGAGGCGGCGGATACGTTCCTTTACCTATCGGTCTAGCCTCTATAGGCGTGGGCCTTGCGGTCGGCATAGCCGGTCTTTCCGCCATAGGCCAGGGCGTCGCGGCTTCCGGAAGTATAGCTTCCTACAGCGAGAAGGAAGAGCTCTTCGGTAAAGGCATGGTCTTTTCAGTTCTACCAGAGACACAGGCGATCTATGGTCTCTTGGTCGGCATCTTGATAATGGTGTTCACCGGTCTTCTCGGCGGTGGCATCTCCGCTGACATGCTGGGTGCCAAAGGTTTGGGATTAGCCGTCGTGACCATCGGTGCCGGTCTCGCCGTCGGTGTGGCCGGACTGTCCGGAGTCGGACAGGGTATAGCGGCCGGTGCAGGTATAGGCAGCGTCGCGGAGAGAGAAGACCTCTTCGGCAAGAGCATGGTCTTTTCAGTTCTACCAGAGACACAAGCTATATACGGTATGCTGATAGCCATCTTACTGATGGTCTTCACCGGTTTACTGGGTGGAGGGGCGAAAGACATAATGGCCGGTCTGCCCGGATACAGTCTAGGTCTGATAGGCATAGGCGCCGGTCTTGCAGTCGGTGTAGCCGGACTCTCGGGAATAGGTCAGGGCATAGCAGCCGCTTCAGGGATAGGCAGCGTCGCCGAGAAAGAGGACATATTCGGTAGAGGTATGGTCTTTTCAGTTCTACCAGAAACTCAAGCTATATACGGCATGCTGATAGCCATCTTACTCATGATCTTCAGCGGACTTCTGGGCGGAGGCGGTCTGCTCGGGTTCTCCTCCGATATTCAGCTGTTCCTCGGTCTGGTCGGAGTGGGCGCCGGCCTTTCTGTCGGTGTAGCCGGTCTCTCGGGTATAGGCCAGGGAGTCGCGGCCGCCAGCGGGATAGCAACGGTGGCGGAAGACGAGTCCATGTTCGGTAGAGGCATGGTCTTTTCAGTCTTGCCAGAGACCCAGGCCATATACGGCATGCTCATATCCATCCTTCTGATGGTCTTCAGCGGCATGCTGGGAGGCAACTTCCCGGTCGATGCCGGAGTCGGCATGGGCATAGCGGCCATAGGTGCAGGCATGGCCATAGGTGTATCCGGTGTCTCGGGAGTCGGTCAGGGTATCACATCCGGCTCGGCTATCGCAGCGGTCTCCAAGCGTGAGGAGACCTTCGGTAAAGGTATGATATTCAGCGTTATGTCGGAGACCTTCGCTATCTTTGGTCTTCTGATCGCCATATTCATAATAGTGTTCTTGGGATTCATGTGAGGTGCAGGAGGGTAAAAGATGCCAGTGGATGAGATAATCAAGAGGATAAAACAGGCCGCGCAGAGAAAGGTTAAGAATATAGAGAAGAGGAAAGAAGAGAAGGCCGAAGAGATAGAACAGGAGATAGAGAGAGAGAAGGACAGGAAACTGGACCAGATCAGGAAGGAGAAGGAGAGGGAGATCGATACGACGAGAAACCGGATAATCTCCCAGGCCAAACTGGACGCCAGGAAGAACAAGCTCCAGGCGAGAGAAGAGATGATAGAGAAGATATTCGACCAAGCCATGGAGGAACTGGACGAAGCGTCCCCTGAGGATTATGAAGATTACCTGAGGAAGGCCATCGGCAAAGCCAGCAATATCCTGGAGGGCGACTCCATCGCCATACACTGTAATCCAGAGAGTGAAGAGAAAGTTGAGGAACTGGTCAGTAAGATCGCCCCCTCCCTGGACGTGAAATCCGACCTAGACGTCATAGGAGGCATCAAGGCCGTTTCGGACTCGGGCTCCGAGATAGACCTGACATTCGAAGCAAGTTTCGAGAGGAAGAAGAAAGAGCTTAGAAAGGATATATCCGATATGTTGTTCGCGGAGGACTGAAAAGTGCTGGAAGAGTTCGTAAGCAGCGTGGGATTACCGACCCTCGTACTGATCATCGTTGGAGTGTCACTTCTGGTCGTTGTGATACTCGTCATGAGCTACTTCAAGGTCCTACTTTCCATAGCGAACTTCACCTACCCCAACGCGAAGTTTAGAGCGGAAGGTACACCCTTCTTAAAAAAGGAGAAGCTCGAGCCCCTGATCGAGAGCAGGAACATAAACGAGGTCTTGAGTGAGATACGAGACGAAGGCTATGAACTTCCGAAGGAAGCCGCAGATGATATATTAGAGGCGGAGAGAGAGCTCGAAAAGGAGATGATCGCATCCGTCAAGAGGGCCTTTATGGCCACGCCGGAAGACGCTAAAGAGTTCGTCAACGCGTGGCTTAACAGGTATGACGTCAGGATGGTCAAGAGAGCGATCAAGGCCATAGACCGGGGAACGGAAAAGGAGGACCTGAGGAGGAAGATCCAGCCGGTCAAGATAATAGACAAGGGCATGATAGACGATATGGTGTCGGCCAGGAATGTCCAGGAACTCACGAGCATATTGAAGGATACGGAACTTGGAGAGGTACTGTCCGGTCAGGAATGGAAGGACAATTTCTTCCTGCTGGATGTGGAGCTGGACCGTTTCGCATACGAGAGATTGAAGAAAGCTGTCAACAAGGCCGGCGCCGAGGAACGGGCACCCTTGAAGTACTTCTTCGGTAAGTACACTGACCTGATGAATCTGAAGATCGTTTTGAGAGGCTTGAGAGGTCAGGAGGATATAGAAGAGGAGACCCTGAAAGAGGCGCTGCTCCCAGCTGGAAGGGAACTCGAGCACTGGAAGCTGGAGAACATGATAGAATCGAACAATATGGAGGAAGCGCTCGTCGAGTTAGAGGGAACGTCATACGAAGACCTGAGAAGCGAGAGCGCCTCCATGTCACATTATGATCTTGAAAAGTACTTGGACAAGAAGTTGTATTCTCTGATCTCGGAGATAATGAGCCAACACGTGTTGAGTGTAGGGCCGATGGTGAAGTACCTGGTCGGTAAGGAACTGGAGTTCAGGAATCTTAAAGTTATAATCCGAGGTGTGAAGGAAGGCGTCAGCCCGGAGATGATCAGAGACATGGTGATAATGGAGGAGAGATGATGGAAGGAACTGAAGACAGGATGAAGGTTGTAGTCATCGGCCAGGAGGACATGGCTTTAGGTTTCTCGTTGGCCGGTGTGGACGAGAGTATAATTCCCACTGACGATTACGAAGCTAAGAAAGAGATAGATTATCTATTAGAATCCTCTGATGTTGGCGTTATCCTTATCTCTGAGACCATAGCTGAAAACATCAGGGAGCACCTTAACAAAAAGAGAAGTAGGAAAGAGAGCCTGTTTCCGGTGATAGTCGAGATACCGGATAAGGAGGGTCCAGTAGAGGACAAAGAGGACCCATTACAGAGCAAGATAAGAAGAGCTGTTGGTATTGATATAACTTCAAAGGAGTGAGATAGTATGAGCGAGTCAGGAGAAGTCGAGAAAAGCATAGACAGGATGTCGGAACCTGAGGAGAAAGAAAAGGGTACGATAATCAGGGTCGCGGGTCCTGTCGTGGAAGCTGAAGACCTTCGCGGTGCAGAGATGTACGAAGTCGTAGACGTAGGTGAGGAGGGCCTGGTAGGAGAGATAATCGAACTGGATGAGGACGTTGCCACCATCCAGGTGTACGAGGAGACCGGTGGGGTCAAGCCCGGAGAGCCCGTACATAGGACCGGACATCCCCTCTCTCTTGACCTAGCACCCGGTCTTATCGAGCGTATATACGACGGTATCCAAAGACCTTTGGAGGATATCGCTGAACAGACGGGGGATTTCATCGGAAGAGGAGTCGATGTCTCTCCCCTTGACCGTTCAAAGGAATGGGAGTTCACACCTGAAGTCGAGGAAGGCGAAGAGGTCGAACACGGCGACGTTCTGGGCATAGTTCCAGAAACGCCCGTTGTAGAGCACAAGGTCATGGTTCCTCCCGGTGAGAGCGGAACGGTGAAAGAGATAGTCGGTGAAGGAGAATACACTATAGAGGATACGATAGCCGTGCTGGACACCGAAGAGGGTGAAAAAGAGATATCGATGCTCCAGAAATGGCCCGTCAGGATAGGCAGGCCGATAGATGAGAAGAAGGCTCCCGGCGAGCTTCTGACTACCGGGCAGAGAGTTTTAGATACCTTCTTCCCTATAGCTAAGGGAGGAACAGCCGCTATCCCTGGGGGGTTCGGGACTGGAAAGACGGTAATCCAGCATCAATTGGCTAAATGGAGCGACGCCGACATAGTTGTCTACGTAGGATGCGGTGAGAGAGGGAACGAGATGACGGAAGTGCTGAGAGACTTCCCTGAATTAGAAGACCCGAGAACGGGTAAGCCATTGATGAAACGTACCGTTCTCATAGCCAATACCAGTAATATGCCTGTTGCGGCTAGAGAGGCTTCAGTTTATTCCGGTATAACCATCGCGGAGTATTATAGAGATATGGGTTACAACGTGGCTCTGATGGCCGATTCCACTTCACGATGGGCCGAAGCTCTGAGAGAGATTTCAGGTAGACTAGAAGAGATGCCCGGAGAAGAGGGCTATCCAGCATATCTAGCTTCTTCTCTTGCAGCGTTCTATGAAAGAGCTGGTATCTGTAGATTGCACGGGGGCGAGGATAGAGAGGGCTCTATCTCCGTCATCGGAGCTGTTAGTCCTTCCGGCGGTGATTTCTCTGAGCCGGTGACTCAGAACACCTTGAGGATAGTCCAGGTATTCTGGGCTCTTGATACTGAATTGAAGAACAAAAGGCATTTCCCGGCGGTCAGCTGGTTGAAATCGTACTCGCTTTATCTCGACTCAGTGAAAGACTGGTGGCACGAGGAAATCGATGAAAGGTGGCACGAACTAAGGAGAGATGCGATGCGCCTTTTGGAGAAAGAATCAGAACTACAAGAGATCGTACAGCTGGTCGGTCCCGATGCTTTACCGCCTTCGGATCAGTTCGCTCGGCACGCTGCTAGAGTCATAAGAGAGGACTTCCTGCAGCAGAACGCCTTCCATGATGTAGATACCTTCTGCGAGCCGGGGAAACAGTTCAGGATGATGCAGATAATGATGGAGTTCCACGAAGCCGGACAGAAAGCGGTCGAAGAGGGCGCTGACCCAGACAAGCTTGCAAAGATGGACTGCCTGAGCAGGATAAGCAGGATGTCCGAGGTCCCATCCGAAGAGTGGGAAGAGGAGTTCGACGAGATCGAGATGGAGATGAACGAAGAATTTGAATCGATGGAGGGATAAGCATGGAAGAAGATATATCCAAAAGGACGGAGTACCAGAACGTTACTGAGGTATCAGGTCCCTTGATGGTAGTAGAGGGAGTGAGCGGTGTAGCTTACGATGAGATTGCGAAGATAACACTGCCAAGTGGTGAAGAAAGGCTCGGGCAGGTGCTGGAGGCCTCGTCAAATGAAGCGGTCATCCAGGTCTTCGGAGGTACCAGGGGATTGGATACAGATACGACCTCGGTCCAGTTCACCGGTGAAGTGATGAAGTTCGGCGTATCTAGAGAGCTTTTAGGAAGGGTCTTCAACGGCGTCGGCGAGCCCATCGATGACAGTCCGGATATAATACCGGACGAGAGAAGGGACATAAACGGCGCGCCGATCAACCCCTCTACAAGAGAGTTCCCGAGAGAGTTCATCCAGACCGGTATTTCAACCGTAGACGGCATGTTTACCCTGGTGAGGGGTCAGAAACTACCGATATTCAGCGCTTCAGGTCTTCCTCATAACAGTATGGCCGCCCAGATCGCGAGGCAGGCCAAAGTTCTTGGAGAAGAAGAGGAGTTCGCCGTTGTATTCTGTGCCATGGGTATAACTGCGGAGGAAGCCAATTTCTTCAAAAGGGACTTCGAGAGGACTGGAGCCTTGGAAAGAGCGGTTTTATTCCTGAATCTGGCCGACGATCCCGCTATAGAGAGGATAATCATACCTAGGATGGCTCTTACAGCGGCTGAATATCTAGCCTTCGATGAGGGCATGGAGGTTCTAGTGATTCTCACTGATATGACCAACTACTGCGAAGCGTTGAGGGAGATAGCCGCGGCCAGAGAAGAGGTGCCCGGCAGAAGAGGTTATCCCGGTTACATGTACACCGACCTTTCGACCATATATGAAAGGGCCGGAAGGATTCAGGGCAGGGAAGGTTCCATAACGATGATACCCATCCTTACTATGCCTGATGACGATGTGACTCATCCGATCCCCGACCTGACCGGTTACATCACCGAGGGCCAGATGGTCTTTTCTAGAGAACTTCACAGGAAAGGTATAAGACCTCCGATAACGCCAGGTGAGAGTCTATCCCGTCTGATGCAGCAGGGAATCGGCGAAGAAAGGACCAGAGAGGATCACGCCGATGTGAGTAATCAGTTGTATGCGGCCTACGCCGAAGGGCTGGACCTGAGAGATCTGGTTGCTGTTGTAGGGGAAGAGGCACTGAGTGAAAGAGACAGAAAATATCTGAATTTCGCAGACGAGTTCGAGGATAGGTTCATAGACCAGGGTGAAGAGGAAGACAGGACTATAGACGAGACCTTGGACCTGGCTTGGAACCTTTTGACCCTTATACCGAAGAGGGACCTCAAGAGGATAGACCAGAAATGGATAGACAAGTACTATCCAGGATAGAAAAGTAGTTTTCAATCGACCCTGAAGACTTCGTCGTTGGGTCGTACCCTCTCTTTTACCTTTATACCGACGTCGTCTCCAGCTTCGACTTTCTCAACGCTGTCCTGGTCGATCTGCATGGATTCTACTTCTTGAGTAAAATCGGTGTGTTCTCCTTTGAAGCGGACGGTGTCTCCGACCTCTAACTTTCCAGAACGAATCTTTATAGCCGCGACTTCCGGTTTCCTGAAGTACTTGAAGACCTCTCCGACTTTTTCCTCCATTCTTCTCACCTTCGGATAGTAAGTGAGATAGTATATAATTAAATTTTTGACGATGAGTTACTCAGTTTTTTATCCTTTTCAACGGCTTAGAAAGATGTCTTCTAGCCGAAACTGGTACCTCGTACCATCCTTCTTTCAGTTCCCTTTCGACCCTTTTGGTCAACGCTTCGTCTTCGTCCGCCTTCGTCCTGCAGCGCTTGCATCGATACCCTGCGTTCCTCCCCATAGAAGACATGTTCTTACCGCATTTAGGACACTCTGGATTGCTGATCTTCTTTATCTTCTCTTCAAGCTTCAGGATCTTGATCTTCTCCATATTGATAGAGATGGGCTCTTTCCTCACTCCTCCGTAGACTTCTACGATATCTCCGGGTATGAGTCTCTCTATTATCTTTCTGAAGTCCTTCGTCGGCTCATAGGCCGCGGCCGTGACCTCTTTATCGTTCTTCTCCAACTGTATGAGGACGTGTCCCCCTTCTATTGACTCGGGTCTGGAAGAGACCTTTCCCTTCAGTTTCACGGAGGTCCAAGGTTTCAGTTCCTTCATATGACCTGTCTGAATGTGATCGTCGGTTCCCTGATTTGTGAGGAACGTCATCCATCTTTCTACTTTCTCACTTTCGACTATATCCAAGGCCTTTTGAAGTTCTTGGCGGTCCTCTCCCCGGATGCCGTACAGTACAGGGCAGGGAGAGCGCGGAGCGATGGCCTGTTTTTCCTCCTCATGGTCGTAGTTATCGAAGGTGCTTTTCAGCTTCTCATCTAAATTTTTTATATCCTCCACGTTCACTTCCCTTTCCGTCCCCCACCTTTTCTTCTCTCTATACGCGATAAGTTCGTAGGTGTGGTCTTTTGGACGCCATGCCAGTGCGCAGGTAGCTCCTATAAGGCCTCTTTCCTCTTGGTAGCCCTTATGAAGGCGATACTCCTGATCCAGTAAACTCTTTATCTCCTCTATCTGGACGACGTCCTGTACCCCCTTCTCGTATAATTCTAAAGGCGGCCTTGAACTCCCTACGACTATCCCTGGGTTGGTCTTCTTTGAATCGAACTCGGCGAATTCCTCCACTTTTTCCCTCACTTTTTTGAATATCTTTCTTTGCTCCTCTCTCTGTAGATCTCCATCCCCTTCCCATAGATAAACATCTTCTTCTATCACGCCGAGCTTCTCTTTCTTTTTCTCTCCCTTCCCGATCTCAAGAACGATCGCTCCATTACCTCTGGTCTTCCACGGCACGTTTGGATTCAGCCTGACCAATCTTGGATGATCGAGGAGCTGGAACTCTTTGAATTCCTTTATCAGTTCGGTGGCGAGAAAAGTGGTGCACATCCCCTTCCTGGAGTCCGTGTCATCGACGGCTATGAACATGATCTTTTAGTTTATTGGATCCTGCCGCATTCGGTACATCTGGCCTTACCTTCTCCTATATCCTTCAGTTCTCCGCCGCATTCCCTGCATTCTCTCTTCTCCTCGCCTGAGTCTACAGTACCTTCCTCTTTCTCCTCTGCCTCATCTTCATCTCTGAGAAGATGCTCTGATAGGTAATGTTCTACTTTTTTGGGCTCTTCGCCGCCTATAACGGTCGTATCGGCCACCCTGTCCAGGTAACGCTGTCTCGGATCTCCCTCAGTCATCATCCCAAGGACCCAGTCAATGAGTAAGAAGAGACCGTGAATCTTGCTGAAGTTCCTTATGACCGTTTCGGAGAAATACAGGTTCTCTCTCAGGGGCTCTATCTCGAGGTCGAGAAGTAATTTACCGATGGTCTTCCCTTTCCAGTACTCCAGGATGGCGGAATAGAATACCTGGAACAGTCCTGCGGCGAAGGGCAGGTACCAGAAGAGGTAATGAAAGATCCCCAATGAGAACAAAACGAAAAAGACCCAGACCAGCATCGACGATATGAGCAGGTCTATAAAGAAGGCTATGACCCTGCTGACCCAGTGCTTCTGCAGGTGCTTGTTGTGGTGCAGTAAGTCGAAACCTGTTACCATCCTTTCCACCGATATTTATGCCCATCAGACTGCCCATCAATCATCATCAGTCAGTTTTGGATTCTTCATCATCGGGCCTTCGAAGATGACGAAGGATATTCATATATTTTGTGCCCTTTCTCTAAGTCATCGGGTCAAAATCCGAATGATTTATTATCTATGCCTATTGATGGTGGAACAAGATGGAACTGTATATTTTCGATCGAAGGGAGTGCGACCCGAGGAAGTGCACAGCAAAGAAACTGATCAGAGAGGACTACGCGGAGAAGTTAAAATATGAAGACGGGCTGGGCAAAGGAGGGGTCTATCTCTCGCCCCTTGCGGAGAGGGCTCTGTCTCCGGAGGATAAAGAAACTGCTCAGCAGGGTGGCATCAGAGCCATAGACTGCACATGGGAAGGAGCCGACGAGGAGATACCGCGCTTCGACAACGAGAGAGCTCTGCCTTACCTCGTAGCCGTCAACCCAGTGAATTACGGTAAGCCCTTCCAACTGACGACCGTGGAAGCCTTAGCTGGAGCTCTCTACATACTCGGCGAAGAAGATCAGAGTAAAGAGATACTGTCTAGGTTCAACTGGGGAGAGCATTTTTTCCAGATGAACGAGGAGCCTTTAGAAGAGTACAAAGAGGCAGAAAACAGCGAGGAGATAGTCGAGATTCAGAAGGACTATATTTAGAGATCCTAAGATGGATCAACACCTTGATATCACTTGATATCACTCTTCGATTATCATGTTCGGGATACCCTCTTGGATAGGGTACTCTATCTTGCAGGATTCACAGTACAGGGTTCCCTCTTCGATCTCATCGTTCTCCTTTTCCACGGTCAACTCTAGTTCCTTTTTACACTTCGGGCATCTAAGGATGTTCATGAGGTCTCTTCGCATGTTTTGAATATTAAGATTGCTATATTAAACTTTTTCCCCTTCTGAGTCTTTGCAAAAAGTGCTAGAAAACGTCTATCTCATCGGGTATCTCGTTCTTCTTCTGGAGGTAACTGACCTGCGTCCTGGTATATCTGTATTCTATATCACATTTCTCGTCCTGGAAATCCCATGGCTTGATTATGAGCAGGTCGCCTTCTCTGATCCACATCCTCTTCTTCATCTTACCTGGTATCCGGCCCAAACGTGATTCCCCATCTTCACAGATGACCCTGACTCTAGCTCCTCCCAGCATCTTATCGGCTACTGCGAACATCTGACCCTCGTTTCTTCTTGGATAGGGCACCCTAACAACTTCATCTTCGTCTTCACTCAAAGTATCGATTGTACAATAAGACATCCAACTTATATATTCTTCGTTGCCATCGACGGGAAAAGAAGTGCTGAACCTAGACCAGGTCTTTAAGATACGAGCCCATGAAGTGTTTCATGCTGTAAGAGATCAGGCTCAAGATACTAGCTAGTAAAAGAAGGGATATGAAAGGTCGAAGATTGGGCGTCATGGTGAGGAATATGACCGTTCCTCCAGCCGGTGGATGTTCGACATCTAGTACCACCATAAAGAAGATCGCGAGTCCGACACCTATGCTGATAGATGGTACTAAAGGGATGAATTCCGTGAAGACTGCGTTAGCGAAAAGACCGATGAGGCCACACACGAAGTGACCGCCCAACACGTTTCTGGGCTTGGAGGTTTTACTGCTCGGCATGGCGAAGACGATGAACGCTGTGGAACCTATAGCCGCGATTATGACCGCGTCACTCATGAATGGCAGTTTGAGGCCGATGTAAAGAACCAGAGCTGCTAGTGAACTCTGCAAGACGTAGTTTTCCCAGCTCTTCTTCGTTAGCTTCTCATCTAAGAGGTTTTGCATGTACGCTGATTTAACTCCTCACAAAAATATTTTGCTGCAGACTAGTGTCTAAAAATCCGATTTTAAAGTATGACTGATAGTGATTTAATTAAGGATTAACCGATGAATATAAATGTCAGAAGGACATTCTAAATTGAAGATGAACGAGCAGGATCGAGAGGACCTGACCAACGAATATCTACGGGAGATGTATAGGCAGGACACCCGGGTCTGTCTAAGGGGGGTTAGATACAACACCTTTAGGAGGTTGATCAGGTTCGACAAGGCCATAGATTACGATATACATACCAGAGGAGTCATCTATACTCAGTATATGAAAGATCATGGTCCGGAGATACCTCGATCTATAAAGCGAGGTATAGTTGAGAACCTGGATGTTGAGGGATTCAAGAACCTCTATCCCGCCTTTGAAGACCTATACGGTGCAGAGAAAGCTGAAAAGGCAATCGAGAACGCCAAGGCGGGGATAATAAAGGAATATATCCACATGTTGAAGTACTTTATAGATTAGCTCCTATCGTTTTGCCTCTTCACATATATTCATAATCTTTTTCACCGTTGATTCGACCTCTTTTATTATGTCTGTCTGTTCCTGAGAGATATCGGAGTCCTTAAGACGTTGAACCTTTGAAGAGAGATATTCTAGCTGTTCATCGAGTTCCTTCGCGGACATCATCTTGTATATGTCCTTGAACTCCTTTCTCTCACTCATATCTATATATGATACCAGACTCTTGTTCGTGTCCGGGATAGAACTAATCCTCCCGAGTACATGTATCAGGTCATCGTGTTTGGTTTTCAACTGCATATCTATGTGTCTGGGCATTTCGTCTGTTTCCTCTTGCTGTTCCCTAGTATAGTCTTTTATCCTTTTCCTATCCTCTTCGACTATGAAATCCAACAGGGACCTTCCTGTTACATCCTCCTCATAGAAACCGATCAGCTTATGGAATTTTCTGTTCGCGACCGATATATTGAAATCGTCATCGATGAGAGCGATCGCTGTACCAGTGTTCTCGAAAACTGTCCTGTACATCTGTTCCTTTTTCTTCAACTCCTTCGTGATCTCTTTTCTCTCGACAACGTCGTTTATAGCTTCAGCCAATCTTTTAAAGCCAGACTCCGCCGCTTTCTCCTTCGTCAGGTATCTTTCGGCTCCAAGATTCAGCGCTTCCATGGCCACATCTTCATGTCCTTTTCCGGTCAAAAGGATGAATGGGATATCTTCTCTGATCTGTTTCAATTCTTTCAGCAATTCCAGCCCGTCCATATCCTCCAACATATAGTCTGAGACCACGGCGACATACCCGTTTTCTTTGACTTTATCTAGGGCGTTCTTGGCCTTAAGAGAGGTGTCCACTTCAAGATCAAAATCATCTATCTCCTCGAGGCCAGATTTAATCCTGCTAAGAATGAACTCCTCGTCATCGATCAATAGCACTCTCATCTCGACTCACCTCTATTAAATTAAATTTATCACATATATAATTTGAGCCTGTTTTATCAATCTTATCCTAACCAAGGCTATCCAACTCCTCTTTCGTTTTGTCTGCCCAGAGTTTCATCCCCCTCTTTTGGAACAGGTCGACGGCCTCTTTTAGCCTCTCTTTTGCCTCCATCTTGGACCCCAATTCTTTGAGAACCAAGCCTTCATGGAAGCGAATCTTGCCCCATACATCACGATCATCTTTGGAGACCGAGGCTTTAGTTTTCTCTATATCCTCTTTGGCTTTCTCAAGATCGCCTTTCTTCCGGTTTATGAGTGATCTGACCAAGTAGCTGGTCTTTTCCTTTTCTGGGGAATCTAACTTTCCACTGGTCTCTATGGCTTCTTCTATGATTTCCAATGCCTTCTCATTTTCATCATTCTTGGCCTTCACCTTTGCAAGGCCCTGTAGGCCGTTGACCAGTTGCTCCATATCACCTAGCTCCCTGCATATCTTCAAACTCTTCTCATAATTTTTTTCAGATTCGTCATATTTTTGTTTTTCATAGAGGGCATCTCCGATATTGGCTAGAGAGGATGCTTTACCACTCTGGTCACCCACTTTTTCCCGTATCCCCAGGCTATCTTTGAGCAAGTCTAAAGCCTGGTCGAGTTCTCCCATCGAATGATGATATAACCCGAGGTTGTTCAAAGAACCGGCCTTAGTGAGCTTATCGTCTATCTCGTCACAGACCTCGATGCTCTTTTTGAACCGTTTTGCAGCTTCTTCAGGCTCTCCTCTTTCAAGGCTGACCATGCCTATGTTATTGAGAGCGAAGGCGACGCCAGATCTGTCTCCTATCCTCCTAGTAAGTTCAAGGCTCTCTTCAAAATAGTCGATAGCCTGTTCATACTCGGATCTGTTGAAATGTATCACTCCTAGATTGTTCAGAGAGCCCGATATACCGGATTTGTCTCCTATCCTTTTTCTGATCTCCAAGGCCTTTTCGTGATGCTCTAAAGCCTTGCCCAATTCGTTCAACTGTCCATAGATGGCTCCGATATTATTTAGGGTGGCCGCCCGCTCCCTTTCTTCCTCCGTCTCCTCTCTAAGTTCCAGAGAGCGACTTAAATTATCTAGAGCTTTATCGAACTTCGCTTCGTAAAACAAGACCGAACCAAGGTGATGTAGACATTGAGCTATCTGTCTCTTATCGTTCAGGTCCTCTGCTATATCCTTTCCCTCTTCTATGGCCTCCACTGCTTCTTCGTATTCCCTCATCCTCATCATCATCCAACCTCTGTTGGAAAGCAGCCTTGACCGTTCTAGGTTTCTCTTGTTTGAAAGGTTCAACCCCCTTTCGATCATCTCCAAGCCTTTATCATATTGGCTCTGTCTTTCCCAGGTCTTTCCCAGTTTTCGATAAAGACGCTGTTTCGTTTCGATACTCTCTGTGATTTCTAGGCCTTCCTCTAGGTATCCTCTTGCCGTTTCATACTCCCCCAATACCCGGTTAACATCGCTCAGACCCTCTAACGCGTTCAATCGGTCCTCTTCATCAGGGGCTATATCTAGAGCTTCATCATAAAAATCGATGGCGTTCTCATGAGCGTATACATTCTCGGCTTCCTCAGCCGCTTTAAGATAATACTTGAATGAGCTCATGGAGATGTCAGCCTTCTTATAATGGTAGCCCAAATCTGAATAGAATTCGTTCAACCGCTCCTCGTATATTGACTCGATCTTTCCTGCTACTTTTTCATGCAGAGAGAGTTTGACCGGCTCGGGAATATCCTGATAGACTGAGTTCCGGACTAACTCATGGGTGAAGTCCAACCTCTCTTCGTCTGGATCCTCTATCCAGAGTCTGCTTTCCTGCAGTATGTCTATATGGTCCAGCATATCAAGTTCGTCCATCCCTGATGTCTCCAGGAGTATCGGAAAGGGAACCTTCTCTCCGATCACACTCCCGACCTGCAGTATCTTTCTCGTCTCTCTGTCCAGTCGGTCTACCCGCCTAGAGATTATATCCTTGATCAGCGACGGTATGCTGAAATCATCTTCTGAAGATGGATATCTACCTTCAACAGGGTCTAGGCTCCCGTTCTCCTGCATCTCCCCTACGCATTCCTTAATGAAAAGGGGATTACCTTCTGACCTAGAATGTAGTAGATCGACGAAACCTTCGGATACATCTTCACTGTCAACCAGTCCCTCTATTATCTCTCTTGTTTCCCCTTCTCCAAGCCTGTCTAGCTCGATCTTCTTTGATCGTTCTCTCTCCGAATAGGATATCCTTTGAAGCACCTCCGAGAGTGGATGTTCTCGGCCGATCTCCTCTGGCCTGAAGGCACCGATGAAAAGGACCGGAGCGTCTTTCAGGTGCTGGATCATGTAATGAAAGATCTCTAGAGAGGCTCTGTCTGCCCACTGTAGATCATCTAGAAATATGACTAGAGGGTTTTTTTCAGCTATCTTCTTGACCTCCTGTGTACTCTCATAGAAAGCCGATTTCCTCTGGGCATCGAACATCTTTCTATCCTCGGGCCTCGGTCCCTCTCTAGTCAGGTCTACAAGACTAGAGACCAGACCTTCATCATAACCCTCGAAGCTCCTATCCATATACTCTTGGAATGCTTCTTTCAAGGGCAGATAAGGGTCGGAGGATTCATAATAAGAGTTCCCGACAAGGAAGTTAAAACCCCTCTCTGCCGCATGCATTTTGAACTCAGAGACCAGCCTTGTTTTTCCTATCCCCGCTTCACCCTGGATGAAGACGACCGAGCATCCTATCTCTTCCACGTTTTCTATTGAGGAGATAAGTTCTCCAAGCTCTTCTTTCCTTCCAACGAACACATCTTCTCTTTTCTTTTTCTCCTCGCTCGTATCTATAATATCTCTCTCTTCAAGGCGAACTAATGCCTCCACAGTGGGGTACCTAGAATCGATATAACTGTCTATCTCTTCGAGTCTGATCTCTTTTTTCCCAGAACTCGTTCTGATGGAAACTTTTTCATCCATAAGTTTCTCTCTGATATCCCCAGCTTTCCGCTCTCCCTGATGAGTCAAACCGTAGACCTTCCTTCTCCGCTTCAGGCCCTTCACGTGTTTTTTGAGCTCTTTGATCTGGTCATCCTCTATCATGTCCTTCATCAATCTGCTCACTCTGGTCTGTGATAGGTCAACGCCTTCTGATATGCCGGCCTGAGATGTGTGGTAAGGCACCTCCTTCCGTTTTTCGATATCCGAGAAGTTCTGGAGAAGCAGCAGTATCCTTTCTCTACCCGTTGAGGAGATCATCGTCTATAAAAAGGGAAACGCGATATAAGAAATTTCTTAATGGCAATCGACTCTTTTACCTTCAGTCCGTCGGTTTATCCAGCCATATCTCTATCCTTCCGCCCCCCATGCTCGAGTCCTTCAATTTGATATCTATATCCTCTTTATCGGCGATCCTTCGAGCGAGATAGAACCGTATGCCCCCGAAGCCGGTCGTCCTTCCGTTGTAAGGTCTATTCATTATGTCCTTTTTCATATCTTTAGGGAACTTTCTCCCGTCATCATCCATCGTGACGAATACTTTTTTCTTTTTCTCCACTATTCTTATGTCGATCATGTTGCAGGATTTATCGCTCGCTCTCATCCTTATGAAGTTAGAGAAAAGGTCTGAAAGGTAATAGTTTCCTTCGATTATAGGGTCGTCCTCTTCAAGTTTTATCTCTACATTTTTTCTTTTTAAGAGGTTTTCGTTATCCTCCAAAGCATCTCCGATGACCTTCTGGAGCTTGATCTTTCCTCTGCCTTCCATGTTCTCTACGGCTCTGACCTGTTTGACCTGGTGAATCAGGTTCAATCCGTCCAATGTATTATCTTTGGCCTTTTCCAATACCTCTCTTTCTTCTTCAGAGAGCTCCTTTTTATCTAGATGTTCCTCCAGTAGGTTCAAGTATCCAAGAGAAAGCTGGGTCTTGCTTCTCAGATCCTGTCTTAGAAGAGTATGGAAGAATTCCTCCCTCTTCTCCGCTTCCTCTTTCTCCCTGATATGCTCGTTCAACCTTATATTTATCTTGCCTAACTCCTCGGTTTTCTTCTTTAGCTGTCTCCTGAATATGACGGAAATCAAGGCTAAAAATCCTAGTAGAATGCCACCTATGAACAATAATTGCTCGGCCCAAATCGGCATCACGTGTTTTTGTCCTCCTCCTTCATCGGAGCCACTAGAAAGGTATTGCTCCAGTGCCCGGTAGTAAGTCGAATCAGGGTTCTTTTTCATCTCTCTCAAATTTTCGTCTATCCTCTCCATGAGATGATCGGAATCACTATTCTTTGGGAAAGCAAAGCGAAGTTCTGTAGGACTGAAGATAATGGGGCTTTTTTCCACTGAAAAACTGCTTTCCTTCCGCTCTCCGTAGAGTCGGGTGACCACCCCAGCATCTGCGCTCCCGTTTTCGATAGCCTTAAGGACTTGAGAATTTTCCTGATACTCAACAAATGTTGCATTTATGTTGAAACGTTCCAACAGGTTTTTGATCCCCTTCTCCCCTTCATAGTACACGTCTCCTTCCATGCCAGCTATCTTTTTACTCTCCAGGTCTTCGAACGATTCGATATTGGAATTCTGTTGAATGTAGACCTGTCCCCAGTTGGATAATACCGTCTCTTTAGAGAATTTGAACCTATCCGTCCTCTCCTGGCTGTAGGCGATGCCCGTCATGATGTCTATACTTCCGTTTTCCAAAAGCTGGAGAGAACGTTCCCAGTTCTGATTTATATATTCTATTTTCCAGTTCTCTTCTTTGGCTACCTTTTCTAGTATCTCCACATAGATACCTTTAGCCTTTCCATCCTTGGAATAAACCACGGGATAGTCATCATATATCCCGACCTTGACAGTGGGTCTCTGCTCCTGGTTCGACCCGTCAGTAAGATTACAAAACACTGGAGAGATAAAGACAGAGAACAGAAGTACGAGTACAATGATAACTAAGAGGGGCTTTTTTAGATACACTAGACGCTGTTGCGGATCGTCTATCCTTTTTATCGGATATGTTTCTGATCTATCCTCTTCTCTCATCATCTACCCTTTGCTTTCTCCTCTATAACTTGATGTCCATATAGACTATCTCTAACCACACATCAGGTCCCACTTTTATTCAAGGGTCGGGAAGGTTCGACTGTGTTTATCTATATCAAACGCTGTTCTATCTGTTAAATGGGCTTGAGGTCCTACTCCATCCTCGAGTCTTGATCGCTTCTAAATCGGAAAGGGATTTTTACAGTATAAAATCCTAACTATCATTTATAATTTAGGAATAAATCGTTTTGGATTTATTCAACGGTACTCAATATCCGGAATAGCCGTTATCCATGATCTTGATCTTTCAGTATTCCCTCCAAGTGTGGTTGCACTCAGTACATCGATAGATACGGGTCTCGGGTTCATCCGCTGCCCTTGTCTGTTCGAGCCGCCAGTAGGCTTCGTTGTTTCCACAGTTCGGGCACCTAGCTTTTGTGGTCGGCAGTGTGCTCACTTCCTCCTCGACAACAACCGTCTCTTTCTCTTCTCTCTTGGAAGTGATCACGTTGTTATCGTTCTTATCTGTGTTGACGGTCTTACCACAGTTCTGGCAGACCCATTCTCCTCCGGAGGGCTTCATCAGGGAATTGCAGTTTGGACAGAACATCGTTCTCATCAAAAGATTGAGGACGGTATAATATATAATTTGTGTAGCTATCTGCGGGAATCTTATTCATCCAATAGAGAATGATTCGCTACCTCTCTAGCTTTAATTCATCCCTGAAAAATGTCATTTACTCCGTCTTCGCTGTTCATCAGGTCTGTCCAGTAGTCGAGTGTTTTCTTTAGGACCTTGTTCCGCTCACTCTCCGACGCCTCGTATATCACCTTCAAGGCCAGATCTGAAAGATACTCGTGCTTGTTCTCTGGATCTATCTCCACTGCCCTTTTATAGTGCTCCATGGCCCTGTCGAAATCACCCTCTTCAAAGTGGTGATCCCCGGCCATCTGACGGTAGAATGGATTGTCAACTATCTCCATGGATTTCTTCGTATGCCCACATTCGGTACATCGATAGACCCAGTTCTTCACGTCTGCCGCAGTGTTATCCAGATGGTTGTGTTCTTCTGGTCTGTAATAGGCCTCGTCGTGACCACATACAGGACAGTGAGAACCAGTAGTGGGTAAATCTCTCTCTGGCTGTTTTGTTATATTACTATTTGAGTCGCTGTCTGAGGCGATCTCGTTGGATTTTTTTTCCTCTCTGTCTATGACTTCGTTACAGGTGGTACAGACCCACTTGTCTTCTTTTGGTCTCATCAGTGAGTTACATTCAGGGCAGAACATCTTACCCCTCCTTTTCAGTCAAAGTCAGAAAAAAGCCTTTATATAAATCTTGGGATTTATTATTTGCATCTGGATACATATGGGTTTCTCATCCATTCATCAGAACGTTTTTATCTCATGTCTTAATTACCGACTCAAGAATGACAGACGTAGTAGTCTTTGCATCCGGAAGCGGGACCGATTTCCAGTCGATAATAGACGCCTCTGAGACCGGTGAGATCGATGTCGATATCTCTCTTCTGATAACGAACAACCCCGATGCTTACTGCATAGAGAGAGCCAAAGAACACGATATAGACTACGAGGTCATAGACCACAGGGGAAAGACGAGGGAAGAGCACGAAGCAGAGATAAGAAAAATTCTAGAAGAGATAGATCCAGATCTGATAGTTCTCGCCGGTTACATGAGGATATTCACAGATAGATTCGTGGACGATCACTACGGTAGGATCATCAACATACATCCGGCACTTTTACCTCTCTTCGGTGGAGAAGGCATGTACGGAGAGAAGGTGCATGAAGCAGTTTTGGAATCCGGCATGAAGAGGAGCGGCTGCTCCGTTCACTTTGTAACAAATGAGGTCGACATGGGACCGATAATCGACCAGAGATGCGTTCCGGTGAAAAATGACGATGACGTCGAGAGTCTCGCCGAAAGGGTACTAGAAAAAGAACACGAGCTTCTACCTTCGGTAGTGGGGGCTTATGCCGAGGGAAGGGTTCATCTAGAAGAGGGGATGGCTTGGATAGAGGCTCCCGAAAAAGATAATAAGTCATGATGTATTGCGCTCATAAGAAGCATTTGGAGGAAAATAGTAGATGCCAGTACTTGAAGAATCTAAAATAGAAGAGTTGGAAGAGATAGCACGTAAGGTAAGAGTACACGTAGTCGAAAGTACACACGAAGCGGGTTCGGGCCACCCGGGCGGTTCTTTATCTGCTACGGATATACTCACAGCCTTATATTTCGAGATCATGGAGCATAGACCGAAAGAACCCGACTGGCTGGACAGAGATCGCTTCGTCCTGAGCAAGGGTCATGCGGCCCCGGCCCTTTACGGAGTTCTAGCTGAATCGGGTTATTTTCCCGTTGAGAAACTCATGGAACTAAGAAAACTTGGGTCCATGCTGCAGGGCCACCCAGACATGAACAAAACACCGGGAATAGACGCCTCGACCGGTTCTTTAGGTCAGGGAGTCTCTATAGCCTGCGGCATGGCTCTAGCGGCAAGACTGGACAGAAGAGACTATCGCGTTTTCGCAATGTGCGGGGACGGAGAGGTGCAGTCGGGACAGATCTGGGAGGCGGCGATGTTCGCCAGTCATAACAAACTGGATAATCTCACCGTCTTTTTGGACAGGAACAACCTGCAGATCGACGGCGCCACGGATGAAGTCGTCTCTATAGAACCGCTTGTCTCTAAATGGAAGTCCTTCGGTTGGAAGGTGTTGGAGATAAACGGACATGATATGAAGGAGATCGTCGGAGCGACCAGAGAAGCCGACGAGGTGGACGGTCGTCCGACCATAATAATTGCTAAAACGGTCAAAGGAAAGGGCGTTCCCTTCATGGAAGGCTCATTGGCTTTCCACGGCAAGCCGGCCAACGACGAACAGTTGGAGATCGCTCTAGAAGCGTTAGGAGGTGACGAATGATGTGGGAGATGGCCAAGCAAAGGGACGCCTACGGTGAAGTCCTAGTCGAATTAGGCAGAGAGAGAGATGATATAGTAGTCATAGGCGCCGACCTCTGCGGTTCCTGCAGGATAACCAGCTTTGGGGAAGAATTTCCTGAGAGGATGTTCAACGCCGGTATAGCCGAGCAGAACATGACCGGTGTAGCCGCCGGTTTAGCGACAACTGGCAAGACGGTCTTCGCCAGCACCTTCGCGGTCTTCGCAACCGGGAGGGCCTACGACCAGGTGAGGCAGAGTATCGCCTATCCAGAACTCAACGTCAAGCTGGTCTCTACCCATGCTGGCATAACGGTAGGCGGAGACGGTGCATCTCACCAGATGCTGGAGGATATAGCGCTCATGAGGGTCATCCCGAACATGAATGTCGTGGCTCCGGCCGATTATCATGAAGCTGGAAAGGCCACCCGGGCCATAGCGGACGTCGAAGGACCGCTCTACATGAGGATGGGCCGTTCGAGCGTTCCTATCATAACGGACGAGGACGACCCCTTCGAGTTCGGAAAGGCTACGATACTCCGAGAGGGGTCGGACGTTACACTGATAGGGACCGGAATAATGGTCTCCAGGTGTCTCAAAGCTGCGAAGATGCTGGATAAGAAGGAAGATATAGACGCTAGAGTTGTGAACATGAGCACCATAAAACCTCTAGATAGGGAGATGATATTGGACTCCGCGAAAAAGACCGGAGGTATAGTCACTGCAGAGGAACACGTGGTCAGCCAGGGCATGGGCAGCAGCATATCTCAGGTCGTCTCCGAAAGCTATCACGTTCCCATGAAAAGGGTCGGCATACCCAACGTGTTCGGAGAGTCCGGTGGAAGCGAAGAGCTGATGAGGAAGTACGGTCTGACGGCTGAGGCCATAGTGGAGAGCGCCCACGATGTCATAGAAAGGAGATGAACCTTTTCCAAGACAGATAAAGAATATATGAAGGCATGAGATAGAGGAGATGATAAAGATGAAGATATTCGTAGATACGGCTGATCTGAACGAGATAAAGGAAGCGGAATCTTGGGGGATCTTAGACGGCGTGACGACGAACCCCTCGCTGATAAAGAGCGCTGTGAACTCCAGCACGAGAGATATAAGTTTAGAGGAGCACATCACGGAGATACTGAAAACAGTTGATGGACCGGTCAGTCTGGAAGTGGCCGGAACATCCTATGAAGACATGGTCTCCGAGGCCGAGACCCTTTACGACAAGTTCAATCCCATGAACGATAACGTGGTCATCAAGATACCGGTGAACCCCTCCATGGAGGAAGGCGACGATGATTTCGACGGGATAAAGGCCATAAAGAAATTGTCCGGGGAAGATATACCAATCAACTGCACCCTGATCATGAGCCCCAACCAGGCGTTGATGGCCGCCAAAGCCGGCGCATCCTACGTCAGCCCGTTCTTGGGAAGGATCGATGACTATATCAGAAAGGATATCGGCTTGGAAAGAGGAGAGGATTACGCAAAAGGTACCTATTACCCGGAGGAAGTCACAGAACGGATAAGGCAGACCAACCTTCAACAGCATATATCCACTAAAGATCCAGAGGATCTGATCTACCGTAACAAAGAGTTCATGGACATGTACGAGTGGGGACACGACGAAGGAATAGTCTCGGGCGTCGACATGGTCTGGTCCATAAAAGAGATATTCGATAACTATGAGTTCGATACCGAGATACTAGCGGCCAGTATCAGAACGGCCAGGCAGGCAAGACTGTGTGCCGAGATAGGCGCCGAAGTCGCCACGATACCGTTCAACGTCATCGAGGACATGATGACCCACTACAAGACGAAAGAGGGGATGAAGTCCTTTGTGGACGATGTTATACCGGAGTACGAAGAGATACTGAAGGGATAGTTTTTCAGTGACGGAAACACGATAAAACCCAACCCTATTTCTATCTTCTATTTCTGCTTTCCATCCTTCCGTTAGACACATTTTGGTCCGTTCTTACATTCTGATCAACCCTTCCGGTGAACAGATCCAGCAGTGTCTCGAACTGATCGAGGTACGGGAAGATGTTGGAAGGCGAAGCCCTTACTGAATGGTTGTAGAAGATCACTTCATTACCTACGGATTGTATACAGAAGTTGAAGTTGCTCCTCTCGAAGAAGTCTAATGCCTGTTTGTTGAACGTGCTCCTTATGGAAGGGTCCTTGCTCCTGAGGCGGTAGGTGTTTGAAAAGCGAGGGTGCGTTTGAAAATCGATGTCGTTGGCTCCGAAGGCGTCGGCTACCTTGGTTATGAAATTCTCCTTTGTAAGGACGAAATCAGCTATGTTCCTATCCAGTCTGACCCGGAATACCGTGAACTGGTGATGCGTAGCCGATGTGTGAGGACCGGAATGTCCCGTGGTATAATGATAATCGAAGATGGTCCAGTTGTATCTCCTGCCCCCTATAAGGATGTTCTTTACACTCTTCATGTAGCCTATATTGAAGATCGGGAACTTTGCCATCCGGTTGATATTGATCATACCTCTACCGTTGTCATCATAGAACTGAAAACCGTTCTGACTAGCGAACCTCCTCAGGGCTTTACTTTTCTTCTTCTCCTTTTTTCTGACCACGAAGAAGATGAAGCCCATTATCCCTACGATGCCGACCACACAGATGACCATGATCAAGATAACGAGTAAGTATACAGCCATGATTTTGAATCGATAGGAACTTATTTAACTATTCTGGCCAATGAGAGAGAGATCATCGGTTGACAATCCTTAAATATTTAAAAGCCTACTTGGTTAGAGGGACGGTTCAAAGGATGAATAAGATCAAGAGATGTCCGTCTTGTGGGGCCTACTTCCTGAGTGAAAGATGTGAGGACTGTGGAGTGAAGACTATAAACCCCAAGCCCCCTTCCTTCTCACCGGAAGACAGATACGGTGAGTACAGGCGGAAGCAGAAAAGGAAGTATGACGAAAGGAAGAAGAGAGACGAAAAATAGAGATAAAGGATAGATGGAAAACGGTTCAAAAGGAAAAAAGGATGATAATATGGATGATATAATATTTGATTTTGAGGAAAGCAAAGAGTTCGAAGACGCTGTCTTGATCGAGGGTCTTCCAGGAGTGGGAAATGTAGGTAAACTGGCCGTCGAACACCTCATAGACGAGATAGAAGCGGAGCAGTTCGCCGAGATATACTCCCTTTATTTTCCTCCCCAGGTCTTAGTCGACGATGATGGGATGGCCAAACTGGTCAACAACCGCCTCTTCTATAAAGAGAACGTCGGAGAGAGCGATACTGATCTGGTCATACTGACCGGCGACTATCAGGGCATGACACCACAGGGTCAGTACCAGCTTACTGATAAACTTCTAGCCGAGGCCAAGGAGATGGGAGTGAAGACCGTGTTCTCCCTCGGCGGCTACGGCCAGGGTGAGATGGTAGACGAACCCGGTGTTTTAGGAGCCGTAACTACTGAAGAAAAGATAGAGGAGATGGAAGAACTAGGCGTCAGATTCTCAGAAGAGCATCCATCCTCAGGTATCGTTGGGGCTAGCGGCTTACTGCTCGGCCTCGGCGATAAACTCTACGATCTAACCGGTATCTGCCTGATGGGAGAGACCTCCGGTTATTTCGTCGATCCAGGGGCGGCTAGAGCGGTCCTCGAGATATTGGTAGATTTCCTAGAGGTCGAGATAACCTACGATAAACTGGACGAGAAGGCCGAAGAGGTCGAAGAGCTGACGAGCAAGGTGCAGGACATGGACCTGGGAAGCGGTATGCAGCAGGATAGCGCCAATGAGGATCTGAACTACATAGGATGAAGCGGGAAAAGAAACGAGTGATCTAGATGGACAAGGAAGATTACATCGAGATATACATCCAGGGATACAAGAGGGGCCAAAAGGAAGCCTGGAAAGAGGTCCAGAATCTCATATCTCATCACGACGGATGGGAATTGAAGAGCAGGGTCGAAAGCAAGATAGGCACCCTCTATCAGGACGTGAAGGCCAAGCGGGCCGAAGTGAAGAAAGACCCGGACTTCATGGAATCTATCGAGGTTTTGGAAAAGGAAAGCTCGAAGGACCAGGAAAAAGAAGAGGAGCAGAAAAAAGACCAAAAGACTGAGAAGAGAAAAGGCATAGATTGGAACCCAGGCGACTCCTGTATCATAATGGAGGAGAGGCCGAGTAGGGGTTTTAAAGAGTTCTCTAGGCTGCTGAAAGAAGGAGTCCCTGGCCTTTTCATCTCGAGGGCATCTCCGGATAAGGCCGTCGATAAATACCAAATACCGAAGGAGAACTGCGAGTTCATCTGGCTCTCTAAGGGGGGTAGCGATTCCCCGAAGATAGAGGGTATGGACGGCAGGAAGGTATCGCCGTCGAATCTCTCGGCGCTATCAAGCGTTATCGGAAGCTTCGAGAAGGAGAAGGGAGAGTGTGTGGTGTTCATATCCGGTCTCTCTTCCATGACGAACTTCTCGGAGAGGAAGAAGATCTTCAATTTCCTCAGTTGGGCACGCGATAGAGTGGCCGGCAGGGGTTCAAGTGGACAGAGGGGTTTTTTCCTCTTATCTGTTTCAAGTAAAGCCGTGAAGGACAAGTTCCTAGAGAAGATTAAGGCGGAATTCGACGAGGTAGTAGATGCTTGATGAGACCAGTTCTGTGAAGACCAGCGCTGTGACCGACTTCGATCTACTTTTGGTCGGTGATAAGACTTCTACTGAGAGGTTGAAACGGGAGCTTAAAGGTTATACCGATAAAACCGCTCTAAGGTCCATCACAGGTACAGATATTACGGATCTGATAGAGCAGACCCAGGCGCTGATGAAGAGAGGGGCCGGTACTCCAGAGGATACTGTGATCATCCTGACCGGGCTTTCATCGGATAAGATAGAGGAATTCATCCAGCAGAAAAAACAGTTCGCTCCTGATGTACCCATGATACTCTTCGCCGAGGGGTCCCCTGAAGAAGGGCTAAAACAGACTGACCTTGAAGCCGCGGTTACTTCGTTAGAAAAAGCGATCCAGGGTTTACTCTGTACCCTCGAGCGTTTGAAGTTTAAAAGGGAGAGCAAGAAACTTTTCAAAGCCATATCTGAGGGTGAGAGATTAGCTGTATTCATACACGACGATCCAGACCCAGATGCCATGGCGTCCGCCATGGCCCTGGAGAAGATATGCGAAAAAGCCGGAACGGACTCTACAACGTTTCACGGCGGCACCGTTGGACATCCGGAGAACGAGGCCTTCATCGCTAATACTGGCTTCGAGATGGAGAGGGTTGATAGCAACGAAGTGAAGGGACTTCTGTCCGATCATGATAAGGTCGTTTTCGTCGATTTCGCTCAAGCTTCAGTCAACAACATAGTTCCCGAGGATATCAAGCCAGATATAATCCTGGATCATCACTACACGAACAAGGATATCTACGAGGGAAGGTTCGTCCAGGTAAGGAGCGATGTAGGAGCTACCTCTACATTGATGACCAGACATCTACAGGACCTAGATATGGAGATCGATCCCTTACTGGCTTCAGCCCTCCTCTACGGGATAAAGGTCGACACCCATGATTATACAAAGAACGTGTATCCCGCTGATTATAAGGCGATAACTTATCTCGGCGCGTTAGCTGACGAAGAACTCCTGGATATATTTGAGAGTCCCCCTCTGAATCCAGAGACCATCGACGTGTTGGGCCGTGCCATCCAGAACAGGAAGATGGACCATGGACTTTTGATGGCTTTCGCGGGAGAGATAAACGATAGGGACGACCTGAGCCAGGTCGTTGAATTACTGATGAGAGAAGAAGACGCCGCGACAATACTTGTTTATGGTATCTTGGGAAACGATATATATATGTCCGCTCGATGTAAAGATTTGAGTAAGAACATAGGCGGTAAGATGAAGAGGGCCTTCTCCGAGATAGGTGAGGCGGGAGGTCACAGGCACTCTGGAGGAGGTAAGATATCATTGGATGAATTTGAAGGGGAGAAGGAAGCCGTAAAAAGGATAGAAAAACTGTTCAAAGAAGAGGTGAGAGATAGATGAGACCACAGTACAATATGACCGTAGATGTAAAGCAAGGCGGCATGAGTTCGACGGAGAAGAAACATCTAGCTATAGCTCTGGGTGTTCTGACTCTTGCCTTTGCTCTAGCTTTTACCGGAGGTATCAACGGTATAACAAGCCCTAATTTTCCTATCTTCCTGGGTATCTCTCTCCTATCCGTAGGGACCGCTTTTTTATTCCACGAGTTAGCCCATCGTAAACTTGCCAGAGATTACGGCTGCTGGGCGGAGTTCAGGATGTGGCGCATGGGCCTGATAATGGCTCTAGGGATGAGCCTATTCGGCTTCGTTTTCGCCGCTCCGGGCGCCGTGATGATAAGGGGTCATGTTAGCAAAGAGGAGAACGGAAAGATCTCAGCGGCGGGTCCAGCCACCAACGGCTTCGTCGGCATCGGCTTTTTAGCTGGCTCGCTAGTTTTGAGTTCACTCTCACTCCCTCTTTCGTCTTTCTTCAGCTTCGTACTGGCCTTTGTGGCATTCGTCAACCTATTCATCGGCGGTTTCAACCTTTTACCGCTGGGGCCGTTAGACGGCCGCAAGATATTCAGCTGGAGCGGAACGGCCTATCTGATGCTGATAGTTCTCATAGGTGGAACCTTAGCCGCAGGCTATTTCTTAGGACCTTTCCAGTCCTTTATCTGAGATCATAATTCATCTAGCTCAAGGGGACGACCATGCTACCTTCTTTCAAAAACGTCACTTTACCTCCAGTGCGTTCTAAAGCTTCATCCACCGCCTCTTGTAATTCACCCTTTGGAGTGATGAACACCTTTCTTTGAGTCTCGTCATCTAGTTCTGTAACGCCCCATATCTCTGAACCTTCTGACTTGTCCCAGCAGGCCACCATATCGGCCATCCTCCCCGCTTTATGATAGCCAAGTTTGTATCCCTTCTTTATCTCCTCGACGGTCTTCTCCGGTGAATCTATCGAACTAAGGAGATCGTAGAAATTCTGCGGGCCTATCCCCTGGGGGCATTCAGCCACGAGTATGAGTATACCTCCTTTCTTCAAAGCTAACTTACCGTTCTCTATGGCTTTTGCACTCTGGTAGAGGTTAACGTCCATGGGGTATGCCGAACTGACCACCACTTCTGACCTTTCCTTTAGCGGTACCGCAAAGACTTCCTTCGCTTTCTCCGTCTCCTTCAGGAATGACTCCTTAACGTCTCCCGCAGAGGCGTGATAGACCCTGTTTTTCTTGTCTAAAGTCAAGTTCAAAGAGAAGATATCCTTGTCTATCATCCCGACGGCTTCCATCATGTCCTCGTGTATCGGGTTATCTCTCAGTTGCAACGGATTTGCGTTCTCCTTCAAGGCGTGAGAATGGTTCTCCTCTATAGTCTCGTAAGATGCTATACCGGGCAGAAATGACTTTCTACCTCCGGTGAAGCCCGCGAAGTAGTGAGGTTCGACAGAATTGATATTGACAACTTTTTTAGACTCATCGAGCAGCTCGTTGAACTTCACTGGCGTCCCTCTCTCCGTTTCACCGTACTCTTTCATAGGATCCTCTTCGGCGTCATGTGAGTATATATCTAAAGAGTCGTAAAGTTCTCCAAATATTCTCCGGTATTCCTCCTCCGTGGGATCGCTGTGAGACCCTCTAGCCACGATGAATTTAACTTCTTTCTTTTCGATGACGTCTTTCATCACTTGGAGAACGGTGGCGGTAGGAGTCGCTCTCGTTGCGTCGTTCACTATGAAGAGGGTACCGTTCTCGACGAATTCCGAGAAAGGTTCTTTGTCTATCGGTTCCTGGAGGGCTCTCTCGATCAGTTCACTTTCGTCCTTGCTCTCAACATCGATCGGTTCTAAAACGGCGTTCACCTTCTCCCTGGCAAGTTCAACAGTTATCTCCTCTTCACCGTAAGGTATCGATATCTTCATGGTGATAGAGGGATCCAGGTTGATTTTAAATCTTTAGGTTCTACTTTTTATGCTTCATGGGCTCCGCCCAACAGTAGACGAATTTGGATCCGAATATCTCCTCTGTGCATTCCTCACTGTCTATTATCTCGAACAGGCTAAATCTCTCACGAAGTTCCTGGAGCGTGTAGTAAGCAAAGTAGCGTGGATGTCCGTCTATCACGCCTTCCTCTTCGAAGCCCTCTCCCTGGCCTTTTTTGAAGCTGAAGGTGAAGATACCGTTCCTATCCAGTATCCTGAAAACCTCGGATTCTAAACTAGATAACTCCGATTTGGGAAGATTTATTATCGAAGCGCTTGCCCAGGCCCCATGGAAGGTATCGTCCGGAAAGACTGTGTCTCTCATGTCCCCGTGGATGAAAGAGCAGTCCGGATACTTTCTTCTAGCTAACTGTATCATGCTGATCGAGAGGTCTATGCCGACCACGTCCATGCCCTTGTTCTTCAGGTAAGAAGTGTCTCTTCCATCGCCGCAGCCTAAATCGATCATCCTTGGTTTTCCCGGTGCCTCCCCTTTCGTTCTCGAGCGGACCATCTTTACGGTTTTATCGATAATCCTCTCCTGCAGTTCTCTGTCACCGCCTTCACTTGTCTTCTGGCAGTAGCTCTCAGCAATCTCGTTGTAGGATTCCATGGTCTTCTCGACTTTCTTCATCTTGATACCTCTTCAGTTATATCCAGTTCTCTTTTTATTTCCTTTACCTCCTCTTCGTCCGGCACCCTTGGAAAGTTTCTATGCTCGTGTCCGGGTCTCGTCGTATAGAACGGTCTATTGCATCCAGGGCAGCCCTGTGTACAGAACGTGTCACCTTTTTCTATTGAATCAAGGGCTTCTGAGGGCCTGTTTTGTACTATCTGGAGAGCTTCATCCAGTGTGTGCTCTTTTTCCAGTAGGGCAGTCAACAGCTGACTTTTTCGATAATACCGCAGGTCGACCTGCTCCTCCTTCGTCATGTAGGGAAACAGCGAGACGGTCCCGCCGGATTTTAGAACCCTGTTCACTGCGAAGCCGACTTCTTCCAGGTTTTCACCCAGACCGACCATCAGGTGGGCCGTGACCTTTTTATCTCCAAGAACGTCTAACGCATCACCCATGAAGTCCCAGAAGACGGCCGGGTCGTAGTTCGGCTTCGTTTTCTTTCTTAGGTCATCCGAGACCGCGTCTATGCCGACACCTATCCGGTCCACGTCTTTTTTAACGCTGGTGATTACATCCTTTTTAAGGGGAGGGACGGAAAGTGAGATCGGTTTTCCCGCTCTTTTCAAACGATCCACGGCCTCGACTATCTTTTCCTCGTAACTTTCAATGTCTGGGGACTGCAGACATATCCTTTTGAGATCATCGTTATCTTTCAGCTTTTCTATAACTTCTTCCGTATCATGAAGGGGCCAGGATACCCTTGACAGCCATTTGGAATCGCCTGAGGATTGAGGGCAGTAGGTGCAGCCTCCCCTGCAGGTTCCTCCAGGTATCATGAGGTATGCAGTTGTAGGTTTTTCCAGCGCTTCTCCCGACTTAAGTCCGAGCTCCATGAGTGTGCCGCTTGAGGCCCTTATCTTATCCAAATCAGCCCCATCTTCTGTCATAGGTCCACCCCTCCGATCCGTATTTTTCCTCCAATCTTTTAGCGCTCTCTTTCTCTTTGTCGGTCAGTTCGCCCTCCTCTAGCTCGACCTCTAGAATCGACGCGTAGGCTTCCTTCATCTCCTGGATAAGTTCTTCTGGATCTGGTTTCCACCCGGTCTCGTCCTCGATGGTCGTTACCAGGTCTGAGAATGAAGACGCTCCCTTTTCTTTCAGTTTATCTTCATCTATCTTCAGTATAGATGTCAAAGTTTCTATATCGGTGGCGTACATCAGTGTGCCGTGCTGAAGAAGTCCCCTTTTACCTCTCCTCTGGGCACTTCCAGATATCTTTTTTCCGTTGACAAGGATATCGTTGTATGGCTTGAATTTCGCATCCAACTCGTAGTTTTCCAAGGTTTTTATTATGGGTTTGAGGTTCTGATAGAAACTGTCTTCTATGTTGCCTTCTACCTTCTCGGTGACCATAGAATAGGTGATCTCTCCCTGATGATCGTGAAATACGGTGCCTCCACCGGTCGCCCTCCTGACAAAAGGGATATCTAGGTCTTTACATTCTTCTTCGTGTATCACGTCCTGTACGTCGTGACTGTACCCTATGGTTATGGCTGACGGTTTGAACCTGAAGAACCGTATCGTGGGTGGACATTCGCCTTCGTCATAGCTCCTGAGGATCGCCTCATCGATGGCCATCTGACGTTCTGCACGGGCCTCTATCGGTGGTATATAACGGACTGACATTTTGATCGAACCTTTTCTGCACTCAACTCGGGATGAATTAAATATTTTGCCTCTATTACTTATACGTGTATGGTCCTCATATCGCCCTTTGAAAGCGCCGAGGAAGAATCGAATATACTGAGTGAGAATATCCCGTTCAAGAATAGAGTTCTAGATGTTCGTGAAGACCTGAAGAACGCGTACTCTGAAGGACGGAGACAGTACAAGTCCGATGATTACGTGGACTTATGTGAAAATATAGGTAGAGCAAAGGAAAAGCTCGTCATAGGCGTCACCGGTGTGGACCTCTATACAGAGGGGCTTAACTTCGTTTTCGGCACCGCTAATCTATCCGGTTGGGGGTGCGTCATATCCACACATCGTCTGGGAAGTGGTCCACAACTGATCGAGAGGATGGAGAAGGAGGCGGTCCACGAACTGGGCCATGTTATAGGTCTTAACCACTGCAGCGACCCGAACTGCGTGATGCACTTCTCGAACAGCCTGTCGGATACGGATAGAAAGTCAGGATGGTACTGTGGAAGGTGTGAGGTTGAGTTTGAAAGATTGAGGGGAAAAAGAGACCTGAACATGATGATCAAAGGTGAACCCTAAAAAGAAAAACCTATATAAACTTCGATGAACTTGACCGAAGACAAGGTGGAAACATGAGAGATATACCCCGGAGATTGAAAGGTGACCAGAGCGGCCAGATCATGGGTATACCGCTCTATATTCTTCTGATCGTGCTGATCGCCGTTGTTTCATTGAGTGCCATACTGGGATTCCTGGTGACTTCCTCTCCAACGATAGATAGAGTCGAGGCAAAAGTAACACACAGGTACGGCGGTAGGCCGGATGCGCCCTTGGAGTGTGACCGTATCTTGGACGACGGAACCGCCAAACCTGACGATGATCCGTATATAGTGGTCTATGTACGGGATGAGAACGGAGACCCCATGCAGAATATAGACGTTCATATAACGGGATGCGGTGCAGACGCTTCAGGTACGACTAATTACACTGGCCAGATATCCGTAGTACTGGATAAGGAGGACATAAGGCTCGAACCCAACCAGGAGAACGGAAAGATGATCATCACCGCGGTACAGAACGGGATGATCGGCTCTCAGAAGAAGAAAACCAGCCTTTGGGTAGTAAGGAAGGAATGACCGCACCTGCAAATATTAGACCATCGTCTAAAACCACTTTCGACAATTTTATATACCAGCCCTGATTACATCAACCCGTGAGATTGGAACTAGAGGAAAAGATAGCTGGCGAGATAGCTCTTGCGGACGACCCAGGTGAGATCATCCGTAAGTGGAGGAATATTTTTGACACCTCACAGACGGACCTAGCTGGTCACATGGATATATCTTCTTCAGTTATCAGCGACTATGAAAAGGGCCGCCGGAAACCGGGCACTCCTCTGGTAAAGAAAGTCGTTTCTTCTCTTATAGAGATAGACAAGGGAAGAGGCGGCGAAGTGATCGAGCGTTTCTCCAAGCCAGGAGAGGAAGGTATCCTGAACATGGGTGAGTTCCATAGACCGATCCAGATCGCTACTCTTTTGGATAGATTTGACGTCAGGTCCTTATCGGATGAAGATTCCTTGGAACGGACCATCTACGGTTATACGGTGATCGACAGTATAAAGGCGATTATGAACATGAAGTCCTTCGATTATCTCAGTATCTATGGCTGGAGTACGGAGAGGATCCTATTCTTCACCGGTGTGGAATACGGCAGGTCTCCCATGGTCGCGATCCGTTCGAGTCCCTTGACGCCGGCGGCGGTAGGCTATGTTAAGCCAGGCCGTGTGGATAAACTTTCTTTGAAGCTAGCGGAGAGGGAGAACATCCCTCTATTGGAGACGGATCTTGACGTCGATGAACTCAATGAGCAGTTGATGGACCTCTGATCCTTTGTTGTTAAGATAAACCTTACAAGACCTAGGATGTTGATATATATGAAACCGGATAATGATGTTGGTATAAGAGGATACGCAGGATATGTGCCGAGGTATAGGATAACGCCCAAGGAGATAGGAGACGTCTGGGGCAAGGACGGCGAGATGATGGGAAGGAGTCTCAGGATAAACAGTAAATCCGTCCCGTCCCCGGATGAAGACGTTATAACTATAGCTACACAGGCCGCCCGCTGGGCACTAAAAAGGTCGGAGTTAGACGGAGAAGATATAGAGGCGATATACGTTGGCTCTGAATCTCATCCCTATGCGGTTAAGCCAACGGCTACGATCGTGGCAGCTTCTCTCGCCGCTTCACCGGACATGACCGCAGCGGACTACGAGTTCGCCTGTAAGGCTGGAACAGCGGCTTTCCAGACCTGTATGGGTCTGGTCAGTTCCGGCATGATCGAGAACGGCCTAGCCATAGGTGCCGATACATCCCAGGGGGCTCCAGGAGACGCTTTGGAATACTCCGCGGCGGCAGGCGGAGCCGCTTATGTGATAGGGAAGGATGACCTTCTTGCGGAGATAAACCATACATGTTCCTATACGACCGATACTCCTGACTTCTGGAGACGTGAGGGAGAAAAGTACCCGCAGCATGGGGGAAGGTTCACAGGGAAACCGGCCTATTTCAAACACGTGACGGAATGTGCCAATATGATGATGGACGAAGCCGGAACGGGACCGGAGGATTACGACTACGCGGTCTTCCATCAGCCCAACGGTAAGTTCCCGTCCAAGGCCGCCAAGAAGATGGGCTTCTCTCAGGAGCAGATAGACCCCGGTCTTCTAGTCACCAGGATAGGGAACACATACTCAGGCGCGGTTCCCCTTGGCCTAGCCGCGACCCTGGACCAGGCTGAACCTGACGACCGGATACTGGTCACGTCTTACGGTTCGGGGGCCGGATCCGACGCCTTCGATGTAACCGTGACAGAGAACATCGAAAGGGTGGAGGAACGATCACCTCCGCTGGTAAAAGACGTCATCCAGAACGAAGAGTTCATCACTTATTCGAGGTATGCTAAATTTAGAGAGAAGATAGAAGGAGGCTGGTAATTTGAGAGACGTAGCAGTTATAGGTATAGGCGAAACGAAGATAGGCGAGCTTTGGGAAAGCTCTCTCAGAGAGCTTGGCATCGAGGCCGGTCTCAAAGCCATACAGGACTCTGGGGTTTCCGGAGATGACATCGATAGGATGTACATAGGAAACATGTCCGCAGGTAAGCTCATCAATCAAGAGCACGTCGCACCTCTGATCGCGGATTATTCGGGACTTCACGAGCTTCCATCTTTACGTATAGAGTCTGGTTCAGCATCTGGAGGCATGGCTTTAGCTGAGGGTTATAAAGCCGTGGCCTCCGGCATGGACGATATCGTCGTGGTAGGGGGCGCTGAGAAGATGACCGACGTGGGAGACGAGGAAGCGAAAGAGATACTTTCATCCACGGCGGACCAGGAATGGGAGACCGTGTTCGGAGCCACATTCGATTCGCTGTACGCTATGATGGCACGCTATCATATGAACGAGCACGGGACCACGAAGGATCACCTGGCGGAAGTAGCCGTTAAGAATCACGAGAACGCGGCGAAGAATCCCAACGCTCAGTATCCGAGGGAAACGAGCAAGGAATTCGTCAAGTCCATGCCCATGGTTGCAGACCCGTTAGGCATGTTCGATTGTGCTCCTCTATCGGACGGGGCCGCCGCTGTTGTACTCTGTCCGGTCGATAAGGCCGAGGAGTTTGCTGGCGAACCGGTCAAGATCGCTGGAGTAGGTCAGGGCGCAGACCACATGGCCGTGCATGACCGTGAGGACATGGGAACCATGAGAGCAACAGAGGACGCGGCCGAAGAGGCCTACAGGCAAGCCGATATAGGACCGGATGATATCGACTTCGCAGAGGTCCACGATAACTACACCATAACGGAGATAATGGCCATAGAAGATCTAGGGTTCTTCGATAAAGGCGACGGCGGTCCGGCAACAGAAAGAGGAGATACGAGGTTGAACTCAGAAGTATCGGTTAATACATCTGGAGGTCTCAAAGCGAAGGGACGTCCAGTAGGTGCCAGTGGGATAAATCAGGCCGTTGAAGCCGTGATTCAGTTGAGAGAGGACGCCGGAGAACGTCAGGTAGAAGAACCGAGATACGGCCTAACCCACAATATCGGTGGAACGGGCGCAAGTGCCGTCGTCCATATATTCGAGAGGTGGTCAGAATGACGATACCGAGATATTGGAGAGAGATAAATCAGAGGTACAAAGGTATAGGCTCAGAATGCGGTAACTGCGGCAAGGTCTACTTCCCGCCCAGAGAAGTATGCCCGGAATGCAGGAGAAAGAGCATAGGCAAGATGGAGGACAAGGAACTCTCGGGCAAAGGAGAGGTTATAACGTTCACGGAGATACACGAGCCGAACCCAGAGTTCAAGATGATGACGCCCTATATAATGGCCATTGTGGAGATGGAAGAAGGCGTTAGAGTGACCGGCCATCTAGTGGACGCGGACATGGAAGATGTCGAGCCCGGCATGGAGGTAGATGTATCCATGAGAAGACTGGGCGAGGAAAGTCCTGAAGGGCTTATATACTACGGCTACAAGTTCTGGCCCGCAGATAATCACGAACCCGAAGAGGAGTGAGCAATCGCTCTTTTCAAATCCTTTCTATTTTTCTATTTTCTTATCCAGTTGTTTTGGAAGATGATACGGCCGACCAAAACTATTATATAGAACATCAATCATCCGGCCAATACGATATAGAACAAAGGTGAAAAAACATGATGGGAAACCAACCGATCTTACTTTTAAAAGAAGGTACAGAGAGAGAACGAGGAGAAGACGCTCAAAAGAGGAACATCGCCGCCGCTAAGGCTATAGCCGACGCGGTGAGGACCACGCTGGGTCCGAAGGGCATGGACAAGATGCTCGTGGACAGTCTAGGCGATGTCGTCATCACCAACGACGGCGCGACGATACTGGATGAGATAGATATAGAGCATCCAGCCGCCAAGATGGTCGTCGAAGTGGCGAACAGCCAGGATGACGAGTGCGGCGACGGTACCACGACCGTAGTGGTTCTTGCCGGCGAGTTCCTGAATCTTGCAGAAGATCTAAGAGACCAGGGTATACATCCCAGTGTCATAGCCAAGGGCTTCCGCATGGCCTCCAACAAGGCACAAGAAGTTCTCCAAGATAGAAAGATAGAGATAGATATAGACGACGAAGACAAGCTGCATGACATAGCCATGACCGCTATGACGGGAAAGGCCATAGAAGGAAATAGAGAAGAATTGGCCAACATGGCCGTCGAAGCTATCCGGCACGTAGCTCAGGAAACGGAAGAAGGTTACTCCGTTGAGATAGACAACGTGAAGGTCGAGAAACAAGCAGGTGCCAGCGTAGAGAATACAGAGTTGATAGACGGTATCCTGCTCGATAAAGAGAGACTACATGCTAGCATGCCGAAGGAAGTCAAAGACGCTAAGATAGCACTTCTCAACTCCGCTCTAGAGATAAAAGAGACAGAAGTCGATGCAGAGATAGAGATCACCAATCCAGATCAGCTTCAATCTTTCATAGATGAGGAAGAGGAGAGCATCAAGAAGATGGTCGAAGAGGTCAAGGATGTCGGTGCTAACGTACTCTTATGCCAGAAGGGAATAGACGATCTGGCTCAGCACTATTTAGCAAAGGAAGGCATCCTCGCCATAAGAAGGGTCAAGAAATCCGATATGAAGAAACTAGCGAAGGCCACAGGCGGAAACATAGTGACCAACCTGAAGGACCTGGAGGATACAGACCTGGGTTCCGCGGGATACGTTCACGAGAAACTGGTCGGAGACAGCCATATGACCTTCGTAGAGGAAGCCAGCAAGGGCAAGTCCGTATCACTCCTGCTCCGCGGCGGCACCGAACACGTCGTTGACGAGCTGGAGAGAGCTATCCATGACGCTCTTAAGGTAGTCGGCGTGGCAATAGAAGACGGAGCGATACTGCCCGGTGGAGGAGCCACCGAGATAGAACTCAGCAGAGAACTGGAGAAGTACGCAGGAACTATCAAGGGAAGAGAACAACTGGCTGTTGAATCCTTCGCCGAGGCCCTCAACATCATCCCGAGGACACTGGCAGAGAACGCAGGCATGGACGGCATAGACGTGCTGATGGAACTCAACACAACGCATGAAAAAGAGGGACTGACCAACCACGGTATAGAGATACTGAGTGGAGAGATAACGGACATGGTGGATCACAAGGTGATAGAGCCGATCAGAGTGAAAACGCAGGCCATCCAGGCTGCTACAGAAGTCGCTAACATGATACTGCGGATAGACGACGTTGTTGCCTCCAAGGGCGGAGAAGGTGAAGGTCCCCCAGCAGGAGGCGGCGGCCCACCCGGTGGAGCCCCCGGCGGTATGCCCGGCGGAGGCGGAATGCCACCCGGCATGATGTAGAGGACAGATCCGCTCTAAAGACCTTCTAAAACCCTTTATTTACTCTATTTTCATATCTGTGATGATCTTATAACACCTTACGTTCCACAGAAGACCAATAAATATATCTAACAGCGTTCAATATTCTTCTGCACGTCATTAATTAAATAATGAAGATAATAATATAAGTGGTGGATGATATGGCTGAAGATGCTGATGATAGATTTGACCAACTGGAACATGAAATTTTCGAAAAGATGATGGAGAGAAATCCTCAGATGGCTACCAGGTTCGGTATCCATGAGTACGATGATATCCTGCCTGAGATGACGAAGGATAAGTACCTCGAAAATATCGAATTGATGGAGGACTGGCATGAAAGATTGAAGGAGATAGAGCCATCGGAACTATCTGAAGAGAACCGATTGGCAAGAAAGCTGGGCCTCCATATCGTCTCCATGTTCCTATTCCGGCTGAAGGAGTTAGAGAATTGGAAGAAGAGCCCTTCCGTACCTCAAACCATCGGTTCCTCTATCTACCCGTTGATAAGGAGGGATTTCGCCCCTTTGACGGAAAGATTGGACAGTATCAGAGGAAGGATAAAGGAGATCCCAAGGGTGATCGAGGAGGAGAAAGGCAAATTGGAAGACCCCGTGGATATCTGGGTAGACATGGCCATAGAGAGTGCGGAGCAGATGCCGATGCTGTTCAAGCTCGTATTGATGACCTCAAAAGAAGCAGGCCTAGAAGAGGAGAAGATAGTCGATCTGAAACAGGCCGTCGACGAGGCTGACGAGGCCTTAGACGATTATATAGAGTGGTTGAAGAAAAAGAAAAGAGAGGCCAATCACGAATTTGCCATCGGCCCAGAAAAATTTGAAAAGATGCTGCTGAAGAGAGAACTGGGATATAGTGCCGATGAGATCCTAGAACTGGGTGAGCGATTGACTCAGGAGTCGAAGGAACTCATGCAGAGATACGCAGAGGAGATCGATCCAGGAGCTGATGTAAAAAAGGTCATAGAAGATGTCGAGTCACAGGCCCCCGAGGATTTTGCGGAGGCCCTGAGCTGGTATGAAGAGGGCCTAGAAGATGCCAAAGAGTTCGTCATAGAGGAAGATCTAGCTACCCTGCCTGAAAATGAGGAGATAGAGGTGACCGAGACTCCAGAATATCTCCGAAATATAATCCCCTTCGCAGCTTATATCCCGCCCGCCAAGTTCGATGAAGTCAAACAGGGTATCTACTTAGTAACGCCGCCCCAGGAGGAGGAAAAACTGCAGGATTATTCATACTGGGACGTAAGGAATACAACGGTACACGAGGGCTATCCCGGCCATCATCTTCAACTGACCGCGGCCATGACCAACGACGACGTGTTCAGGCTCTTCTCACATGCGGTCGAAACAACGGAGGGATGGGCCCACTACTGTGAGGAGATGATGAAGGATGAGGGATTCGACGACACTCCTGAGGCAAGACTGCTGCAGGCTAAAGATATGCTCTTTAGGGCCGTTAGGATAATCGTGGACGTGAAACTGAGTACCGGGCAGATGTCATTCGATGAGGCCATAGACTACATGGTTGAAGAACTAGACATGGCACGTCACAAGGCCGAAGCGGAGGTAAAAAGGTACACGCAGAATCCCACATATCAGTTGAGTTACCTTTTAGGCAAGCACATGATAAAAGAGCTTAAGGAAGATGTGAAGGATAGGATGGGAAACGATTTCACTGAAAAATTCTTCCACGATACCATACTGTACGCTGGAAGCGTGCCCATGAAATATCTGAAAGAAATATTCGATAAAAAGATGGAAAAAAAATGAGATTACGAGATAGGGATAGAATGCACATGAGTACGTACTGCAAAAAAATATTCCCCACCCTCTTATTATTTATTTTACTTATAAATATATTGAATGTTGGGTTAGGTGATGATTTAACAGCTCAGTCAGAATCTAAAGAACATTTTCTGAATGAAATCCTAATGGAAAACCCAGACATTGAACCTGCATTGATACATAAGATGTCGATGAAAATAGATGATTTTCAACAAACAAATCATACAATTGATATCTCCGCGATATGTCCCTCAAATAAAACCATCTTACATGTCTTTATTACTATTGAAAATGGATCAGGAACCTCGCAAACACTTACTTATGGGAGACCTAGCTCAGGGGAAGATATTTGGAAAAATTTAACAGAAAAAATAACTCTTAAGGACTTTTATGAAAATGACTATAAGAGTCCTGTAGAAATAGTTGATATCTTCTTGAAGGATAATAAAGAAAAAAATTGGAATTTTGATGTTGAGAAAGAGGCTGGTGTTACCACGGCTAATTTGGATATGACAAGAGGTGGAAAAAATTGGCATGTCGATATAGATGAAAAATACTATCCAAGAAAAAATGCCACATCTCTCGATTTAGAAGATTCTCATATATGTATCGTCAAGTACTCATTAGATGGAGAATTTAAAGGTATCAAAGTTTTTAGAGAAGATAGATCTGATTCAAGTGGTTTTTCAATTGTTTTGATCGGGGTGATTGTAACGGTTATAGTCTTATCTTATCTCATAGTTAGATCAGTAGTATCCGGGAACTCCAATGAAGGATCGAAGAAACGATGATACAAACCTAGAAAGGACTTCCTCGTGCTTCTCCATGGTAAGATGATCGTGTGAACATTCTTTTGGGAAAACACATGGTTAAAGAGCAAGATTATATCAAAAGAAGGACGGACGACGAATTCAGCGAGGAACTCTTCCCTGACACAGATGGAATCGGAATATAGGGATAGCATATAAAAACCATAGTGAGCTTAGTATATTAGTAAATTGATTATATGATCGAGAAAAAAGAATAAATAACTAATCTGTAAATTAAGCCCGTGATAGAAAGATGAGCTCGGTTTCAAAGTTGAAAATACGATCAAAGGACCTGGTCGTCAGGTTCGGTGACGTCCTGGCTTTGAATTCCTTCTCCGCTGGGATTCCTCAGAACGTAGTTGGTTTGCTGGGTCCCAACGGGGCCGGTAAGACCACATTCATCAAGGTGGCCCTTGGTCTACTCGAGCCCGACAGAGGCAGTATCGAGATAGACGGTTTATCACCTGATAGAGACCTGTCCAGATTGAGGGACAATATAGGATATATGCCGGAAAGCGAGTGCCTGCCTGGTTCTATGGACGCCGTTGACCTCGTTTCCTACCTGGGCAAGATATCTGGCATGAGATCAAGAGATGCCATACGGAGAGCCCACGAGGTACTGGACTTTGTTGGACTCGATGAGGAAAGATACAGGGAGATATCGTCCTACTCCACGGGCATGAAACAGAGAGTAAAACTGGCTCAGTGTATCGTTCACGACCCTAACATAATGTTCTTGGACGAGCCGACCAACGGGATGGACCCTGAAGGCAGGGAGGAGATGCTTTCACTCATAAGGAAGATAGGTGAATCTGGAAAAACGCTGCTCATCTCGTCCCATCTCCTCAAAGAGGTGGAGCAGGTCGCCCAGTACGTCCTGATAATAAACGAGGGCTCGCTTTTGAAAGCGGGGTCACTCGAAGATATATTGAAAGGTGATGAGAACCAGTACGAGTTGAAGGTGAGAGGAGAGAAAGGACATATCGAGAGGTTCAAAAACTCGATAACCCAGAAGGGTATGAACATAGCTCACTCTCGGAAGGAAGCGGGACAGGAGACCCTGGTTCTAGAGAACGTAAAAAACAGTAGGGATATATTCGGATTCGCGTCCGATCTGGACGTACAGATACGCTCGTATAAAAGAGATATACTATCCTTGGAAGAGGTCTTCTTGAGGGCCTTCGAGGAGAAGGAAAAAGGAAATGAGAAGGGAGGGGAACTGGATGGGAGTTAGCCCTATAGAATACAGCCCATGGAAGGGCAAAAGGACTGGACGCTACCAGCGCATATTGGTGATCATCAAGAAGATCATCGGCCAAAAGATAAGGTCCAAGGGTGTTCTGGCCCTTCTGATAATAGGCATGATTTTAACCCACGTGTTCCCTGCTATCTTTCTCTCACTCTCACCCCATGAAGAACTGACGGGAGAGATGCTGGTAAGGCAGGGCCTCTTCGGCAACTATCTGACCGGCGGTTTCTTCGCAACGTTTACTATCCTACTGGCGGCGGTCGTTTCATCCGATACGATCTCGGAGGATCTGAACGACAATTCGTTCATACTTTACTTCTCAAGACCCATAAGACCCATAGATTACCTTCTAGGAAAGCTGGGCGGGACCTTTCTTGTCATGAGCATATTCTGTTTATTGGGCCCGGTGATTGTCTCGCTCTCCATAATAGCTACCCAGACCGGCTCGGATTTCATATCGAGTTTTAAGGTCCTCGGTAGGCTCCTTGTGGCCGGGATACTCGCTTCCGAACTCTATCTCTCTTACGGCGTGATGATATCCTCTTTTACTGAAAAAAAGGCCTACGCCGGCGTTTCCACCTTCATGTCCTTCGTCGTGCTTTCGATAGTCGGAGGGATATTCTCTTCTTTTAACCCCAACTGGAGACTCATCAGTCCTATAAATATACTGCATTATTCATTCGATTTGATATTCGGTTTCGACCTCCCATCTGATATAAACTCCAGCGTGTTCTGGGCCGTCCTTCTCTCCATGGTGACCATGCCTCTTCTCGTTCTTTACTTAAGGATATATACGAAGGAGGTGGGAAAACGGCTCCTCCCGTTCTGAAGGCTCGAAACCTGTCAAAATGGTATGGCGAGGTCATCGGACTCAACTCCTTCAACCTTACTGTACCTGAAGGTATCACTGGTGTGGTTGGACCCAACGGGGCTGGAAAATCGACACTATTCAAGATAGCAATGGGCATGATAAAGCCGAGCCAGGGTAAACTCTGGGTCATGGGTGAAGACCCGTGGTCGAACGACGAACTCCTTTCCAGGATAGGCTTCTGTCCCGACTACGATAGTCTAGCCGACGATTACACCGGAAAAGAATTTCTAGAATACATCGGAGGACTCCACGGTATGAAAGGGTCACCCTTAAAGAGTCGGATATCCGAAGTGGTCTCATTGGTGGGCATGGAACACGCTGTGGATAGAAAGATAGGTGGCTACAGCAAGGGCATGAGACAGAGGATAAAGCTGGCTGGAACGATCCTACACGATCCCGACCTGTTGTTATTGGATGAGCCCCTTAGCGGTGCAGACCCCGCTTCACGAAAGTCACTCATAGATCTGATTAAGAGATTGAACGTAAAAGAAGGCCATGACGTCATAGTGAGCTCACACGTACTCTTTGAAATAGAGCGTATGACCAGAAATATAGCGCTCATCTACAAAGGTAGAGCCGTTGCCTCAGGCGACATATCGGAGATCAGGGACCTCATAGACGAGCATCCTCATAACATCATCATACAGGGCACTCACCTGGTAGAGCTGGCCAAGGAACTGATAGAGAAGGACTATACGGTCTCGGTGGGTTTTGAGCAGGATAGAAATCAGCTGAAGATAGAGGTCTCCCAACCGGACCAGTTCTTTGATTCTTTGCCTTCTATCTTGACCGGACTGGATGCGGAGATCGAACAGCTGTACAGCCAAGACGAAGGTCTTGAAGCGGTATTCAAATACTTGGTGATGGGATGAATATGGGAAGAGAGTTCCACGGGTTGGTAACCATCACGAAATTCTCCACCAGGAAGATCCTACTCAGCAGGAAGGCTGTACTTGCCCTGCTGATCATGCTCTTCATCGGGGCTGTGATGGGATACGCCGCAACCCAGGACGTGGAAAGGTTGGACGGTGGAACCGACCTGATGGATAGTTTGATACTTTTCTTCTTCATGCCAGTGGTCAGCATGATATACGGCTCTTCGCTGATCAGGGACGGTATTAATGACAAAAGCATCACTCATCTTTTGACATCCCCGATCGATAGAGTGACGGCTTACCTGGGTTACTATATCTCTTTGGTACTCAGTGTATCTATAATCATGGTTCTGATCACCACTGTTGGGTTCCTATCTTTCTACATACCCCAGGGAGTAGACAGCACCGCAGTCGGGATCTACCTGAAGGTCTCCAGCCTGGTCGTGATCGGTTCTGTGGTCTATTCCTCTTTGTTCCTGATGGTAAGTATAATATTGGAAAGACCGATCTACTTCGGTCTGTTCTTCGCTTTCATCTGGGAAGGCTTCGTCGGCTCTTTACCCGGAAGGATCCGTACAGTAGCGATCAAGCATTACATCAGGAGTATGGGCTCAAAGTGGATAAAGTATGGAGGCATCTCGAACTACGACGCCACTAAGATAGGCGATTCCACCGTTGTTCTAGCTGGTTTGACTTTAACTTTGATCGTGTTTGGTTCTGTACTTTTCAAGATGAAGGAGTTTCCCTGAATCGTTCACTTTTCCTCCACCAATTCGTCTGCAGAAAGTATAGGGCTCAGTTCCACATCGATGCCCTTCAAAGCCTCTTCAGCTCCTTCCTGCCTATCTACAACGACGATGACTTTGTTCACTCTTGCACCCATCTCTCTCAGGACTTTTACGGTCTCAACGGCTGACCCACCAGTGGTCGTTACGTCCTCAACTACCGTTACAAGATCGTTTTCTTTTAGTTCACCTTCTATCCTGCTGCTGGTCCCGTGGCCCTTCTCCTTTTTCCTCACCATGGTGAAGGGCAGATCTGTCTCAAGAGAGACAGCAGTAGCCAGTGGAACCGCACCTAGCTCCATGCCTGCTATCCTCTCTCCCTCGACGTGTTTTCTCATCTCTTTTGCGATCTTCCTCAGTATCTTTGGCTTCGTACTGGCATGCTTTATATCCACGTAATAACTGCTCTTCTTGCCAGAAGTGAGCGTGAACTCTCCGTATTTTACCGCGCCGCAGGACTCCAACATCCGCAAGATCTTTTCCTTTTTATCCTTTCCATTCATCTTATCACACTATCACAAATCTTTACCAAGGTTCGTCTTTTAGACCCAGCTTGTATCCTATTATATTAACGCCCCTGTGCAGCAGAGGCGTAGCTATGAGTATGACCAACGTGCCTATCAAACCCTTACCATGGAGATAGGTAGAATAAGTCCACTCTGGAGCGAATATGTAGACGAGAAAAAAGCCACCCAAGATGAAATCATACTGATCGATGAATGGCGTTTTCGCTCCTCGTTCCTTTCCACTCCGTCTTTTTATGAAACTGGCTATTATATCTCCTAAGAGTGCGCCGAAGGAAAGCGCTAGAGGTATCGTTACCGTTCGATAGCCATAAGGATAGATAGAGTAGAAAGGTCTAGAAATGAAGAAGATGACCGCACCGACCAAGGCGGCGGAAAAAGTTCCTCCAAATAAACCATACCAGGTTTTACCATCCCCTAGAAGCCTGTTCTCACCCCACTCTTTTCCAGCGTCTATGGGATAACCACCTCCAAAGACGACCGCTAAAGAGTTGGCTATCATGGCAGGTACGAACGCCAACAGAGCGACCACTATCGCATCTACTACAGCCAACATCCCTTCGAAGAAAAATATACTGTTTTATTACACTTTTGCCTTACTATTCACGGAAATCTACGATCCCCATCTTCTCCTCGATGTAGGCCAATTCTTTATCGTCTATTATCCTCGGATCCAAGGCTATCATGAAGCAGCCGTTTTCTACGCTCGCCACGTCCACAATATTGTCAACAAAGCCGACAAAACGTTTGAATGAATTGTCCCTGAGGAGTGCGCCGACCCCCTCGACCAGTACTGTCTTACCCCCGCCTTCAAAGTACCTTATCACGCGGTCGGCTATCAACTCGAGTGCTGCTGGATCCATGTTGTTTTGTCCGGATGTTCGGGTAAGCCAGAAGTACTCTATGTCTAGATCTTCTTCATTTGTTCCAAATCGTTCTTTTATCTTGTCCGGATGCTTCCTTGATATGATTAGACCTTCTCCCGCTTTCTTCATCCTTTCCAGGGAGTACTCGAACGTTTCTACCGGTCTTTCTCCCTCCAGGATGTAGGAGTTCCCGTCTACGAAACTTATCTCTCTTGGCTCCTTTTCTTCCTCCCTTTCTTCTTCCCTCTCTTTTAACGCTTCGAATACAGCGAGTCTTATATCCTCGTTATCCCAGGGTTTCTCTATGTAGTTATATACCTGTGCTTCGTTTATCGCCTTCTTCGCCAGGTCGAGTTCAGAATACCCAGTTATCATCATCCGGATTATGTCGGGATAGTCCTCTTTTACCTTCTTGAGGAACTCGACACCGTCCATATCCTCCATCCTGTAGTCGGAGATCACCAGGTCTATATCCACTTCTTTGATCGTTTCTAGGCCCGTAAAGCCGTCTTTTCCAGTAAAAACCCTGCAGTCGAATTGATCTGCGCTCTCTAGAGTCATCTTTAGTAACTCTAAAACGTCCTCTTCATCGTCTACGACTAGAATCTTATATCTCTGGATCTTCGCACTGGAATCAGGTGAAATTTTTCCACCACCATTTTGACTTTTTGACTTTGGATGATAACAATGGAACGTTGTGGTATAGAACATACCGCCTAAATAAATATTAGCCTTGAAGATTGCTACTTCGATTCAAATCTATCCGACCAATCGGGCACTCCTTACCTCTCCACCGCAGACAGGGCATTCATCATGGGGCTCTTTATGCCATCTCCTGCACTTCACGCACCTGTATTCCCATTCGTATTCCTCGTCGATCTCGTCTTGGGCTATGCCGTGAAATTCTATACCTAGTGACTTTGCGATGTTCTGGATGGAGTAATCGTCCGTCAATATGTTTGCTTCCATTTGAAGGGCCAAGGCGACCACTTCTTTGTCTGTATCCGAGAGTCTTATCTCGTCTCCCGTCTTACTGGCTCGCTTGTTCACCTTCTCCAAGAAAGGGGCGTTCGGACTGACTACCTCCAGGCCGGCGGACCTCATCATCTGTAACTTTCGGTGCCATCTTCCACCTTCCTGTATCTCATCCATGACCCCCGGAGGTATGTACAGGACTTCATTGAGAGGGATGTCTTTCCCGGATAGTATGGCCGAGGTGTCCAACACGTACTTGTCCTTCATCGTAACAACACCGTTGATGGAGCATAATAAGGATTTCCCTTTTCGGGCTTACAAAATTTGATACGAACCTATATAATACCTGTACCCTTAACGGAGGATATGACTGTCTACGAGTTCGAAGGAAGGAGACCCGTCATAGATGAGAGTGCTTACGTTTCGAAAAGTGCAACGATAGTCGGGGACGTCCGTATAGGTGAAAACTGCTTCATCGCTCCAGGTGCCAGGATCAAAGGAGACTACGGGACCATAATCATAGGTGCAAAAAGCAACGTGCAGGAGAACTGCGTGATCCACGCTAGGCCGGAAGAAAAAACGGAGATAGGGGAACACGTTACAATAGGTCACAGTGCGGTCATCCACGGAGCAACGATAGACGATTACGCCGTAGTTGGGATGAGCAGCACCGTCAGCGATAACGCGGAAGTAGGTAGATGGGCCGTGGTGGGAGAAGCCGCGCTTGTAAGGTCAAGCCAGGAGATCCCGCCAGAGAACGTAGCCGTTGGTGTCCCAGCAGAGATAATCAAGAAGATCGATGAAGATTACAAGGAGAAGTGGACAGAGATAAAAGAGAGATACGAATCATTCTCATGGCGCTATAAAGAGAACTTGACAGTACAAATGGGGCATAAAAGGGACTAAAAAGAGGAAAAAAATATATCCATAACCACACTTCTAACCCTGGTATCATGCGAGAGATATGGACAGAGAAGTACAGGCCTGAGAAGTTAGAAGACATCTTCGGGCAGGAGAAAGTAGTGGAGAGGCTGAAGGCCTATGTGAAGAAGGAGAGCATACCACATCTTCTATTCGCTGGACCTGCAGGTACTGGAAAGACCACGTCTGCTATCGCCCTTTCTAAGGAGATATACGGCGAGAACTGGAAGTCCAACTTCTTCGAATTGAACGCCAGTGACGAGAGAGGCATAGACGTGATAAGGAACAAGATAAAGGAGTATGCCAGGACCACGACGATGAGCGAGAAGGGCTTCAAGATAATCTTCATGGATGAAGCCGATTCGCTCACCCAGGAGGCCCAGGCCGCTTTGAGACGTACAATGGAGAAGTACTCCCATAACTGCCGTTTCATACTCTCGTGTAACTACTCATCCAAGATAATAGAGCCCATCCAGTCTAGATGTGCAGTCTTCCGCTTCAGGAGACTCGTAGACAAGAACGTCAGGGAATGGATAGAGATGATCGCCGAGAAGGAGGGGTTGAGTATCACCGATAGAGCCTTGGATCTTCTTGTAAATGTTGGTGAAGGCGATCTGAGGAGGGTTACAAACCTACTCCAGATATCCGCTTCGACGACGGACGAAGTGGATGAAGATATCGTTACTCAGAGCGCCAATATAGCGAAACCGGATCAGATAAAAGACCTGATAAAGACCGCCTCTAGAGGTGCCTTTATGGACGCTAGAAAACTGTTGGATGAGCTTCTCATCGATCAGGGTCTGTCCGGAGAAGACATAATCAGGCAGATGCACGACTCCATATATGATATACCTTTAGACGATAGGAAGAAGATGGAGTTCGTGGATAGGATAGGTGAGACTGAATTCAGGATGGTCGAGGGCTCGGACGAGCGTATCCAGCTGGAAGCATTATTGGCTCACATCTCTAGCCAGAGTTAGTTTTTTACTCACCGATCATTCCCCGGTCATCTTAACTATTATCTCTCTTTCCCTGGAAGGAACGTCCATATCACATAGGATTATCTGCTGCCATGTACCGAGTTCTAGACTACCGTCTGTTATCGGCACGG
>CAYMXS010000005.1:0-3920 GCA_964394465.1 uncultured Thermoplasmata archaeon | reverse complement strand
AGGATTATCTGCTGCCATGTACCGAGTTCTAGACTACCGTCTGTTATCGGCACGGTAAGACTGGGCCCTATGAAGGATGCTCTCATGTGTGAGTGTCCGTTTCCGTCGTGCCATTTTTCGTGATGCTTGTAATAGATATCCGTTGGGAATATCCTGTCCAGCGCTTCAGACATATCATGGATAAGACCGGACTCGTACTCGATGGTCGTTATGGCGGCAGTAGAGCCAGAAACGAAGAACAAGGCGGTTCCTTCTTTTATTCCGCTGTTCCTGACGACCTTTTGACCCTGTTCGGTTATATTCTTGATGTCTAGGTCACTGCTCGTAGAAACCTTAAATCTTTCATCTTTCACTTTCATAGATGTTGATAAAAAAGGAAGATTAAAGGATTTTTGTTTAGCTGCCCATTCTCGCTAGCCTTTTTCACTTCCAACTAGATAGGCTACGATAGAGGGGATAGCGACAATCAAGACCAGGAGTAGCAAAAGACCGTAAATGCTCAAAATATCAGATAGTCCCTGGCTCAATCCAGATATCTCGAAACCGTCGCTTTCCTCCTGGTGTAACTGTGGGTTCTCTCCTATATATACGGATACTTCCTGGCTATCATCCGCTTCGTCGTTATCCCTTACCGTGAGTTCGACCGTATAGTTTCCAGGTTGGGTGTATTCATGCTCGACCTTGGCTCCAGAAGCATTAGTACCGTCTCCTAGGCTCCATTCATATTCGATTATTTTTCCATCTAGATCGTAGCTGCCTGCAGCTGAAAATACGAAGGAGTTTGTACCTTGAAGCGTCCTGTTCACTTCCTGGTTAACATCGAATACCCTCTCCTGATGGTCTCCGTTATTTGTATTGAAAGTGACCTTGATCTTCTCTGTATTTTGATCGGAGATGAAATAAACCCAGGTGGGATTCGCACCGTCCCTTTCACTATCATAGATCAATGTAAGTTCGTAGTCCCTTTCATTTGATAATAAGCATATCGACTCCTGAGTGTTAGGGGGCCCTGGACTCCGGGTTACGTTCATGCTGGTCAGCACTGTGTTATCTTCATATATCACAGCCTCTACGGAATTATTGGGTACTCCGGTCATCCTGACTTTGATCTCCGTTTCTCCAAGAACCTGGATATCCGCTTTTGGCGGTTCATTTTTCACGGTGATCTCCTTCTGGGCTACGTCTTTATTTCCTTCTTTGTCTATCACTTTCAGGGATACAGTATAGTTTCCGTCTTCATGGTATATATGATTGGGATTTTGCTCTATAGAACTCTCTCCGTCACCGAAACTCCACATCCAATCGGTTATGTTTGCTTCTCCTAGAGTACTCTGATCCGTGAATTGAACGACGTCTTGGGTTGTGGGTTGTTGAGGCCCGTATGAGAAGTCCGCGGATAGCTCATCTTCGGGATCATCTGAACCATTTTCTATCTGGATTGTCTTGGTAGCGATGTTGTTAGAGTTGTTAGCATCTTCTTTGCAGATCTCTATTTTGATCTCGTGTTGACCTTCAGACTCAGGGGTCCATTGGGCTTCTATAGAGGACGATTCCTGATTGGGGATGAAGTGCATTTTGTCCTCGATCCTTTCGATGTATCGAGAATTATCTCCAACATCTTCTATAATGATAAGTAATTCCCCGTCAATGTAGTATTTCACGTCTATATCGTGCGGCCTGATATTGTCATATCCAGGAACTGGTTCACCATTATAGGCTCCTGTTTCATCGAAGAGCCCCGCTTCCCTACGGACCTGACCCACCTTGATCCAATCCACATGTATATCTGTTCCGTAGGGCGGGGTATCACCAGTTTGCTCTATCCGTAGTGTCCGCTCTCCTGCGTCCATCTGGATATCTGATATCGTTACTATTTTGAACCCGGGCGTTGAATCGAACTCCTTTATTTTTTCTCCGTCAAGTTTAACCCTTGTTGGAGTTGGGTGCTCAGGTGATCTTATCCTGATTTTGATATCTACTGTTTTATCTTCTGCAGTCTGGAAATCATATTCTCCATAGTCTCCGTCATGGTAGCCTATGGCCCAGGTCAAACCCAATTGATGAACTGGAACGCTTATCTCTTTGGAGTCGTTAGAGCTAGAGACTTGTTCTATCTCTATCTCTTCATCAAAAACTGCTAGATCGGGTTCATCAGGATAAGTGTCATTATCAGAATCACCCTCTGAGTTTACGATTTTAGTGGCGATGTTATTTGAATTGTTCGTATCCTCCTTACAGATCTTAATTTTGATTTCATGTTGTCCCTCAGAATCAGGGCTCCAATTGGCTTTGATCCCTGATGCTTCATCGTTTGGGATGAAGTGCATATCTCCATTATATCTCTCTATGTATCTAGAGTGATCTCCGATGTCCTCTATGGTGGTCAAAAGATTACCATCTATGTAATACTTGACGTCAATATGATGGGGTCCGATGTTATCGTAACCTGCTTTTGGTTCACCGTTATAAGCACCGGTATTGTCAAACAGTTCCCCCTCTCTATGGATTTCTCCGAATTTTATCCAGTCAAGTTGCAGTCCAGACCCATAATTTGGACAGTCAGTTGTTTGGGCCACTCGAACTGTGTGAGTGCCTGAAGTCACATTAATATCGTCTAACGTCACTATTTCGTATCCAGCTGTGCTGTCAAAGGTAGATATTGTATCCCCATCTAGTTTGACTCTAGTACCGGTTGGATCATTGGTTGCTTTGATTCTTACAGCTATGTCAACCTGTCCCGACTGAGATACTTCAAACTCATACTCTCCGTAGTCTCCATCGTGATAAGTGTTAGCTTTTGTAACTCCCAATTGATGTACGGGAACTTTGATCTGAACCTCTTCCTCTGGAGATACGTGATATGGGACTTCTATCTCCTGACCGAAAACGGCTAGGTCGGAACCGTTCACGTATTCATCTGATCCGTCTTCTTCATCTTTGACCTCGATTGTTTTTGTTACAACATTGTTAGATAGGTCCGAGTCTCCAGGTCTATAAACAGCGGAGAGATTTATCTTCAACTCATGTTTTCCAGCTTCCTGTGGTGTCCACTCTATCGTTGCATTTTTCTCTCCGTTATTTGTAATAAAATGTTCTATACTATCATCAGGTCCATAGGGGCATTGGTCTAATCTCGGTAGATATCGCGAATTCGTGCCTATCCTAGCTTCTTCTCCTATCTTTTCTCCGTCAATATAGAAGTTTGCCTGGATACCATGTGGAAATATCTGGTCATATCCAAGTTCGGGTTCACCATTGGTCGTTCCAGTTCTATCAAAAAGTTCAGCCTCCCTGTGTATATCACCGAATTCAATCCAGTCGAATTTCAAGTTTTGATGATGACCATCCGTAGTTTCAGTTAATCTCAGAGTATGGTTGCCCTTGTCGACCTCTATATCAGATATGTTTATGATTTTGTACTCTGCAGAAATATCCCCTGACTTAAGCTCATCTTGATCCAAATTGATCTTATACCCTGTAGGGTTACTAGAGTCCGGAGGTAAATCACCCATTCTAACCCTTATATCAATCGTTTTCTGCTTTTCTATGTAGAAATCATATTCCCCATAGTCTCCATCATGGTAGGTTCTGATATCTGTTTCACCTAGCTGATGCACTGGAAGAGATATGTTAATTTTCTCACCAACTACTGGTTCTTCAGATAGCTGAATTTCGCCTTCATAAATGGCTAAGTTCTCTTGTACTGGGGGCGATCCTTCCTTATTTGTTGTTCCATTATTAATCTCCGCAGAGATCATCCCTCCAGCCAGCAAGCCTATACACACAAATACGGTCGCCACTATCTTCAGATGTGATCCATACATTATTACCCTCCTTATTGGGTGTAAATATCTGACTTTATTAAATTCATTATTCTAAAAATCCCTTATAAAGATTATGTGTATATTTTAACTATCGAT
>CAYMXS010000004.1:16904-82064 GCA_964394465.1 uncultured Thermoplasmata archaeon | reverse complement strand
ATTCATTATTCTAAAAATCCCTTATAAAGATTATGTGTATATTTTAACTATCGATCGTAAGACTTTAATAGTCGTTAAGGTCTACCTAACACAGTATGAAGAACTCTTTAACCCGACGGGACCTAGAGCATCTATTGACCATCTACCTCCTATCGAAGGATGAGAAAGCAGTGGGTCCGGCCTCACTTGCCAGAAAGATGGGAGTGAGTAGAGTGAGCGCCTTTCAGAAGATGCAGAGGTTGGCGGAAAAAAGAGTGGGAGATTACGTGAAGAACAAGGGTATGATAATCAACGATAAAGGTAAAAAGATAGCCGAGAAAAGTATAAGGAAGCATCATGTGCTCGAGAACTTTCTTCAGATATCATTAGGCATGGACAGCGATAAAGCCTGTGAGGAGTCCCAAAAACTTTCCTACAGCGTGAGCGATGAGCTTGTGGATAAAATCTGGGAGAAGATGGGCGATAAGATGGAATGTCAGTGTGGAGGGTGTTTGACGCCTCCATATGATATGCATGACCTTTATGAATGTCACTGGTGTAAAAAGTTCTTGATGGAAGGATGAACTGGAGTGATGAACATGTTGGATAAGAAGATACTCGCGATAATATTGGGGGTGGTACTCTTCGTTAGTACAGTCAACTTCATGGGATATTATCTTCACGAGGAGGAAAATACTGACTATTCATTGAGAGTTATAGTGACGATACCTCCACAGAAAGAATTCGTGGATAGGATCGGTGGGGAAGATGTCAAAGTGACCGTGATGGTCCCCCCCGGGGAGGACCCCCATTCCTACGAGCCCACTCCGAACCAGATGGAGGAAGTAGCGAAGGCAGACATATACTTCAAGATCGGTTCGGGCATGGGTTTTGAGGAGAACTATATCTCTAAGATGAAAGAGCAGAACGCTGAGCTGACAGTTGTAGACGGAAGCGAGGGCATAGAACTCAGGAACATCGGTAATTCGTCGGGGAAAAAGGATCCACATATATGGCTCTCTCCAGTGAACGCCAGGAAGATGGTCAACAACCTGAAAAAGACTATGAAAAGAGAGGATCCAGATAATGCGGATCTGTACGAGGAGAATGCAGATTCCTATACCTCAAAGCTATCATCCTTGGATAAGTTGATAGAGAACTCGTTGAAGACCACGGAAAAAAGGGAGTTCATGGTGTATCATCCCTCCTTTGGTTACTTCGCCGATGAATTCAATCTGACTCAGGTACCGATAGAGGAGGAGGGAAAAGAGCCAGGGACGAAGGGTCTTAACGCGATAATAGAGCAGGCTAAAGAAAAAAACATCACAGCTGTGTTCGTATCGCCTCAGTTCGATAAGAATAACGCTCAGACCATCGCTGATGAGATAGATGGAAAGGTCATATCGTTGAATCCTCTGGCGTCGGATTATCTAGAAAATTTATTGGTCGTTTCTTCCAAACTGATAGATGCTTTAAATTAGATGGAGAAGGGATAAAGATGGGCAAAGAAGCTATAGGATTGGACAACGTTTCCGTATCCTACGGGGATACCCAGGTCTTAAAAGACGTATCAGTATCTTTGGATGAGGGGGAATTCTTGGGCATCATTGGACCCAACGGAGGCGGTAAAACCACGTTATTGAAGGTCATCCTGGGTCTGTTGGAGCCCGACGCAGGGAAGGTCAATATATACGGTAAAAGGCCCAAGAAAGCCAGTGGAAGATTGGGCTATGTCCCACAGTATTCAAATTTCGACGCCCAGTTCCCTATAGACGTATGGAACGTAGTGTTGATGGGCCGTGTTGGAAGATTGGGTTGGAAACCGTTTTATTCAAAGAAGGATAAGAGGATGGCGAAGAAGGCCTTGAAGAAGGTCGACCTTCTAGGACAGAAGGACAGGCAGATATCGAACCTCTCTGGAGGTCAGCAGCAAAGAGCGTTGATAGCTAGGGCGTTAGCTAGTGAACCGAATATACTGCTGTTGGACGAGCCGACGGCTAGTATAGACGAGAAGGTCCAGTCCAGCATCTACGAGTTGTTAAGAGAACTGAATGAGGATGGAGGAAAAACTATAGTTTTGGTATCCCACGACATAGGCGTTATCTCCTCCTACGTGAAAAAAGTCGCCTGTTTGAACAAGTATTTCATCTATCACGGCTCGGATGAGCTGACCCCCGAGATGATAGAGGCTTCTTATGAATGTCCAGTGGATCTTGTAGCTCATGGTCACCCCCATAGAGTATTTGAAAATAAGATGCCCTCGGAGGATGACTGATCATGATACCTATGTTTGAATACACCTTCATGAGGAACGCTGTCTACGCCGGTATTTTAGCCTCAGTAGTATTCAGTATAATAGGCGCTTACGTAGTGGTCAAAAGACTGGTCTTCATCAGTGGCGGTATAGCTCATGCCTCCTTTGGAGGTGTAGGTTTTTCCTTCTACATGGGATGGAATCCGCTTGTGGGTGCCTTGATATTCGCCATAGGCTCGGCTCTAGGCGTGGGCATGTTAGGAAAAGAAAAGGTCCAGCGCGAGGATACCTCCATAGGCATAGTCTGGGCGGTGGGGATGGCCTTGGGTGCTTTTTTTTACTATATAACCCCAGGTTATCTGCCCAGCCCGGCCAGTTTCCTTTTCGGAAACCTCTTGATGATCCAGACCATCGATATCTTTCTTTTGTTGGGTCTCTCTATCGGTCTTTTAACGATCGTGTCCCTATTCTATCACAAGCTTCAGGCGGTCAGTTTCGACGAGGAGTTCTCGGAGGTCATGGGGGTCAATACGACTGCGATCTACCTCTTACTGCTGGTTTTAGTTGCTTTCTCTATCGTATTCCTCATCAAGCTTGTAGGTATAATCCTAGTGATAGCGATGCTAGCCATACCGGCGTCCATCTCCAGTACGGTAACACACGACCTGCGGAAGATAATGGTCTATTCATGTCTCCTCTCACTATTGTTCATCCTCTCTGGTCTCTGGTTATCGTACAATTGGGACACCCCGGCTGGTCCGACCATCATATTGCTGGCTGGAGGCGTCTTCATAATCGAGACCCTCTGGGACAGTTTTTTCTGAATCTAGGTCACACTCTGAGGCTTTGAATTGGTAGTTTTTGCATCCTGTTCCATCGGGAAGGAAAAAGATATAAATATAAAGTGGGTATGAAATGTTGAAAGGTGAATACTATGCCCCAGAAACCAGGAAGAATGTACAGGGAAGTTAAAGGCAAGCCCTACACCCGTAAGGAGTACATAGGCGGAGTTCCACATATAATGGTGGGACAGTTCACTATGGGTAATCGCAAGACCGATTTTGATTTGGAGATAACTTTGACCGCTGAAGAGAAGTGCCAGATTAAGGACGCGGCACTCGAAGCGGCCCGTATCGTTTTAACGAGACATCTCACTAAGAATCTAGGCGAGGAAAACTTCAAGGCCAAGATCTTGGTGTATCCTCATCACGTCTTGAGAGAGAACAAACAGGCAACAGGAGCCGGTGCTGACAGGCTTTCAGAGGGTATGAGGAGTGCCTTCGGTAAGAAAGTGGGGACAGCGGCAAGAGTTGATGGAGATCAGCAGATTATCAAAGTCTGGGTGGACGAGGATGCTCATGAAGTGGCTAAGGAAGCACTGAGAAAGGCATCCATGAAACTGCCTACACCCTGCCATCAGACAAAAGAATCCAATCAGTGAATCACTAGATAAATCAATAGATAGAATACAAAGTTCAATCTTCCGGCAGTTCGGTGTATCCTCCGCTCACTACTGAGACGGTGCAGTTCGCATGTTTTAGAACACGCTGTGTCGTACTTCCCAGGAAGAGTTGTGAGAAACCTGAAAGGCCGTGACTGCTTATGTAGATAACGTCGTTAGCTCCAGCAATTTTTACGATCTCTTTGTAGGGTTTACCCTCTTCGATCTCAGTTTCTAATTCTACACTTTTCTCTTCTGCCATCTCTTTCAATTTAGATAAAGCCACTTCTCCCTTGTCTTTCAGACCGCTCCTAGCAGACTCCTTTATAGTTGAATGGTGCAGACTACTGTATTCTGATGCGTTTATGACGTAGACGCCTATGGCTTTCTTTCCAAGAGTTCTAGCCATCTCAAGTCCTTCTTCGATCCCTCTTTCTGCACATTCTGACCCATCTGTCGGTATTATAACTCTATTATACATATTATCAAGCCTATGCAATAACTCTATCACACTGCGATCAAGGTATCAAGGCATGAATATAAAAAATCTCCCCCCTATGTCACTGGTAACTGCAAAAAGGTCGTTATAAAGACCCCCTTCTAAATAAATAATTAATAATTAAACCCAAAAAGATTTATAGCGTGAACGTATGTATATGTAGGTAATTAATTAAACTCCCTGATAGGAGGGAAATAAAAAATGGATGGAAAAATTAACAAGATGTCTGCGAAGTTGGTAATAGCGATATTCGTTGTTTCCAGTGTGACGGCAGTACTGCCTCTGGCAGAGAATGCCCAAGGTGCAGGTGTATCGGACCAAGAATTGACACCGAATGAAAACTATGGTTGGCTGAACGCTGTACAGGTGGATGGACAGTATTCAGACGGGGCAGATGAACCGGATATGGACTGTTACATAGGCCAGAAAGAAGTGACCATACAGCCTCAGTTCGAGGAGAACTTCACTGACTGGGCCAATATAACCGACCAAAGGATACTCACCGGTAACGTTAAAAGGTTGACTGGTGCAGATTGGACCTCGAACGAAAGTGCCGACTGGACCGATGGTACTGACAGTTTTAACTGGGTGGATTCTGAACAGACGACTGATACAGGTCCATTCACTGGGAGCGAATGGCTGCACACTTATGAATTCGATGTACCGAACGAGGCGACCACGGGTATCTATCGTATACCACTCAGATTGACCATAAAGAATGGAACATTCGGTGGTAATTGGCATGGTCCGTATCAGGATATCGAGTATATCTACATAGAGATAGCTGGCAATACAGAAGTCGCCCCAGGCGGAATCACTGTGATGCCGGGTATAGAGTTCAAGCAGGTATCTGTACCAGTGCACAACCAAGGAGACCAGATACTGCAGGATGTCAGTCTCCATCTGGAGGAATCAGATCTGAGCGACGACGAAGGCAACCAGATAACGATACATAACCCTGATGATACATCCTATCTCGGCAGTCTATACGTGGGCGAGACCGATCAGGTATATTACCGTTTTACGGTTCCCGATGATATGGAATCTCAGGACTACGAGGTCGAATACAGTATAACCTTGACACGGAGCGGCGATGCCGTTTCTGTCACAGAGCACGGAACCATGACGGTGACAGTCAGTAAGATCGCTGAGATCACCGCTACTATCGATCAAAACACGGTCGATCAGGGCACGACCAAGAAGGAATTCACGGTCACCTTTGAAAACACTGGAAACATAGCCCTACAAGATGTTAAATGTAAGGCAAACACCGATGGTAATTTCTTCTTCCAGCCAAAGGATTACTATGAGGAAGGCGATGCACAGACCAACCCCGAGAACGAGTGGATCGAACTCGGGGCCCTCAATCAGAGCGAATCGAAGGACGGACAGTTCGTATTCGGCATGGACAAGGCACTTCAGAAAGGTGAGCACAGGATCACATTTGAGTTCCAGGCTTACTTCTACGACGATCAAGGAGAAGTGACCGGAGACGAATCTTATGTTGAGGTTCATCCCGGGCATCAGTTAGTGCGGGAATCTAGGGAACCCGAGGTATTCATAGAGGTGGTCGGAAGCGACTTCTCCGCCTTGACCGGTACGAACATAGGCATCGAAAGGAACAATCAGATCCAGGCAGTGAGTCTGAGTGATATGGGGTACCAGGTCATAACGGCAAGGATAGAAAACAATGGGTACGTGGACTATACTGACACCATGGTTGATTTGAATATCGAGAATACGCCATTCAAGTCAGTGGAATCTGAAGGAGGTAACACAGTACAGATGTTGGAACAGCCCTTCACTTTGAACGCTCAAAGCACTAGAGAGGTAACGTTTGGAGTTGTGACGGACAGTACCTTCATCAAGAGCAGGTTGGAGAACGATAGGCCCGCATACGAGACTGAACTGACGGTCACAGGTCTGAATAAGGATACAGCCGACGAGGAACAGATGACCGTACCTATAAGAGGTCAAGTTAGAGGTATAGGCCCGAAAGTGATGATTCGAGGTAATCCTGAGGAGAACAAGGTCAAGGCGGGTAAGGAATTCACTTTGACTTACACTCTTGAGAACGTTGGAGATGAACCGGTGAGAGATCTGACCGTCTCACTGTCTCCCAAAGCAACTACTAGTGGTAATGAATTCAAGGACGGGCAGGAAGCCGTTTTCTATCAGCAGGCCACCTCAGCTCCAGGAGCGAATATATGGTCAGCTGAGCCTGAGGAACAGGTACTGCAACCCGGTGAATCGACGACGGTCACCTTCGAGATGGTTTCCTCTTCTGATATGCAGCCGGGTGCGATATATCATCTTCAGATAAACGTGAACGGTGAGACCTCGGTTGGTCCCGACCAGTGGCAGTCCGCCACTACTATAAGGACATCTGAAAGTGAGAGCGCCAAGCCGATGTTGAGCGAGGAGATCACCTGGTTGTTAGTAGCAGCTATAATAGGTGCCTGTATAGTTGTGAGCTCTTACATAGTGATGAGAGGAAAGAGCAGCGAAGATGAAGCGGAAGCCGAGCAGGAGAAAGGTGGAAGTTTCTTCGGCGGTGAAGAAGAGAAGAAGCAAACGGAAGCTGGAACAGGAGGCGGTCAATACAGCGATCAAGGAGAATCCTCAGGTATGAGAGAACAGCCGTCTCAGGAAGAGAAATTCAAAGGAGAAGAGGATACCTCGCAGGAGGAAACGACCGCTCCTCCGGATGAAGAAGAGTACTGACCAAACTCGGAATAAAACCCCTTCTCTTTTTATATTGCCTCACTTGGACGGGACCAATACCTTTTTAAACTATTCATTTTTATCATGTAATATGTCTGCTGACACTGAAGAAGAGAACAGTAAGGATGAGAGATACGATTACGATGAGCTGTTAGATAGAGCTACAGAAGACCTGCCTGAAGAGATATCGCATCATGAACGTTTTCAAGTTCCTGAAGTCGATATATTGATCGAGGGTAATCGCACCATATTCAAAAACTTTACAGAGATAACCGATAAGATAAATCGTGACCCTCAGAAGGTCTTAAAGTACCTCCTTGGAGAGTTGGGTACAGCCGGAGAAAAGGAGAATGGAAGGGTAGTTTTCAAAGGTGAGATCAGCCCGGGTAAGATAACTGATAAGCTGAAGGCCTATGTGGAGAAATACGTATTGTGCAGCGAGTGTGGTAGGCCAGATACGAGATTGGAGAAGGAAGGTAGGGTCACCGTTCTTAGATGTGACGCCTGCGGGGCCCATCATCCGATAAGAGGCAAGAAGAAGAAATCCAAAGCCTCTACCAGCAGCAAGGAGATAAGAGAAGGAAAGACCTACGAGCTAATGATACAAGATATAGGCAAGGAAGGCGACGGCAAGGCCAAGAGAGGAAAGTACACCATCTATGTACCGGGAACAACGAAGGGAGATAAGGTAAAGGTACGGATAAACAAAGTGAAAGGCACCCTGGCCTTTGGAAAACCAGTCGGCTGAGCGTGAGGAAGGAAATATATGGCCCTGATCCAGAGGAAACATCTACCGATAGTTGCGATCGCTTGCACCATGGTCTTAACACATATGCTGGCTCTGACCGTGGTCCAGACCTACCCTCAGGAGTACAGGGCCTTTGGAAGCGATACGAACAACCCCATAAACCCCCTTATATATATAGGATTCATCATATTATTCACAGGTGGGCTTCTACTGGTGATGAAGTATACTGAAGGAAATTTTCTTCAGTATGCCATACTGGGAGTGGTAGGACTCACGTTATTCTATGTGTTCTACCCGGTCCTGTTCCATCTTATGTATCCCTTGTTGATAATCATACCCTTCGATCTCGCGTTCGTGCTTTCTGTTCCTCTGGCCATCCTGCTCACATACACTCTATACAAGAAGCCAGAATGGTACGTTATAGATTCTATAGGAGCGGTCATGGGTGCCGGGATCGCCGGTATATTCGGCATGAGTTTCGGGATATTGCCTGTTCTGATCCTACTCATCGTACTAGCAGTCTACGATTTTATATCCGTGTACAAGACGAAACATATGCTTACTCTAGCCTCTGGAGTGATGAAGCAGAAGCTACCGGTGATGATGGTGATGCCGAATAAAAAGAACTACTCCTTCTCTGAGCAAAAAGATCCGATGAAGGAGAGACAGAAGAAATCAAAAGGCAAGGAAGGGAGTAGAGATGCTATGTTCGTTGGGCTTGGAGATGTTATCATCCCTGGTATCCTACCCGTTTCTGCTTCACTTTACCTGCCCAAAATCATGGTCTCAGGTTTCTATGCACCTCTTTTAGTGGCCTTGGGTTCCATGGTTGGTGCTATAATAGGTATGCTCATCCTGCTCCGTTTCGTGCTCAAGGGCAAAGCACATGCCGGTCTCCCATTATTGAACTCCGGAGCTATCCTAGGTTACATGATATCATATTACGTCATGTACCAGGATCTGATGTTCGGTATACAACTGCCCTGGTAGGGAAGATGTAGGTAAATATGGTAGATAAAAAACAGAAGATTTCGTCTAGATATGATAAATGGACTCGCTTCTACGACAAGATAGACAGCTTTCCCCTAGTTTCTAGACCCCAGAAGAGATGGAAGAGAAGGGCTGTAGATGAGTTGTCCCTCATGGGTGATGAAAGGGTTCTAGATATAGGAACCGGAACCGGTGAGATACTCCCCTGGATAGTGCAATCATTGGATGGAGGAGAGGTGATAGGCACCGATATCAGTCAGGCTATGATAGAAAGAGCGAGAGCTAGAGTTGAGAAAGAAAATATTATGGAAAGGGCTCGCTTGAACTACGATGACATCGAGGAATCAGATTATCCAGACGATCATTTCGATAGGATAATCTCCACATTCACCCTTACCACTGTACCTCATCCCGAAAAGGCACTAGAGGAATCAGCCCGGCTGTTGAAGGAGGATGGAAAGATGATAATCTTGGACACTGGATGGCCGGATCATATCCTTTCAAAGTTGCTCTTTGTCCCCATGATGCTCTCTGCCAAGCTGTTTGGGAGGACCCATATGGATAGAGATATACCAGGGATGGTTCAAGAAGTCTTCCGGACGAAAGAGATAGAGAGAAATATGGCTGGTATGGTATACCTGATCGTGGCGCACCAGAGATGAAACGGTCTGTAAAAAAATCAGGAATCCTCTTTATACTTCTCTATGGCTTTCTCTATAACGGACTTTGAGTAATCCTTGTCTTTCTTCTGGTACCACTCCTTGACTTTTTGGGAGAATGTCAATACCTTGTCCTCTTTTATCTCGAAGAGTTCTTCATCAAGATCGAATTTCTCGATATTGCTTTCTCTCAGCAGTTCCTCTCTCTCGTCGTAGGAGAGATCCCCAAGTTCTGAGCAAGCCGCGAATATCACATCTAAAAGATCCCTTGGGGTTTCCATCTCCCGTTTAGCGATCACATCGTCTATATCCTCGATGGAGACCTGAAGGTTGTAAGCTACTGCAGATGCTAACTCTTTGAAGATATACTCCACATTCCTCCCTGACTTCGCAGAGGTAAAAACGGTCCTTTCGAATTCGGATGACACCCGTTCTATCTCTTCTAGACCGATCTTCTTTTCATCTAAGTCGAACTTGTTTATGGCAAGTATCAGAGGATTGGACTCGCTCGATTGCTCCTTGTATTCTGGGATCCAGTCATTCATCAGGGCATCCAAGGTATCTTTCCTGGTTACATCGGCAACCGCTATAGCCCCGGTAGATCCTCTAAAAGCGGTGGCTCTTACTGACTCATAGGCCTTTTCACCCATTATATCGTGCAGTACCAATTTCACTTCCCCTTCCTTGAACGGTACCGTCTTGGTATATATGTTCGTACCTATAGTTTTAAGATATTCTTCACCGTAGACGTTCTTGACGAAGCGCAGTATCAGAGATGTCTTTCCAACACCTGGTGCTCCCAAGAGATTGACCTTTTTCTTATATACCTTTCCTGACAAGATCTCCACCTTTATCTTTGGCTGTACCACATTAACTTGGATTCCCTATTAAATCTTTGTCAATAGTGAGTCAAAATAAAGCTATTTGAAGGCATGATTTTAGAGTAAAAGATGGTAAGCTGTTGTAACCTGTTCAACTCTCTTCCCTATATTTCTTGATGGCTTTATCGATGACCTTACGAGAGTAGTCGTCTCCTCTTTCCTTGTACCATCCCTTCAGCTTCTCGGCGTAGGAAAAGACCTCTTCTTCACCTATATCGAAGAGTTCTTCGTCCAGGTCGAACTTCTCTATACCGCTGTCCTTGAGCATGACCTCTCTAAATGCATAGGGTATATCGTTGAGCTCAGAAACCGCAGCGAATACAACATCTAGGAGTTCTCTAGGTGTATCTATCGTCCTCTTATCAATGATGTCGTCTATATCCTCGATAGAGACCTGAAGATTGAAGGCCACTGCAGATGCCAGCTCCTGGAACATGTACTCTACGTTCCTTCCGGTCTTTGCCGAGGTGAAGACTGTATTTTGAAACTCAGATGAGATATCCTGAAGATACTCAGAGGTGATCTTCTTGTCCTCCAGGTCGAATTTATTGACCGCTAATATTACGGGATTTTCCTCACTCGCTATCCTGTAATAGGCCGGCAGCCAGTTCTCGATGATGCTCTCTAGAGTCTCTTTTCTAGTGATATCCACTACTGCGATGGCCCCGGTAGATCCTCTAAAAGCGGTTTCCCTGACTGATTTGTATACTTTTTCTCCCATTATGTCGTTTATTATCAGTTTCACTTCTCCTTCCTTGAAGGATACAGTTTTGGTGTACACGTTCGTTCCGATCGTCTTGAGATACTCCTCCCCAAAGACGTTCTTGACGAAGCGCAGGACGAGTGAAGTCTTTCCTACGCCTGGTGGGCCCAAAAGATTGACCTTTTTTCTGTTGGTTTTACCTTCCAAAGGTTTCACCTTGGTTTTGAACTTATTTATATATCCTGATATCTCTTATTAAACTTTCGTTGTTTTACAAACCACCCCCTAAACAAAATTTTTATATAGAACCTCTGCCATTTACCAAATGACAACATTACAAGAAAGAGTTGTCAAATAGAGGTGGTTAAAATGGTTGAAGAAGAAAAGAAAGAAGAGAATGAGGGTGAAGAAGAAAGAGGACTAGCGAAGCGAAGACGTGGCGATTGGTTCTTCGGTCCTTTCGGAGAGATGGACGAGATGTTCGAGGAACTAGACAAGACCTTCGACCGCTTCTTCGGTAGACCGATGATATCGAAGCGGAGGGGACGTCCGTCGTTCAGAGCTCCCGCATGTGATATACAGGACAGGGGTGACATGTATCTCTGTGAAGCGGAATTACCGGGGATAGACAAAGACGATATAGAGATCGAACTCCGGGATGATAAGTTGACCATCAAGGCTGAGACTAAAGAAGAGACCAAAGAGGAAGGAGAGGATTACCTCAGACACGAGAGGGGCTACAGGTCGTTCTACAGAGAACTGCCGCTTCCAGACGAGGTCCTGACGGAAGAGGCCGAGGCGAGCCTATCCAATGGGGTCTTAGAGATAACCCTACCCAAGAAAGAACCAGAGGAGAAGAAAGAGGGCAAGAAGATCGAGATCAAGTAAGAAAAACCATTCCTCTCATATTTCTTTATATATAATATATATTCCTAAAAAATAGTAAAAGGAAAGGGATCCAATGGAGAGCGAAAAGTTCAACGAGATAATAGAACTCCTCCACAACCGCACTAGAAGGAGGATCCTCGAGATACTGAGCAAGGAGGAGCAGTATCCACTCCAGATATCTAGGAGTCTGAACACCAGCCAGCAGGCTGTTTCCAAGCACCTGAAACGATTGGAGGAAGAAGGTCTCGTGGTCTCCACAACGGGAAAGAGTTCTAGAGGGGGACCCCCGACCAAGATATACCGGCTGAACAGCGAGTTCTCGCTTCGCGTCGATCTGGGACCTAGAGTTTTTAAGACGGAGATTGAGGATATCGAGCCGGAATCGGTGGAGGAATACGATGGGTTCAGGGAGAAGATCCAGACTAAAGACGGTAATGATATATCCCTGGAGGAGCGTCGAGAGTTGATAGAACAGATAAGCGACGAGATAGAGGAATTGGAGAAGAAAAGAAGGTACCTACTGAAGCTGAAGGAAGATGCCCTTTCCCATGCCTGTCGTTTGGTACGGAAAAATTTCGAGGATTATGAAAAGAGAAACCTACTTTATTACGTCCTGGAGACGGGGGAGAAGGATCCCAAAAAGATCGCTAAGGAGTTCGAGGTCAGAGAAGATAGAGTTGAGATGTTGATTGATGAGATTAAAGAAAAAACCGAGATATGGTGATAATATGAGCGAAGATGATGAAAAAAAGGATGAAGATAGAAGTAGAAGAGACCCATTCGGTACGTTCGGTAGAGACATATTTGGAGATATGTTCGGTTCCTCAGATATGTTCGGCTTCACGGACATAGATAAGGAATTCGAGAAGATGCAGAAACTGGCCGAGGAGATGCTCAAGAAGAACAGGGCAAGAACTGGAAAAGATCCCTTCGTGTACGGTTTCTCAGTAAGGACTGGTCCCGACGGCCAACCGAAGGTCGAAGAGTTTGGAAATGCCAAGGACTACTTCTACAGCAAGGACGAGGATGAAAGGTCAGAGTGGACCCCGTTGACCGATGTGCAGGAGACCGAGGATTCTATACTCGTCACGATCGAAGTGCCTGGAGTAGAGAAGGAGAACATAGACCTCAGCGTGAAGGATGACTATCTGACCGTTTCAGTCGACGGTAAGAGAAGGTACAGGAAGACGATAAATCTACCCGCCAAGGCACTGCCCGATGAAGCGAAGGCCAGTTACAACAACGGAGTTCTAGAGGTGGAGCTCCAGAAGATGACCGAGGAGGCGGGAGAACCGATAGAGATAGAATAGATCAGTACAGAGTGAGTTACCATGAACGATGATACATCGGAAGATGGAGAGGAAGAGACTGAGATAGCTGAACAGGGAGCAGGAAAGACAGGAACAGAGGAACAGAAAACAGATGAACTAGGCGAGGAGATCGAAGAAGAACTGGAAGAAGAAGTAAAAGAAGAAAAAGAGGAAGAAGAGGAAGAAGAGCCCACTAGGGAACAGCTGAAGGAGGAAGTGGAAGACCTGGAATCTTCGCTGAAGAAGGTGATGGCCGACTTCGATAACTACCGGAAGAGGATGAACAAGGAGAAGAAGAGGATCAGGAAGATAGCCGCTGAGGACCTGGTGACGGACCTCTTGGAGGTACTGGACGACTTCGAAAGAGCGCTAGAAGAAGATACAGAGATCGAAGAGGACGGCGTCAGGATGATATACAAGAAGTTCTACAGGACCCTTAGCGACCACGGCCTAGAAGAGATAGAGGCTGAAGACGAAAAGTTCGATCCGATGTATCATGAATGCATCCAATCCCTTGAAAAAGAGGATGTGGAGAAGGATAAGATAATAGAAGAGTACCAAAAGGGTTATAAACTAAAGGATAAGGTAATCAGACCCGCTAAAGTTGTGGTAGCTAAATGATGATGATTTCATACTCAAGAATGAGGTGATAAAGATGGCTAAAGTATTAGGTATAGATCTAGGAACGACGAATTCCGCGATGGCGATAATGGAAGGTGGCGAACCGACTATCATCCCTAACGCTGAGGGGGAAAGAACGACCCCTTCTGTCGTCGCTTTCAAGGAAGACGGTGAACGTTTAGTAGGTGAGATGGCGAAGAGACAGGCAGTCAAGAACCCAGATAGGACGATCACATCCATCAAGAGGAAGATGGGTACAGATCACAAGGTGAATATAGACGGCAAGGATTACACGCCTGAACAGATCTCGGCGATGATACTCCAGAAACTGAAACAGGACGCAGAGGACTACCTTGGAGAGGAGATAGATCAGGCAGTTATAACGGTTCCCGCTTACTTCAACGAGCCCCAGAGAGAGGCCACGAAGAACGCAGGGGAGATAGCCGGTTTCGAAGTTAAAAGGGTCTTCAACGAGCCCACGGCTTCATCCATGGCCTACAGGATGGAGGAAAAGGAGGCCGAAACTATACTGGTTTACGATCTAGGTGGAGGCACCTTCGACGTTTCCATCCTGGAAGTGGGTGGAGGAGTCTATGAAGTCCTAGCAACCTCTGGAAACACCGAGCTCGGAGGCGATGACTGGACTGAAAAATTGATGGATCACTGTCTCGAAGAGTTCCAGAAGGATACTGGTATTGATCTAAAAGAACGGGACGATAGAGAAGCACTGCAGAGAGTCTATGAGGCGTCGGAGAAGGCGAAAAAAGAGCTGTCCAGCAGGCAGAAAACGGAGATAAACCTGCCTTATTTGACCGCCAAGGACGGCGAGCCCCAGCATCTAGAGCTTGAGGTCACGAGGGCCGAATTCCAGAACATGACGAGAGACCTCGTTGAGAAGACCAAGAAGCCGGTCAATATTGCACTGGATGATACAGGTTTGGATCCTAAAGAGATAGATGAGGTCATACTGGTCGGAGGGTCTACTAGACTTCCTGCAGTGAAGGACTTCGTGAATGACTTCTTCGGCAAGGATCCCCACATGAAGATCAACCCGGACGAATGCGTGGCCGTAGGGGCCGCTATACAGGCCGGTGTCATATCCGGCGATGTCGAAGACGACATAGTCCTTTTGGACGTCACACCGCTTTCCATGGGCGTTGAGACCCTGGGCGGCGTGGTCGAGACATTGATCGAGAGGAACACCACCATACCTACGGAGGAGAGCAAGGTATTCACCACGGCGGCGGACAACCAGACAGCTGTAACCGTCCACGTGGTACAGGGAGAAAGAGCCATGGCCAAGGACAACCACAGTTTAGGCCAGTTCACATTAACAGGTATACCTCCTTCACCGAAGGGTGTACCGCAGATAGAAGTGACCTTCCAGATGGACGAGAACGGTATTTTGAACGTCTCGGCCGAAGACAAAGGTACGGGTAAGGAAGAGAGTATAACTGTAGAAGCAACCGGCCAACTTTCCGAAGAAGAAGTCGAGAGGATGAAGGAAGAAGCCGAGCAGCACGCCGAAGAGGACAAGAAGAAGAAGGAACGCATCCAGACCAAGAACGAGGCCCAGCAGTTGGTCTATTCTACCGAAAGAACGCTGGAAGAGATGGGTGACAAGATAGACGAATCCATCAAACAGGAGATCGAGGAGAAGAAGGACGAGCTTCAGGAAGCTATCGACGAAGAAGACTATGAGCTGATCAAAGAGAAGAAGGAAGAGCTCTCCAAGAAGGTACAGGAGATCGGCCAGCAGATGTATCAGGCCCAACAGGGTGCCGGTGGACAGCCAGGACAGGGTGCAGCACAGGGAGCAGGACAAGGCGTAGGACAGAACATGGGTCAAGGCATGGGACAAGGAGCCCCGGGAGCAGGAGCGGCCGGAGCTTCAAAGGAGAAATCCAGTGATGACGAGGAATACGTCGACGCGGACTACGAAGTCGTCGATGAAGAGGAAGAGGAAGAAGAAGAGGCCTGAGTTCCAAAAACCCTTTAACTCTTATCTTTCCATCTGATTTAGACGTAGACGTGAAGCATTATGGCGGAGGACTATTACGACATCTTGGGCATCGATAAGGACGCATCTCAGAAGGAGATCAAAAAGGCCTATAGAGAGAAGGCTAAGAAGTATCATCCAGATAAGAATCCAGAGAATCCAGACGAAGCTAGGGAGAAGTTCAAGGAGATCTCAGAGGCCTATGAAGTCTTAGCCGACGAGGAGAAACGTAAAAGGTATGATAGGTACGGTAAGCAGGGTGTAAAGCAGCAGTTCAGCGGGGGAGATTTCGACTGGTCTGACTTCTCACATCGAGGAGATGTCGAGGACATATTCTCCGAATTCTTCGGAGGGGGTGGCGGAGGATTCGAGGACATATTCTCGGAGTTCTTCGGCGGTAGAAGAGGAAGATCATCTAGAAGAAAAAGAAGGGGCAACGACCTCAAGATGGCCTTCGAAGTAAATTTGAAGGACATCAGGGACGGAACGGAAAAAACTGTAAGACTGAACCGAAAGGCCCCCTGCGAGGAATGTGGGGGGAGCGGCAGTAAAACGGGAAGTACCAAAACATGCCCCGAGTGTGGCGGTTCTGGCCAGATCAAAAGAGCTCAGAAACGCGGCTTTCAACAGCTGATAAGGGTCTCCAGCTGTCCCAAGTGTGACGGCATTGGAGAGATCGTTGAAGACCCGTGCGGCAACTGTGGAGGTACAGGAGTCGTGGAAAAAACAGAAACGATTTCCATCGATATACCGCCGGGTGCTCAAGACGGCACCCGTTTGAGGGTCAGAGGCAAGGGAGAAGCCGGGGTGAGAGGAGCACCTCCAGGTGACCTCTACATAATACTCCGAGTGAAGCCAGAAAAGGACTTCGAGAGGAAGGGCAGCGATCTATACACAAGAGCCACGGTCAGCATGACGGAGGCGGCACTAGGAACGAAGATCAAAGTACCTACCCTTGATGGCGAAGTAGAGATGGACGTACCTTCAGGGACTCAACCCGGTGATATATTGCGATTGTCGGGCAAAGGCCTGTCCCGCAGGAGACGTTCGGGCTACGGAGACGAACTGGTGGAGATCGATGTGAAGATCCCGGAAAAACTGAACAAGGAGCAGAAAGAGATCCTGAAAAAGTTCAAAGATATAGAGAAAGAAAAGAACAAGAGCTGGTTCGATAGGATAAGGGGTAAATAGAGATCAAACTCAAGCTCGAACTCGGTTACTTAGAAAAAGAAAACAAAGTAAAATAAAAAACAAAGAGTTTTTATTGCCTGACGGGTTGACAAGTCAGGTCAGATCAGTTCTACCAGTTTTAGGTCTTTCCCCTTTGGACAGTCTATGCTCTTCCCGACCTTCTCGATGCTGTACTTGGTGTCCGCTTCGACTCCCGGTGGATTACAGATCCGGTAGTTCTCACAGTTTAGCTTGTCACAGTCTATCCCGTCCCGGGTTATCACCGATCCTTCTACCGCGGTCCTACCTGGGGCTACCGTCTTTACGGGCACCTGTGAAACCTCCACCACCACAACGTCCTCGTGATGGACCTTACAACGATGGGTCTTATCCCTCACGTTCTCTACCTTGTACCACTTGTTCTTCTCCAGGCCGCAGCACGAGTTTTTCAACTCACAGTTCTGGCACCTCGAAAGACATCCCCCGAAGGAGAAGACTAGACCTTCTTTTGCTAGTTTCTTACCGATTAACGTGACCGACGTCATATCTATCGCCTCCGTTCTATTTTCTTTTTTTGTGTTTCTCTACTCTATCTAGTTGATCATAAATCATGAATAGGTAATTAATTTGAAATCTTAGATCACACCGGTCTCCTTGGCTGCCTCTTCAGCAGCCTTTCTGTTCATCCTCCTATTGCCCAATATGGTGTACCTCTCTGGTCTTATCTTTGGGGCCTCTACCAATGCATCTATTATCTCCTCTTCAGTCAGTTCAAGTCCTCTCGCCGTTGTCGGTGCGCCCACTGCCTGTAAAGTCTCTTTTATCTTTTTCCAGTCTCCGCCGTGCAGGTACATCATTATTATGGTCCCGACACCACACTGTTCTCCGTGAAGGGCCGGTTTATCCACCTGACTGTCAAGGGTGTGACTGAATTTATGCTCGCTCCCACTAGCCGGTCTGGAAGTTCCGGCGATGCTCATGGCCACGCTTGAACTGACGAGGGCTTTGACGACCAGCCAGGCGCTATCCTGGGATCCTGGCTTTATATCGTCCGCGTTTTCTATAAGTATGTTCGCGGTCATCTCGGATAACTGGGCAGCGTAATGAGAAAAGGATTCGTGCCTCAATCTTTTTGCGAGTCTCCAATCTTTCACTGCCGTTGCGTTGGCCACTATGTCTCCACATCCCGCCGCCATCAACCGGTGGGGACTGTCCGCGATTATACCTGTGTCGGCTACCACTGCAAGAGGTGTATGCGCCTTTACAGATGTCTTGTTCCCATTCCTCTCTATGGATGCCCTCCCAGAGGCTATACCGTCGTGGGAGGACGCCGTTGGAACCGATATGAACGGTATGTCTGAAAGATGAGATGAGTATTTTGCCACATCGATGGGTTTACCACCACCTACTCCTAAGGTAAAACCATCCTTCTCACCAAGTGCCTCTTGGACCTCCTCTACCGTCTCCTGGTCTGCCTCGTCTATCTCGATTATATCAATATTGTAATCTTCTTCATTTAATATACCCTGAATACGTTCTCCGGCTATCTCACGGGTCGTGGGGTCACAGACGATCAGACCAGACTTTTTGAGTTTCAACTCGTTGCAGGTCTTACCGATCTTATCCAGGGCGTCTCTGCCGAGGACGACTCGTCTGGGCAATTCCATGTTCATGAATTTATTGAACACCTCTCTCTTGTCGTCCTTTTTTTCATCGGTTTCCTTAGACATCTTTTTTCTCCAAAATCTGATGTGCCTCTATGTCTGATTACCTACTATATTAGCTTTTGGGGGCCTTATAATTTACTGTCTATATAGTCCGCGATCTCGTTAGCGGCTTTCTTACCGGACAACAGCATGCCTCCGAAGATAGGTCCCATCCTCGGGGCGCCCATCACGGCGTTGGCACACATCCCAGCAACCCACAAACCGGGGAAGACCTCCTGAGTGTTTTCGACCACGGTCCTCTCTCCTTTCTCAGCCCACATGGACCGTTCTCCTATGACTATCCCGTGCTCCGTATCCAGCTCTCCGGCCTTCTTCTCCACCACTTTACATACCTCGGCGTCGTGTCCTGTAGCGTCTAGTGTAGCTTTGGCCCTTATGGTCAAGGGGTCGACGTGAAGACCAGCTTCATCTATAGCGGAGGAATTGATCACGAACCCGTTTATCTTCTCCTCTTCGTAGAGTACGTCCTCGACCGTAACGAGGTTGAATATCCTTGCTCCGGCATCTATGGCTCCAGCGAGCAGTTTTGAAACTCCTTCGATGGAATCCGCCGTGTAGTATCCCTCGCTGCATCTCTCCGTCTCTATGCCCACGGCTTCCAATTCGTCCTTTGATTCCTCCTGTACAACTATGACTGGATAACCCATTCCTCCACCCCACATACCTCCGCCGGGTGATAGTTTTCTCTCGAATACTACAGTTTTATAACCCATCTCAGCTAGATATCGAGAGGCCACCAGTCCTGCAGGCCCCGCTCCCGCTATCGCTACGTCCACCTCTGTATGGTCGGAAAACTCCTTGAAATATCTTTTAGAGATACAGTTAGTTACCTTAACGTCATCGATCATCTTTTCACAAGAGTGGGACATTTGACCCGGTATATATAACTTAACTTTTCACTTCAATTTGGAAGATGGTTGATAGATTTTAATAGCTCATAATAGGTCAGTACCGGAAAATACTTAGAACCTTGATTTCAGGACAACTATGCCGTCACTCGTGGTTATACTTATGGGCTGCCTACCCGTTGTATGGTCGGTACCTCTCATCTTCAATACCTCCAGGTACTTCCTCCGGGAGCCCTCTTCTTCGAGCATGGATAGTAATATCAGGCTGTCGACGGCGTAGCTTATCTCGGCTGGATAGGGCTCGTCCGGTCCGACCTCCCCGGTGAGCAGGGTAACTGCCTGCCAGTTCTTTAGAAGGTTGGTCAGTTCAAAAAGAAAGGCCCGGTAATCTTCTTCAAAGAAAGTACCTACGACCGTTATTGGGTCTATGACTATTCTCTGGGGCATCACTTCGGCTATCTTGTCATCTATGAAGTCAAGTAGCTCCTCTGAATTCTCTTTCTGGAGCATCAGTCCTATATCTTCATACTTTATCTCGTTTCCAAAGTAGTCTTTATCGATAAAACTGAATTGACTGGCATATCTCAACATCCACTGTGTAGGCTCTGATAAGGTGGTGAAGAAAAGCCCCTGCTCGCCGTTTTTAGCGCCCTCTGTGAGGAACTCCATAGCGAATGTAGTCTTACCGGTCCCTGCTCCACCCGCAACTAGAACTACTGAAGGAAATGGGAAGCCTCCTGCGACCATCTCGTCGAGACCTTTAACTCCGGTGGGAATCCTTCTTAAATTTCCGTTCATCATATCTACCTCGATTTAAGATCATCTATATCTATCACACTTTCAGAATGGTCTAGGACCAGATCATAAAGATCTGGATTAGATTCACTATCCAGTGTTATACAGCCCAAGGTGTTGGGTACGGGCTTTAAAACCTCGTCCAAAGAACCTATGAAATCGTCTATCTTTTCAAGACTGTTATAGTTCAGCATCGAGGAGATGTTGTCGATAACGATAAAATCGATCTCCTCCATAGATTTAAAATAATCAGAGCCCTGGCTCTCCTTGGACTGTAAAGCCTCGAATACGTTCTCTATGTGGAAGGGCCCCTCAACGAAGTCGACGTTTTCCTTATCCACCTTTTTCTGCCCTGACATATGGGTGACGGTATCGATGAACCATAACCTGTCCTGGCTCACGTCGTGCATATGCAGTAGATAGGCCATGTACTGATGGGGCCTATCCAGGACCACAAAATAGCCACCCCTTTGCTCCATATCCAATAGTCCCTTTAATAGGAGAAGGTTGGTTTTTGCGATCTGGGTGAACGATGTGTCGAGAACAAGGAGATTGGAACCATCATCTTTTAAACTCTCGATCTCGTTCATCAGGTCCTCAACCAGTGAAATGTCTCTTTCGTTCATAAATAACTCAAAAAAATAAGCCAAACAAAGTATATATATTTTACTAAATTTTACAATTTGTTTTATAAATTTAAATGCTCACCTATACCGTCAGTTATACTGTTAAAAACTCCGGATCAACCAGAAACTAGACTCCATAATCCCATAAATATTTTATATCCCAGAAGCCTACGAGTTTGAGACCGATGGCAGAGACCGTAGTACTGAAAGCACAGGAAGCGCCTCAGGACGATATAGGTAGAAATAGAGCTAGATTGGGTCCTAGGACACGCATGAAGCTCGACGTAGAAGTGGGAGATATAGTGAAGATCAAGGGCGATAAAGAAACGGTAGCCAAGGTCTTCCGTCTCTCATCCAAAGATGAAGGTAAGGGCATCATAAGGATAGATGGTCTCGTCAGGAAGAACGCCCAGATATCTATCGGTGATAAGGTCAAAGTCAAGAAGGTCTCAGTAGAACCGGCCGAGAAGGTCGTCATAGCACCGGTGATAGAGGAAGGTAACCGTCTCAGTTTCGGTGAAGGGATACAATCCTACGTGAAGAAAAGACTTCTGAAGAGACCGGTTCTGAGCGGCGACGTTATAGTCGTAGCAGGCATAGCACTGATGGGCGGAAGAGTCCCCTTCATGGTGATCTCTACGACCCCGGTGGACATGCCCGTTGAGATAGATAAGAGTACGGAAATATTCGTCAAGGAGGAGCCAGTGAGTGAAGGTGAGATAGCAACCGCTACCCACGTTACATATGAAGACGTCGGCGGCCTGGATGAAGAACTCACCAGGGTTAGGGAGATGATAGAACTGCCCCTAAAACATCCAAAACTCTTCGACAGGATAGGTATAGAGCCTCCGAAAGGCGTTCTACTTCACGGGCCTCCAGGTACCGGTAAGACCTGGATAGCTAAAGCCGTTGCCAACGAAGCAGGCGCCAATTTCTTTTCAGTACAAGGGCCGGAGATCATGTCGAAGTACTACGGTCAGAGCGAGGAGAAGTTGAGGGAGAGGTTCGAAGAGGCCAAGGAACAGTCACCGTCAATAATATTCATCGATGAGTTGGACTCTATCGCTCCGAAAAGGGACGAGGTGAAGGGCGAAGTTGAGAGAAGAGTTGTAGCTCAATTACTGACCCTGATGGACGGTCTGACACAGCGCGGTGAGACCATCGTCATAGCCGCTACGAACAGAGTTGAGGCCATAGACCCGGCTCTGCGTAGACCTGGTAGGTTCGATAGAGAGATAGAGATAGGCCTCCCGGACAGAGAGGGCAGGAAGGAGATCATACAGATCCATACTAGAGGTATGCCGTTGTCAGACGACGTAGACCTTAACCAGCTGGCCGAGAGGACACACGGCTTCGCAGGAGCAGACCTGGAGTCCTTGGCGAAGGAAGCGGCCATGAGAGCACTCAGGAGATATCTTCCTGAGATAGAATTGGATCAACCCGTTTCGGGTGAGATACTGGAGAAGATGGAGGTCAGACAGAGCGATTTTGACACCGCCATAAGAGAGATCGAGCCCAGCAGTCTGAGAGAGATCCTAGTCGAGCTGCCTAGAGTCTCATGGGAGGATATAGGCGGCCTTCAGGAGTTAAAGGAGAAGCTTAAGGACTCGGTTCAGAAATCCTTAGCTGATCCAGAAACCTTCGAAGATATGGGTATATCTCCCCCCAAAGGGATACTGTTGTACGGGCCTCCGGGTACTGGTAAGACCATGGTGGCGAAGGCTATAGCTAATGAGAGCAACGCGAACTTCATCTCTGTGAAGGGACCTGAATTGCTGAGTAAATGGGTCGGTGAGAGCGAAAAGGCGGTGAGAGAGGTCTTCAAAAAGGCCAAGCAGGCCGCTCCGACCATCGTTTTCTTCGACGAATTGGATGCACTTGCTCCGGAGAGAGGTTCGAGTGGGAACGACGGAGTGACCGATCGTGTGGTAAATCAACTCTTGACGAGCTTGGACAGTTTAGGCTCCGCCAACGATATAATCGTTTTAGCCGCTACGAACCGGCCTGACAGGATAGACAACGCTCTTTTAAGGGCCGGTAGGTTCGATCAGCGCCTTTCCATCTCGCTTCCCGATGCAGCGGAACGGGAAGAGATATTCAAAGTGCATACGAAGGAGATACCTTTAGCTGAAGACGTCGATTTTGATGCCCTTACTAGAAAGACGGAGTCCTACGTCGGTGCGGATATAGAATCCATATGTAGAGAAGCGGGCTTACTGGCGATAAAGAAGGAGAAGAGTGAGGTAGGCATGGACGACTTTAGAGAGGCTTTAGAAAATATAGAGCCCTCGGTCGATGAGGAAGTTCTAGAGATGTACGAGAAGTTGGAAGAAGAGATGGGAAAAGGAGTTAAAAAGAAGAAAGATTATAATAGGGTTGGCCTATACCGGTAATAGATAGATAATATATATTAAAAATTGGAGGTAAAAGAATGAGGATGTTTGTGACTGAGATGCGCGGAAAGACCGTGATGACAAATGACGGGCAGATACTTGGAATGATAGACAATTTCGTGGTAAATACAGACAACGGAAACATCAAGCATGTTCTGGTCTCTCCAGCAGAGGATATAGAACCACAGCTGTTTACCACTGATGCAGAGGACCGCCTGGTTCTGCCCTTTGAAGGGATGAAAGCCGTCCGTGACGTAGTCGTTATGGAAAACATCAGCATGGACTAGGGTACTAAACTAAAAAGAACCTCTTTCCTTTACCGCCTCTCTTTTACATCTGTAACTATATTTACCGTCATCTATGAAACGAGAGATAAAGAAGGAACTCAGAACCATCGGGATCGATCCGACAAAGAGTTTGGGCCAACACTTTCTCTGGGACAGAGATATAGCTAGAAGGATAGTTGAAGGGGCAAGAATAGAGAGCGTAGATAAGGTCCTCGAGATAGGCCCGGGGACCGGCGTCCTCACCGAATTTCTAGTGGAAGAGCCCTGTGAGTTAACGCTCATAGAGAAGGACAGCCGGTTGGTAGAACATCTTGAAAGGGAGTACGGCGACCGTGTGGAAATGATCAAAGGGGACGTACTAGATGTAGAACTGCCTAAGTTCGACAGAGTGGTCTCCAATCTACCTTTCAGTATATCCTCGCCAGTGACTTTCAAACTTTTAGAGAAGGACTTCAAGAGAGGGGTTCTAACCTACCAGAAACAGTATGCCGAGCGTATGCTGGCGAAACCTGGAGAGTCCGATCACTCTCGACTTTCCGTGATGGTCTCTACCTATGCGGACGTTGAAAGGCTGTTCGATATAAAAAGAGACAGGTTCTATCCCCCTCCAAAGGTACACGCAACGGTAATTAAACTGTCCAAAAGGGAGCCGGAGTTCGATCTGAAGTATCCTGACGCCTATGCTGAGGTGGTTAAACAGCTGTTCAACTACCGCAGGAAGAAGATCAAAAACGGGCTCCAGATGGGCTTCGATATAGATGATGACTTAGAAAGGTTGCCCTACAAGGACAGGAGGATAGAGAACCTTGACCTGGAACAGATATCAGAACTGACGAATTTTTTGGTCGAGAGGGGAATGATCGATAAGCCTGTTTGAGATCTCAGAGTTCACTGCCGCAGTTGGGACAGAATTTTGCCTCGACGCTCAGTTCTACGCCGCACTCTGGACACTTGCTCATGGAGCTCTCTAATTTTATCTTTGTACCGCACTTTGAACAGAACTGGTCGTCTTCGCTAACCTCGTTGCCGCATGAAGGACAGACCATATGTTTCTCCAATTCCGTTCCGCACTTTGGACAGAACTTATCGTCTTCTTCTCCCTCGTATCCACAGTCCGGGCAGATATTCTTACCTTCAAGTAGAGAACGTCCCGACGGTTTCTTCTCGCTCTCTGTCTCTTCCACTTCTTCACCTTTTTCCTCTTCCTGTACCCCTTGTACTCCTGTTTCAGTTTCCTCTTTTTCCTCCTTTGGCTCCAGGCTCAACCCGGGCATCTCTTCTATCTTTTTCTTCATCTCTTCCGGAATATCTGCTTTTCTATCCACTCTCTGGGCCTTGATCAATCCTGCGCCCTCTTTGTCTATCGCTTTCTTGCACTTGACACTGTAAGACAGAGCTTTGGTATAATCCTCAGTCTCGAAAAACTCTTCGGCCTTTTCCAGATATTCTTCTGCATCCGGGTTGTCCTCTTCCTCTTCCTCTTCCATCATCTCTCTAGCGACTCTAAGTTCGAATTTGGATTCTAGATAGTTTTCGGGGAAGTTTCTAAGCCTTTCCTTTTGCTCCTCCAGTTCTTTAGCCTTCTCGCTTTCTTCTATGCCTGTATCCTCCTCGAGATCGTCCAGGTCTTCGACTGTGTATGCCTTCTTATCGTCTTCACTCTGAACTGCCTGGACTCCGCTTGAGCCTTCAGAGCCAGCTAGATCCTTGAGATCGTCCCTAGCTTCCTCAGCTAGATTCTGTGCTTTGGAGAACTTACCTGAGTCCAAAGCTACTTCAGCTTCTTCCACCTTCTCAGCGGGGCCTTTGACTTTCTTACCCTTTCTCCTGAACACTTTCATTATACTTTTGGTAGTCTGGATAGCGTTATAGGCCTCGTCTTTAGGGGACATACTTTTCTCGTCTTTGATGGCTCTGATTCTCTTCGGTTTGGTCCTCTCGAAGTAATACCAAACAATCGATATAATGGCTATGAACACGCCGATTATCATCAGGAACAGCCATGGATTCATATAAAAAAAAAGAGAAAATAAATGATTTAATACTTTCGGATGTGTTCTTACCAATTTGCGTATCTTTGCAAAATCGAAAAAAGACATATAAAGACTAAAAATATGTTTATCGTATGCAGCATAAAATATATGGAGACAATCTTGAAGTAGTAGCGATAAGACTCAGAGGAGACGAAGAGGTCTATGGGGAAGCCGGTTCGATGATTTACATGACACCGAACATCGAGATGGAAACGGAGGCTTCTGGTGGTTTCATGAAGAGTTTGAAGCGGAAGTTCACCGGTGAGAGTTTCTTCGTGACCCAGTTCGGTGTGAAAAGGGACGAAGGGATAGTTGCGTTCTCTGGCAACGCCCCAGGCAGGATAAAATCCCTCAGAGTGACCCCCGACCAGGAGTATCTAGCCCAGAAGGATTCATTCCTCTGTGCCCAGAAAGGAGTAGATTTGGACATAGCGTTCCAGAAGGATCTCGGCGGTGGTCTGTTTGGAGGAGAAGGCTTCATGCTCCAGAAGTTCAGTGGTTCTGGAGCAGCTTTTATACATGTGATAGGCGATGTCATCGAGAGAAGGCTATCACATGATGAAAGCCTGAAGGTGTCTACTGGTAATGTAGTGGCCTGGGAAAAATCTGTAGAGTTCGATATCCAGAGTACGGGCGGTATCAAGAGCTCACTTTTCTCCGGTGAAGGTCTCTTCATGACCACCCTCACTGGGCCTGGTAAAGTCTGGATCCAGAGCATGACCCTGCCGGAACTAGCTGGGAGCCTTTCGCCCTACATCTCACAGGAAAGCAGCGGCTGATCGCTCAAGGGAAAAAACCCTTTCTAATCTCTTCCTTTTCCTATATCTTGAATATGATTACAGGATGATATATGACAAGAAAATATTTTATACTTCATCACTTCCTTAGCAAAGATGTACGGTCTCCTAGCGGTACTGGCGGCCTTCGGCGTTTTGGGCTTCTTGATATACGAGGAGATCGAGTTCGGCAGGGCCATCTTGATTGCGGTGGGTGTCCTTCTTCTACTGTCCAAACCTTCTCTTGCTGGCCTTCACTGGATATACGACATAAGTCTGGAGTACGAAACCATACGTCTCGTTCTTATAATCGTGCAGATCGGCTTCCTCGGTTTTCTCTACAAGGACTCGGATCAAGTAAAGAGGATGATAAAAGAGCTGAGAGGACTGGTTCCTGATAGAAGGTGGGTCGTGGCTTCGATACCGGCCATCTTCGGCTTACTCCCCATGCCTGGAGGTGCACTAGTCTCTGCGCCTATGATCGACGGCGAGGGAAAGGCCCTGAAGGCCGACGGGGTTCAGAGGACCTTCATAAACTGGTGGTTCAGACACGTGTGGTTCACCGTGTATCCTCTCTCTTTGGGCCTCATCCTGGCATCGACCATCTCCGGTATAGGTCTTTATAAGATCGCGCTTTTCAACCTGCCCATCTTCATCGTCCATCTAGCCATAGGGGCCTACTGGCTCTACAAGAAGATAGATGCCAAGCCCACGAAGGGAGTGGATATCGATCCTTCGTCGTTGGTCTGGGAACTCTTGCCCATAATCCTGGCCTTAGGCCTTAATATATTCTTCGGTATCCCGTTATACATAACCCTAGTCGTTGCTATACTTATACTTCTGATCCAGAATCAGGAGAGATATCCCTTCAAAAAGGCGCCTTCCCTTTTCAAAGAGGGCTTCTCTCTCGACCTGCTTCTAGCCTCCTACGGCATAATGCTGTTCAAAGGTATCATCGAGAGGGGGAACCCGATCAGCCCTGCTGTAGCTTCGCTTCAGGCCTACGTGCCTCTTCTCGCCGTGGTCATAGTTGTGGCGGTGGCCATAGGTCTGCTCTTCGGACATCTCCCGGGTGCCGTTGGGGTCGGCTTTCCAGTGCTGTTGTCCCTTTTACCAGTTGTCAATGTTCAGACTGTAGGCATGATATTTCTCTTCATCTTCATGGGTTACTTCGTCTCTCCCATACATCTGTGCATAATCCTGACCATAGAGTACTTCGGCGTAGAACTCAGGGAGTTCTACCGGAAGATGATCTTTCCATTCACATTATTGGCTCTGGCGATAATAGTCTGGGTGGGCGTCAATGGCTCATACTTTTTCTTTTAACCTTTTACTCATTCATAGTGCCTTATCCTTACCGCCTCTCCCTTTTTAGCCTCCACCATCTCCCTTCCGGACATGGAGGCCGGGCCCACACCCCGCAAATCACCTTCATGAACCACTATGACCTCGTCCTCTGGCCTGATCTTCTCGGATGCGTCTTTGACCCCGACGGCGAAAACGCTCCCCTTCGGTCTGAAGTCGTCGATCTCCGCCCTGTAATCGATCTCATCTTTCAGTATAGAGGCGCCCTTCAACGTCAGTGAGATGAGACCTCTTTGGGGGACCAGCATGCCTCTCTGCTTTTTTTTGTCTCTTTCTTCTAGGATCCTGTATCTGGGGTATCTTCCCTTCACTCTAGCGTTTTCGAGAAGTTTATCTCCGTTCTCACCGAACTGGAATCTGCTGAACGAACGCAGGTTCTCTTCTAGGAACTGGGAAACGGGTCTGCCTTTTCCATGGGTGTGTTCAACCACCTCCTCGGACAACCTTTCAAGAGAGCTTTTATCGGTCGGATGATCACCCTTGGTCGTGTCTATCCATCCCCCTTCAAAATTGTTTCTCTCTGAAACGAAGCCCATATCTTCTGGCAGGTGATCTATGATGGTCTTGTAAGAACCCTTTTCGAGTATCGTTTCTAACTGGCTCGTTATCAGGTCTTTTTCTTCCTCGTACCACTCATGTGAAACCGGTACGTCATAACTCTGGGCCGGAGGGAAGACCTCTATCTCTCTAGGGACCGCACCTAAAGGAGACGTGAGTATGACCTCATGCAGTTCGGTCCAGTTTCCTTTCTGGGTTGCCTCTCTGAACCGTCTATGAGACCTCGAGTTGAAATAGGGTTTAGACGCTGAACATGGAAGAAGTAGAAGAACATCTCTCTCTGGAGGACTGTACCTCTCATCTATCCTTTTGATATAACGCATCACGTCCGGTCTGTTCAACCCTTCTCTCGTGGTCACGTTGATGTTCCTGTTAGATATGGGGACATCCTCCGAGAATAGACTGTATCTTTTGTCTGTCATCCTAAGACATTCCACCAGCCAGGGCTCCGTTCTCACACGGCTTTCCACCAACTCCCTGATACTTCCCTCTTCGATGCTTTTCCTGACAAGCTGGAGTTCGTTCTTGAGGTTCATCTTACTTTTGTTTACACTCTCTTCTTCACTTCCACCGCTAAAATCAAGACTGTTTGTTAGAGTCTGACCGAAGGAAGAGATGTAATCCACGAAGGCGGAATCGAACAGGTCTGCCCCTAGATAGGATAAAAATGCGATGTTCCTTGGGTTGGCAATACCGGGCACGTAGATCAGTTTATGATACGCGATCTTTTCTCGAAGACTGATAAGCCTATCGAAGAGGTCTCTACTTCTCTTGAAGAGTTGAGGCGCGTTGGCCAAGATATACAACTCGACGTCTGGATCCGGTTCCTGATCGTATATTATCTGTATGTTCTCTTGTCCCCCCATGCTTTCGATCAACCGGGAATCTAATTCCTTGGGATATCCGAAGGCCGATGGAAACGAGGCATCCTCAGATTCTTCTTTAAAGAAAGAAGGTGAAATAGTGAATATACTCTCTCTAGAGTTCTCTGAAGTGTGATGAGCTAATGTTAGTTCCGCATCGTCTGGTTCCTCGAAATTCTTTCCTTCTAAAAAGAATATATTCGGCGTTTCTATGGTACTGTCCTTTGATTCCCATCGTCCCTTTTTAGCCAGTCCCCAACGGTCGGTGATCTCTATCATCGTCTAAAGAAAGTATAGGGTGTAAAAAAAGTATTTGTCCAAAAACCGTTCGAAAAGAGCAAAGACGTGAACGAAATAAAAATAAAAAATGAAAGGACTAAGTTGTCCTTAGTCCTCCATTATTCTTCCATTATCTTCATCCATCCTCCGGATTCGTAAACGGCTAGTCCTCTATTGTCCAATTTATTCTCAAAATCGTCCCAATCGATAACTTCTATCCTGTCGTTGTTACCCTTGGTGAACTGTATACCGTTTGTACCACTTACTTGACCGGGTTGTAGTCCTTTTTCTTCTGCTATTTCCTTCGCTTTTTCGACACTAATTTTTTCCATACTCATTTTTTCTACCTCCTTTTTCGAGGGGAGGGCGTCATGTTCGACCCCAGACCCTAAATTGACTATTAATATAAATATGTTTCCCTAATATCCAGCAAAACACCCCCTATTTTGTCATAAAAAAACTGGATTTTTGCTGGTAAAAATAAAAATTTGTCAGACAATATGCGCCGTTCTACATTTATTTTAGAGGTGAATTTTTTTATTATAGGGGTTTAAGCACGACCCCTTATTAAATTAAGTCCTTAAAATATTATTATTCACGCCTCGAAAGTTTACTTCGAAGTAGACGTAAAGCTCATATCGATAAAGGCCGTCAGACGATTAGTAAGTTGATATGGAGTCTAAATTATCTTTCCCCAGGTATGTTCTAAGTTGCTCGAGGTTTTGCCTAGGTCCTCCTTATCTACCTCTAGGCTGCCGTCTTTGAGGGCAAATTTGAAATCTACAAGTTGCGAGGGATACTCGTTGTAGTAAAGGATCGGTTTCATCAGATATTTTCTGGGCTCTTCGAAACGCCAATAGGCCCTGGAGTAAGCCTTCAATCGAAGATGTATCTTCTTTCTTTTGTCTTCCCCTCTCACGTCGAACACGGGTAGCCTGTTCTTGATTGTGTGGTCTATCTTTATCTTGCCCTTCTTGAACTTGAACTCCCTGTTCGTATCTCGATGGTAAAAAGTTACGGATTTCGAAAGGCTTATGTCACCCCAGTCTAGCCAAGACTTGTTTTTCTTCTTCTTTCGGAATATCTGTGGGCCAATGAAGGGGTTGAAATAATGTATGAACGACCCATCTTCACAGTGAACCAGGCCCCAATACCACGGGGCTGCCGGAGCGTTAACGCAGACCCTCTGGAAGTAACCAGATCCCCTTGTTTTCTCGCCCTCTATGGTTCCATCCAGTTTCATCCCATAGACCTTCTGGATATTATAACTGTAATCACCCCCGTATTTCTGGGCGTTGTATCTATGTTTCTGAAGATATGGGTTCCAGGGAGTAAGTTCAAAATGAAAATCTCGTTCTTCGTCCTTTATCTCGACGGTATACTTTTTCGGGCTTCCATAGAAGCTGTATTCCTCGTTTTGGTTCTCACTCAGGGAATACAGGCCCCCTTCCTTCCCGTGATGCTCCACCTTGAAGTCCATGTCCTTCAGCAGCAGTGGATCGTGCATCTCTTCGCCGTCGTACCACCATGCGGCCACCATCCCGTTGAACTCCAGGGTTCCGTCGTCCCATTCAGGATAGTTATCCAATGACCAGTGCTTGTCCATCACCTTTATGTCGTCAGTATACTTCATAGACCAGAGTATCATCAGCTGCTTGGTCCTGTCCTTGTGTTCCTCATCCTCGAGGAAGAATATCCACCACCACCAGAACCAGGATTTATCTTTTATGACCGAGTCGGTGTCCAGGGCCCATATGCTGCTGTAATCTGTTTTGTCATGTTCAGTGTCTTCTGGCATCCTTCATAATGAAGCGGATGGATTACAAATAATTTTGGCCTTCAATCCAATGTAGTTGTATTTTCCTTATAGAAAAGTGACCGTGATATTTTCCCCTTTATCAACGAGTGCTACGTTCTCCGGTATCTCGAAGTATCCATCCGCTTGGGCCATGCTAGTTATGGCTCCGGACTGCTTGTAGACGGGATGGGCTTTCCCGTCAGCCAACCTTACCGTCATGTACTGTTTTCTTCCAAGAGAAGAAGTCACCCTTTTATCGAGGACCGCTTCCGTGGTCCTTTCCACAGCTTCTGGGAGCCTAGCCATCTTTCTCAGGGCTGGCTTTATAAGATTCAGAGCGGTGTTAAGACATGATGTGGGATAACTAGGCATGCCTATAACAGGTGTTCCGTCGACCTTACCGAAGAGGGGTCGGTTTACCTGGCTTCAGCTTTACCCCGTGGAATATCACTTCGCCTATTATCCCTAGTGCATCTACAAGCATATCTCTATCTCCCACGGAACTGGCGCCTGAGAAAAGCACCATATCGACTTCCTGAGCTTTATTTTTTATCTCGTTCTGAAGGCCCTCTAGACCGTCCTGAACCACCGTTCCTCTCACGGCTGTCCCCCGTTGCGTTCAACGACACTGCTAAGGGTATATGAATTCACGTCGTATATCTGCTCAGGTTCAAGTTCTTCTCCGAGTGGGATCACTTCATCTCCTGTTGGTATTATACCGATTTGGGGCGAACGGTAAACTTCGAAAGTTTCTCTTCCGATGGCTCCTAAAGAACCGATCTTAGAGGGGCTCAAGATGTCCCCCTCGTTCAGTATGGTCTCCCCCTTCTCGATAATCTCCCCTCTCGGAGAAACGTTCTCACTGGGATGAACCGGTTTATATATCCTGACAGTGCCGTCCTCCAATTCAGTCCTCCCCACCTTGACCACAGCGTCTGCACCCTCAGGCATGGGCGCACCAGTAGCTATCTGGATAGCCTGTCCTTCTTCTATAGGGGTTGTAGGTTCGTCACCAGCGTGGATGTTCCCTATGACTTCTAGATTGACGGGATCGAATTTTCCCGCGCCATTTGTGTCGGCTGCTTTGACAGTAAAACCGTCCATGTTTGCTCTAGCGAAGGGGGGGGAGGACATTCCTCTCGCTCTTTATGTCTTCTGCTAAAATCCTTGTTTTTGAACCTGTTGTTTCCGTGATATTTATAGTCTCTGTTTCATCCGAAGCACTTATTTCAGACAGGATAGTATGGAGGGCCTCTTCGTACGGTATCAACTCTCCGAAGGGGCGCTATTCCGGCATCACTTGTTCACCTCGTAGATCATGTGACCCATTTCTGGAAGGATTAGTTCTTTCAAGGCGAGCTCGACTGCCGCCGTAGACCCTGGTAAAGCGAAGATCAAGCTTTCATCCATCTTTCCCGCCGTGGCTTTGCTCAAGATGGCTGGTAAACCCACCTCCTCGTAACTCAGATACCTGAAGGCCTCTCCAAAGCCCGGTATCTCTTTGTCTAGAAGCGGTTCAACGGCCTCTGGCCTCATATCCCTCTCGCTTATTCCGGTTACCACCATTGAGTACGAAGATCTGAGCATCTATCTCCCTTATGGTTTTTTCTGATCTTCTCTTTCTCGTTCTTCACTATCTCGTAAGCCACGACTTCGTGGTCCTCTTCCTTCAACATCTCTTCTATCTTCTTGCCTGATCCGTCTTTCTCTACGTCTCTCGTATCGCTAACGGTCAGAACGGCACATCTTAAGACATCTAGTGCCTTCTCCTTATGCTCTTAATGTCCCATGATACTCCTCCAATACTTAATCTAATCGTGATCCTTTCTTTTCTCAGTCACCTTCACGTCCGATATTTTGGTCTCGGGATACTGGCCTTCTTCGTCCTTTTCCAAATATTTGACCATATCCCATACGGTCAGTAGGGCCGCGTTAACACCGGAAAGTGCCTCCGTCTCCACCCGGTCTTGGACCTAGTCTTCACTTTACATCTGATCGTGGTCTTCTTTCTATCGATCTCAAAAGAGCCGTCCACCATTCTATGGGTATCGGGGGCAATACGGTTTATTCTCAGGAGTTTTCTTGACGGCCTGGATCGCGGATATCTCCTTCACTTGAAAAACGTCTCCCTTCTTCGTTTCTCCTTCTTCTATCTTCTTTAAACTCTTCCTGCTCAACTCGATGCTCCCTTCTGTCTCCGCCTCCCGGAAAACGACGTCTTTTTCGCTTATGTCAATCATCTTCCCCTTCCACCCATTTCTCTTCTCCCGTTTCCGTGATCTCCTTCTTCCAGAGGGGTACTTTTTCCTTCAATCTGTCTATACAGTACCGGCATGCGTCGAATGCCTCCTTTCTATGTTCGGAGGCTACAGCTATACCCACTATGTTGTCTCCCACGTCGAATCTACCGTACCTGTGGACTATCAATATCTTCTCCACTTCGAAGTTGTTGACCGCCTCTTCCTTCACTTTGTCCAGTTCCTGTTCCGTCATGTCCTCGTACCGCTGAACCTCCATCTTCCTTATCTTTGCTCCTTCGTTGTTCGCTCTAACGATACCGTCGAAGATCACCACGGCTCCAGAGTTATCGTTCTGGACTTCTTTCTTCAGATCGTCTATGGAAAAATCCTCTTCTCTTATCATCACTTCTCCGTTCATATAGGTCCGCTCCGCTCTCCTTAGCTCCAATAGGGCTCTCTTCTATTTATAGCTTCGATGAACTTCTCCTTTATGTTATTTCCGTTTTTAAGGTCCTCTCTTAAGGGTACGTGATTGTCCGTTCTCAACAAGTAAGGTTTTCAACTCTGCATTGGAAGTGACCCTCAATCTGGTGCAGTAAGCGCAGAAAGTTGTATTATGCATGGTCCTGACCAATTCAACTTCAGCCTCCGGTTTTTTCAAGAAATATTTCTTCCCAGCGTGTATCCTCCTTTCTTTTGTCTCCACCGCTCACCCCTCCAATTCATCGGCTATATCCTCTAAAGGAAGGTGATACTGTTCGTAGAATTCCTTTTTATATCCTCCTGGTCCGCGGTCAGTTCTATTATCTGGAGTATCGCCCTGGCTTCACTTGAAAACTCGATCATCTCCTCTATAATATCTTCGTTTATCTCCTTAATCAGGAGCATGTTTATCTTGGCTGGGAAAAGACCTACCGCCCTAGCTTTTTTGATCCCTCTCTTGACTCTCTCCACTTCTCGTCTACCGGTTATCTCTTCATATACCTCTGGGTCGATGGTATCTAAACTAACCCATAGGGCTCCTTCATTCAACCGCTTCCATGAAACCAATGTGTAATAATCTTAACCTTGGAAGTGACCTATATGTTTATAGAGAATAGTCAGAAAAAGAAAAGGTAAGAAAAGTAAAGGTTTTTACTTGTATTCCTGGCAGCTGTCGCAGTACCATCTCTCGTACTGATCTATGTACCTCATCTCGGAGCCACAGTCAGGGCAGACGTTTTCTTTCTCTTCCTCCGGTTCAGGCTCGGGCTCAGGTTCCGGCTCAGGTTCGGAGGTAGTAGTAGTTTCCTCTTCCCATTCTGGCTCTTCATATTGCTGTTGTTGAGGCTGTTCTCTACCTCTCTGTTGAGGTTGTTGCTGCTGAGTACCTTCTCTTTGTTGAGGCTGTTCTCTACCTCTCTGTTGAGGTTGTTGCTGCTGAGTACCTCCTCTTTGCGGGGGCTGTTCTCTACCACTTGGTTGGCTGGGCTGCTGTCGGGCACCTCCTCTCTGCTGAGGCTGTTGCTGTTGAGGTTCTTGCCACTGCTGCTGTTCTTTCTGCTGAGGTTCCTGCCATTGTTGTTCTTTTTGCTGAGGTTCCTGCCACTGCTGTTGTCCTCCAGGGCCGCCTGCGCCGAATTCTTCTGTCTCAGTTTTGAAGTCCTGCTTGGAGATGCCTACTAATATAACTCCGACTAAACACAGGATGAAACCCAGACCATATCCAACTGAGAACATCCCTAGGACTCCGCCTATTATCGCGATCATGAAGTTCTTCTTCTTTATCGCCATGAACCCGCCTACAGCTCCTATTATCCCGAAGATCAGGGGTAAAACCAAACATAGCATGCCAAGGCCGCCTAAAATTCCGCCCATTCCAAATAGCATGCCGCCACCTACAAGCGCTGGTATAACCCCACCTATAATTCCAAGTATGGAGCCCACCAGGATTAAAATACCTCCTATCTTCGAGTGCTTCTCTTCTTTCTGCTGTGGTTGTTGTTGATATCCACCATAACCAGATTGAGCCATCTTTTATCACCTATAAAGCTAATTGGTGAACTTAAAGATGTTATTTATTCTTTTCTATTTACATAAGAGGGATTTGATATCAATAACACCTCAATAATCTAATTGGTTAGATATTCACTGGAGATATCAAAAGATTCACGTTTTGAGATATCTTATCTCAACTTATTCATACAGGTACATGAAAAAGAATTTATACTATAATTATGATTAACCCTCTACCATCAAGGTGACACGATGTTAGGAACCCTCTTGAATCTTGGAGCATCCCAATATCTCCCCTTACAAGCCACGGATTGGCTGGGAGTGGGCCTATGTGGTGGAGCTATGTGTTTTGTATCCATAGTTCCATTAATCATATGGCTATTCATAGGCTACTGGATGTACAAGGATGCCAAGAAGAGAAACGAAAATGCTGTTCTCTGGCTCATCATAGGCCTCGTTTTGGGTCTCATCGGTTTGATCATCTGGTTTGTCGTTAGACCCAGCATGGAAGAGGTCAGAAGAGAAGAGCAGCAACAGCAGCAGTATCAGCAGCAACAGTACAATCAACCGCCACAGAGATAAACAGTACTACTCAAAACCCCTTGTTTTATTTTTTATTTTTTTCATAATCTTCAAGTCGTTCTCCATTACACAAAGCTTTTTATGATAGATACGTTCAATATTTGTACTCATGACCTATGATATCGGAAACACTTGCTTGAAGAAGGCAGATGTACTGTCTGAGATATTGGATATCGATGAATTATATTTGAAACTGGAGGGAGAGAATCCTACAGGTACGCACAAAGACCGTCTGGCGATACAGCACGTAGATGACGCTATAATCCGCAACTACGACACCATAACTGTAGGTTCCTGCGGAAATTACGCCGTTGCGATGAGCTTCGTGGCCTACAAAACCAATTTGAACTGCAAGATATTCACTCCCAAGAAGTACGTTTCCGACCATAAAGATCGTATGGAGAAGTACGGCGCTGAGGTATTCAAGGTCGAAGGTGGTTACGAGGAATCCGTGGATGAAAGCAAAAGAAAAGCGGAGGAGAACGGCTGGTACGACGCCAACCCGGGTAAGAAGAACACGCCTATATCACTGGTGGCTTACACGGAGATCGCGGAGGAGATCCAGGAACAACTGGGTGAGTGCCCAGAAACCCTCTCAGTCGCGGTGGGAAATGGAACAACCATAGCTGGTATACATCTGGGCTATCGTTTGCTTACTAGAAAACAGAGGGCTAAAGATGTACCTAGGATGATCGCCGCATCGAGCAGGAACAACAACGCCATCGTCGAAACCATAAGAAAGAGGAGCGAGGAGATTCTAGAACTAGATCCCGACAGTCTGCATGAAACAGAGATAAACGAACCCCTCTTGAACTGGCGGGCCTTCGACGGCCAGGAAGCTATAAACGCTATCTATGATACCGGTGGAACCGCTTTTGGGTTGACCGACGATGAGATAGTTCACTATCAGGAACTCCTGAAGAAGGAGAACATCAGAGTCATACCATGCTCTGCAACAGCTTTAGGGGCCTTAGATAAGTATCTAAACGATAACGATATAGAAGGAAAACACGTAGTCGTCTTGACTTCGGGTGTTGAAGATGTTTGATATAGAGGAAAAGATACCCGCTTTGATATATGCGGAAGGAGAGTTCGGAAAGATAGACGGGAAAACGGCCAATGGCCTTGTAAGGTTCTCCGAGAAGTACGAGATAGTCGGAGTTATAGACAGCACAAGGGAGGAAGACTCCGTTAAGGAGGTCCTTCAAGACGTCGAAAAAGATATCCCGATATTCGATGGTCTGGAGGAAGCCTTGGGACGTTTAGAGGTCAAACCGGAGGCCTTCATCAACGGCATAGCTAGAGATGGAGGCGGTTTCCCCTACGACCAGAAAGAAGTTTTTCTAAGAGCCATTGAGAACGGCATGGACGTAGTCCACGGGTGCCACGACCATATATCAGAGGAAGAGGAATTCAAAAAGAAGGCGGAGAAGCATGGCGTTGACATCTGGGACGTAAGAAAAGAACTGGAGAACCCCCAGTTCTTCACTGGAGAACTGAGAGATATGGATAAGCCGCCTAGGATCCTCGTTTCCGGTACGGACTGCGCTATAGGAAAAAGGACTTTCTGTATAGAGATATATAAAGAGTTCACCAGAAGGGGCTATAACCCGGCTTTCGTAGCCACGGGCCAGACGGGCATGATGCAGGGAGCCAAATACGGTTTTCCACTAGATGGAATAAGAGGAGACTTTCTCAGCGGAGAGGCCGAACGAGTTGTTTTAGAGGCGTCAGAGAACGATCACGACGTGATAATAATAGAAGGTCAAGCATGTATAGCACATCCTCAGGGAGGTAATCCTCTAGCTCTGATGAAGGGCGTCCATCCTCACGGTGTCGTACTTATCCACGCGCCGGGTAGAAAGGAAAAGGACGGTCTTCCGGATTTTCCCCCACCAGACCTTGAAGAAGAGAAAAAAACCATAGAGTTCTTCTATCCGGATTCGGTCATAGCCATAGGAATAAACCACGAGGGTGGCATAGACCCGGACGAGTGGAAGGAGATGTACGAAAAGAGATACAATGTACCGGCCCAGGACGCCTTAGTGCACGGAGTAGATGAGATAGCCGACGAGATAGAAAACAGGTTCATGACCGAGGAAAAGGATGATTGACGTGGAATACATAGAGGCCCATGAAAGGGAGCTAGAAAGGAAAGAGGATTATCTTAACCTCCTCCACGGATATCTCGAGGAATTCATCTCTGAAGATGCCTTGAAGGAGGACCTGGAGTATTGCTTTCAGGAGGGCAGAGTCATAGGTGCTTACCATGAAGAGCGTTTGATCGGTGCGGCTGCGGGCGTTCACACACCTTTTTTCGATAAGTTTCACATCGCCCATCTTGCCGTGGAAGAAGAGTTCCAGGGAAAAGGTATAGGCTCTAGATTGGTTGAAGAAGTAGTTCCGGAGAACGCTTCTGCCTCTGTGCATCTGAACGTGGATAATCCAGGTCTAGAGGAGTTCTACGAGAAGCTTGATTTTCAACTGACGCATAAACGTTTCAAGAAGAGCACTTCTAAGAACGGAGAATTCAAACCCAGCGATTGAAAAAAAGAAAAAAGTTTTGAGGGTTCAGTACCCTTCTACTCCTTCGTCGACTTCCATCTCGTCCTCTATGACCACCTTTGCTGCGGCTATCCTGGCTACTGGAACTCTGTAAGGCGAGCAGCTGACGTAGTCTAGACCGGAGCGGTAGCAGAATTTTACTGATTTTGGCTCTCCGCCGTGCTCTCCGCAGATCCCTACTGAAAGATCTTCCTGGGTTTCTCTGCCTCTCTCGGTTCCCATCTTGACCAGTTCTCCTATGCCTTCTTGGTCTAACACCTGGAACGGATCGTCGTCCATTATACCTTCATCCAAGTAGTTGGGGACGAAGGTACCTACGTCGTCTCTACTGAATCCGAATCCCATCTGCGTTAAGTCATTTGTACCGAAGGAGAAGAACTCCGCTTCCTCCGCTATCTCGTCCGCGGTGAGCGCCGCTCTGGGTATCTCTATCATGGTTCCCACTTGATAGTCCATTTCACCATATTCATCGAAGACGTCCTCTACGACCGGTTCTACGATATTCTCTTTGACGTTCTCCAGTTCCTTCACGTTGCCGACCAGAGGTACCATTATGTGAGGTTCTACTTCCGTGCCCTCTTCTTTGACTTCGGCGGCGGCTTCTAGTATAGCCTGTACCTGCATCTTGTATATATCTGGATAGGTTATCCCCAGCCTGCATCCTCTATGTCCGAGCATGGGGTTCGCCTCGTCCAGGCGGGCCACTCTATTCTGGATGGTTTCGACATCCACGTCCAACTTTTCAGCCAGTTCCTCTTGAGATTCCCTGTCCGTCGGAGCGAATTCATGTAGTGGAGGATCGAGCAGGCGTATAGTCAAAGTGAGGCCGTCCATGACTTCGAAGAGCTCTTTGAAGTCCTTCTTCTGCATCGGTAAGAGTTCATCGAGGGCCTCTTTCCTCTGCTCCTCGTCCTCTGCGATGATCATCTCGTGTACGACTTCTAATCTTCCGGGCTCGAAGAACATGTGCTCAGTCCTGCAGAGGCCTATACCTTCCGCCCCGAAGTCCAGGGCTTTCTGCGCGTCTTCTGGTGTATCCGCGTTTGTCCAGACGCCCATCTTTCTGATGTTGTCGGCCCATCCGAGCAGTTTCTCGAACTCTTCAGTGAACTCGGGCTCTATCAGAGGAGCTTCACCGACGATCACGTCTCCAGTCGTGCCGTCTATCGTTATTATATCGTCCTTCTTTATCGTTTTACCTTTGACCTTGAACGTTTCTCCTTCAAGGTCTATATCTATCTCTTCCGCTCCCGCAACACATGGCTCACCCATTCCTCTAGCAACGACCGCCGCATGACTTGTCATCCCGCCTCTGCTGGTCAACACACCTTGGGCGGCCGCCAGACCGTGGATGTCCTCAGGCGTGGTCTCCGGCCTGACAAGGATGATGTTCTCACCTTCGTTTCCTCTTTTCTCCGCCTCGTCCGTATCGAACACGACTTTGCCTGACGCTGCTCCTGGAGAGGCGTTGAGCCCCTGGGTGAGTTTATCCAGCTCTGCGTCGGGATCGATCCTCTTGTGCAGTATCTTCTCTATCTGTTCACCTTCGACTCTCAACAACGCTACTTTCTTGCTGATAATACCCTCTTCGTGCATGTCGTGGGCTATCTTCACTGCCGCATTAGGGGTCCTCTTTCCCGTCCTTGTCTGCAGTATGTAAAGTTCCTTGTCCTCTACGGTGAACTCCAGGTCCTGCATGTCCTTGTACTCCTCTTCCAGGGTGTGGCACACCTCTTCTAACTCTTCATATATCTCGGGCCACATATCCTTCAGGTCGGAGATGTCTAAGGGCGTTCTGATACCAGCAACGACGTCTTCGCCCTGCGCATTCTGTAGGAACTCTCCATATATCTTGTTCTCTCCCGTGGACGGGTCTCTTGTAAAGGCCACACCGCTGCCGGAGTTCTCTCCCGTGTTACCATAGACCATGGTCTGTACGTTGACCGCGGTCCCCATATCGTGGGGAAGATCGTTCAGGTTCCTATACCGTATGGCTCTTTCGTTGTCCCAGGAACCGAAGACCGCTTTCGTCGCCTCTTTCAGCTGTTCCCAGGGATCGTCAGGTATGTCTCCCACCAACTCCTTGTATCTTCTGGTCACTTCCTTCATCCCTTCTGCATCGAGGTCCACATCCTGATCCGCACCCCGCTTGTCTTTGACCTTGTCCATGATGTCTTCAAACTCTCTATGGGGTATGCCCCTCACGACTTCACCGAACATGTTGACGAATCTTCTATAGCTGTCGTAGGCGAACCTCTCGTCGGTCTTCTTTACAAGACCCTCTACGGTCTCTTCGTTCAGCCCCAGATTGAGGATGGTATCCATCATGCCGGGCATGGAAACCGCGGCCCCGGACCTTACTGAAACGAGCAGAGGATTGTCGGGGTCGCCGAACTCCTGACCCATCTTTTCCTCCAACTTATTCATGTACTCCTTCATCTGTTCCTTTATCTCTTCACTCAGTCTTCCCTTGTCAAGATAATCCAAGCACGCTTCCGTGGTTACGGTATAACCCGGAGGAACGTTCAATCCTATCGTAGTCATCTCTGCCAGATTCGACCCTTTACCGCCGAGTTGATCCTTCATATCGGCGCTCCCTTCTTCGAACGAATAGACGTATTTCATGGTTATCTAACATGGAGCAAGGGTCTATATATAAAAAAATTCTGGTAAGAAGTTGGAGACAGCTCTTTATCGCATCTGAAAACAGGGACATAGAACGTAAAAAGAACGTAAAATCAAGAAAAAGAAAATAAAGGGTTTTAATTGTTCATGATCTTTTTCCATGGAAGCAGTTCCACTGACGTCGGTCTCTTAGGTATGTTGCCAACCTTCCTGCCCATCAACCGTTTGATCCCTTCATCGGCTGCTATGTCCACCAGTCTTTGGGTTATTATACCGTTGAAGATCACGTCGTTTATCTCCGTGTCCGTGTCCAACAGCGTGTCAGCTAGTTCTCTGGTTTTGACTTCCTTGATGAGTTTGCCGTCCCCGTTGAACAGCCTGGCTATCTTGTCGTTCCTGATCTCCTTTATCACGTCTTTGTACCGAGCGTATTGGTCCTGCTCTTCGCTTTCGGAGTCAGAACTAGAATCGGTATCCGAGGAATCGGCCTTAGCTACGTCGGGCTCGGAACTATCCTTCTCTTGGTATCCCCTGTCCTGTGTAGTCTTTCTTTCCACATCTAGATCGTACATCTCTATGTACTGGTCCACCGGTATCTTACTTCGTAAAGCCTTCATGATCTGTTTTTGGGTCAGTTCTTCGACCTCGCTGTTGTCCGGTGCTCTGGCCACGTAGTCCACTTCCGCCGTCTCCAGCAGTTCCTTCAGTATCAAAGAGCCGCCTCTGTCCCCGTCGACGAAGGCCGTAGTGACCCTCTCGGATGAGAGCTGCTTGATGGGGTCTGGTATGTCTGTGCCTTCAACTGCGATAGCGTTCTTGATACCGTACCTTAAAAGGTTGAGAACATCGGACCTACCTTCGACGATTATTATAGCGTCGGAATCCTTTATGTTAGGACCGGCAGGAGATTTATCGTCACCGTACCTGCTGATCTCCTCCATCTGGACTTCCTGTCTAACTGATTCGGTTATGTTCCCTGTAGGGACCTTGCTCTTCTCCAATGTCTGTGAAAGCAACTGTTTAGCCCTCTCTACTATCTTCGCTCTCTTGGATTCTCTGACGTCCTCTATCTCCTCTATCGATATGTCGGCTTTACAGGGTCCGACTCTGTCTATGGTTTCCAGGGCCGCCGCTATGATCGATGTCTCCACCAGGTCGAGACTTGAAGGGATGGTTATCGTACCTTTTGAAGTCCCCTTGGAAGAATGGACGTCCACTTCTATCCTGCCCATCCTTCCACTCTTTTGGAGATTACGGAGGTCCAACTCGTCACCTAGAAGTCCTTCTGTCTGTCCGAATATAGCACCGACTACGTCTGGTTTCTCTACAACGCCGTTAGCTTCCAGTCTTGTTTTGATTACGTATTTAGTTGTACTTGGATCAATATCCATATATGACCACCTCTTGATGTATGTAAAACAGCTGAAAATATCTACACCCCATCACCTGAAATACACAAAGTACCATACACTATACCTTATACCGTCCTTTGATGATAGTTTGAAGGTAGTGAAGGGTAATTGAGGGATGAATCAATTGAGGAACGCGTAAATAATTATCTATTCCTCTCTATCGATATTTTCAACTGTTTCAAGGCGAAAAGCTATGATTGAGTATTTAAATCTTCCCCCGTGATCTATCTATCTTTTAAGGAGGCCTCTCTAATGGCACCGATGGTCTGAAAATCCATCAAGCCCTGGTCCGTTATAGCGTAGACTTGGAATTCATCCTTTACCCTTTCAAAGGGCCTTAAAGCCTCGGAGAAGAAGCCCTCTGGCTTGATCACATCTCTTCCTTCGGCCATGGGTGATAGGGCCGGCAGGACGAGTATCTTCTCTTTGGGATGGTATAGAAAGCACTTCAACTTCATCCTGTCGCCCAGTTCTCCGGTCGTCTGGATCGCGGGGTGTTCATGACCTATTATACTCAAGGAATCGCCTCTTTCTTTCAAACGTTCGTGGCCGTGGGCTAGAAGCAGAGAGTCCATGTGAAGATCCTCTTCATAGAGCACGACGTTCTTCATCTCGGTCAGGTTTCTGAGATAATTATCGTGGTTCCCCCTCACTATTATGAGTTCTGAGTCCTCCAGGATGTAGTCCATCACATCTAGGACTTCTTTGAACTCCTTCTTATCGCTCCTCCCGAACTCGTGTTTAAAATCTCCAAGAACGATGAACGCTTCAGGATCATACCTTCTTTTCATGGTGGATAATCTATCCAGTATCTCTTCTTTTTGGATCACGGGGAAGGAAAAGCCTTCGTCTTCTAGACTAGCTTCGTATCCCAGATGTAGGTCCGAGAGTAAAACGGCCTGCCTTCCACTATGCCAGGCACACAGATTCGCGCTTATAAAAAGGTCGGTATCGATCTTAACTTCGTTCATCTTGTCTAGGAAACAAGTTCTTTGTACTTATCCGTGTCTTTTATTATCTCTAAGTCTTCGTCATCCTCGGCTTTCTGTTTGAACTCATCGTCCAGCTGTATAGCCCTCTTAAGGAACTGATTGGATGGCTTCTCTTTCCCTCGTATGGCGGCTATCTTCGACTTGAAGAACCACGCTCGGGGTTCGTCCTGGTCTCTCTTCACTACCTCGTTGAAGGAGTCCTCGGCCTCCTGATAATTCTCCAGTTTATATTCAGCAACCCCCCTGCTGAGCCAGATATCTAATTCTTCCTCATCCTCCTCGAGGGCCTTATCGAAGGCCTCGATAGCTTCTTCGTACTGCTCGCTGTTGAACAAGCAGACACCTTTGTTATGCCAGACGTCGATGTTTTTCTCTCCCTGTTCCAGTAATTCGTCGTATACCTCCGCGGCCTTTTCGAACTCCCTGGAGGTGTAAAGGAGTTCACCCTTATCGTAGAGCAGGTCTATATTATCGGGTTGAAGCTCTAGTGCCTTGTCATAATAGCCGAGCTCATCGTCTTTCATCTCATAGAGTTCTTCATAGATAGAGAGCGCTTCAGATGTTTCCCCCTTCTCTTCTAGGATCTCAGCCTTTTTCTTAAGTAGTTCTGGATTTTCAGGCTGTATATTGAGCAGTCTATCTAGAACGTCTACATCCACTGAGTTCTTGTCTAGATATTTCTTGTAGAGTTTTTTTGCCTTCTCCTGTTCATCGTTGTTCTCAAGATTCTTAGCCTGCTTAAGTATGAAATCTTTATCATCCGGCTTCAACTCGATGAGTTTCTCGAAGACCTCTTCTTCCTTGGATCCTAGAGCTATGACCTTCTGGTATGCCTTTGCGGCTTTGTCCAGGTCCCCTTTTCTCTCGAAATTTTCTCCCTCCAATTTCCATAGGTTGGGATCATCAGGGTTCTGTTTGACTAGTTTGTTTATATAGGAGATGTTCGAGGGGTCGTCCTCTAGAAGTCCTCTGAATGTCTCCATTGCCCTGTCTGTCCATCCAAGATGTCTGAAAACGTTTGCCTTGTTGACCAATGCTTTGTGGTTGTCCGGGTCCTTTCTAAGGACGTCGTTGAAGCACTCGAGGGCGTATTCCTCCATCTCGTCCATGCTTACATAGCTCAGCCCCTTCTTCAGGAGTGCGTTCATATTGTCAGGATTTCTATTGAGCGCCTTTTCGAAGCACTCTAGAGATTCTCTGTACTTTCCCAGGCTGTAGAGACCGTCGCCTATCCTGGTGAATATCTCGGAGACCCTTCCGGTGTCCTTTATATCTCTCTCGTGTTCCTTGAGATAGTCCATCATCTCCTGGTATTTCCTGGCGGCCTCCTCTGTGTTTCCTTTTCTCTTAGCCTTCTCAGCCTTTGATTCCAGTGACTTCAATTTTTTTATGGCTTTTTCCTTCTTACCTCTTCCAAAAACCAATTTTCAGACCCCTTGTCAAACTTTTCTTGATTATCGTTCCAATTCTTTAAACCCGATATAAAACCTTCGGTTATGAAGGTCTATACCACATGGACTAGATTTTTCATCCTAGGATCTCTCCTATCCTGTCATCCATTCTCGTCAAGAAATCCTCTATATCCTTTTTGTCCACCGTGGCCCCCGCAGCTATATCGTGTCCTCCACCAGAACCAGCGAAGTCGCTAGAGACTTCCCGGCACAGCTTACCCAGGTCCACTCCTTTTTGGATCATCTTTTTCGTTCCTCTCGCGGATATATCCACCTTTTCTTTTCCATCTTCACTGTACTCAGAGAGACCGAAAACGGGCTTGTCCTGTTCCAGGAAATAGAGCATCCCTAAACCCGCAACCTCGCCCTTCCTTTCTCTCTTCTCCTCGTAGAAGTACTGGATATTGTCCTTTTTCTCTGGCCCCTCCTCTTCCAGGGTTTTAAGACATCCTATCATTTCTCTTCGATAATCCTTTCTTATCTCCACGGCCTCCTGTAGTGAGCTTTTATCGCCCAAACAGAGCGATAGACCCAGGCTCTGTCTTTCAGTCCGTGCACACGCGTTCAGCAACTTGTAAAGCCGGTCTATGTCCATCTCCTTCTGAGGTTGGTAATACTTGGCTCCTCTGATCGATTCGATGACATGGGAAGGGATATCTTTCTTCAAGAGGGACAGAGCGAGGAGGGATGTCAGCTTCCTGTCTTTATCACTCGGTATATCTTCCACAGAGATCTCTGGATCCAAACCGACATCTTCCAGTAATTTTTCGATCTCTTTTTCTCTCCCGGATATCCCTGGAAAATAGGGATCGCCTGCCTTCTTCAGTGAGTCTTCGAGGTCTTCGCCGTCTATAAAAAGGCCTTCTCTCTCTTTCAGCACCTCCCTTTCCAATGCCGCTTTGAGTATTTTTTTGTTCGGTCCGATGAAGCCTCCGTCAACGTTCTGTTTATCGGCGGCGGCTCCGGCCAATCCATATAATGTTTCTGTCCAATTCTCCTCGTTGAAGGTGATGGCCAGTAGAAAGGCCAGCGTAGAACCGCTTATCTCCCTAGCCCCGTCTATGCCGTAATCGTGGGGGTTTATGAAGACATTCCCCTCTTGACTATCCACGCCGTTCTCTACTTTGTGATGATCCAGCACGATGACCGGTTCATCCATCTTGGAGTTCAATATATCCTCAAGATCGGCGTTGCCCAAGTCGGTGAAGATAAGGGGCAAACCTTCCGGCAACCTGTCTGGAAATGAATGCAAAAAAGAAGCGTGAAATCCCTTCTTGACCTTCATCAACGCCGTGGAAAGCACGGCCGCTGCAGAGATACCGTCGCCGTCGTAATGGGTCAGGATCCTGAACTTATCATGTTCATCTAGTATATCGGCTGCATCTTCCAGCCTTTCCTCCATCTCAGGCGGCAGTTCCAGCAATTTGCCCCCTCGTCTTGTTTACTGAGTCAGGATCTCCGCCTTGTCCAAAGAGTACTTCCAATCCTCGGGCAATCTTCCCTGGTCTTTGTAATACTGGGCTAGTCTTCTGATCTTTGCCTCTACCAACTGTAGTCCTCTCTTATTGGATCGGTCTTTCGGGTTCTCTTCGAGATGCTGGTGAAGGTTGACGGCTTTCTGTATCAGTGCCATAAGGTCCTCAGGTATATCTGACTGTAGGTCTTTTTCTTCCATGACTTCCGCGACTCCCTTACCCAGGGCTAGATTTACGTCCGGTATGCCGTACTGGTCTCTTAATTTCACACCGATCTCACTAGCGGTCAGACCCTGCTGGGAAAGCTCGACTATTAGTTCCTCTATCTTCTCCTCGTCTTTATCCACCCAATCCGGATTGGAATCTATATTAGGTCGGGTCGAGCCTGATTGTCCTTGATTTGAATTATGCATTCTAGACATTGTTGATACCTCTAACGAACGCTTGGATTCGATGCATATAAGTTCTCCTACTTAAAAGTGACTATCTATATGTAACGGACATGGGAAGGGTGATTTCGAAAACTGTTCAATAAAACTTTTTAAATAGTCTACAGGTCTATTCCATATATGGGTGTTTTCATATGAAGGAGATGAAGATTAAGAGGGTTTTAGTTATCGTGGCTGTTGGTCTATTGATAGCGAATGTAACATTCTTGAATCCTATAGCTAGTGCCGCTGATACTGGAGGTAAGTCCTACACTCTCAACAACCATGAACCGGATAATCAATATATAGAGGTTCCATCGGGAGGATTTTTCGACCCATCGGATGATATGCTCCCGAATAGGAATAAGATGACTGCCTATGGCCATTACACGGGGATCGCACTTTTACCTGAAGATGGAGGAGGTGTTAATGGTGATTTCGATCTAGAACTTTACGAGGACTACGATTTTGAGGACGAGGTCGTTTCGTCATACAGAGGTAAAGGAAAATTAGAAACAGTTGTCGTACAGCAGGCAACGCCTAGTTCAAATACAGCCTATTTTGGCCGTGTCTTACCATATCAAGGGAATGGTTACAGCGGAGGAGACATAATGAATTATGTCATTGAGTCAGATTCACACTCAGGGTCGATGTACGGAAGTAATCCGGACACGCCAGGACCTCTTCAGGTCGGTCAAACAAGAGATAGTGCGTTGGTGGCCGGTGGAGAGGGTGGTACTTTCACAGGCGGTACAAATGATCAAAATGGAGAGCCCCCGTTGTTGAACGTTTACTCGGCCTACCTTTACGAGGGCGGCGATTATAATCTGACCATACCCACGACGGATCCGTCCTTCGATATGAATCTGACATACCATATAGTGTCGGGAAATGCATCTATCCCTCAGGAATCGCTGGCTACTGGGAGCATCGATGAGAACACGGGGTCTGAGGAGGAGATAACCTATTTCACCCCATCTAGAACTGGGTGGTATGGGATCGTTGTGCTGAATCACAATAGGGATAATCCAGGTTCTCAGCAGTACGAGATACTCTTGGCGGCTGAGTACGACCTGAGTGCCTCTCCTGCGACACGATTGATAGCTCCAGGGATGAACACATCCTACGATGTAGAGCTTACAGCGGATGGGGCTGTGAACCCTGTAGATATGGATTATCAATGGCTCGGGTCCCAGCCCAATGCGGTTAATGTAGCCTTAGAGAAAAACTCACTTTATCCCAAGGGAGATTCCGTAAATGAAACCCAGGTACATGTTGAAACGAGCGATAGCACAGCAGCTGGAGAGTACACGTTGAGGATATGGGGCAACAGCACCGACGATTCAGGGATAACTCATCATACCGACGTAGAGGTGGTCGTCGAGGATCAAGAGAACTTCTACATAAATGGGATACCCGATCAGCAGAAAGTGGGCGTCGGAACGAATTTTGGCTTTGAGATAAACGTCAGTGCGATCAATATGTTTACAGATAGCGTAGACCTCTCCGTGACGGACGTCTCACCGTCGACCTCTGAACTTACTTACAGTTTTGAGGAAGATGTTTTATCTTCTCCCTATCCTAACTCAACAGTTTTGAACGTTTATATCACCTCCGACATCGTTCCAGACACCTACGAACTTAGGGTCAAAGGGGAAGGTGGAGGTAAAATACACAACACAACTGTAGTTCTAGATGTCGTTTCTGGGTTAAACGCTGAGATATATTCGCCCCTACAGGATGAACTGGTTACCGGTGATCACACCTTCCAGGCGGACGCATCTTACAGCGGTGGTATAAACGAAGTGAGGTTCACCTTTGACGAGAACATGTCAGATCTCGGGACCATCGGGGCTAGTTATTCGACATCTAGTGGTTTATGGGAGAGAGATATAGATACGGAGGGGTACCCAGATGGAATAGCCACCGTAAAAGCCACAGCAGTTGCTGACGACGGAGCCCTTTACACCACGGATACGGTCAATTTTGAAATAAAGAACACTCCGCCTAACCCGGTTATAATAACGCCTGAAGATCGGGACTATGTTACTGGTTCCTCTGTCAAGTTAGAGGTAAATACAAGCGATAAAGTAAACGAAGTACAGTACAGGATCGATGACCAGGCATGGAATTCGATGTATCACGGGCCGCCCACCTGGGATGTCGACTGGGACAGCAACACGGTTAGTGATGGTCTACATACCATAACGGTAAAGGCCACAGATGAGGGAGGTTTGACCGGGGAATCCTCTACAAAGGTATATGTTGATAATTCACCTCCATCATTAGATATAGTATCCCCAGTGGATAATGAGACGATCCAGGGGAAGTACAAATTTCAGGCTTTGGTGGAGGATACGGTCAAAGTAGAAAGGGTCAATATAACGGTGTTCGGCTCGACGACTGAGATGATCTATAACGAGGTAACAGGTTATTACGAGCGGTCTATCCGGACCTCTACGGTCTCTGACGGTAACTATACTGTTTCGATGCAGGGATGGGATGAAGTCGGCCATCCTAGTGTGAACCAATCTGTGAGTTTCCAGGTAGCTAACACAGCTCCCACGTTGAAGATCCATTCGCCTCAGCCAGGTGAGATATTGAACGGGACCACCGGATTGAAAGCGGAGGTGGAAAGCCGTTTCTTAGAGAAAGTTGAATACAGAGTGGACAGCGGAGGATGGGAGACCATGAGTCCGGCTGGTTCTTCCAAGAATTACACGGCCAATTGGACCACCTCTACGGTTCCAGATGGGGAACATCCCATCAGGTTTAGAGCCGTGGATGAAGTCGGTCATGAGACGACCATAACCCGGCAGATAACAGTCGATAACAACCCACCTTCAGGCTCTGTAGTGGAACCTGTCGGTGGTCAGATCATAGACCAAGAATTCACGTTCAAGGTCTCGGCTAGTGATACAGTCGGCGTCTCGGAAGTGAATATAAACGCCTTCGGTTCTTCCTATCCGGCTTCACTCAATGAGGTCTCAGGGTATTACGAATACAGTATGAACACGGAACCCATTGGTGACGGCAGTTATACTTTAAACGCTACGATAACTGATAAGAACGGGTGGACTTACACCACCGATGCCGTAAGCTTCAAGATCGATAATACCGCACCTAGTGTCTCAGTCGAGGAACCGACTGCGAACAGTTTTGTCAACGGCGTTGTAGAGATCAATGCAAGCGTGAACGATACCTTCTTGAGCTCTGTCGAGGCCAGGATAGACCAGGGCAACTGGAATGACATGTCTAACATATCCGGATCATGGAGTTATGGATGGGACAGTACAAACTACAGCGAAGGGGAGCACAGGATCACCGTGAGAGCTGAAGATGAAACCGGCCACACGACGACCCAGAGCCAGTATGTTACAGTAGATAATCAATTACCGGACGGTGCGATAATCTCACCCTATGCGGATCAGATCTTAGAAGGAACGTATATCTTCCAGATCTCGGCCTCGGACGAAAACGGCGTAGAAAATGTCATTCTAAACATGTTCGGTCATAATTACACTGCGGAGTATAATACAGGTACTGGATTCTACGAATATCCGATATCCACTTCTACTCATCCAGATGGGAACTGGACGCTTTCAGCGAAGGTCACCGACACCTCTGGTAAGGAACTGGATCTGGGACCGGTAGAGTTTCGATTAGATAATACGAATCCAGTGGTGGATATAACCTCACCCTCCCAGGGCAAATATGTAAACGGTACGGTCGAGATCAACTCCACTACTGCTGATATGTATATGGATAGTGCATACTATAGGATCGACACCGGCACATGGAGACCCATGGTCTCATACAACGATTCTTACTCTACAGCTTATTGGGATACTACAAACTTTACAGACGCCAGTCATCAGATAACAGTGAGGGCTGAAGATGAGATAGGTCATGTAAGTAGTGACACCGCTACAGTGATATTGGATAACAATGCCCCCTCAGGGTCATTGATCTCGCCTCTTTCTGGGGAATATATAGAAGGAGAATACACATTCCAGGTCTCCGCCTCTGATGAAGTGGGTGTCCATAAGGTCGATATCCAGGTATTCAATTCCACTCATTCGATGAGTTACAATCCAAGCACGGGATTCTATGAATATACTTCACAGACGTCGTCTCTTGACGACGGTGGACGGAACTTAACGGTTTACATAACTGATACATCGGGAAAGGAGGTCCATCTAGGGCCGGTTGGCTTCCATTTAGATAACACGGCACCGGTGGTGGATATAAGAACTCCTGCCCAGGGAGATTACGTTACCGAGGATGTAGAGATAAACGCTACCACGGCCGATATGTACTTGTCCGGTGCTCAATACAAGATAGACACGGGCTCGTGGAGGGACCTGGACATCCATAGTACTTATTCAGAGGATATATGGAACAGCACTCCGTTCTCTGAGGGAGAGCACCAGATAACCGTTAGAGCCGTAGATGAGATAGGTCACACCTCAACCGACACATTAAAAGTCGTCGTAGATAACCAGGCCCCGGTCGGCTCTATCGTTGCACCAGGAGATGGCGAGTATATAAGCGGCACATATTCACTCCTGACTTCTGCATCTGATGAGAACGGGGTAAATAAGGTAACTCTGCAGATAAGGAACGAAAGTTACGGAATAAATCATACCAACCAGGCTCAATACAATCAAGGTACTGGCCTCTATGTATATTCCCTCTTGACCCAGAGATATCCCGATGGTGTTTACCAGCTCGCGGCCACGATAGAAGACAACTCTGGTAAGGTCACTGGGCTCCCGTCGAGTGAATTCCGGATCAATAACGATGAACCAGTTTTATCAATCCATGACCCTTCACCGTCGGAGGTGTTATCGTCAGAGGTCAACATCACCGCCACTGCAGAAGATAGATTCCTCTCCAAAGTCCAGTACAAGGTGGACGACACAGAATGGAAAGCCATGGCTGAAAATGGAACCGAGTGGTCCGCGGTATTGGATACTTCCGAATTCCCTGACGGCAACCATGAATTGTATGTCAGGGCCAGGGACTCGGGTGGTCTTTCGACCCAGCAATCACTCGATGTTATCTTTGATAATACTCGTCCCTCGGGCAGTATAGAGGATCCTACTGCTGGCGATTATCTTACTGGGAACGAAGTCTTTATGGTAAACGCCCAGGACTCGATAGGGATAAAAAGTGTTCTGCTCGAATTCCACCATGTAGAGAACGGTTCTAGCATCTGGAAATTGGGGACCCAGGAGATGACATACGATCCTGTAACGGATTATTATACATTCCAGGCGAAGACCTACCGTTATGCGGATGGAAACGCCTCCTTCAACGTCACGATAATAGACGAAGCCGGCTTCAGGACGAACCTTTCAACGGTAGATGTGGAAGTGGATAACCACGCTCCGGAGATCACCTTCAAGAATCCCCGGCAGGGCGATCACGTCCAGCAAACTTTGGAAGCCGAGGTCAGGGTCACTGATGGCCCTTATATTCCGACCGTATCATACAAGGTGGATAATCTAACCTGGAAGCAGATGAGTACTCTGGACCCGAACGCTTCCATCAACTGGACCGCTTCCATAGATACGACCCAGTTCCAAGACGGCCTACATCGACTCTACATAAGAGGCGTGGACGATGCCGGTCATAGTTCCGTCCAGCAGATAGAGATCACCATGGACAACCACGTGCCTGAAGCAGCGATATTGAACCCATCATCTCAGCAGTTCATAGAGGGAGAACTTCTAGTGAGAGTGGATGCCCAGGATGAAGTTGGTATAGACTCGGTAAAGGTGGACATATACAGCCTGATAGGAGGCGACAGCCACAGCGATAGATGGAGCGTAGAGGCCACGTACAACCCGAGCAGCGGTTACTACGAAGTCAGTTTGGATACCACTTTAGAAAAGGAAGGCGGCATGTGGAACGTCACCGCTAGAGTGATAGACGAGTCCGGAAAAGTGACCAAGACTGACACAGTAGAGTTCAGGGTCGACAATTACGCTCCCAGTTTAACGATCGAATCCCCACAGAACGGCGACTATGTATCTGGAACCATCGGTTTCAACGTCACCACTGACGATGCTTTCCCAGGCTCCATAGAATACAACGTGGATGACAGCGGCTGGGTACCGATAGTGGTCAATCTAACGACCACGGACCTGGCAGAGGGCAGACACAGGATAGACATAAGGACGAGCGATCTGGCCGGCCATACGGTAACTCAGACGATCTATGTCTACGTTGATAACGAGGGCCCGTCGGCTGAGATAGCCAGCCCGGTTGAGGATCAGTTCGTCCAAGGATGGTTCTCCTTCAGGATAGCCGGCAACGACGAGGTCGGCGTCAAAGGAGTATCCATAGACGTTTTCAACCAGACCAGGAAGGTATCCTACGACAGTGAGAGCGGATATTACGTTTATGAAGTGGATACCAGAAGCGTTCCAGATGGTAACTATTCTGTCAGTGCGGTCGTGGAGGATTACATAGGTAACGTGAATACGACCGATGAGATAGCGTTCCAGGTTGATAACAACGCTCCCACGGTTGAGATAAACAGGCCGATCAACGGAGAGTATCTGAACGGAACTATAGATATGAACGTATCCGTCCACGATAGGTTCCTGCAGGATGTCCAATATACCGTAGATGAGACCGGATACGTACCCATAGGTAAGCCTTTGAACACGACCAGGTTGAGCGACGGAGAGCACCAGATAAACGTGAAAGCAACGGACCTGAACGGGCACATAACAGAGAGAAGGGTAACCGTCATAGTGGACAATATAGCGCCCACCCTGAGGATGGTGGAGCCCCTTTCCACGGAAACGATCTCGGGCACTGAAAAATTAGAGATCTACGCCGGTTCGGAGATACAGAACATGACCATATCAATACCGGAGTTGGATCAGGGCGAACCTAAAGCCATGCACAGGATGGCTTCAGGTGGATCATTCCAGTACGCACTGAACACAACGGAACTGACGAAGGACGAGGAGATGGGCGGTAAGTATACCGCGATAATAACCGCTAGAGATTATGCCGGTCACGAGCGTACGAAGAGATTCACTATAGCAATAGATAATGCTGGTCCGTTGATAAACAGGACGGCTCCCGATAAGAAGGCCAAAGGTTCCATAAAGTTCAGTACCAGGCTCAAAGACATGTCGGGTGTCGAAGAGGTAAAGGTCAACATCGACGGCCAGGGATGGAAAGAGATGATAAACGTCGGAAACGACACTTACACCTATGTCTGGGAGACGGAAAGAGATGATAACGGTTACCACACCTATGTTATCAAAGCCGTTGACGAGAACGGGAACGTCAGGACACAATCTGGTCAGGTCAAGGTCGATAATCCAACGGATTGGTGGCAGGTATTCCAGAACAACCTACCTGGTATAACATTTCTACTTATAATAATACTCATCATCTTCCTTATCTATCTTACCAGAAATGAGATCAGGCGAAGAGTGAAACCAGAAGAGGAAGAAAAAGCCGAAGCTGAAGAGGAAAAAGAAGGCGGCTTCCTCGCTGGTATATCCAACATAAGCTTCGGCAAGGGCGAAGAAGAGGCAAAGGAGAAAGGCTCGGAGGAACAAGAGCTCAAAGAGCTAGAGGCGGAACAAGTCGAAGAAGAGGAAGAAGAGGAAGAAGAGCAGAAAGAAGAACTAGAAGAGACAGAAGAAGCGGAACCAGAGCCTACAGATGAAGAGAGTACAGAGGAACCTGAAGAAACGGGTGAGGAAGAACATGAAGCGGAACACACAGAAGAAGAGTCTGAGAAAGAGGAATCCAAAGAGGGGAATCTGATGGACTCAGTGATGGATGCAGAACTCCCTTCAGATAAGGAATAAGATGTGATACAACCAGAAAAAAGTAATATATGAAGAGTACTAAATGATAGATAGTAGAATAGTAGGAAGAACAATAGAAAGGGATAAACTTGAAATGGATCACTAACAAACCAGCTCCATATATTTTAACCCTGACTATGGTATCCCTGGTAGTTATAAGTATATCTCTTTCTGCGGGGGCAGAGGCCAGGTCTTTACAGGATGATATAGACAGGCCGGGTCCTTACTTCGATGTGAATATCAAAAGCGATCCTAGACGGGTCTGGCCGGTCGGTACCGGGAAGGAGCCCATGGAATCTAGCATAAATCTATCATTTGAGGCATCGGGCCAAAAGGCCCTGAAATTCGATCCCCAGGATACTGCGTTGATAGTCGACTGCTCACAAAGTATGGAATGGAACGATCCTAACTATCTGAGAGTTGACGCTACGAGGAAGTACGTGGACAATATGGTCCAGCCGGATAGAGGCGCCGCTGTAAAGATGGCGACCAACGGAACCCTGAAGCATTCACTAACAGATAACTATCAGTCACTGAAGGACAGCCTCGCCATGAGTACTCAGCCTGGCGGTAGTACAAATTTTGAGGAGGCCGTTTCCGTGGCCACTGAAGAGCTCGTTCAGAACGGAGACCCAGACAAACAGAGACTTGAAATATTACTAACAGACGGGGAGCCGACGACGAACGTAACTCGAGATACCATGGAGGATGTTTGGAGCAACAATATCACGATGTACACCATAGGCCTTGGACAGGATCTCGACGAGGCCCTCCTCACCTGGATGGCCAACACCACTAGAGGAGAGTACTTTCATGTGAATAACGCGGATCAGCTGGTGAGTGCTTACCTCAGCATATCTGATCAATATTATACAGACAAAGCAGGTGAGAACATAACGGTCAGGATGGACTTCGAGGATCATGTTCACGTGGACACGGCCAGTTTTACAAAGACGCCCTCCAATACAAGTCTCGGTTCTGAATCTTTTTCTGCTAGATGGGAACTGAACGAGACGATGGTTCTCGACGACAGTTGGGATATAAGATTCGATGTGAAGATCTCTAGGAAGGGGAAGGCACCTCTCTTCCAAGAGAGCTCTGGCATATACTATACGAAGCCGTGGGACGGCGAGAGCAACTTTACGGCCTTTCCCTCTTATTCCCTATATGGGATAATTCAGACATCGGCTCCTCCCCCTCCACCTCCCCCGCCTCCGACAGCGGCACCACCGCCGCCACCGGTGGAGATTTTCCCCATGCCTTCGCCTCCAATGGGAACTCTTACAACGATACCACAGGCGACTGTCCAGCCCGTTGCTCAGGCGACGGGTTACCAGGCCCTTTTCGCTCCCTTTATCGGTCTAGGGATGGGGGAAGCGTTAAAAGGGACTATGGAGGTCTCGGAAAAAGAAGGTATCCAGATGCAGGCTGGAAAGAAGCCTGACGAAGAGGAAGAAGAAAAAGAAGAAAGAAGTTTGGGATATACATGGAACGAAAGATAAGTTATATCATAATAGCTGTTATATTAGGCATATTAGTGATTGCCAATCTAGGCCTTTTTACAAACGGAACTCAACTTAACGAGGATAAGGCCCAGCTGTCTCAACAGTCCTTCGATGGGCTCTTTTCCGTGTCTTATTCGCCGGAGAATCCAGAGCATAACGAAACTGTGGAGATAACCCTGACTAGCACAACTTCAGAAAATATATCGGACGCCCACCTGATATTCAGTTACAAGACGGAAGAGATGGATGATTTCAGCGATTCTGGAGGAGTGGATTCCGATTATCAGTTCACCTATGGTTCGAACAAAACCGTTATGAGAGGGTGGATACCCAAGCAGTGGAACCAGGGTGGCTGGACGATCAAATTCTGGGTGAACGCCACTATAGATGGCACCGAATGGTATAGATCAGATGCGTACACGTATACCGTCCAGAAGACCGGAGGTTGGACCTCAGATGAGTTCTCAGATAACCTTGGATTGGATTTTGAGCCGAAGGGCCCTAAATCCAACGAATCCGTGGAGATCACCGTCAGCAAAACATCCGAGGATATCGTAGTGAATAACGTGAATCTCATCGCTACTATCCAACAGCCGGATAGTTCACCCCAGGAGGGCGGCAGTGCTTTCGAGAAGGATAACGGGGAATGGACCACCACAATACCGGCCTATCCAGAGAACACCTCGGTTTCGTTTCATGTAGCGGCCTTCGACACCTACGGAGAGAGGATTCAGTCACAGAACTATTCATATACCGTGGGAAGAGGTGCTCAGTTCGTCAAACCACTGATCGTTGTCTTCGATGAACTCAACAACGAGTACGTGGATAAAGCTACTGTGAGAGTGGAGAACAGCAGCGGCGTTGTCTTCGAAGGTACCACTGATAACGGAAAGGTTCAGGTGTCCACACCTCTAAGTCCCGGCGAGTATACATTGACCACCATCTACTCCGGTGAAGAGAAGAGCAAGTCGATACAGTTGACCGGGATGGAGTCGGGTGAGGAGGCGACCTTCAGGTTCGATATAAGTCCTAAATCCACTCTTGAACATGACAATATAGCTTTTCCACAGAACTATCTGATAGCTGGAGTTTTCGGTGCTGTTTTCGTCCCTCTAGTATGCCTATGGTCGGTTTACAAGAAAAAACATGAGAAAAGGATGGCCCTGACGGAGGAGGATACCAATATAGAGGATCTTAACAAGGGGACCTTGACCGGTAAGATATGGGAGGCCATCATAAATGAGACCATGGACCCGGAATATATAATCCCCGCAGGCTTCTTCCTGCTCTCTATATTCGGTTTAGCCTTCATACCGTTCTATCCCTGGTGGATGGTTCTCACTCTGTCGATAGTCGTGGGTGCTGTGGCTTACAAGTATCCCTACAATGCGCTGATAATCCTGGCACTGCTAGTCACCGGGGCCGCGGCGTATCAAACCCCGGAATTCGGTCTAGTATTCCTGGTTTTCTCATTGATAGTCGTATTGGCCTCTTTCTTCGACTGGCGTTTTGGCTATCTGGTCTTTTCGATCATATTTTTGGCGAGGTTCGGTGCGGTTTTCTTCGTCCCAGTCATGTCCGTGGTGCTCTTCTCGACTTATCTCGCGCTGATCTCAACGGCAGCGGCGGGACTCTTCCTGGTCCTGGCATCTTCGACCAGCAACCTAGAGGTACTCGGTCTGGTCACTTCTGCTCCTCATGACACTTCATTCATGCTGTTCAGCAAAAATGTCGTAAGCGATTTCACCCCTGGAGCTCTGGGTGGAGCACTGGCCAGCATATCATCTGCTAGAGGTAATATCATAACCACCGTTATAGCCGATAACTTCGGTGCGTCGATCATACCATTCTTCCAGATACTGTTGTGGTGTGTAGGCGTTTATTTAGTCTCATTGATAATCGAGGCTAGACAACCTAGGTTGGAGAAGTTGATGGATTGGTTGAAATACCCGTTGAAGAAGGACTGGTGGTATTCTGTGGCTGGGTCATTGGTCCTAGGTCTTTCATCACTTCCAGGCCTCGTTTACTTTGGTTATCTCGACGGCTTAGAGCCCCTCGGTCTACTCGTCGCCGTAGGCGTGATCGTGGGATCCGTGATTTTAGCCTTCGTTTCACAGGGACTAGGTGCCATGACCAAAGGGCTGTTCAAGGAATACTACAGGAGCAAGCTCGGTATTACTGATGTCGGAACACGAGTGGCCGAGATGGCCGACCTTGGCGAAACGACATTTGAAAACATAGGCGGTTTGGATGACGTGAAGGAAGAGGTGAAAGAGAGTATACTCATTCCTCTTCTACGACCTGATATATCGGACAAGTTCGGCGTTGAAACATCTAAAGGTGTTCTTCTCTACGGGCCTCCGGGCTGTGGAAAGACCATGCTGATGAAGGCATTAGCCACCGAACTAGATGTAGAGATGATCAACGTGAAGTGCGGTGACGTCATGTCGAGATGGTATGGTGAAAGCGAGGACAAGATGATGACACTGTTCAAGGCGGCCCGTGAAAGAAAGCCGTGTATAATCTTCTTCGATGAGATAGACGCGATAGCGAAGAAGAGGGATATGTATTCGGCTGATGATGTGACACCGAGATTACTATCACTCCTTCTCTCTGAACTGGACGGCATGGACAGAGCCGAGGGCATAATCATGGTCGGTTCTACGAACAAGCCGGATATGGTGGATCCAGCCCTCTTGAGGCCGGGAAGATTCGATAAGATAATATACGTACCGCCTCCGGAGAAAGAAGCGAGAAAAGAGATACTGGACATACACCTTAGCGGAAAGCCCCTCTCCTCGGATGTCGACATGGACGCCTTGGCCAGGAAGACGGAGGGTTTCTCCGGTGCCGACATGGCCAACCTGGCAAAGGAAGCCGCCACACAGGCCATGAGGAGCGCCATAGACACGGGAGATATGAAGCCCATACACAAGGGCACCTTCAACAAGGTCTTGAAGCAGATGAGTCCGAGTATAACGCCCAGCATGAAGGAGGAATACGAGCGGGTCAAGTCGAAATATGAAAGAAAGGTCCACGAGGCCAAGAAACCCGAGATGGACCGAGGTACTACACTGGACGATGTGCCGGACCTTCAGGAACAGAAGAACGTGCTCAAGAATCAGGTCCTTTATCCGTTGACAGAATCCGATATGGTCGAGAAGTTCAACATATCTGGTGTTAAAAACGTCCTTTTCTACGGTCCCAAGGGTTGCGATAAGGAGACACTCATAAAAGCGGCCGCCAACGATGTGGGCATACCCATGAGAGTCCTATCCGCTAGAGAACTCAAGGAGGCCATCGATGAAGAGGGTAGGGGTGTCGTAAAGAAACTCTTCAAGGAGGTAAGGGACATGGCTCCTGCAGTGATAACCGTCACGGAATTGGAGGAGATAGCCGGTGTGGATATATCTGGGATCGCCGGACCTAAAGCATTCTCATCTCTTTTGAACCTGATGGAGGACGTGAACGGCGTCGACAACGTAGCTCTGGTCGCGACATCGCATTATCCAGACAAGATAAAGGATATACTGTTCGAGAGGGGCCGTTTCGAGAAGACCATCCGCGTTCCGCCTCCAGACGATGAAAGAAAAGAGGCTCTCCTGCGAAAAGGACTCGAAGGCGTACCTACACATCCCGACATAGATTACCACGATCTGGCAATCCTAACGGAGGACTTCACTTCAGACGACATAAAGAGCTGTGTCGAGGAGGCCAAGATCCGGGCTATTAGCGAGGGTTCTGAAGGGAAGGCCAAGAGGATAACACAGGATCTCCTGGAGGAGGTAATCATGGAGACTACACCTTCTCTCAAGGAAGAGATGGTCGAATCCGCCGAGGAGTTCGAGGAGGAGAGGGGTTAGATAGATGAAAGACACCTTTCTCCTGCTCCTCTCGGTGATCGGATTCATCGTCCTCCTCTCTCTTGGGATGAACCCTCTCTGGGCTATATTTATCCTCGTCTACACGGTGATGCTCTATCTTGGCTTTAGATATCCCGAAGGGGTAGAGGATTGGAGCATGGGAACGAAGGAGTCAGCGTATGTTCTAGTGACTATCGGCAGCGTTCTGTTGATAATCTATCTGATATATATCGTTATGACCACGGTCACGATCCCACCTGCGAACGTCCTATTGACTTGGGTTTCTGCTCTGAGCATAGCGGCTCTCTTTATAGCCTCTCTTTTCTTCCCGAAGGGTTTTCAGAACAAGGCATGAGAGGCCAGTTGTAAAGAATCCAGTAGTAGTTAAAAGTGGTAAAAAAGAGTAAAAAGAAAGAAGGGTGTCCGCCCGGTTTTATACGTCAATCTTTCTTGGCGTGGAACTTTTCTATAACGTCGACGTATTCCTCGACCTCGTCAATGGAGAGGCCAGTGAAGTTAGAGATCTCTTCCTTTGAATAGCCGTCCTCTAGGAGGCGTTGTACCCTCAAGGGGTCCTTTATCTTCTCTCTGTCTACTTTCTCTCTAGCTTCCTGTAGTTTCTTCTTCTTCTCCTTGAGAGATTTATTCCTCTCCTTGACCTTTTCCAGTCTCTCATTGAGTTCTTCCTTCTTCTCCTCGATCTCGTCCTTTCTCTCTCTGAGTTTCTGGAGTCTCTCAGAAACCTCTTCTTCTTTATCTTCAAGCTCCTCTTCCTTCTTATCTATCTTCTCTTCTCTATCATCCAATTTACTTTCTCTCTCGTTCAGAGCATCTTTTTTCTCTCTTAGTTCACCCTCTCGCTTGTCCAACCAGTCTTCCATATCTTCCAGTTCTACTTCCCAATCCACCAGTTCTTTGTTCTTCTCTTCGAACTCCTCTTTCTTCTCCTGGAATTTCTCCTTCTTCTCCTCTGTTTCCTCTAGTTTCTCTTTCAGCTCCTCGTTTCGATTTTTCAATTTTTCTACTCTTTCTGAGACTTCGTCTCTTTTCTCCTTCAGTGTCTCTCTCAGCTTCCCTATCTCTTTGGCTTTCTCGTTCAATTTTTCCTCTCTGTTGTCCAGCTCGGTAGTCCTCTGTTTGAACCTCTCTTTCTTCTTCTCTAGTCTTTCTTCTTCTTCTTCTATCTTATTCTCTCTTTCCTGAAGTTCTTTTCTCTTCTTCTCCAGATTCACCTTTATATCCTCTATTTTATCTTCTCTCTCCTCGATCTCGGTCTCCTTCTCTTCTATCTTGACTTTCTCTTCTTCTACAGCTTCTCTCTCTTCCTTCACTTCATCCAGTTTTTGGTTGACCTCTTTCTCTTTCTCTTTTAGATTGTCTTCCCACGTCTGTAGGTCTTCTTCTCTGTATTCCAGGGTGTTCTCTTTATCCTCTATTTTATCTTCTCTCTCCTGTAACTCTTCTCTCTTTTCATCGAGTCTTTCCTCTTCCTCTTCTATCTCTTGCCCTCTTTCCTCAAGTTTGTTTCTCTTTTCTTCTATCTCTTCTCTTTCTGCCTTTATCTCCTCTCTGTTCTCCTCGATCTCATCCTCTCTGTTTTCGATCTCCTTCTCTTTCTCGTTGAGCTCCTTTCTTTCTTCTTTGATCTTTTCTAGATTTTCTTCGATCTTATCTTCTCTCTCCTGTAGGTCTGCTTCCCAGTCGCCTAGTTCCTCGGCTTTCTCGTCGAGTTCCCCCTCACATTCATTCAGGACGGATTCCTTTTCCTGCAGGGTTTCCTCTTTCTCTGATAATTCATCTTCTTTTACACTCAGCATCTCCTCTGTATCTTGAAGTCCATTCTCCCACTGTTCAAGTTCTGATCTTCTCTCCTCGATATCTTTTTCCTTCTCCTGGAGTTCGTCTTCTAGCTCCCCGAGCTTTATCTCTCTTTCGTCGAGATCCTGGGCCTTTTCGCTGAGTCTCTTTCCCTCTTCCTTGACCCCTTTCAGTTGCTTTTCGACGTCGTTCTCTCTTTTCTCCAGTTCTATCTCCCATTCCTCCAATTCTGCTTCCTTTTCCATAAGCGGCTTTTTCTTCTTCTCCAGTTCATCCTCTTCTTCTTGTATGTCCTGCTCCCAATTCTGGAGTTCGTCCTCTCTCTCGTCCAACATCTTCTCTGTCTCTTTCAGACCGTTCTCCCAGTGTTCTATCTCTTCTTTCCTGTTATCGAGTCTTTCTTCCTTCTCTTGTAGGGTATTCTCCCACTCTGAGAGTTCGTCGGCTCTCACGTCGAGGCTTTTTTCTCTATCTTCGATATCCTGTTTTTCTTCCTCGACTTCCTTAAGATGTTTCTCGACTTCGTCTTCTCTCTCCTCCAATTCGGTCTCCCATTCTTCCAGCTCTACTTCTTTTTCCATCAAGGGTCTTTTCTTATCTTCCAGCTCATCTTTCTCTTCTTGGATGCTCTCCTCCCACTTCTTGAGGTCTCCTTCTTTATCATCTATCATCCTCTTCTCTTCTTTCAGGTCTGCTGTTTTCTCATCCAATTTCTCGTGGTATTTATCCAGTTCCTCTTCGAATTCCTTGAGTTTCTCTTCCTTCTCATCTAATCTCTTTTCCTTTTCTTCTGGGCTCTCTTCTTCCCCTTCCTCCTCAACGGGGATCCCTTCGGGTTTTGGAGGCGTCTCTATATCCTGTATATTTTCTTCCGGAGCTAAGCTCTCCGGCGGGGGAGGCACCGACGGCCCCGACTCGCTCTTCATCTCTGCCTCCTGTGGGCTATCCTCTTCTATCTCTTCCGGCGGAGGTGGTGTGGTCTCCCATGGTATCCCGTCCTCTGTGGGTTGGCCCGGCTGTCTTTCAGGCTCTTCCTCTTTTGATTCGGGAGGTTCAACATCGAAGTCGGACGGAGGGGGAGGCTGTTTTTGTTCTTTTTTCTTTACTTTTTTCTTGGGTATGGGACCTTCCACTACCACATCCTCATTTTCATTTCCTGCATTGTCGCTTTCTGGTGGGGGTGGTGTTTCATCAGCGAGTTTTTTCTTGACCACCTTTGGCTGCGCTCCATCCTGGGGTACCCCTTCACCGGGCGGAGGTGGCGGAGTTTCAGGCCCTGATGTCTCTGCGGGCGGTGGGACCTCTTCATTTTCAACTTCTTTTTTTTCCTTTTCAGTTTTAGTCTTATCTTCTGCGAGTTCCTTAATCTGCTCGGCTTTTTCCCTTGTTACGTTCCTTATACCCTCCAGTTCGTCGATCTCTGTATCTATGATATCATCAAAATTTTCAAATCCAGAGTTATAGATATCTTCGGCAGTGCTATGACCTACCCCTTTAACTGTCTTGAGATTTTCGATAAAATCGTCCTTTGAAATCGATTCCTTCTCCTTTCCTTCGGCGGCTCGGCCCATAACCTCAGGTGGTTTTGGTTCCGGCGGGATATCCTCCGAAGGTGTCCCTTCTCCATCTCCACTTCTATTTATGCCCTCCACCTCATAAGAACAAGATTCACAGTGTGCAGAAAAATCATCCTCTATAACTAAAGTTTCTTTTCCACAATTAGGGCATTTTCTGTTAGGCGATGCGTTTTCGTCTGGTTCAGGAGGGTCTTGACTCATCTAATTTTCCCTCACCCTAAAAGTCGATTATGTGTTATAATAAATTTACCCTTTATCCATTTAGTGGTCTGGTTTCTCACTAACCAAAACCTTATAAATTACCTACAAGATATACCTTCGATTATATGGAACTAGCAGCTCGTGAAAAGATGGTACACGCCCCTTCATGCGACAGAGAGAAGGGGCAATACGTTCATCATTGAGTTGCTCGAAAATCTAGATTCTCAGATTTTTTTGATTCTGATTTGTTCCATATCCTACTTTTTATCTAGCTGTAGTGTTATCTCATCTAATCTTACAACTTTTCTGAACCAGTTCAAAATACATCTAGAAGAGGGTCTAACATGAAAAAGGACATCATATCAGAGTCTCTACGGACGGCGGAAGTCACCAAAAAGCTGAGAAGGGTCTTTAACAGTTGGAACTACAGCGAGGTCTTTTTGCCCGCTATAGAGCCTTATGATAAGAAAGTGAGAAAGGGGATGAAACTGGCCAGGGATAACGAGTTTTACCTTGTTAAACCCGACATAACTTCACAGATAGTGAAGAACCTGAAGGAACCGGAAGACCTTCGCCTTTACTACGTTTCTGAGGTACTGGACGGTCTAGAGGGCGAGTGGCAGGCCGGCTTCGAGTACATAGGTGGAAATAATCGAAAGATGCAAGTGGAGGCTCTAAGCGTGATCGTCAGTTCGCTCGAATCTCTGGGCATAGATGATTTCTATGTTGACGTGGGAAATCTAAAGGTATGGGAAAAAGCTGTTGAAGAAGTATCGGAATACGAAGAAGAGATATTTGAAGCTCTAGAGAAGAGGAACTTCGGCACAATAGAGGAGATGTCCATACCGGAGGAGAAGAAGGAAGAGCTGTGGGAGCTGTTCAATTTCAGAGGCAAAGAGAGCGATCATGAGAGGCTGAACGAACTCTCAAAGATATTGAACGATGAGAGGATATTCATAGACCTGGGAACTATACGGCCGTTCTCCTACTACGAGGACATAATCTTCGAGGTTTACTCCCCAAAAGTCGGCTATCCGATAGGGGCTGGAGGCGCTTATGAGGTGAACGGGAAGGAGGCGGTAGGCTTCGCCTTCAAGCTGGAGCCGTTGCTGGAGCTTTATCAACGAACTGACGGTGAAAAGGGAGAGGACCGTCGTGAAGTGGAAGGCGACCTGAAGGAATCTTACAGGGTGGCGAAACAGCTGGTCGAGAACGGTATATCTGTAGAGGTGAAAGGATGAAAGTAGTACTTCCAAAGGGGCGGCTGTTCGAAAAAAGTTACGATCTGTTGAAGGAGGCAGGTCTGAATTTAGAGAGGCCGGAAGACAGAGAACTGAAAGTAGAGAACGGCGGTTCCGAGCTTTGTATAG
>CAYMXS010000004.1:0-16804 GCA_964394465.1 uncultured Thermoplasmata archaeon | reverse complement strand
AGGCCGGAAGACAGAGAACTGAAAGTAGAGAACGGCGGTTCCGAGCTTTGTATAGCGAAGGCCTTCGACGTCCCCGTTTACGTTGATCACGGCATCGATATAGGCATATCAGGGCGCGATGTCTACGAGGAAAGGAAAAGCGATGTTCTCGTGCCTCTCGAGCTCCCCTTCGGTGAGTGCAGGTTGAGTGTCGCCCTGCCAGAAAAAACAAATGTTGAAATAGAAAAGATGGCCGGCTATGATATAGCCACGGAGTACGTGAACATAACGGAGCGATACTTTGAAGAGAAGGGTGTAGATGTGAACATCTTCAAACTGAACGGCTCGATCGAATTAGCCCCCAGGACGGGTATAGCGGATGCGATAGTGGACATAGTGGAGACCGGCAACACTCTCAGGGCGAACGGTCTTGAGGAAAAAGAGAAGATAATGGACGTCTCCGCGCTTCTACTGGTGAACCGTATATCTCAAAAGACAAAGTTCGAGGAGATCAATGGTCTAGTGAGGAACATGAAGGAGGTTCTGAACGATGGATCTTGAGCGGTATGTTAGTGATATGATAGATGACATAAGGGAAAGAGGAAAAGAGGCCGTCGAAGAGTACTCGGAGAGATTCGATGATCATACATGCGAGTTCAGAGTTAAAAAGGAAGAGTTCGAGAGAGCCGAGCGGATACCATCCGAGGATAAAGAGGCCATCGAAAGGGCCTACGAAAGGATACTAGAACACCACAAGAGGCAGGAAAAAGATGACGAACTTTACGAAAAAGAGGGCTCGACCTATGGTCTCATATACAGGCCCATAGAACGCGTGGGTCTCTACGTCCCTGGGGGGAAACCTCTACCTTCCTCTTTGTTGATGACCGGGATCCCGGCTAGAGTGGCAGGTGTGGATGATATCGTGGTCACGACCCCTCCTGATCCAGATGGAAAAATCGACCCACACATCCTTTACGTGGCCCGTTTGCTGGATATAGACGAGGTCTACAAACTGGGTGGAGTTCAAGCTGTGACCTCCATGGCAGAGGGTATCTGCATGGAGAGAGTGGACAAGGTATACGGCCCGGGCAACAAGTACGTTAACGAGGCCAAAAAACAGTCGTTCGGCACCGTTGGAATAGACAGTTTGGCTGGTCCTTCGGAACTCGCGATCATAGCCGACGAAGAAGCTGATCCTAAGATGGTCAGGCAGGACCTGCTTTCCCAGTTGGAGCACGGACCTGACGCCGAATGCTGGCTTTTGACTACCAGCCCTTCTTTGTCAGAGAAGATTAACGAGCAGGACGGTCTGACCATATTTGAAAGAGAAACGGTCGAGGAGTGTATCAAGAAGGCCAACGAACTGGCGCCTGAGCACCTTCAGGTCATGGTCGAAGGGCCTGAACGGTACCTAGAACAGGTGAAGAACGCAGGCGCCGTTTACTTGGGCAGTTACACCCCCACGCCAGCGGCCGATTATTTTTTAGGGGTGAATCACGTTCTGCCGACTGGACGCTCGGCCAGATACGGCTCGGTTCTGACAGTGGATGATTTCATGAAGAAGATCTCCGTTGCGAAAGTGAGCAGAGAGGAATTTGAACGAGATGTGGAGGTCGGCGAACGATTGGCTTCTATAGAGAAGATGGAAGAACACAGGAGATCACTCGAGGTGAGAAGATGAGAAGGAAGACAGAAGAGGTAGATATAGAAGTAGAGTTAGGCGAAGAGAACGACGTGGATACCGGAGACAAGGTCTTCGACCACATGTTGGAGACCCTGCTCTTCTACATGGAGAGTGAAGGCAGCATAAGTGCCTCGGGAGACCTAAGGCACCACCTCTGGGAGGACGTTGGCATAACCCTTGGAAAGGAGATACGGTTGAAGCTTGAGGAAAGAGACATGAATATCGCCAGGTTCGGGAACGCGGTGATGCCCATGGACGACGCTCTGGTACTTGTAGCCGTAGATATCTCCAGGCCGTACCTTGATCTGGAGCTGGACATAGAGGAAGAAGAGCCGGGCTTCGAAACGACGCTTTTGAAGGAATTTCTGAGGGCATTGAGCAGAAATCTAGAGGCCACGATACACGTTAAACAACTGTCCGGAGATAACGGTCACCACATAATCGAGGCCGTCTTCAAGGGCCTGGGAGTCACTCTAGGTAGAGCCTCGGCGGAGCAAGAAAATTTGAGAACAACAAAGGGCGTGTTGTAATTGAACGATGAGATTACTATTATAGACTTGGGCGTTGGCAACCTGGCGAACGTCAGTAAGGCAATAGATGGTAACCTTACTGATGAACCCAGCGAGGTGGAAAGCGCTTCCAAGATAATACTACCTGGAGTAGGTAACTTCGCCTCGGTGATGGAAGAACTGAACCCCTTCAGGAGAGTCATACTGGACTCCATAGACGAAGGGGACGACTTCCTTGGAATCTGCCTGGGCATGCAGCTCCTTTTTGAAGAGAGTGAGGAAGGCGAAGGCAAAGGTCTTGGAGTGCTGAAGGGAAACGTTAAGAAGATGAAAGGTGTGAGAACGCCTCATATCGGCTGGAACCGCTTGATCCAGGAGAAAGACTCTCCTCTCTATGAAGGTGTAGACGACGAGACTTTCTTCTATTACGTGCACTCCTATCGAGTCGAGCCCTTGGACAGAGAAGTAATCGTGGGTAGAATGACGGTAGGAGATAGAAAGAACAAGATCCCAGCAGTTGTCCAGAAGGAAAACGTTTACGGTGTTCAGTTCCACCCGGAGAAGTCCAGTGAACCGGGACTGAGATTACTGCGGAACTTCGTAGAACTCTAGAGGTGATGTGTATGAAGATATACCCTGCTATAGATATGATGGACGGCCAAGCGGTAAGATTGTCTGAAGGCAAAAGAGAGAGTAGAAAGACCTATGGCTCTCCGTTGGAATACGCTAGACGTTTTTCTCCATATGTCGATAAGATACATCTTGTCGATCTAGACGGCGCCTTCAAAGGATCTCTAAGAAATCTAGAAGTGGTAGAAGATATAGTAGAAAAAACGGACTTGAGTGTACAGCTGGGTGGAGGCATCAGAGATATAGAGACGGTCGAAAGAGCCTACAGTATCGGTGTGGATAACGTGATACTGGGCACCAAGGCCTTCGATACCGAGTTTTTAGAGACCGTTACAGGACGGTTTGATGGAGTAACGGCCAGTCTGGACGCCAAGGACGGGAAAGTTTCGGTGAAGGGCTGGGAGGAGAAGAGTCATATGAAGATCGAGGAAGCCTTTGACCTGATAAGAAATTACGTAGACAGGTTCATCTATACCTCCGTTGAGAGGGACGGGACCCTTACGGGCATAGAGGAAATAGATAAGTTCTGGACGGACCAGGAGTTCATCTACGCTGGAGGTGTTGCCTCCATTCGAGATATAGAGAAATTGGAAAGGATCGGATTCGACGGTGCTATAATAGGCAAGGCTCTGTATGAGGAAGAACTGGATCTGAAGGACTTGTCAGGGATGGTAGGTGATCCAAATGTTAGCTAAGAGGATAATCGCAGCCTTGGACATAAAGGAAGGAAGAGTGGTCAAGGGGGTCAACTTTCAGGATATAAAGGATGCCGGCGACCCGATAGAACTGGCCAACCGTTATGAGGAAGAGAACGCCGATGAGATCGTTTTTCTGGATATAACGGCCTCGAATGAGAAGAGACAGATCCTGAAAGAGTTGGCGGAGGATGTTGCAGAAGAACTATTCATCCCGTTCACGGTCGGAGGCGGCGTGAAGACCGTTGAAGACGTGAGAGGAATAGTGAAGAGCGGCGCCGACAAGGTCTTCATGAACACCGCAGCGGTAGAGAACCCTTCCTTGATAGAAAAGGTGTCTAGTGTTGTTGGAACATCTAACTTGGTCATAGCGACCGACGCTAAATGGAACGAAAATTTCTGGGAGATATACACGCACGGAGGAAGAAAAGCTAGAGGTATCGATGTACTTGACTGGGCCCAACAAGTCGAGAAACTAGGTGCGGGAGAGATACTGCTCACGTCCATGGACAGAGACGGTACCAAGGAAGGCTTCGATATCCCGTTGACCAGAAAGGTAATAGAGACCGTAGATATACCAGTTATAGCATCCGGAGGCGCCGGCGAACCGGAGCATTTTTACGAGGTCTTTGAAGCGGGGGCTAGCGCCGCATTAGCAGCTTCAATATTTCACTATGAAGAGTACTCTATTCAAGAGTTGAAGAGATACCTATCCAGGAGGAATATAGATGTCAGAAGTTGAAGAGATGATAGAAGAGGTAGATTGGGAAAAGAGCGAGTTAGTCCCGGTGGTGGTCCAGGAAGAGGACGGCACCGTATTGACTCTAGCCTACATGAACCGAGAGGCCCTGAGAAAGACGATAGACGAGGGCTGCGCCCACTACTATTCTAGAAGCAAGGAAAGGATCAGGATGAAGGGCGAAGTGAGCGGGAACGTTCAGAGTGTTCAAAAAATAAAGATCGACTGCGACGAAGATGCTATTTTGCTTACAGTAAAGCAGGAAGGAGCCGCATGCCACACCGGTGAGAGAACGTGTTTCTACAGAGAACTGGGGAATGAGAAAAAGGAAACCGAGGACTCCGGTGGGATAGACTATTCCCTCAACATGATGAAGGAACTGGAACAGGTGATAAATGATAGGTTGAAGAATCCGACTGAAGAGTCCTATACGTCATCACTGTTTGAAGAAGGTCCCCAGGAGATAAGGAAAAAAGTAGGCGAGGAAGCTATGGAGATCCTCGTCGCGGAGGAAAAAGATCAGGTCATCTATGAATGCGCCGACCTTCTTTACCACATGATGGTCCTGCTCGCTGAAGAAGATATAGAGCTCAAAGAAGTGATGAGCGAGCTGAGCCGAAGGAGGAACTGAACGAGGATTGAAGATGTCAAGTGATCTAGAGTGGATCGTTTTTGATGTGGATGGGGTCCTTGTAGATGTATCTTCGAGCTTCGATAGGGTTGTAAAGAAGACAGTTTCTAGACTCTCTGAAAAGCGGATAGAGTTAGAACTGGAAGATATAAGGAAAGTGAGAAAGAGAGGGGCATTCGGTGACGATTTCAAACTGTGCCATGCCTTTTTGATCGCTGGAGATGAACTGATCGATCTTTTACCCAAAGGTGAAGGATTGGAGTGGACGAAGAAGAGATTTGACGATGAACTACCTACTGGTCAAGAAGAACTGAAAAAGGTCTTCAACACATTCTATCTGGGCGAAAAATATGAGGATTATATTTTCAACGCTAGAGGACTTTGGAGAGAAGAAAGTTCCTTGGTCGAGAAACCAATGCTGGAAAGAGCGGACGAAGGTTTCGAGTTGGGTGTTATAACCGGAAGGTCGGAACTAGAGATGGATCTGGCTGAAATGATCATCGGTTACGAGTTCGATAACAGGATGACTAGAGAGGATCATCTGAAGCCGGACCCTCGAGCTCTGAAAAAACTGGTCGGTGAAAGATCAGGAATTTTCATTGGTGATACGAACGTGGATAGAAGACTGGTAGAGAACTATAATACTAGATATAGCGAGGAATTTGACTTCCTGATGGTCGGGGATGATGTAAAGGACGTGAATGAAGCGATAGAGTGTCTTCTCGCGGAATGAAAGAAAATAGGATGGAATAGTTTTTCTCTCATTTGCCGTCCAGGTTCAAGACCTCTCGGTAGCCGTTCATGTCCATGTAGCCGTGTCCGCTTATATTGAACACTATAGTTTTCTCCTCGTCTTTCCGTTTACATTCCAAGGCCTCGTCTATGGCCGCGGTCACGCTGTAGGCCGATTCCGGTGCCGGGAGAAAGCCTTCGCTCTGGATGAACTTCTTTGCTCGATTGAAGACGTAGTCCTCGTCTTTTGGATAGATGATCGTGTCTATCAGGCCTTCATCTCTCAACGCACTGATGATCGGCGCCGCCCCGTGATAGCGAAGACCGTCCGCCTTTATGGAATCCATCTTCGCCTGATGGCCCAGGGTGCACATCTTCAGCAAAGGTGTCTGCTCGGCGTGGTCACCGAAGTCGTATCTGTACTCCCCCTCAAGATTGGGTGCGGCTTCACTCTGGGCCGCTATGAATTTTGTGTCCTTTCCGTCCTTTATACTGTCTCTGGCGAAGGGGATCGCTAGTCCTCCGAAGTTACTGCCCCCGCCCAAGCAGGATATGACCACGTCGGGATAATCCTCCGCCATCTCGAACTGCTTCTGCGTTTCCTGTCCTATGACTGTCTGGTGAAGTAAAACGTGGTTCAGTAATGATCCTAGACTGTAGGCCGCTTTTTCACTGCCGACTGCATCCTCAAGCGCCTCTGAGATGGCTATACCTAAGGCGCCTTCGTGCTCCGGGTCCTCTTTCAGCATGTCCTTTCCGATGCTCGTTCTATCGCTTGGCGAGTCATAAACGTCCGCTCCGTACAACTGCATGAAGTTCCGCCTGCCCGGTTTCCACGACGACGCGGCTCTCACCCAGTAGACCGTCAGATCGATACCTACAAGGCTGCACGCGTAGGCTAGAGCCGTTCCCCATTGGCCAGCTCCTGTTTCAGTCGTCAGTCTTTCGATACCCTGCTGTTTTGCGAAGTACGCCTGCGGTATGGCCGTGTTCACTTTATGGCTCCCCGTAGGACTGTAAAACTCCGCCTTGTAATACAGTTTAGCCGGGGTGTCTAGTTCTTTTTCCAGACTTTTCGCCCTGTAAAGAGGCCTGGGTCTTCCAGACTGTATGTAGAGTTCTCTCACCCTTTCCGGTATCTCTATGTATCTATCCTTTGACTGCTCCTGCTCTAGACAGCGCTTGGAGAACACCTCTGGAAGCTTTTTCAGCCTAGAAGGTCCTTCATCTGGGTCTTTCGGCGGCGGAAAATCCATAGGTAGGTCCGGCACTATGTTATACCATTCTTTTGGCAGTTCTTCAGGAGGAAGTACGTACGCGTTTCCGTTCGCTTTCATATCTTTTCACCTTTTTGTTTTATTGATCTTTGAGAATACCTTGAACTGAAGAATCGATAGATCTGAGAGAGTACGATATTTGGAGAAAGTAGATTTCGTCTAGATTGAGAGAAATAAGAAGAGCTGGATAATGATGAAAATAAACTTGCCTGCTCAAGATACTTCGTTAGAGCGGAGGAGCCAAACCGATCCACTTCCTCTCATCTTCATACAAAACAGATAATCTATGTATTATTTAAGACTTTTGTGTACAAAAATGTACATCGAATCAGTAGATGGTTACACTCTTTACACCTTCTACTTGATTTATCTTTTCTACCGCTTCCATCGGTACCTTCGATTCGGTTATGACGAACAGTCTTGCCTCTTCAGTGAACTCCGGGTCTTCCGTGATGGACTGCCTTATACTGAGCCCGAGCTCCGCGATTATTTCGCTGACTCCAGCAAGGATACCGACGCCGTGAGGATCATCTGGAATAATCTCTATCATACCGGCGTCTATCTTCGGCGCGACATCTCCATAGAAGGCCGTTGCCTCGAGGTTCTGAAAAATTCTGTTCAACTCCTCGTTCTTTTCGATCGTCTCGATTGCTTTATTTACTGTCCTTCGGTCAATATCTAGAGTTCGACCAATCCGGGCCGGTGACATCTTCACTCCGTTACAGTATATATCGCCGTTTTTTACCGAAAGCCCGGTTTCTAGGAGAAATTTAGCCACTTTTTCCTGCGCCGGATTGTTTTTGAAGTACTCTCGTATGGGGAGCATATACGTTCTAAAACATACGGTCCGGATAAATAGGTTTTGAATGATAGTATTTGAGATGGCTATTCGTTCATCATCTATATAGTCAGTTAGTAAGCCCTCACAAAATACTTATATTACTAGAAAAATATTATTAAAGAAGAAGTTTAGATTGACCAGGAGGATGTCTCATGGAGTATTCAAGCCTGGATGATATAGGGTTTGAGGATATGAAGCTTCCAGAGGAGGCCGAGATCGTATATATTCTTTATTACAAAGAAAACCAGGATGGGAAAGAGATACCTTTCTATATAGGCGATACGTCGGGAAATATAAGCAGGGTGATGACCTTTGCCACCCCTTATTTCAAGGGCTCCACCAGTTTCAAGATAGCCGAGGTGATAAACTGTTTACAAGAAAACGGGTGCGAAGTAGGAATAAAGTACAAATGCTGTAGCGACCGGAAGGAAGAGAAGCAGAGACTTTTGGAAGAGCTGGGCGAGGAATTCGACCTGCTGAATGAAAAGATGGATTTTTCCTTCTATACCCGCGAGGAGAAGGACAAACTACAGGAGAAGCAGAGGATCGAAAGTATGGTCAACCACGACCTTCTCGAAGCGAAGTAAAACCCTTTACCTTCCTCCTTTTATCTCCCTTTCCAATCTCTCGAAATAGTCTTCCATGAAATCCATCCTTTTGGATGCGATCTTCTTTCCTTCTTCCGTGTAGATGCGGTCCGGTATCCTTTTCAGTTTTATCTCGTACTCTATATTTGGTGCATGCTTCGAGATATCCTTCAACCTGCCGTTCTCCGTGAGATTTTGCCTTTTGTACTCCTCTAGATCGATATCGGAGTACAGTTTTTCGCCGTACTCCCCGGCTAGTGTAAAGCATCTTGCAACGCCTACGGCACCTATCGCATCCAGCTTGTCCGCGTCCGACAGTATCTTGGCTTCTTTCGTTTTCGGTTCTTCCTCCCCTCTGAACCTGTGAGCCCTTATGCAGTGCCAGATCTCTTTTACCTCTCTCTCGGTGAAGTCCAGCCCTTTTAATACGTCATCGGCCATCTCAGCACCTAGGACGGCGTGGTCTATGTCTCCCGTAACATCCTCGTCTTCTCTTTCCCTAGCAATGTCGTGAAGAAGAGCGGCGCTCTTCAGGACCTTCATATCGACGTCTTCTTTACTCTCCGCAATGGAACTTGCCAACCTGAAGACCCTCAAGGTGTGCTCGAAATCATGGGCAGAGCCGGAGAGTTCTTCTTTCACATCTTCCTTTATCTTTTCATAGATATCTTTCATCGGTCGGACCTCTTTTCTATTGATGGTCTCCAAGGGGTTGACAAATATTTTGTTTTCGGTCGAAATACAGAGATACTTTCAGGGCACCCTCCATGCCATTTACTTATACCTTGGATGAGTGTAAAAGATGAGTCCATGGATGAAGCGGAAGAGTTGGAAGAGCTGAGAACGATATTGGACAGTCCATCCCTAGAGGAGCACTGGAACCGCTCCTACGGATTGACGGATAGGAGGGCCCGTTCTCTGATTAAGGGAGAAAAGCACGCTAACAGCTATTATAATCGAAATTCAGAGACCGCACTCACCTTTTTCCTCTTCGGTAATCTGGACGGGTGGAAGCAGATGAGAAATCTAGATGTGAAGCCGAGGGATAAAAACTGTGTATGGCGTGAGGATTTTTTCTCCACTATGAGGGAGAATGGGAAGATATACAGGTATGCGCCTGGATCCCATAGATGGTCGAATTTCTTGTCTTATGATAAAAAGAGCCTAGACCGCTCGATACTGCTCTTCGAGTTTGAGATAACGAACAAGGCGTTCAACGCTCATAAAGGAGGCACTTTTAAAGAACATTCCTTCCTCGATACATCGGGTCTGAAAACCTGGTCTCGGTTCGACGCAGTTTTGATCATCCCAGAAGAGAGAAAATTCGAGTTCTTCGAATGTAAACTGGACGAGGATATAAGCAGGAGTGTGAAGAGATATCCCATGGTGGACCAACTGATAAGGGCCTTGGAATCGGCCTTCCTGCTGACGAACCACGAAAAGAGCCCTTACCGTGACTGGGACTTTCATATGAACTTCATATGTCCAAGAGTGATAAACCAGTATGGTCTTACCTACTACGACCGCTTCATCGAAAACATAGGAGATTTTCTTGTACGTTATAACGATATATTGAACCATGAATACGCGGATTCTATCGATCCTAAGATCTATCCAGAATATTTTGGACCTTTCATAAAAGAGGTCCGGGACAGGCTTTCACTGAGATACTGGGACGAGCTTGCGGATGCAATTTTAAAGGATGAAGAGGACTTCTTCAATAGCTATTTTGAGAGTTTGAAAGATATTGGTATAGAAGAGATATACAGGCGGAACATCGAGAGCCGTTTTCGAAGGGCCGATATCAAAACATAACAGCTACTGTTCAATCAAAATGAAAATAAGAAAATAAAACCTTTGTTGAAAGGTTAAAAGGTACGTAAAAGATCCTATTGGGGTCCTACGACGGTCCTGATCTATATCTTTTTCACGTTTACGGCACGGGGTCCTTTTTCGCCCATCTCTTCATCGAATTCGACTTCGTCGCCTTCGTTGAGAGTCGGGGAATCGACATCGCTCCTGTGGACGAAGAGATCTTCGTCGCCTTCTTCAGGTTCGATGAACCCGTAGTTTTTCATATCGTTGAAGAATTTTACTGTTCCTTTCATTCTTAATCACCTCCTTTTAAGGCTGATTGCTTCCCTTTTGAGTTTATCGTATATATAATTTTGGTCGAAAATACCGTCTTAGATTAAAATTCCTTCCGATAAATGTAAAATAAGGGGTTTTTAACCTATCTATCGGACAACTCAAGTGCCACCTCTTTGAACTTCTCTAGATGTTCCTCTATATCGTCCTGGGTGTGCTGAACCGATATCAGCCACTCCTCGTCGGCCCCGTAGGACATGGGTATTATACCCTTGTTAACCATAGAGATCCAGTACTCGTGGGCCTTCTCTTCATCTACAGAACACCATTCTCTGAAGTTCCTCACCGGCTCATCCGTGAAGAGTGGTCCTCCTACGGCGTTCACACTCTGAGTTCTCGCTTTCAAGCCGTGGTCTTCGATTATATCGTCGTAGCCGGAGGTGAGCTTTTCCCCCAACTCTTCCAATTTTCTGTATGCCTTTTCCGTGAGTATCTCTCCCAGGGTGATGTTACATGCCTTTATGGAGAGTGGATTCGCGGAGTAGGTGCCGAAGAGACCTTCCTTTCCGATGCCTTCCATTATTTCAGCCCTACCGGCACAGGCACCTATGGGAAGACCCCCACCGATTGCCTTCGCTAGAGTTATCAGGTCCGGTTTAACCCCGTAGTAATCGGAGGCGCCTCCGGGGGCTACCTTGACACCTGTTTTCACCTCGTCGAAGATGAGAAGGACGTTGTGTTCTCGAGTCAACTCTCTGAGCTCTTGAAGGTAGCCTTCTTCCGGCGGTATGACCCCCTTGTTCATCATGACAGGCTCGACTATGAGCGCGGCCACCTCACCCATGTTATCCTCTAATATATCCCTTGTAGTCTCTATGTCGTTGAAGGGCGCCACCAGGGTGTCTTCTACCGTGCTTTCTGTTATCCCGTCTCCATGGGGTATCTGGCTCGGCCTCTTCTCCGGGCCTATCTTGCCCTCGGGGGGCATCTTGCTGACATGTAATGGATCCGCCACGCCGTTATAACCCCCTTCAATCTTCAGTATCTTATCCTTGCCGGTGAACCTTCTAGCCAACCTTACAGCGTACAGAGTTGACTCGCTGCCCGAGTTCGTGAACCTGACCTTATCTACTGGGAACCTGTCTTTGATCTTCTTGGCTGCCTCAGTAGAACCTTCATGTGGAAAGCCGTATATGGTGCCTCTATCCAGTTGTTCTACCAGTCCTTCCACGAGCTTGGGGTGTGAATGGCCCACCATCAGGACTCCCCAGCATAGGTTGAAGTCGATGTACTCGTTGCCGTCCTCATCCAGTATCTTAGACCCCTTTGCCCTATCTACAAAGAACGGATATGGCTCGTGAGGTGGAGAAGAACCCCCTATGCCGTCCGGTAGGATTTCAGAGGCCTCTTCATACAACTTTTCTGACTCTGGCGTCCTCTCCCTGTATCTTGAATTGAAATCATTACTCATGGTTATCGGGCCTTCAATGTAACTTCCATAGAAAAATATTGTGCTCCGCAGCAACTTATAAATATAAACTTGAAGTTTAAAAAATGATCTCGATGAATCTCGAAGGCATAAAGATACTGGACATGACCAGGCTGTTACCGGGCCCCTACGCTACCATGCTTTTAGGCGACCTGGGGGCTGAGATAATAAAGATTGAGGGCCCTGGCTCAGGAGATTACGCCAGGGACATGGAGCCCAAGGTGAACGGTACAGGTGCGCCTTTTCTCATGCTGAACAGGAACAAAAAGGCAATCGAACTGGACCTGAAGAAGGAGAAGGGTAAGGAGGTCTTCTTCGAACTTGTAGAGGAGGCAGATGTCGTCTTCGAACAGTTCAGGCCCGGAGTCGTTGAAAATCTAGGGGTGGACTACGAAACGGTGAAGGAGATCAATCCGGATGTAATATACTGTTCTCTTTCGAGCTATGGACAGACGGGTCCGTACAGCGACAGAGGAGGTCACGACCTGAATTACATGGCGGAATCCGGCCTGATAGATATGACCCGTTCGAAGGACGGTAAGCCGGCGATACCCGGTTTCCCTATTTCGGTGATGGTGGCCGGGCAGTTCTCCGCTTTTTCTATAGTGAGCGCTCTTCTGGATAGAGAACTGCACGGCTCTAGCGGGGAGTATATCGATCTTTCTATCTTTGAGTCCTTGGTCTCTCTCTCATCTCCCATAGCCTGGCAGCCACTCTTGTTCGATGAGGTGCCGAGGGGAGGAGAGACCGATCTGACCGGTGCACTACCATTCTATGATATCTACAGGACCAAGGACGGAAGATATCTGGCTCTAGCTGCCTATGAACCCGAGTTCTGGGAGAACTTCTGTGAACTCATCGGTAGAGAGGAACTGAAAGACAGGCAGTTCGCTGAAGGCGATGAGAGGGAGGAGGTCAGAGAGATCATAAAGGAGGAGTTCAGGAAAAAAACCTTGGAGGGATGGATGCATTCCTTGAAAGATGAGGAAGTGATGATATCGCCTGTCAAAAACCTCAAAGAGGTCTTCGAGGACGAGCACCTGGAGGAGAGAGGCTTGATAGGTAAAGTCGATCTTGATGGAAGGAAGATAGAACAGGTCGGTTTTCCAGCAAAGTCAGATAAAGACGTAAACGAATTCAGGCACGGCCCTCCAGGGAGGGGAGAACACACCAGAGAGGTACTGAAAGGACTGGGTTACACCGATGAAGAGATAGATGGTTTAGAAGAGAAAAAGATTATCTGAACATACTGTCGTCACTGCTGAAATCCCTGAGACTTTCTACTTGGGTCTCACTCTCCACCTGCAGCAGTTTGTACGCCTCGCCCTCTTCCATGCTTAGATTGTTCATCAGCCAGCTTATGGCTTCCTCCCATGACATCACCTCTTCTTTTACAAGGTCGGTCAACCAGTCCTTAAGATGTGCTTTCAGGTTCTTCTCCGCCTCCTTTTTATCTACATGTAGGAGGCCTGACATCTTATCGACAGTTTCTGGCAAACTACTAAGCTCACCTTGAGCTATACGCTCGACCATGAGGGCTCTGACCCCGGCCCCTAAAATGGACATCGCATCGTCCTCACCGAAATCGAACTTGGATACCAGTCTCCGCTTCGCCCTTTCGATGGATATATCGCCCTCTTCGACTTCTGTCAAAAGCGATTTCATCAGGCTGTACCGCCTGTAAACGTCCCATCCCCAGTTGAAACCTGTGATCTCCCTCAGTTCATCCTGAGGAAGGATGGAGGAGAAGAAACTATCGGCCTCTCTCAGGGTGTTTTCTAGAGCCTCTTCGAACTCTTCCTTGTTCAGCGAGGCGAAATCCAGATCCGTCCTGATGATCGGCTCGTCTTCTATATCGCTGGCGAGACAGTACTTGGTCATCTGTGACTGGGTATTCATCTTCAGCATCTTTCTATAGAGGTAGACCATCTCGTGCTCCTTCAGTTTAGATGTATTGAAACCGCTGTGGAGTATCAGACTCATGTAGGAACTACCGTTTTCGTCCTCCTCCTCGTAGGGCTCTATTATCAACTGGAAAGGCATCCTATATGTTTCAGCGTGAAGTCCATCGTCCTTCTCTTCGACGGCCCATCTATCGTCCACTATCCTGTCCGAATCCAGATCCTCCGTCTCCAGCCACTCTATTATCTTATCCTTCCAGTCGGACCATGACATATTATTCGTCCTCCTTACTATTGGTATGCCCCTCCAAAACGAGGGGGATCAACAAGGTTGTTCTGCTCCTCCTTTATCATCTCTTCAAGTTTTCCCACCAGATCCTCGGCCTGCTCTTCGTCATATCCTATGTCCTTCAGCCGTCCCACGGCCGTTTGTTTCGTTATCTCGTCGTTCTTCAGATCGTTCACCAGTTTCTCCATGACATAGTAGAACTCGTAATCGCTCCAATCCCCTTCGTCGATGTACTTTTCGAGTGTATCCTGAGGGATGAACCTGGTGAAGAGTAGGGTGGCGCCTTCCAGCAGTGATCTCAGACCGTCGTCGAATTCCTTCCTGTTGATGGATGCCAGGGCGAAATCCGCCTCGATGACTATCTCGTCGTCTATGCCCTCAAGGCCGAACTTCATGAGCTGGGAATCGTTGTTGAGCCTCAGCATGGTCTGGTACAGGTACCTCTTCCTGTCCTCTTCCAGCATCGCCGTGCCCACGGGCGTTTGTATGGTCATGTCTAGAAACCTGCTATGGTCCTTTTCGATGAGTTCTATGGAGATATTCAGGGGCGTGCTGTAGGACCTAGCCAGGATGGAATCGTCCTCCAGTATCTCCGTATCCCAGCTTCTATCCACGACCAGGGGAGAGCCCAGTTCTTCCTTCTCGAGCCATTCGACAAGACGTTCCCGCCACTCCTTCCTCCAGTCTTCATCAGTCACTTTGCCACCGATAGATACGTATCCGATGAAGAATATATAAGGCTTAGGAAAGATGATTATTGAGACAAATTGTTTTTCGACCTTTCTACACCCGGTAAATCGATATGGGAGCGGAAGCTTTTTAGTTCTAATATACTCTAAAGGTTATAGGTAGACAGGAAATGAAGGTACTCTTCGTTGATGACGAGAAAAGCTTCGTTGATCAGGCAAAACTCTTCTTGGAGAAGTTGGACTCCGATCTGAACATAGAACCGGTGACATCTGGTGAAGAGGCCTTGGAAAAACTGGATGAAGACCAGTACGACGTCATAGTCTCGGATTACCAGATGCCCAATATGGACGGCTTGGATCTTTTGGAAGAGGTCCGAGAGAAAAGAGAGAGTGAGGTACCGTTCATAGTCTTCACGGGAAGAGGTAGAGAGGAAGTGGCTATAAAAGCTTTGAATCTAGGTGCTGATAGATATCTCCAGAAGAGGGGGGATCCCAAGAGCCAGTATGGTGTTCTAGCCGACGCTATCAGGCAGGAGTATGACCATCACGAGTCAGAAAGGAAGTACCGGACCGTGGTGAAGAACAGTAACGACGCGATCTATATCTTCAGAGAGGATCGATTCCTCTTCGTCAACGAGCGCGCTACAGAGATGTCTGGCTACAGCAAAGAGGGACTCTACGAGATGGATATTCTGGAGTTATTACACGAGGAAGATAGGGAAAAACTGATCGATTTCGCAGAGAAGAAAGCACGGGGTGAAGAGACGCCTTCTAGATACGAAGCCAGGATCATCACCAAAGGGGGAGAGATAAAGCACCTCCAGCTGTCCATGACCACTATCGGTTACAGAGGTGAGGAAGCCTTCCTGGGTTCCGCCAGAGACATAACTGAACTGAAGAGATTGCAGGAGGAGAGGGAAACGTACATCGATGAACTCCAGTTCATGCAGGAAACCGTTGTAGAGGTCAGCAGGATGGAACGCATCGATGAGATATGTGAGTACATAGCTGAAGAGATCCATTCCCTTAACCCTGATTCCCTGGTCGGTATATCTCTATATGACGATGAGAAGCGCAAGATAACCCTGAGGTCCTTCGTGGGTATGGAGGACTTTCAAGGTGTCCTAGGAGAGTTCATCTCTGAGGATCTGGTGACCATGCCCATCGATCCCGAGGATATAGGCTCTCGTTCGAAGTTATATACCTCTGGCAAGTTCGAGGAGATCCCGGACGGTCTGTACGGCCTGTTCGAGGAGAAGATACCCGAGGAGATGTGCCAGGATATAGAGGATCTTCTAGGTGTCGAGGAGGTTCTTACAGTAGGTTTCGCGCTGGATGAAGAACCCTACGGCGGTATAATCCTCCTGAAGGGGGAGGAAGAGATAAAGCATAAAGATGCTATAGAGACCTTAGCTAGTCATCTATCCGTCGTTTTGCACAGGAAACAGGCCGAGAAGAGATTGAGACTGTCCGACTTCTCACTGGACCAGGCTTCCCTAGAGATATACTGGATAACCCCGGAAGGAAGGTTCATCTTCGCCAACAAGGAGGTCTCCGAACGATTGGGATATTCCAAAGAAGAGCTGAAGGGTATGCACGTGTGGGATGTGGATCCAAAGTATGAAGAGGAGATGCGGCGAGAACGGTGGGAGAAGTTGAAGGAAGAGAAGGTACTCACCTTTGAATCTGAACATGAAACTAAAGATGGAGAGATATATCCAGTTGAGATAACCAGCAACTATCTGAAGTTCGATGGAAGGGAATACGAGTTCGCCTTTGCGGAGGATATCACGGAGAGGAAAAGAAAGGAGAAGGAACTGCGTGAAGAGAGGAACTTCATCGAACAGATCGCGGAGACCAGTCCTGTGTGTATCACGAAAGTAGATAAGAACGGGGATATTACGTATGCTAACGATAAAGCTGAGGATATCTTGGGATTATCTAAGAGCGATATAAAAGGTAGAACTTACGATGATCCGGACTGGAAAATAACAGATTTTGAAGGTGGGGATTTCCCAACTGAAAACCTCCCCTTTGAACAGCT
>CAYMXS010000003.1:83026-87639 GCA_964394465.1 uncultured Thermoplasmata archaeon | reverse complement strand
CATGGATGATCTTGATTTCTTATATCTTCCAAATGTTTAAATGGTTTGAAAATAATTAACTTAGCTATAGTTATAGATTTTCGAGGGTTCATTATGAAAAAGGCAGCGGTTTTTGGTCTGCTTGGTCTTGTTTTTGTTGGTCTTGTACTACAGTCTGCCACAGCCACCGGTTTTTCTTCAGGCTCTGTTGATATCGCTAAAGTTGAAGACAGAGATACGCCCGGAGAGGATTTAATTTACGAATACAAACATCTCACGGCCTCCGAAATGAAGCAGATGAAAGAGGAAGCTGGGATAAGAAAACCGGATAAGGATTACAATGAGATAATCGATGGTCATGGTACTGGGGCGGCACCTCCAACGGAACAGACCTGGCAAGAGATGATCGAAAATGGTAGGATAGTCAAGGACGTACACCTAAAAGGTAATACGCCAACTTCTTCTGCCGACCTGTCTACTTCCCCTTACTTTCCGGAGATAAGAAGCCAAGGTGGGCAGGGCTCCTGCGCTGCCTGGGCGATGACCTACTACGCCTATGGTTACCTTGAGGCGAAGGACCAGGGCTGGGACGACGCGTCTTCGGGCGTCTCTTCTCAACTCATCAGCCCGGCTTGGACATACAATAAGGTAAACGGGGGAAGCGATGGTGGCTCTTGGATGTCCGATAATGGGTATATACTCCAGGACTGGGGCGGGCCGACTATGGAGACAATGCCATACGACGACCAGGATCATACTTCTTGGGGAGGAGAAGAAGCCTTCAGAGAAGCTCCTTTACATCGGGCTAAAGAAGTAAACTTCATCTACGACAGTAATGCAGACGTGAATGACGTGAAGAACCTGATAGACGCCGATACACCGGTGACCTTCGTCATGGATGCCAACGAGTACAGTAATGGATTTGGAGACGGAAACGATATAATCTCGGCTCAGGAGTATGACTCGACCACCTACAACCACGCTCAGACCTTCGTGGGCTATAACGACAGCATCTCTGACGACGGGGAAACTGGAGCATTCCATGTTGCCAATTCCTGGGGCAGCTCTTGGCAGGGGGATGGCAAATACTGGCTGACATATGATGCGTTTCGTGAGATAAGAGATAATGCTTACCTAGGTTTAACGTATATAACCGATAACTCCAGTTATACACCCGAATTGTTATCTGTATGGCATTTCGACGATGCTCCCACAAGGGATGCTAGTTTGACTCTGGGCTGCGGCGATCCGTCATCTCCTTCGGAGACCAAGAGCCCTTCGTGGACCACTGATTCCAGTCATGATTTTCCCACTTTTATGACCTTAGATGTTACAGAATTCATAGATAAATACCAGAATGTGACTGAAGATTTCTATATGGATATCGGGTCTGCGACCGGTTCCGGGACTATCTCATCCTTCAGGGTTGAAAAATACGAAGATAATTACACAGTTGGCGATGCATCGCAGATTACTGGACAATCATCCAACGTGCCGGTGACAACTCCTGGGACAACTCAAAACACTCTAAACTATTATCCAGAGATGACAACACAAGAAGCCTTGGATAATTCAATATATAATTTTGATACGGGAGGCATGGCGGATTGGACGGGAGTCGATCACCACTATCATAACGATCAAGACTGTATGCAGACCGGAGATATCGGTGACGGTCATTCCACCTATCTGGAAACGGAGATAAGCGGCCCAGAAGATATACGTTTTTACTGGAAGGTCTCTTCAGAGAGTACTGCCGACCAGTTGAAATTTTTCATAGACGGTGTCGAACAGGATTCTATCTCAGGAGTGGTGGACTGGCAGGAAGAGACGTACAGTCTCAGCAGCGGAAATCACGTTCTAAGGTGGGAATATACAAAGGACTCTAGCGATAGCACGAATGCCGACAGCGGTTGGTTGGATTACGTGGGACCGACTGGTGACTCGCCCAATATACAGGACAACAGTCCTGACTCTGGTACTACAGGTGATAGCTACACCTTCAACGCTACAGTCACAGATTTTGATGGTATAAATCAAGTACGTTTATACTACTGGACCGATGTGTCGGGGCCCCACAACGTGAGCATGACCGACGTTGGAGGCGATAATTACGAGGAGAGTATAACCATACCGATAGATGCTACCGCTTTACACTATAACATTTCGGCTGAAGATAACTCGAACGTTTGGTCTGAAACGGGCCAGACCGATATCCCCGTGATCGATAACGATCCCCCCTCTATAACAGATCACAGTTCGGATTCGGCGGATGCTGGGTCACAATTCACGTTCAATGCTTCCGCGACCGACAATATAGGAGTCAACCAGGTGAGGGTGAACTATTGGACCGATGTTTCAAGTGCAACGAACACTAGTATGAACTCTGTGGGTGGAGACTTTTACGAGCACTCGATGACAGTGCCGTCTGGCGCAACGGAGCTCAATTACAATCTCATGGCCGAAGACACCTTTAATAATTGGAAAGAAACTGGTCAGATCCAAATAACGATAGATGACGAGCAATCCCCTGTGATATCAGACGAAAGTCCTTCTCAGGCAGAGGCAGGAGAAACCTTCATGTTCAACGTAAGTGTTACAGACAACGGTGCCGTCGGCTCGGTACATGTTTATTATTGGACTGATGTTTCATCCTCTAACAACCTGAGTATGACCGCAACGGGAGGAACTTACTATGAAAGAACAGTAACTATACCGGCTCAGGCCACAGAACTTTACTATAATATCACAGCGGTAGATACGGCTTCAAACTGGAATCAAACAGGTCAGATCGATATAGATGTTGTAGATACGTCGGGGCCAGAGATAAACGATGAAAGCCTAGGTAACGGCACAACTGGGGATGACTACGTATTCAACGCCTCGGTCACAGATAATTCTGGTGTGAGCAGCGTTTACGTTAAGTACTGGACAGATGTTTCAAATCCTACCAACAGCAGCATGCTCTTAGAAGGGGGTGATCACTATGAAAAAACCGTTTCTTTACCAGCAAATGCCACTGTGCTGAACTATAATATATCCGCTATGGACTCATCAGGGAATTGGAATAAAAGTGTAGAAGTGGATCTCCCTGTTTTGGATAACGATGCTCCGACTCTGACCGACTTGAGTGCAGGTGATGGAACCATAGGAGAGAATTATACCTTTAACGTTTCAGCGTTGGATAATATAGCCGTTGATAACGTGACCGTCCATTACTGGCTTGATTCTTCTAGCCCTGAGAATGTGACCATGGAACAAGTAAATGATCATTATGAGTATAATATAACAATACCTGTAGATACTACTGAACTGAATTACAACATCTCAGCCGTAGATTCGTCCGATAATCGGAATGAAACGGGTCTTAAGACGGTGATCATCCAGGATAGTATCAAACCGGTGGCGGATGCCGGGCCAGATAAGACCGTTAACGAGGATACAGAGGCCGTCTTCAACGGTTCGAATTCTTCGGACAACGTGGAGATAACGGACTTCACATGGATGATTGAGGAGGAACAGGTCCAGGGAAAAGAAGTCCAACATAATTTCTCACAGCCAGGGATTTATGAAGTTACCTTGAATGTTACTGACGAAGCGGGTAACTACGATACAGATAAATGCAATGTCACCGTGTTGGATGTTACGTCCCCAACGGCAGAAGCTGGCCCCAATCGCTCTGTAAATACAGGTGCTCACGTTCTATTCAACGGTTCTCAGTCCTCCGACAACGTGGGTATAACCGACTATAGATGGACCATAATGAGTGAAGAATTCAATGGGATGGAGGTCCATTATAATTTCACTGAGCCCGGCCTTTATGAGATCACCTTGGAGGTCACGGACGAAGCGGATAACTCCGATATCGATACATGCCTGGTGAACGTAACAGGAGATTCGACACCTCCGACAGCAGATGCTGGAGACGACATGACCTTCGGGATCAACCAATCGTTTACATTAGATGGAAGTGGTTCTTCTGATAATGTTGGCATAGTGAACTTTACCTGGGATGTAAGAGAAGAGGTATTTTACGGAAAGACCGTAACTCATTCCATCTCTGAGCCTGGTACCTATGAGATTACCTTGAACGTTTCTGATCAGGCTGGAAATTACGCTCTAGATACAGTAAATATAACCGTTGAAGACCAGACATCACCAGAAGCGTTAGCTGAAGCGGATAACACCACGGTCAAAACCGGTGAGCTGGTACATTTAGACGGCAGTGATTCTTCGGATAACGTGGGTATAATCGATTACAGCTGGATATTTGGCGACGGTCTGTCAGGTTCCGGCATGATTACTTCACATTCTTATTCTTCAGCCGGAAACTACACCGTCACTTTGACAGTTAAGGATGCCGAAGGCAATAAGGACTCTGATATTTTAACGATCGATGTGGAGGAAAAAGAAGAGTACGATGAACCTCCAGAGGCGGACGCAGGAGAAGATAAGACAGTCTTTGTTGGAGAGACATTTACTCTAGATGGTTCCCGTTCTTCTGATAACAGCCAGATAGTTAGTTATGTCTGGACGATAGAAGATGAAGAATACAACGGCGAAGAGATAGATCATGAATTTTCTAGTAATGGTACCTATGATGTCACTCTAACCGTCGAAGATGAGGCGGGTAA
>CAYMXS010000003.1:74874-82926 GCA_964394465.1 uncultured Thermoplasmata archaeon | reverse complement strand
TTTCTAGTAATGGTACCTATGATGTCACTCTAACCGTCGAAGATGAGGCGGGTAATACAGACAGTGATACAGTCCATATAACCGTTCAAAGGGAAGATGAGAAAGACTCCGATGGAGATGGGATGCCCGACGTGTGGGAGAAAAGGAACGGTCTGGACCCAGATGATCCCAGCGATGCTACTAACGATAAAGACGACGACGGTTACTCTAATTTGAAGGAGTATGAAAAAGGTACAGACCCGACAGAATCGGAAAGCCATCCTCAGGAAGATGAGAGCAGCCCAAAGAATAAAAGCTTTGGTTGGTTCCTATATTTGTTGCCAATCGTCGCGGTCCTTGTAATCATCATAGTCATAGGTCTGGTTTCCTGGAAACTTTTAAGTGGGAACGAGAAAGAGCCCCATGGAGAAGAACATGCAAGAAGTATCAAGGAACAAACTCCACCTCCACCGCCTCCGCCACCGGAGGATTAGAAAACTAAAGAACCAGCGCTAAAATTATTTACCACCTATCCGGTCCGTTAAATCCATGCCGATAGCTGTAGACGTGGGCGGGACCTTCACCGATTTCGTGCTTTTGGACGAAAGGATAGAGCATTTTAAAGTAGCTTCCACGCCGGACAGACCGGAAAGAGCCATATCTAACGGTTTGAAAAGAGTGGAATATGATGGTGAAGCTTATCACGGGACCACCGTTGCAACTAATGCCTTCCTAGAGAAAGAAGGTGTAGAGACCGCATTCATAACTAACAAGGGCTTTGAAGACCTGCTCTTCATAGGGAGGCAGACGAGACCGGAACTCTACGACCTTTTCGTTAGGAAGCCGAAGCCCCCTCTGAAGCCCGAGAACTGTTACGGGATAGACTGCAGGTTGGATAAAGATGGTAATATAATAGATGAGTTGGATATCCAGCGGGCCGAATCTCTAGCAGAAAGATTGAAGGAAAAAGGGTTATCGGCCGCGGTCTGTTTCCTGCATTCTTACAAGGACCCAGAGCAGGAAAAGGAGATCAAGAAGATTTTTTCCAAGCACGGCATCCCTATATCCATATCCTCGGAGGTAAGCCAGGAGTTCAGGGAGTACGAGCGGGGCATGACCACCCTGATGGACGCGTATCTTGGACCGGTAACCGACAGGTATTTTTCCTCTCTGAAGGACATATTTGGACGGGAACCATACATAATGAAGTCCGGCGGTGGTCTGGAAAAAGCAGAGACCGTCAACGCGGTAGATACGCTCTACTCTGGGCCCGCAGGGGGTGTAGCCGGAGCGGAGTACCTCTCTCAGATGCTGGAGATAGACAACATGGTGACCTTCGACATGGGCGGTACTTCTGCCGACATGGCGACCATCGTAGACGGAAAACTTTCCTGGAAGGACTCCGGGAAGATAGACGATTTTCCATTACAGTCAAAGATGGTGGATATAGTGACCGTTGGCTCGGGAGGGGGCAGTACAGCCTATAAAGACGAGGGTGGCGCTTTGAAAGTCGGACCTGAAAGTGCCGGAGCCGAACCGGGACCCGTATGCTACGGTAGAGGAGGAGAAAAACCTACAGTGACCGACGCTTTACTCAACATGGGATACATCGACCCGGATTACTTTTTAGGTGGAGAAATGGAACTAGACGAGAAGGACGCGAAAAGTGCTCTTCTCCAACTTTCGGATCGACTCGGCATGGAGTACGAAGAGACGCTTTTAGGCATATTCAGAGTCGTAAATTCCAAGATGGCCAGGACCATGAAGAAGATAACGATCGAAAAGGGACTAGATCCTGAGGATTTCAGTATACTCGCCTTCGGGGGAGCAGGTCCATTACACGCGGCTTCCCTGGCCGAGGAACTAGGAATACATAGAGTGATCGTTCCTCCCATGCCGGGCGTTTTCTCCGCACTGGGGATGTTATGTGGAGACGTTGTCCATGACTACAGCAAGAGTCTCCTGGTCTCTATAGAGGAAGAAGAGACGATAGAAGAGGCTATAGATGGGTTGAAGGAAGAGGCGGGCAAAGGAGATAAAGAACATGATGTACTGCTGGGTCTGAGATACAAGGGCCAGAGTTATCATATCAATATACCATACGAGATCGGAAAAAGAAAAGAAGCAGAAGAAAGATTCCACCAGGAGCACAGAAAGAAGTACGGCTACGCCAATAGGGGACAGGAGATAGAAGTTGTAAGGGTCCAGCTCGAGGTAAGAGAGGGTAAAAGACTCGATAGTTTTCCCGTGCCGTACATGAACAAAGAGGAGACGGGGAAGGTCGGAACCAGAGGATGCCTTTTCAAGGGTGGATGGAAGGAAACCGAGATCTATAAGAGGGATAAATTGAGCAGTGATATAGATGGCACGGGGCCAGCTATAATCGAGGACGAGAATTCGACCATTCTAGTGCCTGAGGACTGGAGATGGTACACGGATGAAAACGGCATCGTCTTCATGGAGAGGTGAGAAGATGGAAAAGCTATCTCCTACTCAGTTAGAGGTCATGAAGCACGCCTTCACGGCGGTCCCGGAACAGATGGGTGCCGCGCTTCAAAGGAGTGCATATTCACCCAATATAAAGGAGAGGAAGGATGAATCCTGTGCATTGTTCAGCCCCGACAGTAACATGCTTGCCCAGGCAGAGCATATACCAGTTCATCTTGGAGCCATGCCCTCCGCCCTTGAAGGCGCCCTGCACGAACTGGATATACAACGGGGGGACCAGATCATACTTAACGATCCGTACTCGGGAGGTACCCACCTTCCTGACGTGACACTGATAAAGCCCGTTTTCTCCAAAGGAGAGCACTTAGGTTTTGTGGCGAATCGAGCTCATCACGCCGATATAGGTGGTGAAACTCCAGGGTCCATGCCCGGTGACAGTACGTCACTAGAGGAGGAAGGCATCGTCTTGTCTCCACGGTTTATAGTGAAGGATGGAGAGATAGTTCAAAACGTATTGGACTCCTTCAAGGAAGCTAGAGCGTACGATGAAAGGATGGGAGACCTGAAGGCCCAGGTAGGAGCCAACGACCTAGGAGGCGAGGAACTGAGGAAGGCAGTGAAGAGATTTGGCTTGGAGAGGTACCGTCTTTACGTAGATGAGATAATGGACTATTCTGAGAGATTGACAAGAGAGATGATAGATGGTATCCCAGAAGGTATCTACAGAGCCGAAGGCTGCATGGAGTGGGAAGAAGGAGACGATATAGAGCTGTCCGTACAGGTCAAGGTGAAGCAGGATTCCATAGAGTTCGATTTTCAGGGCACTGGAGAACAGGTCCAGGGCAATATCAACGCTCCTAGACCGGTGACACTTTCGGCGGTATACTACGTAGTCAGGTGTCTGATATCCAAAGACGTACCGCTAAACGACGGAGTATATCGTCCGTTGAAGGTAGATATACCTGAAGGCTCGCTCCTTAATCCAGAACCCCCTGCTGCTGTATCCGCAGGGAACGTCGAGACCTCCCAGAGAGTCGTCGAGCTCCTTCTCCGGGGTCTATATCCCGCTTTTCCCGAACGTATTCCAGCAGAAAGTCAGGGGACCATGAACAATCTGATAATAGGCAGCGACGATTTCACCTACTACGAAACTATAGGAGGTGGAGCCGGGGCTTCAAAGAGGGGTAAAGGTGAAGATGCTGTCCAGGTGCACATGACCAACACCAAGAACACGCCAATAGAATCTCTAGAGAATGAGTATCCTTTGAGGGTCACGAAGTACCATGTACGGAAATCTTCTGGAGGGGAGGGAAAACATGAGGGAGGAAATGGCATAGTCAGGGAGATAAAGACCCTAAAAGACGCGGAACTCTCTATCCAGTCCGAAAGGAGAAAGATTTCCCCCAAGGGTGTCGAAGGAGGGTCGGATGGAAAATGTGGAAAAAACATCTTGATCTCCGGAGAAGAAAAGATGCTGGCCAGCAAGGTCACTTTTGGCCTTAAAAAAGATGAAGGGGTCAGGATCGAGACGCCGGGCGGGGGTGGATGGAGTAGGAAAGAAGAAGACGCATAAAAAGAGAGAAATAAATAAGATATAAATGCTTGAAATTTATACCGAATAAAACTAGCTTAGGTAACTAAAAACCGACCTAAAAGTAGATATAAATAGAGAATATGAATATGGAGAAGATACCATGACTAAGAAAACGGACTATTTGAGAGAGCAGTACGAGGATATGAAGGAAGAAGGGCTCACGTGGACTATCAGGAATTTAGAGGGGCCATCGCAGCCGCATGTCACGGTGGACGGCAAGGAATGCATAATGTTAGCCTCAAACAATTATCTCGATCTAGCGAATCATCCACGGTTAAGAAAAGCGGGTAAAGAGGCCATCGAAGAATACGGGGCAGGTGCAGGCTCCGACTGGTCCATCGCCGGGACCATGGACATCCACGAAGAACTGTGGGATAGGATCGCCGAGTTCAAGGAGACTGAAGCAGGGATGACATACCAGACCGGTTTTGCGGTCAACGCCGGGCTCGTTCCACAACTAGCTGGAAAAGGAGATGTTCTGATCTCCGACGCCTTGAACCACGGTAGCATAATCGACGGTATCATGATCGGTCAAAGGATGTTCAAGGCCGACAAGATGATCTACAGCCATTCAGATATGGGCGAACTCGAAGAGTGCTTGAAGAAAGCGGAAGAAGAAGGTTATGAGAACAAGATAGTGCTGACCGACGGCGTGTTCAGCATGGACGGAGACATCGCCAAGATGGACGAGATACAGAAACTGGCGGATGAGTATGGAGCGCTCACTTACGTTGACGACGCCCACGGAGAAGGTGTACTCGGTGGAGGACACGGCATAGCCAAGGAATTCGATATTGAAGATAAGATAGACATACAGATGGGAACCTTCTCCAAGGCCTTCGGAGGCTTCGGAGGTATGTTGGCCGGTACGGACGGCCTGATCAAGTACGCCTACAACACATCTAGGTCCTGGTTACTCAGCGCGGCCTTCCCGCCACATGTTGCGGCGATAAACATCGAAGCCTTGAACATCGTGGAGGAAGAGGACGACCGTGTTAAGAAGCTCTGGGACCTGACCGAATACTTCAAGAAAGAACTGGAGAGCATCGGCTTCGATACCGGATTCAGTGAGACGCCGATCGTTCCCGCCATGGTCGGAGACAGCAAGAAAGGTCAGAAGCTTGCCGAGCGATTGTACGAAGAAGGTATATTCGGCCTAGCTATAGTTTATCCGATGGTTGCTAAAGGTAAAGCTAGGATCAGAAACCAGATCAACGCCGGCCTTACAAAAGAGGACATAAACGAGGTCCTCAGAGTATACGAAAAACTCGGTAAAGAACTCGATCTGGTCTGAGAAAACTGAAAGTTCGGTCTATCGGGCAGAACAAAAAACCTTTTTCTTTTACCTACCTTATCTTTTTCATATACTTATGAGTGGTACCTATGAGTGATAGACTTCGCTTATAGACTGTGCTATCTCGTTCATGTCATCCTCTTCGTAACCCTCATGGGTCACTTCAGCGACACCTATCCTACCGCTGATGTCGATGAAGATATCTTCTTTCTCCAGCCGCTTACAGAACTCTTCTGATTCATCCCAATCCATATCCAAGAATATCTGGTGGGATTCCGTGTAGCCCTTCTCCTTGAATCTCATAGGAACATCCAGATCGTCTAGGGCCTTTGCCAGTGCCTTGGCGTTACTAACGACTCTATCCCCATAATCCTCATCGTCCATGATCTCCTCGATGGCAACGCCTAGAGCGGCTATCCTGTTCACATGTGGGTTGTCTATGAGCCCTATGCCCGTGTCTAGATCTATATCCTGATACTCCTTCAGCCTGTCGTAGCATCCATCGGAGTCAGTAAGGATCAAACCGCCCTGAGGCCCGTAAAAGGTCTTGTGTGTGCTGCCTATCAGGACGTCGGCGCCTTCATCCAAAGGCGATTGAAAACTTCCCGTGGCGATGAGTCCCAGTACGTGAGAGCCGTCATAGACCGAGCAGAGGTCTTTCTTTCCGGGCGTGCATGCTTCATCTACCATCTGGCTTATCTCTTTCACGGGGTGAGGGAACGGTATGTAGGAGGCACCCAAGATGGTCAAAGGAGGTATCTCCCCTTCATATATCTCCTTCGTTTTCTCCAGGTCTATCTCGTAGCTGTCTTCCTTCGTTGGCAGTGGTAATCTTTCACGGTCGAACTTCTCTAGACCTAAAGGATATCCTCCGTCATCGAAGTCGATCATGGCGACTTTATCGTACGGCTCCGTGAAGGAAAAGAGCACGTTCAGGTCGCATATGTTTCCCGAGATGGGCTTCACCATCACATGTTTAGCACCGAAGAGCTCTTCAGCCAGTTCCTCGGTCTTACTCACTATCTCCTGTGCCTTTTTGGAGCCGCCGTAATAATCAGAATGGTAGCGCCCCGCTAGATCAGAGGATAGGACGTCTCTTACCCTTTTTGAAAGGACATTCTCCGACGCTATCAGGTTTATACCTTTCTCTCTTCTTTTTTCATGCTCTTCCACAAGTCGGATTATACTCGATCCCTTCATCTTCTTACCTCCTCTCTTTTGGTCTCTCTCTTTTGATCTACTTTAGATATTCGTCGAACCAATTAAGCTTTTCCTCTAGTCTTTTCATCCTCTGCTGAGGCCTGCCGCTCCTTGACAGGTCGTGGTTCTCGCCCTCGAAGAGGACCAGCTTGCTCGGAACGTCATGATATTTAAGAGCGGTGAACATCTGGATGGCCTCACCCTCGTAGCACCTGAAGTCCTCCCTTGAATGTATCAGAAGGAGTGGAGTATCCACTTGATCTGCGTATTTGAGTGGTGAGCGTTCCCAGAGGAACACTTCATCGTCCCACGGCGTGGTACCGAACTGGTCAGGTACGAAGTAGTAGCCTATGTCAGTCTCTCCGAACTTTGAGAGCCAGTTGGAGATGCTGCGGCATGAGACTCCGGCTTTGAACCTGTCCGTATGACCGACTATCCAGTTCGTCATGTATCCGCCGTAGGAGCCTCCGGTCACTCCTATCCTCTCCTCGTCGAAGAAGTCGTACCTTTCTAAAGCCTCGTCCAGAACGTTCATCATGTCTTCGTAATCTTCAGTACCGTAGTCCGTGATTATATCCGCAAAATCGTCGCCCTTTCCTGCACTACCCAGTGGATTAGAGTATATTATGGCGTATCCTTCGCTCGCTAGTACCTGAAACTCGTGGAAATGAACGTCGGAGTAGGCCGCTTTGGGACCTCCGTGGATCTGGAATACAGTAGGATATTCCTCACCATCTTCATAATCCGTGGGCTTCATCACCCAGACGTCTATCTTCTTTCCGTTGGATTCAATCGTGAACCTCTCCGGTTCAGACATCTTTTTATCCAGGTCGTTGAACTCGGTTATCCTCCTGCTCTTCTCTTCGAGGTCGTTCAAAAGATATATCTCCTGAGGTCTAAGCCCCTTCAACCCGACGAAGGCTACACGGTCATCCTTAACGTCGAATAGATCTATGGAACCTCGTTCATCTATGATCGTTTCCATCCCATCTTCTAGAGAATACCGGTAGAGTACCACTCGGTCTCTTTCTGTAGCAGTAAAGTAGTAATAACCATCCTCTACCTTGGACATCTGGCCTCCACCGTACCTTATATCGGTCAGTATGGAATTGGCCAGTGATTTATCCATCTCCGTTTTCCTGCTGTATTCTTCTTTTTCTGGATCGTATATGAAGAAGTCCTTGTTGGTGTTCACTCCCATGGCCTCCATGTCAGAGGCCTCGAACAGGACCTTTCCGTTCAGCAGACCGCTCCTACCGATCTTCCACTCTTCGTCGGTGATCTGTTTCAATCCGTCCTCTTTCAGATCGTACAGGTACAACTGGTTGACTATGCCTCTAACGTTCTCGTACTCCGTTATGGTCAGAGATATCTTTTCTCCGTCGAAGTCGAAGTGCTCGACGTCCTTGTGATCCCCGACCAGAAGTTCGAGTTCTTTATCCTCGATGGAGTAGGAGTAGAGGTGGTTCCGCTCCTTGTTGGAGAAACCATCTCCGTTCACCCAGAAAGGCACCTCGTCTAGTTCATGGTAGTCTTT
>CAYMXS010000003.1:56356-74774 GCA_964394465.1 uncultured Thermoplasmata archaeon | reverse complement strand
CTCTTCGTCGTTCAGCCAGACGAAGCCCTTGTCCTTATCGGCGTTGGTCAGCTGGAACATCTTTTCCTCTTCCAAGTTGTAGATCCAGATCTTGGAAAGGTAATCGTTTTCCTCTTTATCTGCATTATGTACATTGAATGCCAAGTGCTTACCGTCTGGTGAAAAAAGAACGTTGGATATGAAATCGTACTCCAAAAGTTCATCGATGGTTATTTTATTCATCTTATCGCAAAACAAACAAAATATTCACATTTTTAAACCTTTCGATGATATCTTAATGGAAAAAGGAACACGAAATGAGATACAAGTTAAAAGAGAAAAGAGTTTTTGGATGGTTGTGCTCAGTAGGGCAGGTTGTCGTGTGTCTCTAGATACTCTTCCTCTGCCCTGTCCCTGAGTTCGGTCCGGCGTATCTTACCGCTTATGGTCTTTGGAAGTTCTTCCACAAATTCTATCTCCCTGGGGTACTTGTATGGCGCGGTGACCTCCTTCACGTAGTCCTGCAGTTCTTTCTTCAAGTCTTCACTCGGTTCGTACTCGTCGTTCAGTATAACATAGGCTTTGACTATCTTGCCTCTCACTTCGTGAGGAGCACCTATGACCGCGGGCTCCTGAACGCTCTCGTGTTCCTGAAGTGCACTTTCGACCTCGAAGGGGCCTATCCTGTAGCCGGATGCTTTTATAACATCGTCGGCTCTCCCGACGAACCAGAAGTAGCCGTCCTCGTCCTTGTATGCTCTGTCTCCGGTGTAGTACCAGTCACCGTCGAAGACGCTAGCGGTCTTATCTTCGTCCTTCCAGTATTCCTTGAAGAGGCCGGGCGGTCTTTCAGGGTTGACTTTGAGCCCGATATGACCTTCCTCTCCGGGAGGTAACCTTTCCTGATTATCATCTATTATGTCCACTTCGTGTCCCGGTGTAGGTTTACCCATGGAGCCGGGTTTGACTTCCATGGTAGGGTAGTTGGCGACGAGTGCCACACTCTCGGTCTGCCCGTAGTAATCGTAGATGCGCAGACCGGTATATTCTTCCCACTTATCTATGACATCTGGGTTCAAGGGTTCTCCTGCACTGAGACAGTGACGGAGTGAGCTCAGATCGTAACTCTCTACGTCCTCGTTTATCATCATCTTGTAGATGGTCGGAGGTACGCAGAATGTAGTGATATTATGGTCCTGAAGGACCTTCAAAGCCTTATTCGGATCGAACTTACTGGTGATGTTCTGCTGCACTACCGTAGCTCCGACGATCCACTGGCCGAACAGCTTGCCCCAGACGGCTTTGGCCCAGCCGTTGTCGGCGATGGTCCAATTTATATCGTCTTTCTTCAGATCTTGTACAAATCTTGCTGTGACTTCATGTCCCAGCGGATAGGAATGTGTATGCAGAACCATCTTCGGCTTTCCAGTGGTCCCCGAGGTGAAGTATATGAGTAAGGGGTCGTCGCTCTTGGTCTTCTCTACTTCTTCTCTGTCCAGCTCTTTTGAAGCGTCTCCCATCAGCTCATCAAAATCTTTCCATCCTTCTTTGTCCTTCTCTGGGTTTACCAGTATATAGTTTTCAAGCGATGACATCTCATCCTTGTCTCTCACTTTATCGACTTTCTCGTGGTTCGACCAGTCAGTCACTATCGTACTCGCTTCCGACCTCTTTATCCTGTAGGTTATATCCTCTGATACAGCAAGGTTCGGAGTCGGGATGGGGATCACACCGAGCTTTATCATACCTAGGACCGCTACGTACCATTCGGGGATCCTATGGATGAGGACCATAGCTCTATCTCCCTTCTCGACTCCCATATCCTTAAGAACGTTCGCGAACTTGTTGGACAACTCGCTCAATTCTTTGAAAGAGTGTTTCTGGGCGTTCTCACCTGAGTTATCTATCGATATAAGCGCATCCTTGTCGGGCATCTCTTTAGCCCTTTCATCGACTTCATCGAAGGCAAAATTATAGTACTCTGGGATATCCCACTCGAACTCTTCCCTGACCTTCTCGTAATCGTACATATTATGTTCGGGACTCATACTATTCACAATCTAGGGGAATAACAGGGATAAAATAAGTTTTTTCCTTGACCGGAGGATATTTAGATAAGAGGACAGGTTGAGTGAGGAAGCCAGTTATATATCTAAATATAGAGATAGTTCCACTGTTCACATCTATATAGTTCAAAATCATCTTCAAGACCGGGTTATAAGAACAATAAAAACAAATTAACGACCAATAAGATTAATTAGATAGAATCGAATCTTGGTTCGATAGGATGAGTGAAAGAGTAGTAGTGATAGGGAGCGGACCCGGAGGCTACGTTTCAGCCGTCCTGGCTTCGAAGGAAGACTATGACGTTACGGTGATAGAGAAGGGTGAGATAGGCGGGACCTGCACGAACAGGGGCTGTATACCGTCTAAAGCGCTGCTTTCGATAGGTGACGAGATCGACCAGATAAAGAACGCGAAGAGGAAAGGGATCGATGTGGAGTTGAAGGGCATCGATCCGAAAAGGGTGATGTCGAACAAGGACAGAGCGGTGAAGATATCTAGAAAGGGCATCGAGAAGCTCTTCAAAGAGAACGATATCGAAGTGATTGAGGGTGAGGCTGTAAAGATATCGAAAGACTCGGTCGAACTCTCGGAGAAAAAAGTGGACTACGATCACCTGATAATAGCGTCTGGCTCGGAACCAATAATACTACCGAATATCGACGTTGATGAAGAGAAGATATTGACCAGTAGGGGTCTTTTAGAAGGAGGTGAAGTACCGGACTCTCTGCTCATAATAGGCGGGGGTTATATCGGCATAGAGATGGCGTCCATATTCTCTTCACTCGGATCGGAAGTTACTATCGTTGAACTTCTAGATAGCCTTCTGCCCGCGATGGATAAAGACATCGGTCAACTGGCCGAGAAGATGATGAAGAGGAAGGGCGTGAAGTTCCATACTGGTTCAAAGGTAACGGAGATCGAAAAAGGGGTAACCTTGAAAGTGGAGATAGAAGGTGAAGTGGAAAAAGACGTTCATGTAGAGAAAGTGCTGTGCTCCGTCGGAAGAAGACCAACGCCCCCAAAAACGGATCTTGATATCATCGGCGAAGACGGCCAGATCATAACGGACGAGAAGATGAACACGCCGGTAGAGAACATCTATGGCGTGGGCGATGTGACCGGAAAGGGCATGTTAGCGCACTCGGCCTTCAAGCAGGCGGAGATAGCTGTAGACAACCTAGCTAAAAAACCGACTAAGGATTTCTCTGAATACTATATCCCGGCGGGAGTCTTCACGCACCCTGAGATGGCGAGTGTTGGTTTAACCGAAGGCGAAGCCAGAGAGGAACTGGAGGAGGTAAAGATAGGGAAATTCCAGATCTCCGCCACGGGGAGAGGTTCATCCACCGGAGAAAGGACCGGATTCGCCAAGTGCATAACCGATGGGGAAGAAAAAGTCGTGGGCTTCCACCTCGTTTGTCCAGGAGCTACAGATGCCATAATGGAGCTCACACTGGCCATGGAGAAAGGCCTGGATGCCGAACAGCTGTCGGAGATAATATATCCTCATCCCACGTACTCCGAGGCTATAAAGGAGGCCTGCGAGGACGTCTTGGGAGAGAGTCTGCACGGTTAATCATCAAAAATCTATTTAATACACCGCTTCAATTAGATAACGGTCTGCAAGGCAGTCAGTAAAAGATATGCAGTTATTTGCTTTCACGTATAGAAACCGATTTAGTATAGTAGTAGGATAAAGGAGTTAGATAAAATGGCCTCGCAAGAAAAATTTGATCCCCAGGATATGGAATCCGATATCAGGGTGCATTGGGAATCAGTGGATGCCCCCGAGAAGGTGAAGGAGACAAGATTGGGTAAGGAAAAGCATTACGTACCCCGAACGCCTGTAAAGGTTGACGAGGTTCTCACCTGGAATAACGTTTTTAAGAATGTCCTATACGATGCTTGGTCTAAGTTTCAAAGCATGAACGATATGCAGGTAAGGGACAATATAGGATTTGATCCCTTTGGCCTCAGTCTCCGAAAGAAGATAATAAAGAAGCACCAAGTGGAGAATCTAGAGGAGATAACACCCCAAGAATGGAGGGAAATTTATTCTGAGTTGGATGAGCACACCGAGGAATTCAGACAGAGATTTGAGAAGGAATACAAGAACCTAGGTATATGGTTGGAAAGTGAAGATATCTATTCCACCAAGAATGGAGACTTTTTGGATTCTATCTGGTGGACCATCAACAAGTTATATCAAGATGATCTTATGGAGAAGAAAAAGGAACCACTTCTCTGGTGTCCGCAGTGTAAATCTACCATACCGGATAACCAGATCGAATTTTCGACAGATTCTGTAGAACATTCTATCATAAAGGTGCCGGTGAAGAGCGGGAAGAACCGCTACTTCCTGGCCGATGTCTCTGCCCCATGGACCCTTCCTGGTGCTTTAGCCATGGCTGTAAATCCAAATAAAAACTACGCTGTCATAAAGTACAAGGAAGGCGGGGTCATAACACAGTTCGTAGTTATTAAGGACAATTTGAAGACCATATTGGCCAAGGCGGGGATAGAGGAGTATGAGCTGACCAATATAATACCTGGGGACAGACTGAAGGGCATGGAGTACAAATATCCACTGAGAAAGAAGGTCCCGTATCAGGAGGACTTAAAAGGAGAGTGGATACATAAGATCATCACCTCTGAAAAAGTGAGTACCGAGGCCACAGGCGTCAGACCGCTGGCCCCAGCTTACTTCAAGAAAGACTGGGAGATAGCCAAAGAATATGGTATCGATCCGTACAATCCTGTGAAGGATAACGGCCACTACAACTCCGGTGTCGAGGAAAACAAGTATTCAGGTTTCCCAACGGTTAACAGCAATCCCGTGATCCTCAACGACTTACAGTCGGAAGACCTGTTATTCGCAAGATGGAAAGAGACCGAGAAAGAGAAGAACTGTCCGTACTGTTCAAGCAAACTTTTGAGGCTGCCTAAGGAAGAGTGGTTCTTCGAGATAGACCAGATCATGGAAAACGTGGAATCTAGAGAAGAAGAACTTCCTGAACTTATAGGTTATAGTGAAGGACAGGACTGGATATCCAAGCTCGGGGACTGGATTCTCACCAGAGGAGGCGATTTTGGTATACCATTTCCCTACTGGAGATGTGAATGTGGGGCGGATTTCGTCCCAGAAGATAGGTTTGAACTCTCTGAGAACTCGGACATAGACGAGGATTCTTTCCCCAACCCACAAGACCTGAAAGAGGCTGAAGTGAGGTGTCCAGAGTGTAACGAGATAATGGAATGGGACTCAAAGGTCTTAAATTTCTTGGCTATTACCGCAGCTTCCCCCTGGGCACAGTTAGGCTATCCGAGCAAAGAGGAAGATTATGACATCTGGTGGCCCGGCAAGGTGCTCTTCGGGAGGAAGGTCGAAAAGACCGACGCTTTCACAGCGAATCTTTCGTTTTCTATGCCCCTATTCGATGAACCAAGTGTAGAGAAGATGATCAGCCAGGGTGACGTGATAGTGGACGATGAGAACAGAGACTTCCTCCAGGTGGAGAAAGATGGGGGCTACGATTCCATCAGGTTGAAACTGCTATCAGATAAATCACCCTGGGAAGATAGGACCCTAGATTTCGATGAACTGGAAGAGCCTTATCCCCTAGAAAGAGTGACATGGAATGTTTACAACTTCACGAAAGAACAGTTTGAAGATAGGGATATATCACTTGGAAAGTTGGATATAGATGATATGGGTGAGGAGATACAACCAGAGGACGATTGGATCCTGTCCAGAGTAGAGAATTCAAAAGAGGATATAAAAGACGCCTATGAAGAAGCTAGATATAACGAGGCGATCAGTTTAATTGAAGACCTAGTAATGGATGACCTGGCTCAGTGGTACGTGGGTCTTATCAGGAACAGGATATCCGAGGGAGAAGAAAACGAGATATTAGCGGGTCTAGCCGCACTGCAGGACTCCCTGCTTGCTATATCAAAGATAATCGTGCCCTTAGCTCCTCATCTCGCTGAGGATATATATCAGCAGTTGGACGGATTGGAAAAAAGCGTCCAGATGACGAGATGGCCCGAGACAGATGTTTCTCTGGTCATGCCGGACCTGAACCAGGAGATGCAGACCGTTCAGAATATAGTGGACGATATACTCAAGTATAAGAGCGACATGGATCTACCACAAAAGTGGCCTCTCAAAAAAGTGGTCCTGGATTGTCAGGATCCAGATATGGAAAGCATGCTCTATAAATTCCAGCATATTGTAGAGGAGAAGGCCTTCATTCAAGATCTAGAGATCGTTGATGAGGAAGAGGAGTGGGACGAAATGGACCTGAAGGTACAACCCAACCGCGACGCCATAGGCCAGACCTATCAACAATGGGTGAGCAGGATAGCTACGATGTTGAAACATAGGCCTTCCGATGAGATAAAAGAGGGTGTTGAAAGCGGGGAGTACACCATGGGTATCGAGGGGCGGATCATAGAGATCACCCCGGAGATGCTGACTTTCGAGACAGTCATCCCTGACGGTTACGAGGCCCTTGAAGGTGAAGAAGCCAACATATATCTGGACTTCGAGATCACGGACGAGATATGGAACGAACAGATAGCTCATGAGTTGTCTCTCCGACTGGAGAGCATGGCTAGTGAGTTCGATCTCGAGGACAGTGACGAGATAGAGATATACATCGATGGTTCTAGAGATATACTCGATGCGGTGAATGAACATCGTTCGGAGATACTTGAAGATGTGAATGGAAGAGAGATACACTTGACCGGTGATGACATGGGAAAAGCTGAGTACGTTCTCGAATGGGATATCAGCGGAGAAGTCGTTTATCTGGGTGTGACTCCACTCTACCGGACTCAGGTCATAGATGCCTATGAAGCAATATCAGGGATGAACAGGAAGAAGGCCAAGGCGCTTTATGACTCGGGTTATACGAGCTTTGAGAAACTTGAAAAAGCCAATGCCTCGGAGCTATCCAAGATAGAAGGGATCAAGAGGAGTTTGGCTAGGAGAATCGTTCAGACGATCAAAGAAGAAAAAGAAGAGCTTAAAGCGAAAGAAAAAAAGGGAGAAGAGGAAGAGGTAAAAGAACAAAAAGAAGCAGAGAAGGCAGAGACGGAAGAGAAAGTCGAGGAAGCTGAACCCGTAGAAGTCGAGGAAGAGATGGAAAAGAAAGAACTGCCCAAGGGGATAACCCGGAGTTCTACATATCTACTGGCGTCCAAAGACCAAGACCAGAGTTTCCAACTTTTCAAAAACATCCTGGAAACAGGTATGAATGGCCTATGTGTTACCAGAGACTACCCAGATAAAGTGAAAGATAAGTACGGTCTAGATGGCATCTCTATCATCTGGCTTTCCAATGTCGATCAAAAAAACGTCATCCGTCCGAAGAACCTCGAAAAATTCAGCTTAGCCTTGGAGGATTTCCTGTCTAAAAAGGGCGGGGTTATACTGATAACCGGTCTAGATTACCTTATCACTAACAACGAGTTCCGGACCGTCCTACACTTGCTTCAATCCATCAAGGATCAGGTCGCCATAAACGATTCGATATTGCTGATGCATCTGAATCCCACGACTATGGAAGAACACCAACTAGAATTGATCGAGGGCGAAGTGGATAGAAGGATAAAACCTGCCTAGATCGATGGGAATTTCGATAACTTTATAATCTCGTAGAATCCCTTAGTTAAATATGAATATCGGCGTTGTTGGACCTGGTGCTCTAGGAACATTCTTGGCCGGTATGCTCGGTCGGCGAAACGATATAGTGCTCCTTGGGAGAAAGGATTTAGGGCTCGAAGGGGTAAAAGTGGAGGGGAAGAGCCGTTCAGAAGTCCAGATCGAATATTCTACCGTTCCAGATGCTTTAGAGGGTACAGACCTTGTAATCATATGTACGAAATCATACGATACGAACAGTGTCTTAGAAGAGATTAATCAATATGTGGGTGCCGACAGTAAAGTCCTATCATTACAGAACGGTCTGAAAAACGAGGCCATAATCTCTAGTTACCTAGATAAAGAAAAGATCATTGGTGGTATAACGGGGCACGGAGTAAGTTATATAGAACCCGGAAGGGTCAAACATGCCGGTGAAGGTGAAACCTACATAGGTGGATGGCGGAGAGAGAACGATGAAAAGGACGAAGAGATCGCCGAGGAACTGTCAAGATGTGGTATAGAAACGGAACTCACAGACAACATATATGGGTTCATCTGGGAGAAGGTGATAATCAACTCTGGAATCAATCCTCTAACCGCCTTGACCGGATGCAAGAACGGATATCTTGTAAAGAACGAGGAACTTCACACCTTACTGCAACGAGTATGTTACGAATCTACGAAGATAGCTAAAAATGAAACAGAACTCCCTTCGGACGACCCGGTAGAGAGGGCTGAAAGAGTTGCAAGGTTGACGGCCGATAACCGCTCGAGCATGCTGCAGGATATAGATAACGAACGGAAGACGGAGATAGGATGTATAAACGGGGCTATCGTGGATGCCGGAAAAAAGCGGGGGATAGATACACCTTACAATGAGGCCTTATACCACTTGATCAAGGGCAGGGAATCTCAATATCTCTGAAAATTATTTGAGTTCGCCCACCAGATAGACGTCCTCCGAATCCACTATACGAACATCTACCCTCTGGCCTATCAGTTCTGGGCAGAATTCCTTGAGAACGACCACCTTGTAGTTGTCCATCCTTCCCTTCAACGTTTGGTTCTTACCTTCCTCTAGTACGAGGATACTTTCTTCTCTACCAACATACCGTTCATTTATCTCTCGACTAAGTTTTAATCGAAGCGATGACATCTCTTTAGAACGTCTTTTCTTTTCCCTTGAGCCTACTTTGTTTTCCATCTCGGCGGCTGAGGTTCCTGGCCTCGGGCTGAACCTGGTAACGTTGACTATATCCGGTTTGATCTCCTCGATAACTTCTTTCGACTTCTCGAAGTCCTCATTTGTTTCACCTGGAAACCCGGCTATTATGTCAGTTGAAAGTGTCATGTCTGGGAATTGGTCTCTGAACGCTCCGACCACATCTTTCCACTCCTCTATCGTATATTTTCGGCCCATCTTATCGAGGACCTCATCCGAGCCAGATTGTAGCGGCAGGTGAAGAAACTTGTAGATGTTGGGATGGGTCATCTTGTCGATAACGTCGTCCAAGATACGTTCAGTTGTATTTGGGTTCATCATGCCTACACGTATCCGGTAGTCGCCTTGGATGGAGGTGAGTTTTTCTAGTAAAGATGGTAATGATGTGTCTATATCTAGGCCATAGATAGCATTATCTTCCGATGTCAACTGTATCTCCCGGGCCCCAGAGGATAAAAGACTTTTGAATCTCTTTAAAAGGACTTCAGGTTCCCGGCTGCATAGATCACCTCTTGCCAATTTAGTTATACAGTAAGAGCAATCTCCGAAGCACCCGGACGATACAGGTAAGATACCGATATTGTTCTCTTCCGTAGCTTCTCTGGTCTCTATATCTTCGGGGAAAACTACCTTTGCGTCTGGACAGATGTTCTTTATAGCTTTTTGGTCAGTTTTAGTTAGACAGCCCGTTACGATAAGTTTGGAGCATTTTTTGTTCAGCTCTTTTATCCTTCTCTTCATCCTTTCCTCTGTCTTTCTTATCACCACGCACGTGCCTATGACGCATATATCCGCCTCTTCCAATGAGTCCACCCTGGTATGGCCTTCCTGCTTCAACGTCTCCGTGAACATCTCTGTCTCGCCCTGGTTGAGCGTACACCCATAAGCTTCGACGTGATACTTCATCAGTAGTGTACTTTACGGCTGTGGTATTTTACTCTTTAGGTCTAGAGGCTTAGTTGTTTTATCTGCGAATTATTTAGTTTCAGCCGCATGGGTAATTTTCCCTCATATGCTGGAATTTTTAATGACCGAAAATTACTAAAAGCATCAATATTTTGGACAACTTGATAGAATATAGTGATATAATGGATAAGAAATATATATCGATCTTGGTGATCGGACTGATCTTGGTCGGTTTTGCATTCTCTGGCTGTACAAGTGATGATAGCGGCGGAGAGGACAGCGAAAACGGCGGGGAAACTGGCGGTTTGACTGGAACGACTACATATACTGGAACCTGGGAAGGTACAGTAGGAGGAGAAGCTTATAGTGGAACATTGGAAATGCAGGTCGACTTCGATGAAGGAAACGTAACTGGGTCATTTTCTGGTGACGCCTCTGGCAATATACAAGGGACTGTTTCCGATGGAACGATAAACGCTGAAGGTGAAGCTGGCTTTGGAGCTATCGTATGGTCCGGTGATTTTACATCCGATGGAGGACAAGTTTCAGGTGACTGGGAGATAAAGGACAACGCCGGATATGGATCTGGTACTTGGGAAGCTACTGAAGAATAAATTTTGACCTAGAACCCGTTTAGCCAAGGAACCAAAAAGATATCCTTCTTTTTTATTATTTTCATTCTTTGAGTCTGTAAAAACCAGAGAAAATTAGATATGCATGAATAAATAATATAGTGCTTATAGTTATATCAATCATACTAAATCTTATATAAGGTTATACTAATAACTAATGGAATTATAGCGGAAGACACAACTAATTTGTAATCGTGTTGTGTCCTCCACAACTTTATGAGGAATAAAATTCCTCAAATCGAATGAATGCTATGCATTCATGTAGACGTCAAAGACGCAAAAAAATCAATAAAAGTTACGTCTTTGACTATATACCCGGAGGTATAAATATGATATTTGATAGGATAAAATCCAAGAAGATAATGAGGGCTCTGAGCCTACTTATGGTGCTGTGCCTGGTGATGGCATTTTTTATAGCGCCTGCGAAGGCTGATACCGAGCCCAACGACAGCTTTGCGAACGCAGTAGAGATAACTGAGGGTACTTATCAAGGGACCCTAAACCAGACAGATCAATATGATTATTACAATATAACATTAGAGCCAAGTGATATAATACACATAGAGTTCACTTCTGACGCCACAGATGGTCAAAGAATATGGCTTTACGAACCTGACAATTCAACGGAAGCTTTCGATTTGAGCTGTTCTCAGGGGGCCAATAAAACCGATAAGTATGTATTAGCCAATGAAACTTCAACAGCTTCCTGGCACATCGAGGTCGAAGGGCCTTCCGGTTGGGATTATTCCGGTAATTACAGCTTCACGGTAACGATCAGTTCACAGAACGACGCTGGAACTGGACACGATGTAGCTTCTTCTCCTGGAGATGCCTATGAGGTTCAGGATGGCGAGACCAGTGGGATGCTCATGGACCTCGATTCAATGGATATATACAAGGTATGGCTCGAGCCCGGTTCTATTATCGATATCGAATTCACTTCTGATGCTGCAGATGGTCAAGAGATACACTTTAACGAACCCGACGGTACAACGAACGTTTTCTTTTTTAGCGCTTCCCAGGGCTTAACCAATAGCGAGGAGTATGTGTTGGCCAACGAGACACAGGCTGATTATTGGTACATATCCATCAAAGGGCCGTCCGGCTGGGACTTTGAGGGCAATTACAGCTTCACAGTCACCATAAGCTCACAGAACGATGCTGGCAGCGGCCACGACGTGGCATCCGCCTTCAGTGAAGCTTATGAGATACAGGACGGTGAATCCACAGGTATGCTTAAGGACCTGGATACGGAGGACATGTACAAGATATGGCTGGAATCCGGTTCAAAGGTCCAGATCGAGTTCACTTCTGATGCAACAGATGGCCAGGAATTGGAACTCTATGATCCAAATCAGGACCCCAAGGAAAAAGTTGAATCATCTCAAGGTTCAGTAGCGACCACTGAGGAATATGTTTTAGCCAATGAGACTCAGGCCGCTTACTGGTACATCGAGGTACGAGGACCTTCCGGTTGGGATTTTCCCGGTAATTATAGTCTGACCGCCATGGTAAGCTCTCAGAACGACGCTGGGAGTGGAGGAGATGTAGCCGCCTCATTCGATGATTCTTACGAAGTCCAAGAAGGTGAATATACTGGTTTATTAGACGATGAAGATACGGCAGACATGTACAAGATATGGTTGGAACCCAGCTCGAAGATCCAGGTCGAGTTCACCTGTGATGCAGCAGACGGTCAGGAATTGGAGATATATAACCCAAGCCGTGAACCACAGGGGTTTGTAGACTCTTCCGGAAGTTCCATAGTTACCACCGAGCAGCATGTTTTAGCCAATGAGACTCAGGCCGCTTACTGGTACATCGAGGTAAGAGGACCTTCCGGTTGGGATTATTCCGGTAATTACAGCTTCACAACTATGATAGACTCTCAGAACGACGCTGGAAGCGGAGGAGATGTAGCCTCCTCGTTCGATGACGCATATGAGGTTCAGGAAGGCCAGTTCAACGGGATACTGGAAGACCTGGACGAAGAGGACATGTACAAGGTATGGCTCAACTCCAGTTCTGTGATAGAGCTCGAGTTCTGGTCCGAGTCGGTAGATGGTCAGGAATTGACCCTTTATGATAGCAACAGAGAGTCCGTATTCAGCCTGAGTTCCTCCGAGAACGCTACGAGGACTGACGATCACACCGTACCCAGTGGAGCCGATGCCGCCTACTGGTATATAGGGATCGAAAAAGGCATAGGTGATTGGTCGGGGGATTATACGTTCAATGTAACCATAGAAACGCAGGAGCCAGAGTTCGAATTCGCTAACTTGAGGGCTGATCCCAGTGAAGTAGGTATAGACGACCAGTTCGAGCTCAAGATAGACGTGAGCAACGTTGGCACAGCAGCTGGTGAGTACGAGGTCGAATTCTTCGTCGATGGTACGAGCGTAGGCACTGATACGGTGAACGTTGATATCGATGAGACGGTCACCGCCTCTATCACGCACAGTGAAGATACAGCTGGGAACTACACGGTGGAAGCTGAAGACCTGACGGCTGAGTTCGAAGTGACCGAAGGCGGAGGTCTGGATCCGGCGGAATTTGAATTCTCAAACCTCACTGTAGACCCAACTATCGTAACTGGAAGTGGAGACTTTGACATATCCATCGACGTGAAAAACATAGGAGAAGAGACAGGAGAATACACTGTACAGTTCAAAGTCGATGGAGAAAATGTAGGTTCCGATACGGTAACGGTTCCTGCTGGAGAAACGAGGACGGCTGGTATAACCTACTCGACGAATAAAACCGGCAGCCATACAGTCACCGCAGAAGATCAAGAGGCCTCATTTGAAGTGATAGATGAGCCGGACCCTGAGGGATTCTTCGAGGACCTGTTCGCCATGGGGATGCTGTGTCTGGCTCTCGTCATCATAGTGCCTATCATCATCATAGTGATCATAATAGTGGTCGTGGTGAAGTTATTGGGCAGCGATGAAGAAGAGGAGTATCAGCAGGGACCTCCACCTCAGCAGCAGGAATACGGCCTATATGATGACGAGGAAGAAAATCCACCTCCCCCAGAATAAAGGAAGGATAAACATGGACATACTATCGATACCAAGGGCAAATCCTTCCTTATCGCCGAAACTAAAGGAAGCCAGGGAGATGTTAAAGTTCGCTGCGATCTTCTTTTTAGTCGCAGCTGGAATCTATCTCCTTTGGGGGGTCTGGTCTATCTTCAGCGGTATAGTCTTGAGCATGATCTTCTTTGACGGGAGCTACGCTGTTTGGAACATGTTCAGCGGAGTCATAAGGATAGTATTGGGTATAGTAGCCTTCATCCTGAAAGGTAAACTGGTAGAGGATATCATTGTGCCTATAGACCAGGGAAGAGCCGGAGATCTAGAGGATAAGATGGTCATCTATATAGTCCTCGGATTTATCTTCGGTTTGTTCATCTCAGGCTTACTGGTATTACTGGGATACATGAAAGTGAACGAGGCTACCAGCTATAGAACACCTCAGGGAGGATACCAGGACTCAGGACCACAAGCTCAACAGTCCCAACCACCAGTACAGCAAGACCAGAATCAAACCACTTGCCCAACCTGTGGAGGTCAGACCAGATGGGTCCCAGAACAGGGTAGGTACTACTGCGACAACTGCCAAAGATACGTTTGAACCCTATTCCTAACTCTCTTCTTTTTTCTCTTTTTTATCCATAACAGCTATAGCTGGTCTTCCAACTGTCTCTTCATCTATGACCTTCTCTCTCCACCATCCCAGCTTGTAGATCATGAGCGAGAGTACAGCCACGATTATGTTGCTGATGACCATCCCCCACCATGCACCTGTAGAGTACCAGTTCAGGACGAAAGCGAAGAGGAAGATCAAGGGTAAACGAAGAGCCCATAACCTGGCTAGACTGAGTGTCATCTCCTGGCCGGTATGGCCGGAGCCTGAAAGGATACCCGAGACCCCGTTGAAGACAGCGAAGAACGGCCCTCCTATAGCCAATATTGCCAGGAATTCGGCACCTATGTTTATGATCTCAGTTTTACCTGGCACGAATATACCTATCAAAGATCTCCTAAAGAGGAAAAGGAAGATGGATATTACCGCCATAAACAAAACCATCAGTCCGAGTCCTTTTTGAGTCACCTCGTCTAGACGGTCTTCTCTATCAGCGCCTAAACTCTGGCCTACCATGGTGCTCATGGCCATCCCGAATCCGCCCAATACGACGAAAGTAATATTGATGATCCTGTTGCCCACACCGTAAGCGGCTAGGACGTTCTGTCTGTTGGGAAGATTGGCTAGTAAACCCATCAGTATTATGAATCCTATCGAGTCACCTATCCTGGCCGTCGTCGCTGGAATGCCTATCTTGAAGAATTTCTTTATCTTCTTCACCTGTGGTTTAAGATATGATAGTTCCAACTTCAAACCGACTTTCCCGCTGAAAAGAAGGTGTATCGCCAGAAGAGACGCTACCGCTCGAGCGAAGACGGTGGCTATAGCCGCCCCCCTTATACCCATGTGAGGGAACGGTCCCAATCCAAAGATTAGGATGGGGTCTAAAACTACGTTGATCGTAACTGAAAGGAGCATCAACTTCATCGGCGTAATGGTGTCACCCCAGGCCCTCATTATGAAGGAAAAGGCGAAGAAGGTTATCAAGAAGGGAAGGCCTAAAAAGATAACCTGTAGATATCTGACCCCATAATCGACGATAGGCCCCCCTCCCGTCAGAGCACCGAGAAAGGCCCTGGTCGTCAGAAAGCCAACGGCACCCATTATGATAGACAATACGATGAGAACGAAGTAGAGCTGACCGGCGTCCCGGTTCGCCTCTTCAAAGTTCCTGGCACCGGTGTGCTGCGATATGAGCGCCAAAGCTGCGATACCGAGACCTATACCGAGGGATAGAGTAAAGAAAACGAAGGGCCACGATATGCTCATCGCCCCTAAAGCGAGCTTGCCTTCTTCGCCTGGAAGACGACCCAACCAAAATGTATCGAAAAGGTTGTAGAGTGTCTGCAGAAGCGAGGATATCATCAAGGGCCAGGCCAGCTTGAAAAGAACGGAATATACTGGACCGTTCAGGATCTCGTCTTTCTTCGGACGGCCCATCTTCTCCCTTAAGTTTCTAAAGCTCCTTAGCAGACCAGATAAGGGGCCCGGTGGCCTTCCACCATAGCTTTTAGTGGGCATCTTTCCTTTCGACCTCCATCACTGAGACACTTGAGAGACAGCAAGGACTTGATGATATTAATTTCCATCGCTTTCGTCTAGATCGTCGGTAGTATCAAAAGAAGGCGTTGGTGCCGCAGTGGGACCCTCCTCGATCACCTTTTCCTTCCAACGTCCCAGAGAATACACGAACAATGAGAGACCGGCTCCGATCACGTTACTAATAGCCATGCCGAACCAGATACCCTCGGCGTACCACCCCAGTACGAACCCGAATATATAGGCTAAAGGAAGTCGAAGTCCCCAGAGCCTAGTCAAGCTCAAAAACATCTGCTGTTTCGTATGACCAGAACCGCTCAGTATGGAGGAGACGCCTCTGAACACTCCGAAGAACGGCATAGCTAAAGAGAAGATCATGAGGAACTCCGCGCCCATCTCGATCACCTCCGGTTTGTGCGGGATGAAGACGCCTATCAGGACGTTCCTAGCCAGGAATATAAAACCCGCGAACACGCCCATCAGAGCAACTATGAGCATTATGCCTTTCTTTGTAACCTCCTCGGCCCTCTTCTCCATGTCCGCACCCAGGCTCTGACCCACCATGGTGCTCATGGCCATGGCCAGCCCGCCCATTATGAGAAAGGTCATGTTCAGGATCCGGTTACCGGCGCCGTAGGCCGCAGCCGCCACACTCTGATTGGGAAGTTTATTGATGAAGTACCAGAGCAGTATGAATCCGGCTGCGGTCCCCAACCGTGCGGCTGAAGCGGGTATCCCGACCGAGAGAAACCTCTTGATTCTTTCGAGATCAGGCTTGAGTTTATCGAAGGAAAGGTCTATACCGACTTTTCCCGAGAACAGTAGGTAAACTCCGTAGAGCGCCCCCAGACCTCTTGTTGAGACCGTTGCGATAGCGGCCCCCTGAATCCCAAGCTTCGGTAGTGGTCCCACGCCGAATATCAGTAAGGGATCGAATATGAGATTGAGAGTCACCGAAAAAGCGGTTATCTTCATCGGCGTTATCGTATCGCCCCACCCTCTCATGATGAATGAAAAGGCGAAGAACAAGAACATGAAAGGCAGTCCTAAGAAGATCACCTGCATGTACAACGTACCGTAATGAGCCAAGGCGACCGCCTCTTCTCCGGTCCCGGTCAAAACATCGAGAAAATAAGGGGTCGTGAAGTAGCCGATTATACCGATACAGGATGAGAATACTATAGCTATGAAGTATAGCTGTCCTGCATCCTTCGATGCCTCGTCGAACTTTTTCGCACCAGTGTGCTGAGATACGAGAGCCAAAGCTGCGACGCCGAACCCGATGCCGATGGAGAGCATCAAAAAGACGAAGGACCAGGACATGCCCATGGCTCCCACTGAATACTTGGCCTCGTTTCCAGGAAGATGGCCAAGCCAGAAGGTATCGACCAGGTTGTACAACGTCCGTAAAAAGGTGGCTATCATCATGGGCCAGCCAAGCTTGAATAAGACTGGGACTATATCACTGTTCAATATCTCGTCCTTCTCGGGCCGGCCGAACCTCTGCTTGAGAGAGGAAAATGTATCTCTGAACCACTCTGCATCGAACACCATGATGTTCGTCCGCGGAAAACTCTGTGCTTATAAATTATTTTTGAGAGTGTCGATATGAAGATGAGGGATCTTCACATCTCAGTCTCTTCCATCATCTGCTCTAGTTTCTGTTCGAGCATCTGCGAGAACTTATCGCTCATCTCTTTCTTCATCTTTTCAGGGATCAATTCCACGCCAAGATCGGCACTGGTCTTGGCCAACATCGCATAAGCGTAGGCCTCTTTCATCTTGGCCTCCATGAGCATCTCGGTGTACTCCTTAAATTCACCCTTCAACTCCTTGTTCTCATCCAACTTTTCCCTGATGTGTTTCTTTATCTCATCCTTTATCAGGTCTTCCAAGGCATCGACGATCAGGCCCTCTGTATTGATTATGCCCTCGCTTCCCTTGAGCAGGCGACCTATCGGACTTTCCGTATCTGGCAAGGTTATCACCAATCAATATGCCATTGGACTCCTTGTATATTTGTTTATTCCCTTTATCGGATTTCAATTGGGAATCTTTTTCCTCTCTAATCCCCTCAAATCCTAAATACGAGCGCTAAATTTAAACAGCGATATCCATGAAGGTCACCCTCGCCCAAAGGAAGCACGGACTCGGGGATAAAGAGGAGAATCTCGAGATCATCGAAAGTACAGTGGAGGAAACGGATTCGGACCTTGTAATATTTCCGGAGATGTTCCTAACGGGCTACTCTCTGAAAGACAGACTATGGGATGAAGCTGAGGAGATACCTGGGCCCTCGTCTTATCTCTTGTCCGACCTTGCAGCGAATGAAGACACAAACATAATATGCGGTATGCCAGAATACGTCCCCAACCTGGGAAAGCTGTACAACTCTGCAGTACTCGTTGATTCTAGAGGGGATATACACACCTACAGAAAATCCTATCTGGCCAACTTCGGGCCCTTCGACGAGGTGAGGTATTTCCGACCGGATGATTCCATACCCGTGTTTGACACCCCCATCGGTAAGATAGGCATAGTCATTTGCTACGACCTGTTCTTTCCGGAGCTCACCAAGACCCTGGCTATGAAAGACGCTGAGATTATCACATGCATATCCGCATCACCCTCTACAACGAGAGAATACTTCGAAAAGGTCATGTTCGGTAGGGCCATAGAGACGACCTCCTTCGTGCTGTATTCCAACCTGGTGGGTAGAGAGGATGACATGACATTTTGGGGTGGAGATTCTATCATCGATCCCAAGGGAAAAGA
>CAYMXS010000003.1:4969-56256 GCA_964394465.1 uncultured Thermoplasmata archaeon | reverse complement strand
AGGATGACATGACATTTTGGGGTGGAGATTCTATCATCGATCCCAAGGGAAAAGAAATAGCTAAAGGGCCCTACTTCGAAGAGGGGATGGTCTCAAAGGAGATAGACATGGATAAACTGGATGGGGCGCGAAGGGGAAGACCGGCACTGAGCGATACACGTCCTGAGATCTTATCGAAGATGGCCGATCAGACCATGAGCGGTTCAAAATAGAAAAGTGAACAAAAGTACCAGCGCCTGAACGAACAGTATAAAGCGGACCGCATCTGTTATACTTATATCGGTCAACCATCGCCTCACGGGCCTCATATCGAGCCTCTTTATAGAAGGGAAAAGAAGGACACCTAGGGGAACTGTGGCCATGACGACCATCCCCCCGATCGTGGTCAATGTCTTTATCTCCACGTAGCCTCCTTCGGCCAGACCCGGTGTGCCAGTTATTATAGCGCCGGCCGGAAGGATCACGTTCTTTATCCATATCGTGGAGGTGGCTCCCATGAAGATGCAGAGTCCCGCCAGGATGGTGATCGTTTTCATATGGCTTATCGGCGGATGTATATCCACTTCGGTTTCAATAGAGTAGTATATTATCCTGAATATGGAAGTCACAGTGAGTATCTGTATCATTATGAAAAGAAATGATATCACTGGTCTGTTTATCGCGGCGGTTATCATCATGCTCTTGCTGTAGAAGCCGTTGAAAGGTGGTATGCTCGCAAGGGAGAGAAGACCAACTAGAAAAGAAGTCACGATGATCACGTTCCCGTTCTGCAGGGGCAGTTCCCTGATGTCCCTCGTTTCGTAGATAAAGATGAAGGCACCGGCTGACAGGAACAGCAGGGTCTTGAAGATCGCATGGTTTATCAGTTGATACAGAGAAGAGGCCACTGATAGAGGCGTCCATAGTGAGAGGGAAGCTACTATGATCCCCATCTGACTTATGGTGTGCCAGGCCAAGATCCTCTTGAGGTCCCAGTAAGTGAAGGTGAGCAGAACTCCAAGGATACCGGACAACAGCCCTACAACGATCATCAGGGTCTGGATGAAACTGTTAAAGAACCCGATCATCATCAACTTTATGAGTATGTACGCACCGGTCTTGACCGTTATACCGGCTAAAACTGCGGTCATAGGTGTAGGTGCAGAGACGTGAGCATCGGGTAACCAACTGTGGAACGGTATCAGACCTGATTTTATACCCACGGCTACGAAGAAGAAAGAGAATATCATCAGGGTCTTCTCGCTCGAAAGAGTGGGGACTACACCGGCGAGGGCCTTCAGATCCAGAAAACCTGTATAGAAGTAGAGAAGAGCGATCCCAGCCAGGAATAGGAATGAAGCCACACTCCCTATTATCAGGTAATAATAACTTGCTTTCAAAGACTTTTCACCACCGGTATAGGTAAGAAGGACATAGGTGGTTAGGACGGTCAACTCGAAGAATATGTAACGGTTTATTATATCTCCAGTGAGAAAAACTCCGTAAAGGCCCGTGGTCATGAATAGGAACAGGAAGTAGTATCTCTCTCCCCGTGGAAGCATATCCTTGGCTTCCAGTGAATAAGCGAAGGTGGAAAGGGTGACCATCCCAGTGATGGTGGCCATAGTAGCCGAGAGACTGTCTATCACCAGGGATATACCATAGGGTCTGGGCCAGCCTCCTAACTCATAGACGATAGGAGACCGTAAGATAGAGGGTGCGAAGGAGAAAAGTATTACCACCGGTAACGCCAGTGAGACGAGGGTTATCACATCGTTCGTGCTTTCTGGTAGGTCAAACCTGGATAGTATCTCCAGCAGCAGAGCTCCAGCGAGAGGCGTTATTATTATCAAGATAGGAGCATGTTCCATCATTTTTTATCGCCTCCTTCCCCTTTCTCCTCCAACATCTCCTCGATATCCAGCGTTCCAAACTCCTGATACAGATGAAAGACGAGTGCAAGGCCCAAGGCTGTGGTCGCAAGATTTATGACTATCGAAGTGAGCATGAACGTGTGCGGTAGTGGATCCACCATGGTCTCGCCGCTGCCAAGTATAGGAGGAGAGCCACCAGGTATGTAAGCAACTGAAACGAATAGGAGTATTATACCGGAGCCCACTACGCCTAGAGACATGAGTAGTTTCACGCCGTTCCTGTTATTTGTCAGGCCGTAGAGTCCGACGAAGATGACGATCAGACCGATATTTATACCATTGATTATCAAGAGCCCACCCCCAGACCGAAGAAATAGATGAACAGCGCAACAAGGCCCGCAAAGACCTTTAGAGCTATTATGAGATCTAGTAGAGTTAGCATGACCGGTGAACCAGGTGCCAGGTTGGTCAAGAAAACGCCGCCAAATATGATACCCGCTAACCCCACGAGAAGAAAAACAAACGCGCCGAATGTCTCGAACCAGGATATATTTCTAGACAAACGCTCTACTTCCTCTCTACCATGTGTCACTAGAACCAAAATCACACCGGAAGCTAGGAGGACACCCCCCTGAAAACCACCACCTGGTGTCCTTGTCCCGAACAAAGTTATATAAAGACCATAGATCAGGATGAAGGGCGCTAAAGCTCGTCCAGACGTTTGTACGATGGCAGATTCGATGGGTTTCTCAGAAGTCAATCGGTCTCACCCCTATTTTTCTCCTCTTCATCGTCCCCTTGCCTGCCAAGACTTCTAACTTTTCTACCCAATATGATGACCCCTGATATAGCGATGTAGAGTACCATGACCTCTCCAAAAGTGTCGTAAGCCCTGTAATCCAAGAGTATCGCTTCGACGAGGTTTCGTGAGCCCGTAGATCCCAGGTGTTCTTGGTAGTAATCCTTTAGTTCAGAGGGTCTTTTATCCGAATGCCCAACCTGCAGACCATGGATCAAACTGAAGAGGATAAGGGCTATGAACAGCACGCTGAGAAGCCTTTTATACAGCTTTTCTTTCATATCCTTCACTCTCCAGTTTCTTTATAACCGCTAAGAATAAGATGGTGTTGGCGGCGCCACTCACTATGGCCAACGTTAATGCCACATCGGGAGCACTGTAAAGATAGATGAGCATCACCAGGAATAACGAAGAAAGGGCTAGAAATATCAGTGCCCTTATGAGGTCTTCTTCGAGGACAACCAGCACACAGGCACCCAGGAACAGTATGAGAAAGAGTTCTATCACCATCTTACCCCACCTCGGAGCCATTTTTCTTTCTTAGTACCTTCTTTTTTTTACTCTCCTCGTAGTCCTCATAGGGCACCTCGGCGGTCATCCCAGACTTAAGGTGTCCAGCTCTAGCGATGGCGTGGGCCAAAACAGGACCCGTGACAAGGATCAGAACCGCCAGTAGTATGATCTTCCCGGTGATCTCTTTGAAACCGATCCTTAAGAGTACTCCTATCAGGAGCGTAAGTACTCCTCCAGTACCCGCCTTGGAACTCGCATGAAGTCTCATATATATGTGTTTGAATCTTATGAGCGCCAGAGATGCAGTGAACATGATGATGCAGCCCAGAGATATCAGAAATATGGAAAGCATGTTCATCACTGGGTTCAACAGAACTCACCTCCACTCAGATACTTGGTGAAGGCTAGAGTCCCTACAAAATTCAGCATGACCAAGGATATAGCTACGTCGAGATACATCCCCAGGCCGCTTTCTATGCTCATGGTCACCAGTATTATCGTGACGATCACCGTGACCACGTTAAGAGATATCAAACGGTCGTACACGGTGGGACCTACGAAAAGCCTGTAAGAAGCTAAGAGCCCTATGAAGATCAGGATGGACGAGACTGCAGTGAGCAGATTCATTTGAAAAGCCCCCTTATCTGCCCGTCCCATTTTTTGATCGTCTTCTTTATGTTACTTCCCAGGTCTTCTGATTTGAGGTAGGAGTAATGGACGTAAAGATGATACCCATCTTCCCGTTCATCCGCATCGATCACAAGTGTGCCAGGGACCAATGTTATCAGGAGGGAAATCAATGTCACTTCGGCTTCAGAGGTCAGGTTCACGCCCACTTTAACTATTCGGGGCTCCACTTCTAGAGTCGTGGCCTGGTACATCAATACTGCGTTAGCGACTATGAGTCTAGCTCCTATGTCAAGGAAAAGAGCTATCACGTTCTTCAGATCGGTTAGATATGTGATGATGGACTCCTTCTCCCTTTTCTCCCCCTGTATGACGAACTCGTGTGCCGTCAAAGTCACAGTAGATGCTGCCAGTATGCCTAGAATAACCCCATACATCGAGATGTCTTCGCCTTTGAAAAGAGAGACCAACGTCCCGGTGAGAAGGGTCCAAAACAGTATTAGAAGTACATCTAGCAGAGCGTAGTGCCTCTTATAGGCTTCTGATCCTATCTGGTTAGAGCCCATCCTATTCCCTGATCCGTCTGACGTTTTTGATCCTGATTGTATTAGAGAGGATAACTTAATAAAATTTTACTCTCGATAACTTGACTGATTAAGCGTTCTTCTTACCTTTACCGTCTTTATACACTGAGGGAACGAAAACGAGGATGACCGCAGCTAGCAGGACCATTATCGGTAGATAGGTCGGTATAACGTGATAGGAAGACTCTATTCCATAGAGTTTGTTACCATAGGAACCGAAGTATATCTCACCGCGTGGGCCGATAGCCGGTGAAGAAAATATCCTCCCATCGACGCTGACAGACCATCGTTTCGTCCCGTCGGGATTCATCGCGTAAAGCTTGCTATCGTAGCACCCAACATAGATGTGTCCCTTTGGCCCGATCGAAGGGGATGAATAGATGCTGTTGCCTGTCTTGAATTTCCACTTCAGTGTACCATTGGAATGCAAAGCATAGAGGTGACTGTCCGCCGAGCCAAAGTAGATAGTGCCTTTGGAACCGATGGCCGCCGATGAAAATATCTCCCCGTCGGTAGAGAAACTCCATTTTTTTTCTCCCTGGGGACTTATAGCGAACATCCGCGAGTTGTATGAGCCTATGTAGACCGTGCCGTCTTCGGCCACCGCCGGTGAAGATTGGATTCCAGAGGGTACATTTTCTAGAAGGGTATGGTTCCAGATCTCGTCTCCATACCTGCTGATGGCTAGTAGCTGTCCTATGCTGACGCCTCCAAAGCTCACATAAGCACCCACGTAGACACGACCCCCTTCTGTTACTGCAGGGGACGACACCATCAGACCCATAGATGTATAATTCCATCGAGGTTCGCCGTCCTGGTCAATACAGTAAAGAGTGCTGGCAGATTTATTAAGATATGTCGAGCCGAAGTAGATGAGACCGTCCTGTCCAACGCATGGTGATGAAAGTATCGGGTTACCAGCGTCGAAGGTCCATTGCTTATGACCTTTCTGGTTTAGAGCGTAGAGTTTACCGTTGCTCGAACCTATGTAGATATCCCCATCCTTTCCGATAGCTGGTGATGAGGATACTGCGCCGTCCACGGAGTATCTCCAATTCTTAGTACCCTTGGGACTGACAGCATAGACGGTACCGCTCTGAGAGGCGAAGTAGATGGTTCCGTCTTCGGCCACCGCTGGAGAGGTGTCGATCTTCCCGTCGGCTTCGAAATCCCAGGCTATCTCTCCCGTAGCAACGCCCCTGTTTCCTTCACTTCTACCTCGATGTGTTGGACCGCCCCTGAACATGGACCAGCTGCCGTCATCGCTATCTTTAGCCTGGGCTAAAGGGATGAAGAGTGAAAATGAAAATAGTAGAGCTATAACCACCAAGCTGAATAGATATGAACCCATGTATCTTCTGATAATACCTTCTTCCATATTTTTATCTCCTTTTTTGCCTAAAGAATAGATGGTGCTTTTTAAGTTTTCGTTATTTCGATTCTACTCCTGTTTCACTACCTCGTCCTGGATATAGGATACAAACTTCTCTAAAGCCCTGCCCCTATGGCTTATACTGTTCTTCTCCTCTTTCGAGAGCTGGGCGAAGGTCTCCTCTCTTTTGGCCGGCCTGAATATAGGGTCGTAGCCGAAGCCGCCTTCACCTATCTGTTCGTGAGTGATGTTCCCATTGGAGAACCCCTTGAAGTACTGTGTTTTTCCGTCAGCATCCATGAAGCCGATGACACATTGAAATCTAGCCGTCCTTTCACCGTGGTCCTCCATCAGGTCCAGGATGCCCTCACAACCCAGGGTCTTCATGACGTAGGAGGAATAGACCCCGGGGAACCCGTTCAAAGCGTCTACAAAAAGGCCGCTGTCGTCTATTATGAGCGGCGCGTATCTCTCCAGTTCAGACAGACTGAACTCCACGACCTCCTCCAAGGTATCGGTCTGTATCTCATGATATTCTAGGTTCTTCCATTCCACATCTATGTACTTGTCCAGTTCTTCCTCGTACTCCTCGTATTTTCCCTCGTTTGAGGTCACAACGGTTATCCTATCCAATCCCATGTTTATCACGCTTCTCTTTTGTTAGGATCAATGATACCGACCCCTGGCTTCTATCTTCTTGGCCCTCTCTACCGCTTCCTCACCCTCTTCAAATGTTTTTAGGTAACCTTTCGTGAGAGCTTCGAATTTTTCTTCCGGTTCAGGATGCACGCTTATGAGAGCCTCCAAGATCAAGTGAAGGTCAACACCCATATCTTCGACGTTGGAGCCCTTCTCCCCCAGGCTGAAATCGATGAAATATATCTCGTCTTTTTCCTCTACATATAGGATGTTAGAGGTGGTCAGATCGCCGTGGGTTATACCCGCTTCATGCATCAGACCTACATAACAGCCTATCCGTTCCATGTCTACGGTTCTTCCTTCGTTTATGTGGTCGAGCACTCTTACACCTTGGATATACTCCATCATCAATACCGTTTCGGGCTCGTTCACGTCGTAGATTATCGGTACTGGGACACCTAACGGTTTTACCTCGCTCATCAACCTGGCTTCCTTCCTTATGGTGCGTTTTCTTATGCTCTTATCTAGTTCGGGATGTCTGTAGCCCTTCTTGACCCTCTTCTTGATCACTATATCTCTCTCCCTCCAAGAACCTCTCCAGACCTCGGCCTCGGCACCTTTACTGATGAGCTCCTCTTTTACAGCGTCCATATCCGACCTCTCATCTTTTTAGACGATTTAACCTTTTCCCAAAACCCAACATTTATATCGCCAATGATATTTCGACTCTCAAGGTGCTCAGATGACTGAAGGATCAAAGGACAGGGCTAACGACGAGCTTAGAGATGTGAATATCATACCAAATTATCTCGAGAATCCGGATAGTTCAGTTTTTATAGAGACCGGTAAAACAAAGGTCCTCTGTACCATCATGGTGGAGGATTCATTACCGCCGTGGATCGAAAACAGCGATGAAGTGGAGAAGGGTTGGATCACGGCCAAATACGGCATGCTTCCCGGGAGTGGAGAAACGAGGATAAGGAGGGAAAGACGAGGCGCTAAAGGCCGTACAAAAGAGATACAAAGACTCATCGGGCGGAGCATGAGAGCCGCTTTAAAGTTAGAAGAACTGGGAGCTAGAACCTTCTGGATTGACTGCGACGTCCTTCAAGCCGACGGCGGAACCAGAACGGCTTCGATAACAGGGGCCTGGGTCGCCATGAAGATACTGATGGACAGGATGACGGAAGACGGTGTCTTCGATGAAAACCCGATGAAGAGGCAGATAGCTGCCACCAGCGTGGGGATAGTAAAAGGAGAACCGAAACTGGACCTCTGCTACGTGGACGATTCCAGCGCCGATGTCGATATGAACGTAGTGATGGACTCCGAGAACAACTTCATCGAGATACAGGCCACAGGAGAAGAGGCCGTCTTCTCGAGAGAAGAACACGATGAACTTTTGGATCTTGCAGAGAAAGGTATCCAAGAATTGATAGAGGCGCAGAACGAGGTCCTGAATCAGTGAGGCTCGGGCTGTTGCCTTTTACTCTTTTTTCTCTTATAGCGATAAGCCACAGCTATGAAGATGCCAGTGGGTACCGTTAAGAAGGTGAAACCGGGGATTATGTTGTCGTCTTTCTGCTTCGGGCCGGTGATCGCGTAGAGGTTTCCGTCTTGAGAGCCAAAATAGATAGTTCCGTCCTCATCTATTGCAGGTGAAGATTCAATAAATCCTTCGGTGTCAAGACGCCATTTCTCCATCCCATCTGAGCTTAGCGCATATAGGCTTCCTCCCCAGGATCCAAAATATATCATACCGTTTGAGGCAACAGCAGGAGAGGAATCCACAGCTCCCTCTGTAGAGAAACTCCATATTTTATCCCCCTCAGAATTGACCCTATAAATATAACTATCTCCCGATCCCACATATAGAGAGCCATTTGAACCAACTGCTGGAGAGGATTCAACAAAACCCCCTGTGGGAAATCGCCAATTTTCAGTTCCATCCTTTTTAACAGCATACAGATTTCCATCTCCCGAGCCAAAATATATCGTACCATTAGATCCGATGGATGGGGATGATTCCACGATACCTTCAGTGGAGAAACACCATTTTTCAGTTCCATCGGGGTTGATAGCATAAAGGTTGTTATCCCACGAACCCACATATATCGTACCATCTTCACCGATAGCTGGAGAAGAATGTAAAGCACCATCTGTAGTGAAGTGCCATTTTTCAGTACCATCAGGGTTTATGGCGTACAGGTTTTTATCCCCAGAGCCGATGTAAATCGTGCCGTCATAATCTACGACAGGTGAAGAACGAATAAGGCCTCCTGTAGAAAAGTGCCATTTCTCCGTTCCGTCTAAGTTAACTGCGTACAAACATCCATTTTCCGAGCCAATATATATGGTTTCATCTGAGCCTAAAGCAGGAGAAGAACGCACCATCCCTCTGATATCAAGATGCCATTTTTCAGTACCATCTGGATTTATAGCATATAACCTGCAATCCTTTGACCCAACATATGTCGTACCATTAGGGCCTATCGCAGGTGAAGACTCCACACCATATCTGGTAGAGAATTCCCACTTCACCGTTCCGTCCACATAACTAGTATCATACGGGCTTCTACCTGTATGTCTGCGCCCTCCACAAAACATAGGCCACGGTGAGTCCGCTAGACCTGAGCCTTCAGTAGTATCGGCTGGACTGACAAAGCTAAGAGTGCCTGCTAGAAGCAATAAGCACGCCATGCCGAGGACCAGATGTTTTTTCATTCTTCATCTCCTCCTATCTACGTCTTATCTAAGGACGGGTATCCCGCCTCGTTTTTCACTTTATTATTAGGATCAATGTCTAAAATATTTATGTTCGTGTATCTAGAAAATACCATGAAGGTGATCAAAGACAATTCGAGTCATATCCATGAAAATTGTACTTACTACAACTTTTTAAAGAATTATATTGTAGTTACTACAACATCTTCAGAGATATCGTGGATATATTCCCAGTCAAAAGATCGACAACGCCAAGAGAGAATAACCGATTTTTTGATGGAGCCTAAAGTGGACACAGTATTACCTGACCATATCACCTATATCTACTCACTGAAGTAAAGTACGATACCCGGGAAGTGAAACCAGGGAGCTTCAGCTGTTCTTTATCGTGATCTTGTTACCTTCGCTCTCCACGTAATCGAACAGGCTCTCGTACATCTTATTGGAGGAAACCGTTTTCGTATCGGCGATTATCACCAGTTTTCTTCTAGCCCTGGTTATGCTGACGTTCAGTCTTCTCAGGTCCTTCAGGAAGCCTATCTCGTCTCTAGAGTTGCTCCTTGTAAGGGAGAGGATTATCACCTCTTTCTCCCTTCCCTGGAAGCCGTCTACAGTATCGACTTCGACCCCATCATCTTCAACTTTTGAGGAAACGAGATCCGTCTGATCGGCGTAGGGAGTTATGACACCTATATCTTCACTCTCGACGCCCATATCCTGGAAACCTTTCACCAGTTCACTGGCCAGTACAGCTTCACCTGGATTCTCTTTGGAGGGAGAACCGGCTCTGCTCCTCTCTCTCATCTCGCCGTTGGTATCTACCAAAACGATAGGTTCTTTTGGCTCTAGGATCTCGTCCAATTTTCCACCCGGTCTCTCTTCGATTATGCCCTCTAAAGTATGAGTTCTAACGCTCTCATCCGCCTTTATCTGGCCCTGGTAGAATTCATCGTCCGAGAATCTCATTATCTTCTCGTGCATCCTATACTGGGTATCTAGGAGTGTCTTTATCTCCTCTCCAAGTAAAGCGATCAACCGTTCGAACATCGTTTCGGATAGCCCTTCCCTTTTCGCCCTCTCGTTCAATATGGTCGGAGGTAACTGTTTATGGTCACCGGCCATCACGAGTTTATCAGCCTTCACCGTCGGTATCAAACAGGAAGGCTCGGTGGCTTGAGTGGCCTCGTCTATCACGCAGAGGTCGAATTCTCTGCCGTCCATGGCCTCGCTAGCCGAAGAGGAATTGGTGGTGCAGACGACGTCCGCTTCCTCTATAGCTTCATCTACGGCCTTCTCCTCCAGAGAATCCACTTTTTCGAACAGTTCATCTATCTCCTCTTGAAGTTCAAGGGATTTAGCCATCTCCTTTATCTTGTCGGGAGAGACACCCCTACTGCCCTTCCCCTTCTCTGCTAAACTTTTGATCACGTCGTTGCTCATCCCCCTCCTCCATCTACCGCTTGGATAGATGTATTCATCCTGCTCTTCCTTCAACTCGAAGGCCCTTTCCCTTAACCTCTGGGCCTTCTGATACGTCTTGTTGTCCTCCAGTATGTAATCCAACGTGTGGTCTCTCAATACGGGTGTGACTCTAGCGGGATGTCCTACACGGACCACTTCTCGACCGCGTGAAACAAGGTGCTCAACCAGGTTGTCCACTGCAGTGTTGGAATCCGCGCAGGCCAAAACATCTAAGTCCCTTTCGATGGCCTGCTCTATTATCTCTACACAGGTCACGGTCTTTCCCGTTCCGGGCGGTCCGTGTACAAGATACAGATCATCGGATTCTAAAGACCTTATCACGGCCTCGCTTTGACTTGGATTCAGCTCCTGGTTACAGAAGAAAATATCTTCTTCCAGCTCCTTAGACCGATGCTCTCTCTGGGAGAGGATCTTGTTCATCAGTTTTCTCTTTTTACCTTCTAGGGAGCTTACCTTTTCCAGAGCATCCAACATCCTTTGAAAAGTAATATCGTTCACATAGAGATCCACACGTACCCGATCATAGATCCAGCCCGGTGGCTTTTCGTCGAAAGCTGCAGTGATAGAATAGCCGGTCTTCTCAGTGACGGTCCCAGATGGATTATCGTCAGAAAGAGGCTGACTCTTACTCACTCTTATCAAATCACCAACTGATATCTCCGTTTCCGGTAAACCGTCCTTCCTGACGAACTTTACGATGAACTTCCAGCCGAGCGCCGTGCCTTCATCTCTAGCTCTGGCGTTCAGTATAGCTCTTCCTTTCTCCTCCCTTTCCCTTCCGGAGAGATATTTCATCTCCCTTTCGTGTCTCTCCATCTCCTCTTGTCTCTCCAGTTCCACCAGCTCAGAGAAATGTTCGATATACTCGTCCTCTTCATAATCGACTTTTGTTATCGACTCGGGTGTACCCGGTTCAACGATCTCTAGGTCTTCTGGTCGTGGCATAGTGGTAAGACCAATAAACTCCCTCACTTAAATCTGACGGAATGGAAAAAGAGGATGAAAGAAAAAGAAAGGGTTTTTACTATTCTTCCTTCTCTTCAGGCTCTCCCTCGAAATCACCTTTCAGTTCCTCTAGGACCTCTTTGGCGTCTTTCTCCGCTTCTTCGCGTATCTCTTCACGGCCCTTCTCTCGTTCCTCTTTGACCTTCTGTTCTATCTTGTTTATCTTCTCCTGCATCTCCGATCTACCGGGTATCTCACCGAGTATCTCATCTGCGGAGCCGACTATCTCTTCGAGTTCGCCTATCTCCGTCGGTTCCCTGCTTGGCACCTCTCTACTAGCACCTAGATAATTGGAAGCGCCCTCCATGAGTTTGGTGACCTCGAATGGGAACAGTATCTTAGTAGCTTTACCCTTCGACATGTCACGCAGCGCGTCCAAGGACAGGTATGTCATGGCCTTCTCGTCCAGGGTGTTGGCCCCCAAAGAAAGAACTCTCAAACGTTGACCTTCGCCCTGAGCACGCAGTATCTTTGCAGACCGTGAACCTTCGGCGTTCAGTATCTTGCTCTGTCTGTTACCTTCGGCATTCAGTATCTTGGACCTTCTGTTACCTTCAGCTTCAAGTATAGCGGACCGTTTCTTACCATCTGCCTTAAGAATGGCGGCTCTCCTTTCTCTCTCTGCGGCGGTCTGCTCTTCCATAGCCTGTTTTACCGTTCCGACGGGATCGACTTCTCTTATCTCGACGGATTCCACTCGTACGCCCCATGCATCAGTCGCTTCATCTAGAACCTGTCTTAGATGGTTATTTATCCTCTCTCTGTTGTAGAGGATCTCGTCCAGCTCCATGTCGCCTATTATCGACCTGAGGGTCGTCTGGGCCAGGTTTATCGTCGCTGCTTTATAATTTGTAACCTGGAAATATGCCTTCTTCACGTCCACAACTTTGATATAGATTATAGCATCCACATTCGTTGGTGAATTGTCCTTAGTTATGACCTCCTGTCTAGGCACGTCTAATACCTGAGTACGAAGGTCTATCTTCACCACGTTCGAAATCAAAGGCGGAACTATGTTCACACCAGATTTCAACGTTTTACGGAAGTTACCCAGCACTATCAATATACCCTGTTCGTAGGGCTTTATGATCCAGAACGCCGTCCTTCCGATACCTATCGCCGCGAGTATAACCAGTATGGTCAATCCTACTATCAACGCTAAGCTCATACACTTTCACCTCTTTCCTTTCTTTTTACCCTTATTTACACTATCCTTATTAAATTAATCCTAATTATGTCTCATGCCTTACCGACTTCTTTTAATTCTTTCACCACGACGTGTACGCCCTCGCTCTTCGTCACAACGACCTTTGTCCCTTCTTCGATCTCCTCATCTGCGGTTGCGCTCCATGTCTGATTATCTATCCTGACCTTTCCAGAGATATCATCTGGATCTATCTTCTGCACGACCTTGCCCTTTTGTCCCCTGAGGGAGTCACTGCCCGTCGTGATAGGCGTGGTCGGTGGAGATATATTCTGGTAGAATTTCATCGTTACGAGCAGTAAAATTACTACCACGGCTCCCACAATTATAGGACTCCAGATGGTCAAAACAAGCGAGGGTACCGCGATGGCCATTATACCGAGGACGACAAGTACACCTCCTGGTATAGCTATGAAGAAACCTGGATCTAGAGCTTCAGCCACCAGTAAGACTATCCCCACTACTATCATGGCTAGGCCATATTGATACATATTATCATTTCCTTCCTCGATTTTGCCTCTTATTTTGGGACCTAATCTAAGGCCCTTAGTATCCTCAGCTGCTCTCTATCCTCGGTGCAAGGAGGTATCTAACGTCTCCATCACCATCGGCAAAGCTGAACTGTATCTTGATCGGGTAATCCGCCCCCAATTCAATGTCCAATACAGTATCAGATTTGACACATTTTACCATGTCTGAGAAGTAATCTAAGGCGAAGAGTGATCTCACTTCTTCCTTCGCGTTAAGTTCCAGCAGATCATCCCCCGTGAGCGAGAGTCTTACCACATCTTCATCCTCTTCAGAGAAGATCTCGAAGCCGTCGGCGTTGGTCGTTATAGCAATGTGATCGGATATATTCTGTGAGGCCCTTACACCTTTCAGCAGGTGTTTTCCTTCCACCTTCAACGTGTTCGGGAGATCAAGCTGAGGGACGTTTGGATCTGTCATACCAGCGGTATCCAAAAGGGGCATCTTTTGGGTTATATTGTCAACTTTCAAAAGTAGTCTGTTCTCATCCTCTAGATGCTCGATAGATAATACATCACCCGTACCGGACAATTTTAAGAACTGGTCTATTTTATTCAGGTTCAGACCGAGTTCAGTTTCTTCGGCTTCATAACTCTCAAATGCATCCTTATTCAAGTGCATTTCGACCATGGCCACATGTGCTGGGTCCACGGCTTTAAGAGAGATACCGTCTTCCTCTACGTTTATCTTAACCTCGTTGACAATCGTACCTACAATCTCGGTCAAGTCTTTCAATATCTCGGATTTAATCTCAGCGTCTAACATTGTAGTCCCCTTGAGGATATAGTGGTAACTCATCTTAAAATATAAGGATTATGGTTAAAATTAGATTCCATAACCAAAGTTATAATATATATAGGGGTATAAATTATCACCCGAAGAACATCTTGAAACCATCAGCTGAACCTCAATTCAGAGAGTTGACTAAAAGATTTATATAGTTTAAATAGGCTAAAAACTATGATACTCATGTCTGACAAAAAAACTGGTTGGAGGACCATGTATAAAAAGAGCATAAATGTGCTGATCGTATTTTTACTGTTGGTCTCGGTGTTTTCCATCGTTTCACAGACTGCATCTGCACAACCCTACGATATAGATGTGTATCCAACAGGTCCGAACGGTAATTCAAAGAGCTACTATCTGGAAGGCCAACATGTCTTCTTCACAATAGAGTTGAACGAATCGGTCAGCGAGGACGTAACTGTCAGGTTAAGGGACAACAAGGGCGTACCCCTGGCTAGTAAAACGGTCACGACCAACCAGCAGGGGCTTTACCACAGCTGGCAGCACGAAGAATATTTTGAGACCACGGACAGGAGAGCCGGTACATACTACCTGAACATATCCTCTCCGGAGGGCACGTACAACAACGGTACCTTCCAGGTCGTTTCAAACTATTACAGCGGCTCCAGCATCAGTACCTGGGACGATGACTATGCAGAAACTCCTCCTGGAGAGAGGAAGGAGAGGACCAATTTCGTGAAAGAGGATGGAGGCTTCTTCCAGAACGGTAGAGATGTATACTTGAATGCCACAATAGAGGACGCCTACGGAAATCCATTAGAAAATGATCAGGTGACCATTGAGCTAGAGCATAACGGGGATACCATGGACCAAAACCAGGCCTCTACCGATGAGCAGGGAGAACTCAGTTCCTCTGTATTCCTCGAATGGGGCGACTCCTTGGGATCTTATAATGTGACGATATACTATAGATACGACCAATTCACACCGCCTGAGCAGAAGATCGTAGCCCAGAAGAACATATATGTTTATGAACCGGATTACACTCAGAATTCACAGATAACACTGCCAGATCACTACGTCCAGAAGAGCGGTGAGGTCCAGTATAAAGTCCAGGTGAGAGATCAATACGGATGGGCACCCCCCCAGGATAACACAGGGAGGAACGAGGTGGACATCTGGGTTAAGAAAGGAAACAAAGTGGATAAGGTTCGAGACAACAGGAACCTTGGTGAGAACGGTGAGTACGAGGGTTATTTTGTCCCCTCCTATGAATTGGACTTCGAAGAGATCTCCGGGGATTATACCTTGTATCTCTACGACGGCAACAGCTTCGAGGAGTCTCAGGGAGATATCAATGGGACGATGTATGCTATGAACACATTCACGGTGTTTTATCTGGAGATAACCGTCAGCTCTGAGCAGGGCGTCGGGCAGGTATTTACCCAGGGGCAAAATATAGAGATAACCGTTGAAAGCAATCTCCCTGATAATATAGACGTTTCCATAATGAATGAAACATACTGGCAGATGCCTGGAGCTATCTGGTCAGGGATGGAGATGACCAACGGGAGATGGAGTGCCGATTACAATATACCTAATGACGTACCAGACGGAGAATATTTCGTTTATGTCAACAGTTCGGAATCGGACAATCTTTTGGCGAAGAAAGGGATAGAAGTCAAGAAGTTCACTCTAGACCTTAAAACGGATCAAACTTCCTATCTCCCAGGAGAGACCGTCAGGGCATTCTATACGGTGAGCAACAATCTGGATGGATCGGAGGTATCCTCAGCGGTGGTAGATTGGAGGGCCGCCTATCTGAACGAGAGTGGAGGATACAGTAGTATTACTGGATCCACTCAACAGGGAGCCTTCTCTTTCACTATTCCCAAGACGGCCGCTCTGAGCACATATACCTCCTATGATTTCTATATTGAAGCCTGGGCGAACGATACCCAAGGCCATACAGATCATGAAATCCTCACCGATATTGCCTTGAGAGATATAACTACGCAGATGAGTCTGAGCAGCTTCGAATACGTCGTAGGGGAGACAGTATATGTGAATACTTGGACACATTATGCTCCTTACGAGCAGACACCCATAAAGGATGCTGAAGTCACTGTCCAACTCCTCAAAAGCGGCGTAGTCCTCGAAGATTACACCGTCACGGCCAATACAGACCGGGGAGGAGAAGCCACGTTACCCTTGGAACTACTCTCGGACCTAGATTCCGGAACCTACACTATAAGGGTGAACGCAACAAAATACGATAGCTTCGATGTGCAAGAGCAAAATATCACCGTGATCAGTGAACTCACCTCCCTATCTATACTGACGGAGACGAATAAACCGAGAAATCAATACTATCAAGGAGACCGCCTCCAGATGAATTACACGGTCACCAAACAGGGAGACGTGGTCGATGCAGAAGTGAAATACCAGATAGAGGCCACGACGAACTCGGTTGTATATGAGTATAGATATGCCTCAGGTGGATCTATATCGTTCGAAATCCCACAGAACTTCGACACCGACGATTCTCTCAAGGTTACACTCTGGGCCTATCACGGGCAGAAAGGATACGGTAAAAAAGAGATGAGCATCCCGGTTAAGGAAGGATTGATACTCTTCAACGTGGACCAGGAGACTTACAGTGGAAGCGAGAACATCACTTTCTCTTATGAGCTAAAGGGCATAGACAACCCTAGGTCTCTGCAGTATAAGATATCAGATTCTCAGGGCGGTCTTACAACCTTTGGAGAGCCCACCGATGGAGAGTTTACATTCGAGGTACCTTCAAATCCGACAAACTCCTATTTGGCCACCTTAGAAGTGGTCACCAGCGGCAATAAGAAGATGACTGACACGATAGAGATCAACAAGGAAAGGGGATACCGGTTGGAGCTCAGCATAGCTACCGAGTCCAGATACACGACCGACGTTTACAAGCCAGACCAGAAGATAAAAGTAAAGTACAAAGTAGTAACCCTAGGGGATTCATCCAAACCGGAACATCTAGAGATTCACTACGGCCTAGCGAGAGGCGAGAACTATACATTGGAGACCGACGAAACCGAGGGAACCTTCAGCTTGAAGTTACCCAAGAACGCAGATGGTAGTTACTTCATATATGCTTCTGCGGGAAGCGGGATGTACAAGACGGAAGAGCTCAGCGTCGAGAAGGACCCCTCATGGGCTCAGAAAAAGAGCGTCGGCGGGATGTCCCAGGCCAACCTTCTGCTTTTGGCTATAGCTCTCATAGCTTTGATCATAGCTGTGATAGCCGTTTTGATGAATCAGGACATGATGCCGGTCATGGGGACCACTGGAAAGAAGAGAAAGATCTCCAAGAGAGGGCCGGAGGAAGAGGAAGAAGAAAAAAAGCCACATGAATGGAGCGGACCAGTGAAAGGAGAGACCAGTGAAGAAGAAGCAGAGGAGTCAAGTGAAGAACAGAGTGATGAAGAGGATAAAGGGAAAAAGTTCGAGTGGGACAAGAAAAAGGACGGCTCTCAGATAGAGCCTGATGAACCCAAATGGTGATATCTAAAATATTTCTTTTTTCTTTTTTTATTCACTTTTTATCCGTTCTAGAACGTCTTTGGAATCCGTTATCTCCGCACCGTAGGTGTTCTTCATATAATCGAGGGCATATTCATGTTTCTCCTCTTCCAGTGCGGCTGTACAGTCCTCTAAAACCATTATGTCATAGCCTCTGAAGAAGGCACCTGCTGCCGTATTTTGAACGCATATGTCAGTAGAGACGCCACAGAGTATCAATCTCTGGATAGAATGTTCTTCTAATGATCCTTGGAGTCTAGATTCATGGAAGGCGTCATAGGATCTCTTTTTGACCAACTCGTCCTCGTATCCCCTCAGTTCGTCCACCGTTTCAGACCCCTTTCCTCCGCTCATGGCATGTTGACCCCAGAGATCCATCTCCGGATCGTCCTCTTCATGACTGTCCTGAGCGTAGATGATCAATACGTCCTCGCTTTCAGCCTCCTTCAGAAATTCTGATAACCTAGGTACCATATCCTGTGCGTTCTCGCTCCCGAGTTTACCGTAAACGAAGTCATGGATCATATCTACGACCAGGACAGCTTCCTTCATCTTTCCACCTCGATGAAACATAGCCGTGTGGAAGTTTAGTTTTTTCGATTTATAGTGGAAGACACAACTTATTTGTAATTGCGTTGCGTCATCCACTGCTAGTCAAAGACCCTCCATCAGTACAAAAAGTCGGGTCATTGACTATATAACAAACAACACCCAAGTTATAAATAGAAGCGTACTTCGAAGGGTTGTGATGGCAGACGAAGACCAGAACAGGAACGCTTTGATACTCGTATCACTTGCCTGGCTCATCGTTTTCATCGGAAGAGTCACTGGGCCTACCCTTTTGAAGGATATAATCAGAGATATAGGCATAACGGACGTCCAGGCAGGTTTTGCACTCAGCGGGCTCTGGTTCTTCTACGGGATCATGCAGTACCCAGCCGGGGCTCTCTCGGACACCATAGGGAGGAAGAAGGTCATATCTTTATCTCTACTGGGCTTCGGCGTCGGTTCCATCCTCATCGGAGGCGCTTTCAACCTTATCGTGCTGGTCTTCGCTTTCTGTTTCATGGGTTTTGGAGCCGGGATGTTACCTTCACCGAGCCTCACGATGTTGTCTGAACTGTTCGGCCCGAAGAAGGGAAAGGCCCTCGGTATCCGTTCAGGTGTCACGAGCCTCTCCGGTTTGGCCCCTTTGATACTCCCTCTGATGGCCCTTTGGATGGGCTGGAGGAATATATTCATATTCTGGGGTATCACGGGTTTCCTTATAGCTTACCTCTTCTACAGTACTGTGCAGGAGAGCTTAAGATCCACATGGGATACAGGTCATCTTGACAGACTGAAAAAAAGCATCGGAGCCTTCAGGGACCTGAACGTATCAACTATGTTCATCGTCAACCTTCTCATCTCCTTCGCATGGATCGGCATGCTTTCGTGGTTCCCCACCTATATCCAGGAAACCAAAGGATTCAACCAAGAGATGGCCGGTATCATGTTCTCCGTAGTTCTAATCGGAGGCCTCGTACTGAAGCCTATAATAGGCCATATATCCGATAAAGTGAACCACGCCCTATTGATGATGTTTTTAGCCTTCAGCGGCGCCTTGTCACTCTACCTGTTGACCCTTTTCGATTCTCTGTACGCTTTGATCGGTATCTCCTTACTTTTCGCTCAGACCGGAGCATTCTATCCAGTAAGGACATCCTACCTGATGGACATCTGGACCTCTCAAAAGACCGGCACGAAACTAGGCCTATTTAGATCGGGCGTAGTGCTACTCGGCAGTCCCATCTCAGCGGTCATCGGATGGGCTAAAGGACAGTACAGCTTCGATCACGTTATCCTGATGGTCGCCCTCGGTCTGGTGATAGCGAGTATAATACTGCTCGGAAAATTCATCTTCGAAAAAAGAGAATAGGTCGATCAAAAATTACGACATATCTAAAGCTATTCATTACTATATTAATAAAAATATTGACCTCCCCTCTATCGGAATATTATTAAACTCCAATTCTATAGGCGCTATCTACTGAGGTAAGTAGATATGACCGACGATGCACTCACCGAGAACGCCAAAAAGATACTAGAAGAGAGGTATTTAAAGAGGGATGAGAAGGGCAATATAGTCGAGACACCGGACGATCTTTTCGAGAGGGTAGCCGGTTCTATCGCGGAGGTGAATGAACGGTACGAAGACGATAGAACGGTTGAAGAGGAGAAGGAAGAATTCTACGGAGCTCTGAGCAGTTTAGATTTCATTCCGAACTCACCCACTTTGATGAACGCAGGTTTGGAGATCGGCCAGTTGAGCGCCTGCTTCGTCCTTTCCCCTATAGACGACATGGACAGCATCTTCCAGCAGGTGAAGAATGCGGCCAAGATATTCCAATCGGGAGGCGGCGTGGGTTACACGTTCTCCAGACTCCGACCTAGAGGTGACACGGTTAAGTCTACCGGCGGCATAGCCAGCGGACCCGTCTCCTTCATGCAGGTCTACGATGAGATGTGCAACACCATAAAGCAGGGCGGCAAGAGAAGGGGTGCCCAGATGGGCATATTATCTGTAGACCACCCTGATATAGAGGAATTCGTAAGCGCCAAGGACGAGGAAGACGCCTTGAACAACTTCAATATCTCCGTTGCCCTGACGGAGGATTTTATGGAGGCCGTGAATAACGGAGAGGACTACGACCTCATCAATCCCAGAACCGGTGAAGTGGTTGAACAGAAAGATGCCGAAAGGATATATGAAAAGATAATACACCAGGCCTGGAAGAACGGCGAGCCGGGCATCATATTCCTGGACAGGATAAACGAAGATAATCCGTTCAAGCTCAACGAGTCTCCAGAACATTTCATAGACGCAACTAATCCATGCGTTACAGGTGACACTCTGATCAGCACAAAAGATGGTCTTTACCCAGCAGAAGAGTTATGCGAGGATGGGACCGATTTGGACATCGTAGTCGACGGAAGGCTGAGTGATGAGAAGGTAAAAGAGGCTTCGAATGTTTTCAGAACTGGAGAGAAGGATGTCTATAGTTTGAAAACCAAGGAAGGGTACGAAATACGACTCACAAAGGATCACAAGATGAGGACGGATGAAGGATGGAAAGAAGTCCAGGATATCGAGTCTGGAGATGAAGTTCACATAGTGAATAACGAAATAGAATTTGGTGAGGATGGATCATTGAAGGAGGGTCTCGTTCTAGGATGGATCGTAGGTGATGGACAGATCAAAAAGTCTGAGAAGAGGGTCACCTTACATTTCTATGATAAGGATACCGAGATCTCAGAAGAATTCGCAGAGCATGTTAACGATATCATCAGAGAACCTGAAGGCAACGGTGATTACGAAGTAGGAGTTCAAGATATCAAGAGAGGCGAAAGATCGGTCAAAGAGCAGAGAGTAAGATCGGCTAGGTTGTATGAGATAACGGAGGATTATGGCCTCAATGAAAACAAACTACAGGTACCCGATAAGATATTCAGGTCAAGTAAAGATACTGCAAAGGGATTTTTAAAAGGATTGTTCACCGCAGATGGCAGCGTTCAGGGTAGCAATGAAAAGGGAGTCTCCGTTAGATTATCCAGCTCAGAACTCGACCTCTTGAAGGATGTGCAGGATCTATTATTAGGATTCGGGATCTGCAGTAAGATATACGAAGAAAGGCGTAAAGAAGGAGAGCAAAAATTACCGGATGGCAAGGGCGGAACGAAGAACTATAAGATAAGGTCACAGCACGACCTCGTGATCAGCAAGAATAACCTTCAAAAATTTGAGGAAGAGATCGGCTTCGTGAGAGAGGATAAGAACGAGAGATTGAAGGGATTACTCGACGGTTATGATAGAGGTCCCTATTCTGAAAACTTCAAGGCGACCGTTGATTCGATAGAATTCGATGGCAATGAAACTGTATTCGACCTGACTGAACCTGATACCCATTCATTCGTAGGAAATGGATTTGTGGTCCACAACTGTGGCGAGCAACCATTGGAGGACTACGAAGCCTGTAACCTCGGCCACATCAACCTGTCCCACTGCGTTGAGGACGGAGAAGTAGACTGGGACAAATTGGAAAAGCTGACCGACCTAGGCGTGAGATTCCTGGATAACGTCGTGGATGCCAGTGATTTTCCAGATGTCGAGGATCACGAAGGGAACAGCGATGCCATCAGAGAAAAGGTCCAGGCCAACAGGAAGATCGGTCTGGGCGTCATGGGCTGGCACCACATGCTTATCAGGTTGGGCATACCGTACCAGAGTGAGAAGGCCATCAAGAAGGCCGATGAAGTGATGAAGTTCATCCAAGAGAAGAGCAAGGAGGTAAGCCAGAGGATAGCCGAGGAGAGGGGAAAATTCCCCAACTGGGAGGAGTCAAAGTATGATAAACCCATGAGGAACGCTACCACGACGACGATAGCGCCCACGGGAACGACGAGCATGATAGCCGATACAAGCGGCGGCATAGAACCGATCTTCGCCGTTTCATACATCAAGAACGTACTGGACGGAGAAAAACTGGTCATGCCGGACCCCGTGTTCGAGGAGATAGCCAAGGAAAAAGGTTTCTACGACGAGGAGCTCATGGAGACCATAGCGCAGACCGGCTCTATAACAGATCTAGACGAGATACCGGACGATATAAAGCCGCTCTTCAGAACAGCCTTAGAGATCAGACCAAAGTGGCACGTACGGATGCAGGGTGTCTTTCAGGAATATACAGATAACGCCATCTCGAAGACGGTCAACTTCCCCAACGAGGCAACAGAGGAGGACATAAAGGAAGTATACGACCTGGCGTACGACCTGAAGTGTAAAGGTGTGACGGTTTACAGGACGGGTTCACGACAGGAACAGGTCATGGAGGTCGAGGGCGAAGAAGAAGAAGAAGAGGAGAAGAAGAGATACGAAAGAAGACCTAGGGAACGGCCGTCCTCGATCCATGGAACCACTAGAAAGATATCTACGGGTTACGGAGACCTTTACGTGACCATAAACGAGGACGAGGAAGGCCTCTTCGAGGTGTTCTCACAGATCGGCCGTTCGGGCGGCTTCACTCAGTCCTTCACGGAATCACTAGCCAGGTTGATCTCTCTAGCTCTGCGCTCGGGCATACCGCCGGAGGAGATAATAGCACAGTTGAAGGGCATACGCTCTCCGGAGATAGAGTTCGCCCACGGCGAGAAGATACTGTCCATACCGGACGCAATGGCCAAGGCCCTGGAATGGCACCTGAAGGGAAAACCGAGCGGTGAGCAGGCCACCCTTCCCACGGAAGAAGAAAAGGCCCCCGATTCGGCCGTGAAGAAGATCGTCTCCCAGGGTCTGAATCCGACCTGTCCGGAGTGCGGTGCCATGCTGACCCTCAGCGAGGGCTGTAGAAAGTGTCCGAACTGTGGATACAGCGAGTGTTAGAACTCAAAATCTTTTCTCTATTTTCTTATCTACTCTAACTCTCCCTAGAACAGGATATAAGGATTAAATAGATGTTCGTTCTTCGGTATCTAGGAGATCAGCCATGGCCACTATAGGGATAAGAAGAGAGGATAAAAATATCTGGGAGCGGAGGACACCGATCACCCCAGAAGATGTCAAGCGCTTGAGAGAAGAGGATATAGACGTGATAGTCGAAACATCGGATATCAGGGCGTTCTCCGACGACGAGTACAGAGAAGCGGGTGCGGAGATAAGAGAGGACCTGGACGATGTACCGATAATATTCGGTGTGAAGGAGATACCTTCCGATTACTTCGATAAGGGAAAGACATTCGTCTACTTCTCCCACACCATAAAGGGCCAGGAGCAAAACATGCCCATGCTGAAAGATATCTTAGAAAACGATTGTACCCTTATCGATTATGAAAGGTTCGTGGATGAGAACGATGAAAGACTGGTATTCTTCGGTTATTACGCGGGCTACGCCGGCATGATGGACTCCCTATGGGCCCTGGGAAAACGGTTGAACCATGAAGGTATAAAGAATCCCTTCTCAGACCTAGAGAAGATGATAGATTACGATTCCTTAGAGGATGCACAGCACGCACTGAAAGAGGTCTCCAAGAAGATAGAACGGGATGGCCTGCCTGAACCATTAAAGCCCATGGTGGTGGGTTTTGCAGGCTACGGTCACGTTTCCCAGACCGCTCAGGAGATGCTCGATCTACTGCCCACAGAGGAGGTAAGACCCGAAGAGCTGTATAACGTACAAGAAGAAGATGCGATCTACAAAGTGGTGTTCAAAGAGGAGGACATGGTCCAGCCGAACGACCCGAACAAAGGATTCCAGCTGCAGGAGTATTACGACCATCCAGAAAGATATCATTCCATCTTTTCTAGATATCTCCCGGAACTGACGGTCCTCATGAACTGTGTATACTGGGACAAGCCCTATCCGAGATTGGTCACGAAGGAAAGCCTACGGCAGTTATACCATAACGAGCAGATCGGGCTGAAGGTCATAGGCGACATCTCGTGCGATGTAGAGGGAGGGATAGAGTGCAACCTGAAGACCACCGATCCAGGTGAGCCAGTATATACCTACGACCCGTTGAACCAGACGACTGAGACGGGCGTAGACGGTGAAGGTCCGGTGATCTTAGCGGTAGATAACCTTCCCTGTGAGATGCCTAGGGAGTCTTCGAAGGGCTTCAGCGAGTCACTTTTCCGTTTCGTACCGGCTTTAGCTGGAGCGGATTACGAGAGGTCATTCGATAAGCTAGAATTACCACTAGAAGTCAAAAAGGGTGTGATAGCCCACCGTGGAGAACTCACACCAGATTATAAATATCTGAAGGATTTCCTAAACAAAGAGGATGGCTGATCAACTTGGAGGATAAGAAGATGAAAGACATCGTGGTTTTTGGAGCGGGACATGTTGCTGGCCCCTTTGTGAGATATCTGCTTGAAAAGGGCTATTCGATGACGGTTGCTTCTCGAACACTCTCAAAGGCGGAGAGACTGGTAGAGGGATATGAGAACGGAGAAGCTGAACGGTTCAATATCGAATCGGAAAAAGAACACCTGGATGGATTGATCAGCGAACATGAGATAGCCGTGAGCCTTCTACCGTACGTCTATCATCATATCATCGCTGAGAAGTGCATAGAAAAGGGCAAAAACATGGTGACGACGTCCTACGTCTCTGAAGAGATGGATGAACTGGACGAAGAAGCGAAAGATTCCGGTGTTTTCATACTCATGGAATGCGGTCTGGATCCCGGGTTGGACCACATGAGCGCCTTGAAGATAATACACGACGTTGGAAAAAAAGGCGGAAAGATAACCAGCTTCGAATCCTACTGTGGTGGTTTACCGGCCCCAGAGGACAACGATAACCCCTTCGGGTACAAGTTCTCTTGGAGTCCGAAAGGCGTCCTTCTAGCCGGTAAGAACGCCGCCAAGTATCTGAAGGACGGAGAAACGAAAGAGATAAGCGCAGAGGATCTTTTCGATCATCACTGGCCCATGGATATACCCGAACTTCCGGGTCTCGAGGCCTATCCGAACAGGAACTCACTGCCATACAAGAGGAAATACGGTCTGGAGGATGCAAACACGGTCTTCAGGGGAACGCTCCGTTATCCTGGATGGTCAAAGATGATGAAGGGCATGGTCGATTTGGGACTTCTAAAAGAAGAACAAAAGGACCTTTCAGGTATGACTTACAGGGAACTGATGATAGACCTGATAGACGGAGATGATGAAAGAGACGTGAAAAAACAAGTGTCTGAGTACCTAGATATGAAAACGGGCTCCGATGCCATAGAACGGTTCGAGTGGCTCGGCCTCTTCGATGACGTATCGATTGGGATAGAAGAAGCTCAGATCATAGACGTGCTCGTTGAAAAGATGGAGCAGGAACTGGAGTACAAGCCGGGCGAGAAGGACCTGATAGTGCTGCACCACATATTTGAAGCGGAATACCCTGACAGGGAAGAGGAGATCACTTCCACCTTGATAGAACTCAGAGAACCTAACGGGGAAAGTGCGATGTCCCGTACCGTGGGTCTTCCACCCGCGATAGCCGTCGATATGATCCTGCAGGATAGGATACAGGGGAAAGGCGTACATATACCCACAAAGCAGGAGATATACGAACCGATACTAGAATACCTGGATGAAGAGGAAGACATAGGTTTCAAGGAGCAGGTGAAAGAGAAGTGAAAAGTGATTTGAATCCATAAATTAGTTATAGTTATTCCCTTTAGGGTGGGACGGTGGTCATATGGAAAAGAGAAAGAGAAAGATAATAATAATGGGAGCAGCAGGTAGAGACTTCCATAATTTTAATACGGTCTTTAGAGACAACGATAACTACGAAGTCATAGCATTTACAGCGACTCAGATCCCCGATATCGAAGGGAGAAGGTATCCACCGGAACTTTCTGGCGAGTTGTATCCGGACGGTATCCCTATCATACCAGAAGACAAGATGGTGGAGGTCATTAAAGAGGAAGGGATACACGAGGTCGTATTCTCATACAGTGATGTTACCCATGAACACGTGATGCATAAAGCCTCCAAAGCCGTGGCGGCCGGTGCAGATTTCGTACTTCTCGGTAACGATGAAACGATGTTGAAAGCTAGGGTTCCGCTCATCTCGATATGTGCTGCACGGACCGGCTCTGGCAAGAGCCAGACCACGAGGTGGATATGTAATAAGTTGAATAAAGATGGTTCTAATCTCGTGACTATCCGACATCCCATGCCCTATGGGGACCTTGAGAAACAGGCTGTCCAGAGGTTTGCAGATTATGACGATCTAGACGAACAGGAATGTACAATAGAGGAAAGGGAAGAATACGAACCCTACGTCAAGAAAGGCATGGTGATCTATGCGGGAGTTGACTACGGTGCTATACTTAGAAAGGCGGAGGAAGAGGCAGACGTGATAGTCTGGGACGGTGGAAATAACGATACGCCGTTCTACAGACCGGACCTCCATATCGTCGTATTGGACCCGCACAGGGTTGGTCATGAAACAGAGTATCATCCCGGCGAAGTCAACGTCAACATGGCGGACGTGTTCATAATCAACAAATGTGACACCGCTCCAGAGGAGAACATAAAGGAACTGGAGAATAGGATGGAAGAGATAAACCCCGATGCGGAGATAATCCGGGCAGATTCACCTTTAACCGTTGAGGAACCCGATAAGATCAAGGATAAGAAGGTCCTGGTCATCGAGGACGGTCCCACCGTTACGCACGGTGAGATGGCCTTTGGAGCAGGTAAATTGGCAGCAGAAAAGTACGGCGCCTCTGATATAGTTGACCCAAGAGAAACCGCCGTCGGATCGATAAAAGAAGTGTACGATAAATACCCACACCTGGAGAACGTGCTTCCGGCCATGGGTTACTCCGATGAACAGATAGAGGAGCTAGAAAAAACGATAGAGGAATCCGACTGTGACTTGGTAGTTTCCGGGACCCCGATAGACCTTCATAGAGTTCTGGAGATAAGCAAACCGATGGTCCACGTGACCTACGAGTTGGATGTCCACGACGAGGAGAAGATGGACGAGATCCTGGGAGACTTCCAGAGTCTCTACTAGACACTAAAATCCCTTAACTTTTCTTTTCTTCTGAGCCCTAAAGATCAAAACCTTAGAAACAATTATAAGTCCATATATCAGTATCAAATACAGAGATGGAGATAGACCTAGCTGACGAGGACCACTTCGTTAAGCAAAAAAGTCTCTGCGCCAAGTGCAGAGGGACGAAAAAACTGTGCGGGAGGGAACGCTGCCCGGTCATAGTCAAGTACTACAAGAAGATGAAGACAGAATCACTCGTAGATAACAAGGATATAGCCGGCTCTTCACCTCCCGGCGTTTTCGTTGGAAGGTACGGATACCCTAAAGTGGATATAGGTCCTCTGGTTCCCCCCTTCCACGGCGATACGGCAGAACTGAACACGCCGGAGCGTTGGATAGGAAAAGGTATAGACGACATTGTCGAGAACCGCACTCAACTCGTCAGGGGCAAATATCCCATACGGGTGGACAAGTTCGACCAGAGCGATAGAGTAGTAGATATAACGAGACAAACGGCCCTTTCCAAGGAACCCGCCGAAGTCGAAGCGTTTTTCTCTAAAAAACCGTCGGGCAAGATAGCTCTCTCCGATTCCGTACAGCCCTACGGTCCTTCTGGTCCTCTGGATAAACTCGACCTAGGTACGATCAAATTCGATAAGAGCCTTGACAAGGCATACTTCGATACGGATCTAAAAGCTACAGATGCTGTCCTGAACCTTTACGAGGACGACGTTTACATCTCTAAGATACAGAGGGCCTTCAGCGTCGGCTCTTTTGGATTGGAGGATAACAGGCGTTTCGTGCCTACCAGGTGGAGTATAACCGCCGTGGACGACACCATTGGCAAGGACCTGCGGGAGGAGGTCAAGAACTACAGGCCCATAGACGAGTACCGGGTTTATGAATCATGGGAACTGGACAACAGGTGGGAGGTCCTCATGATGCCGAGGACCTGGATATACGAGCTGGTGGAAGCGTGGTATCCCGACACGGCCTGGAACCCCTACGGGGACGATATAGCTATAATATCCAGTCATGAACGATACGAGGGTAGAAGCAAGTACGCCGAGATAGGTGGCTGTTTCTACGCGGCCAGGATGGCCGTAGCGGAAAAACTTAGAAAGGAGAGAAGGCAGGCAGGAACCGTTATCCTGAGGGAGACGCACCCGGGTTATATAATGCCCGTCGGGGTCTGGAACGTCCGGGAGAACGTCAGGAAAGCCCTGGATCGGGAACCCAAGACCTTCGATACGCTGAAGGAAGCACTGTTCTACCTCTCTACAAGGTTGGACATAAAGATAGAGACGTGGGAGAAGTTCAGCCAGGTGCTTCGAGATTCTTTATATCAGACCACCATCGAGGACTTCATGAAGATACCCGGCGGTAAGAAAGAGAAGAGAAGTGGTGAAAAAAGCGAGGAAGAGATAGAGAGAGAGAAGAAAGAAAGGGCTTTGGAAGCCCAGGATAAGGAGTTCGAGGACGATATAGACTTCAAATTCGAGGATGATAGACATTGGAACTAGGATTATCTTCTAAGCCGGAGGAACTCGATGCGGAGGTGAATATAACCCACTGTAAGACTGCATTGAGCGAATCCGGCCTGGAATCGGATTATGCGCTGAATCCCTACAGGGGCTGCACCCACGGATGTATCTACTGCTACGCGCCCTTCGTCATAAAGGAAGAGAGGGAATGGGGCTCATTCGTCGATGTGAAAAGGAATATACCTAAGATCCTCAGCGACGAATTGGAAAGAAAGGAAAAAGGCATAGTCAGGATAGGCAGCGTCTGCGATCCGTACCAGCCTGTAGAAGAGAGCTATGAACTCACGAGGCTCTGCCTCCAACAGCTATCGAAGAAGGACTTTCCCGTGATAATCCAGACGAAGTCAGGCCTGGTGGAAAGAGATATCGATCTATTAAAGGAGATGGACGCCAGTGTAGGCTTCACGATAACGTCTTTGGACGATGATTTCAGAGGCAGATTCGAGCCGAACGCTCCACCCGTCTCGGAAAGGCTGTCCGTACTAAAAAAGCTGAACGAAGAGGATATAGACACCTGGGCGTTCATCGGGCCTCTTTTTCCCGGTAAAAATGACGATATCCAGCAGCTGAAGAGGCTGGGCGAGACGTTACACTCTTTAGGCGTTGAGGAGGTTTACCTCGACAAGCTCAATATGAGGGAAGGTATCTGGAAGAAACTGAAGGACGTGTTGGACGAAGAGAACCTTGAATTGTACAGAAATATCTATTTCGAGAAGGAAGATTACTTCGAAGATAGAAAGAAGATATACAAGGAGATAGGCAAGCCAGTTTTTTAATTTCTTTTTAAAGCCCAGTATCCATTAAAGACGTGAGGCCCGACCATCAACGTTTTATATCTATAACGTTACTCTCGTATTGAGAAGAGTGATCCTCATGTCGAGTATATTGGTCTGTTACTATTCAAAATCTGGTACGACGGAGAAGATGGCCGAGGTTATAACCGAGGGAATCGAAGAGAGCGAAGTAGATATCGATGTAGACTTGAAAAAGGTGGAAGACGTCGACGTCGAAGGCCTCGTAGATTACGACGGTATAATTCTAGGTTCTCCGACCTATTACGGGTTACCGGCGGGTCCCATAAAGGAACTTCTGGATAAGAGCATCAAACATCATGGTGACCTGGAGGGCATGACCGGAGGAGCTTTCACTTCCAGTGCAAACCCGGCCGGCGGGAACGAAACAACCATCGTAGCATTGATAGAATCGCTGCTCATCCACGGGATGGTAGTCAAGGGCATGCCCAAAGGAGATCATTACGGACCGGTCGTCATAGGAGATCCGGAGGAAAGGGAGCTCAACCAGTGCAGGTATTATGGAAGGATGATGGCGGAGTTCACAGATGCGCAGAAAGGGTAAGAACATGGAGTTCGAAGAGGTCGTCAGTAAAAGAAGAAGCGTTCGTTCCTTCAAAGACGAGGATATACCGGAGGAGGAGATACGCGAGATCATCAGGATAGGCCACGAGGCGCCTTCGGCGGGCAACCTACAGGCCCGGGACTTCATCATAGTCAGGGATGAAGAAGAGAAGAAAAAACTCGCATCCAACGCTTACGATCAGAGGTTCGTCTACCGGGCGCCCTGGGACATAGTGGTCTGCGCCGATGAAGAAAGATCGGCCAAAAAGTATGGCGAAAGAGGAAAGGAACTCTACTCTATCCAGGACGCCAGCGCAACCGTACAAAATATCCTTCTAGCCGTCGTTGATAAAGGATACGGTGCAGTCTGGATAGGCGCCTTCGACGAGAAGAAGGTGGCGGACCAGTTAAATACACCTTCAGGGGTTAGACCGGTTGCTATAATACCGATAGGCGTTCCAGGGGAATCCCCCTCAGAACCGCCAAAGATGAACGCAAAAGAGTTAACTCATCTCGATAATTGGTGATATTATGGAAGAAGATCATGAGATCTATGACGCGCATGTACATCTAGGCCCCTCGGGAGAATGGTTACCCTATCTGGACCCTGCAGTCGATACAGAGACTTTGATAAACGCCATGGACGATGCTGGCATCGAAAAAGCTATAGTCTTCCCCAATCCAGGGCCAGGAGACATGTACCCTGAGTTGAACGATTATATAGCCGAAGCCGTAAAGGAACATCCAGACAGATTGATAGGCTTCGGAAGAGTGGACCCAAGGAGGGGTGAGGAAGCGATCAAGGAGATAAACCAGTGCAAAGAGTTGGGTTTAGAAGGGATCAAATTACATCCCTTTGTTGAGACATACAGACCGGACCATCCAAATTTCGAAAATATGTTCGATACGATATACGAGAACGACCTTTTCATCCTGAGTCATACCGGAACGAACTTCGCATCTCCGGGATACATGAAAGAGGTACTGGAGGACAGAGAGGATATGAAGGTCATACTGGCCCATCTCAACGAGGGCTGTATCTCTGTTGCTGATGAGTTTGAGAACGTTTACGTCGATACGTCCGGTTGTAGGGTCTACATGCTGGAACACGCCTGTGAGGAGATATCTGAAAAGCTGGTCTTCGGTTCGGATTACCCATACCTGAATTACAGGGTACAGAAGACGGTCGTCGACGCTGCGGATATATCCAAAGAGACCAAAAAGGCGATCTTCAAGGGTAACCTCCTAGATCTTCTAGAAGCATAGAAGATGGAAATATGACTCACGAACTCTTTCTTCTCAGGTACGGGGAGATAGGCACCAAGAGCGAACGGGTACGAAAGGAATTCGAGGGGATCCTCAAACAGACCATAGAACGTACTTTTTTAAACAAGGGAAAAGAGGTCATACTGGAGAAAAGAGACAGAGGCCGTATATTCGCCCATATTGACCCTGAAGATTCCCACCTTCTTTCTAATATATTTGGTCTGGTCTCGTACAGCCCCGTTACGGAGGTATCCTCAAAGAAGGAAGATATAAAGGAGAGATGTAGAAAGTTCGTTCCTGAGAGGGGTACTTTCGCAGTCAGGGCGAGACGGACGGGAGAGCACGACTACGACAGTATGGAGTTGGCCGAGGAGGTGGGTGCGATAATACTGGAAGAAAATCCAGAGCTGGAGGTTGACTTAGACCATCCAGACCATGAGATCCACATAGAGGTCCGTGATACCAGGGCGTACATCTTTAAGGACATCTACGAAGGTCTTGGCGGTCTGCCACTCAGTTCACAGGGTAAAGTCGCCTCTTACGTCGGGGATGAGAACGGTTTTCTAGCCACGTGGATGATGATGAAGAGGGGCTGTAGAGCCTATGTGTATCATCCTTCTGATACTGAGTGGGCGGGGAAACTCGAGCCCTACGACCCGAATCTGAACCGTTTCGAGGTCGAGGATTTGAAGGCCCTAGAGGACGAGGACTTCCCCCACTACATCGAAGCCCTTATACTGGGGGATACTTTGAACCAGATAAAAGAACTAGATGTGGATATACCGGTCTTCAGACCCCTCATAGGACTCAACGATGAGAGGAGAAAAAGATTGATGGACAGGATTAAAAGATTAAGAGAGCGGGAGATATGAACTCGTTTTCAGTCTATATCCTGATCGATACGCCCTCTCTTCCTTTCCTATGGTACTCATCGATGAGTTGACTTGCGTCGTCGTAATCGAATATCTGTTTGTTGGCAAGTTCCTGTAGGAATTCAGCTCTCTCCTCCATCTCATCATAGATCTCCTTAGGATCTGCATAGCCCTGTATCTGGGCCACTTTATCCTCAAGTATGTAACTGTTGTACATCCCTCTAAATATCAGCTCATCTTCTATAGGGTCCCTTTCAAATATCTTCCTCATCATCACCCCGCCTTCCTCCTCTGAATAACCCAATATCTCCCCAACGTCGGTTACCCTTCTTATGATAGCGCCGTTCGTTTTTATGTTCCTCTGCACCACCGCCACGTTCAGATTGTCTATGAACGTGATAGGGATATTGATAGGATCTCCCGTGAGTCTTTGGATCATCCTGTGGATAGATGAAGAATGGAAAGTTGAAACAACGGGATGACCGGTCTGCATGGCCTGAAAAGCCACCCTGCCTTCCTCTCCCCTTATCTCACTCGGGGTGATATAGTCGGGTCTTGATCTTAAGGCGGCCTTGAGCAGGTCGAACATATTGACCTGGTCCTCCTCTGGGCCCTCTTCTCTAACCAATAATTGCTGCCAGTTATCGTGCGGAGGCGTCACCTCCGGTGTATCCTCGACGCTGTATATCTTGCTGTCCAACGGTATAAAAGGAAGACAAGCATTGAGTGTAGTTGTCTTTCCACAGCCCGATTCACCACAGAAGAATATGGACATATTGTTCTCCAGACACAGCCATAGATATCCAGCTAATTGAGGTGAGAGTGTCTCCCAGTTTATCAACTCCGTTACACTTATAGGGTCCTCTGGAAATTTCCTTATGGTGAAGGACCTTCCCTGGGTTGATACCTCTTCGGGGTAGACGATATTGATTCTTGAGCCTTCAGGCAGAGCGGAATCAACTATAGGATGTGATTCTCCGACCGGGCTACCCATCCTCTGGCTAAGTTTTTTCAGGAAGTTCTCTAAGGCCCTCTCGGAATCGAAGGAAACGTTCGTCTGCATCATACCGAAGGTCTTATGAAAAACTGAGATAGGGTTCGTACCTACACAGTTTATATCCTCCAGATACTCGTCATTCAGGATCGGGTCAAGTATACCGTAATCGACCATATCCCGGACGATGTAATACTTCAGGACCGGTATCTGTTCCTCCTCAACTTTTATATTCTTATTGAATATCTTCGATGAGAGTCCAGTAGAAGAAACAACCACCTCGTCGAAAAGATCCGTTACGATCTCTCTGAGTTCCTCTCTGTATTCGATCTTTTTTTCGTAGTCCGCTTCCTCATATATCCTGCTCTTTAACTTCTCGATCTTTTCCTGCATATCCTCCTCTAGGAGAGGCTCTATCACGTTGTATCTTTTCTCACCTTCGGTGTCCTTGAATACATGGATATATATACTTTCGGTAGAGGGATAGATATAATTGAAATCCTCTTCGACCTCGTCCCATGACGGCGGGGTCTGTATGAGCTTGGTTTCTCCAACAGAAGGAGGATTGCTCTGCAGATAGGCATGGAGATGTCTGTTCTTTTGTATCTCCTCTGTCAGGGAAGGACTCATCAGATCATCCCCCTCATTATCAATTGAGCTCCTATCGCTGTGACCGCCCCCAACCATATCATGGGCACTATATGATACAGAGAAGACAGCTTATGGCTTCCTGATGAATAAGTCAAAGAAAGAGAAGAGAATACAGCATGGGATATTATCGCAAGAAGGATGAAAAGATTGATTATCCCGGCTCCGTACCCAACTTGATGGAGTATGCCAGAGAACTGGGAGGTTTGAGTTATCATCCCTAGGGATTCGTCCATCATCAGAGCGATGTTAAGTGTCAAGGTAAGGGTGAGTGCTGCGCCCAGTTCCAATCCATATAGCACTCCGACCAGATCTGAAGCCTTTTGATATCTGTCCTTTCTCAATGAAAGAAGTCTAACGAACGTGTCTGAAATTATATCACTGACCTTTCTTATATCTCCACCTATCTCCATCGAACCGGTATAGGTCTTGGTGAAGTTGGCTATGAGGTTGCTGCCTGTATCTGAGGCGAAATATTCCCAGGCCCTCTCGTCGTCTATCCTTGTTAGGATCCTCTTGTATAGACGGTCTATATGCTCGGTCAAAGGACCAAAGTCGTACCTTCTCAACTTTGCGAGTGCCGCCTCCTCCCCTCCCGCTGACGCGGCCCTACTTCCAGCTACGGCCCTCATGAACGCATCATAGTTATTGTCACACCTCTTGAGTTTTCTCTCAGCTAGAAGAATCAGAATGCCGGGTACTAGGAAGGGAAGAGCCGAGATGGCGATGTCCCAGAATATCTCGAACTGGAAGTAATTGTAAGTGAATATAAATATGAGCACACTAGCAATAACGGTCAACGGCAGCAGCCTTTTGAGCTTACCCTGGATCGGACTCTTGGTCTCTAGACTATGCCATATATCATCTTCTGGCATTATTATCTTTATCGATATCAACATCGTGATCTCCATCAGAACGAAGACCACAAGGCCCTCGGCCAATAGGACCATAGGAGAGCCGCCTGTGAATATAGGCAGGATAGATAGGAAAACCATGAGAAATAGGGCAGAGGTCATGAGAGCTACAAAGACCTCCTTCACCATGTCCAATTTTTCCAATGAGCTCTCGTACTCGGTCTCGTAGTCCTTCATCACGACTGAATGCTCCTTCTCCAAGAAGACTTCTAATCTCTCTCCGGCCTCCTGAGAATGGGCTAATCTCGTCAAAAAGTCCGATAACTTCTCGCTTGGCGTGGTCTCTGCAACGCTTCTAGCCGCCTCTGGTAGTGGGATGTCCCAGAACTCCATCCTGTTGTATATCTTCTTCAGTTCATCTCCTAGTTCACCGAGTTCCTCTTCTTTGGAAAGTCTCTTCAACATCTCCAGTTCCGAAACACTAGAAGTGGACAGGGCCCAAAAATAGGTGGTGAATATATGAAGTCTAGAATCGATCTCTTCCTCCTTCAGCTTCCGACTCAAGATAGGAAAGGTGAGCGCTAAGGTCAGTATAACAGCAGGTAAAATCCATCTGGTTATTATAGATAAAAAGTCTTGAAGTAGAATATCTGGGAATATGTATTCCGGAAAAAGGACCAGTATGAAGAATACAAGTATGGCCGGTAAGACGCCTCCTAAAAGGTAATCCCTAACGGACATGTCCATGTTCCTGTAATGGTCTAAAAGGTCGTCAAAACTCATCTTCTCACCCCCTTTCGGAGAGCCCTAGGTAGTCCCTCTAGACCCTCCCGATAGTATTTTTTTATCATGGAGACAACTTCATCATATCCGAGTAAATCGTTCTCTATCATATTTTTGAGTATAGCTTCTCTCCTATCCAGTTCCTGATAGATCCTCCTCTTCTCAGTTATACCTTTCTCAGGTGCGATCTTTTCCTCCAATACCTGGCTGTTGAATTTCCCCAAGAAATCGAAATCATCGTTCACCGGGTTCCAGCTGAATATCTCCCTGACTTCCACCTCCTCTTCCTCCCTAAGATAGTTGGTTATCTCTGTCAAACTCAATACCCGTCTGAGTAATTCCCCCTCTATATACACGGCCTGCTGGATCAGCACAAAATCCAGGTTCGGGAAGAAATGTAGAGGCACGTTTATGGGGTCACCGCTGAGTCTCTGGATCAGTTTATGAACCGAGGCGGCATGAAACGTTGACATGACCGGTATGCCGGTCTGCATGGCCTGAAAAGCCACGTTTCCCTCCTCCCCTCTGATCTCGCCGATCAGCAGGTTATCGGGTCGGCTCCTCATGGCCGATTTGATAAGGTCAAAATATTCTACTGAAGTCGTTTCATCCTCCGTTTCCTTGATTATCATCTGCTGCCAGTTACCATGAGGAGGCTGGACCTCCGCGGTATCCTCTACGGAATATATCTTGGAATCAGGCGGTATGAAGGGGAGCATAGAGTTCAAAGTGGTGGTCTTCCCGGAGGCCGTCTCTCCAGAAACGATAGAAGACATACCGTGCTCCATGGACAGCCACATGTAGGCACCCATCTTGGCGCTGAAGGTGTTCCATTTGACTATCTGCGTCAGTGTCAGTGGTTTCTCGGAGAACTTTCGTATAGTGAAACTCGGACCTTTTATAGATACGTCCTCAGGATAGATTATATTTAATCGTGACCCATCTGGCATCGCCGTATCAAAGATAGCATCCGAGGCATTGACGGAAACATCCACCCTTTCGCCTAGATTCTGAAGATACTTGTTCAGCCTGTCTTTATTTTCGAACTTCAGATTGGTCTTCATGGCCTCGAATATCTTGTGTACCAGTTTTATAGGCTCCAATCCCACCACGTAGATATCCTCTATATAGGGATCCCTCATCAATGGCTCTATGGGGCCCAATTCGGCTAGGTCTCTTTTCAATCTGTATTTTACCCTTCTTTTTCTGCTATCTGGGATGTACCTCTTGAATATCAGACCGCTGCTTTTCTTCTTCACGTATTCATCCACAAGTTCATCTATGAGTTTCTTGAGTTCCTCAGGTTCCTCACAGACCTCCTCGTAGGCGGACTCCTTAAAGATATAGTCTTCAAGCTCATCGTATAACTCCCTGCCCTCAGGGTCTAGAGATGGTTCAACCGCATTGTACTTGTAGCCAACTTTTTGTCTACCATAGACGTGTACGAAGAGAGGATCGCCCAAAGGATAAAGGATATTCACTTCGTCCTGTCTCTTCAGGTCTCTGGTCAGGCGTTTTTTGAGTACTGGCCTGTTGATCCCCCTAGCCCTCAAACTCTGGATATACTCGTTGAGATGAGGGTTCGTATCCCTCAACTCTGCCAGAGATTTATCTTCCTTGGGTTTAGAGGTGACAGCCATTTTATCCCACCGATGTTATCTCCAATACGAAGCCGATATCGGGTTCAACTCTGAATGCGATGGTTTGAGATACGCTTCCTCCAGCTTTAGCGAAGCGTTTCACGTCTATCTCCTGGGAGACCTTTCCTCCCTGTCTGTTCAGACTGAGCTGTAAAAGGACGTGAGCGGAGGAATAGAATGAAGAGAACTTTTCTAGATCGCCCGACTCCGATTCGATGGTGAGTATGATGGTCTTATCCTTACCCAACAACCGTTGAAAGAACCCCTCTAGTTCTGATAATGATTCCTCTGGAGTGCTGTCCTTTTTTATGAGAGCCGAGAATGTATCTATGATTATTATATCAGAATTAAAGATCTGCTGAGAGTTCATCAATCTTTCGACATAATTGCCTTCGCGTTGTTTATCGAACACCATGCCGTAAACTGGGATGAAAACAAGACTATAATTCAATAAATAAGAATTTATTTCGTACCTGAGAGAGGACATCTGCTGTATAAAACCTTTAACTGTCAGCTCGGAGGAGATTATCGAGACAGAATGGCCGTTCTCAAGGAATCCATAGGTTAATCTCTGTGCAAGCACGGACTTTCCAGTGCCGTCTCTACCCTCTATCAAACACAAAGATGAAGAGGGAAGACCCCCACCTATCATCTGGGCTAGATTATCCCTGTCTATCTCGATAGATTTTATATCAACCATTTCTTTTACCACCTGCCGAGTCTAGTTTTCCCGAAATGATTCACCGGGAGAAGGAGAACGTATCTTCCGCCTGGTTGGCCGCGACAACCTTTACCCAGTTATCTCCTGAAGGTAGAGCTATATCCATCTCTATCTTTATCACCTCGGTCGGGTCCCAGATATTGTCGTTCCCGTCTATCAAGCTTATATCTGGAGAATTTGCCAGCGTACCGTTGACTAGCACGTCGACATCCGTCTTGTTGAGGCTGGTAGAACCTATATTCTTCACGTAGATAACCAGAGGGTCGTTCGGGACGTTGTTTGGGTCATTTATTATCTCGATATCCGTTTTCATCTTCCTGGTTAGAGCGTTCTCTTTCTCTGTGATCCCGTTCGATATAGAATTCGTCGATGTGATGAATAGACCTGCCAGCGTAGACGCGACTAACATCGAGGCCAGAAAGAAGACCAGGTGCGTGCTCGATATAGAGAATCCCATTTTTTTACCTCCTAGATAGTTTCATATTCTGAGATAGCATTTTCCAATACGACCTTAATCTTAGCTCCTTTATTCAGTATGTAGTAGCCGTTAGCACCGTTGGAGACTTGGACCTTGCCTGCAACGTCGATACCCCATAGATTGCTGCCGAGTCCAGAAGAGATATTTCTTTGGAAGACACCCGTTTCGTTGTACACATCTATATGGCTGTTCGAATCCACCACGTATATGTATGGATCTGAAAAGTTCTGGTCCTCCACCGTTATGTTCGTGGGCCTGGTATTATGACCACCACTGGATATGAGAGTGGTCCCTCCCGTTCCGTCCAAGCCCCATCGGTGTATCTCCCTTCCAGAGCCCGTTTCTAGGACCGCATATACGTGATCAGTAACGTAGATATCGATGATCCGATCGGAGGTTGTAAGAAGCCTGCCTATCCTTGTGCCGTTGAGTGCGTATCTATCTACATGGTAGTTCCCACCCGTCATCCCCACCATATAGATGTAGTCGTTTGTATTCTCATCCGTGACAGCTATTGAGCTCGGGCTGCTCAAGGAACCACCTGATGGTATCAATACAGTCGAGTTAGAGCCCTTTTCGTCGTATCTGTCGACGTGATCATGATCATCTAGGACATAGACGTGTTCGAAGGTCGATGCTACATCCCTTGCTCTTGTCATCTCTCCACCAGATACAGTTTTGATCAGATTCTGGTCATGATCATAGATCTTGAGGTTTCCTTCCTGGATCAGATACGTGTAGTCTGAATTCGTACTCAAAGACTCAGGAGCGGAAAGATCCTTAGAGACCCGAACGTCTATCCTATAATCGCTCTTATCACGAAAATCGATATCTAGGCCTTCGACGATAACCCTGATGTTCTCCTCTGGAGCCCAAAGATGGCCTTCTTTATCCACGAGGTCATAGCTTATTTTACCTTCATCGATCAGATGCCCATCCAAAAGGACCTCAGTTTTAGTCATGTTCACAACGGTCGAGCCCGTGTTTCTGAGTTTCAACACCGTCCTGTTGTTCGTCCTGTTGTAAATGATATTTTTGATAGTGAATTCAGTCGATCTTCGCTCTATCTGGCTCTCCATATCGGCCTCGGTGGACTCGTCGAAACTCTCCATGCTTTTATAGATAACTCCTGTTACTACCGAAAAAGCAACGATCAGTGCGATGAAGACTATGCCGCTGGCTCCCGCTACTGAGAAACCCATCTTTCACTCACCACCTCTTTCTCTCTTTCTTTCTCTTCTTCATCGTGTTCTCCTTTTTCCGAATCGAGTTTTGGTTCACTCTTTATGGGATGTACTCCCGAAACTAGGACTATATCTGAGCCGTCCAAGGAAAGACTTTTGCCGTACTCAAGAGTACCTTCGATCCTAACACCGTCCTTCACCTCTACAGAACCCTTAGATGTAGCATTATCCACTCTCGAGTCCCTGCCGATCACTATCCTATCCTCTGCCGATATCTCCTGTATCTTCACGCGGGTTGAAAGTTCAACCGAGGTCCCTTCCACTCTCCCTTTGATCGTAGAATCACTGCCGATCTCTACTCTGCCACTCTCCGATACCACATCCCCTTCTATGGTGCAATTTCTTCCTATGGTTACATCGCCAAGAGATGTGATGTCACCCTTTATCTGCACTCCTTCTTCTAACAGAACGGAATCGTCTGATTCAAGATCCCCTTCGATGACGGCGTCCTCTTTAATCGTGAGCTTCTCTTTAGAGGATATATCCCCTTTAAGCTCACCGCCCAGTTCCTTTGGACCCTCGACCTTCGTCTCGGAAGTTGGACCAATCCCCTCTTCTATCTCCCTCTTCTTCTGGAATGCCTTCACTATATCCTTAACGAACTGTCTCGTTAACTCATCATGTGGGAGACCGACCTCTTCAAATTCTTCTTCTATCATCTCTTCGAGTTCCGCCTCAGGTATGGTCCTTTCTGTTCCCCCCTTCCTCAGTTCTTCAACCTCCTCCTCGACTTCCTTTTCGACTTCTTCAACCTCTTTTTCTAGATCTTCCTCTGCCGTTGGCTCGGGAGCTTCCTGGGGCTCAGAGATTCTTTCTGCACCTTCGGCAGGATGAATATCTTGTTCTTCCTCTTCCTCGACCTCTTCAGCATCTTCCTCCTTTGACCCTTCTTTCTTCTCCTTGATCTCCTGTTTCAAGTCCTTTATCTCTTCCTTTAATTCCTCTATAGCCTCTATTATAAGGCTTTCTTCAGGACCCTTCTCCTCTTTTTCAGTAGAATCCTCTGCCTCCTGTTCTACTTTCTTCTCGAGCTCCTTTTCCTCCTTTACGAGGTAATCCACCATCTCTTCCATGTCACTAACCATCTCTTCAGAGCCTTCTCGTTCCATCTTTTGATCACCCATTTTTTCTTCGGTTTCTTTTTCCTGAAGCGATATCTCCTTCAGGTCGAGTTCATTCTTTATCAGTCCCAGATGTTTATCCTCTATAGAGTTGAGATTGACCGGCAATATAAGTGCTGTCTGACTCACGGTTACTTGATCCTGTATGGACTGTATGAAATGCAAAAGAGTAGAATCTGGATTGTTGGAAAAAAGATAGGCCATACCGTCTAAAAGTATGGTGCCTCCTTCTTCAGAGATGAACCTCTCTATCTTCAGACCTAAAGCGTCAAGCTGATTGGGACGGACCGCATAAGAGTCTGTAGAGCTGGAAAGCCAGACAAAGTCTGAGCCTTCTAATCTAAATCCGTCTTCGATCTGACCTGGATGCTTTCTAGTGATACACAGCACCTTTTCACCGTTGTCTAAGGCCTGTTTTAATACTTCATAACCTAAAACGGGAGATTCGGTCTTCAGAAGATAGATATTTCCCGACTCTATCTCTTCATAGATATCATCAGGTGACCTCAAGGATTCTTCGCTCTCGAGGTCAACGCTGGTCTCTGATTCCCCTTTGATCTTCTCAGCCGTCTTGGGTGGGGTTCCTTTTTTCCCCATAGGTAGCTCTTCAGGATATTTTGCCCCTGCTTCCTTCATCCCTGTTCCCTCAGATTCTCTTCCCCGTTGCTGTCTCTTTTGCTCTTTCTGAGTCTCCTCTAGATCGCCCAATCCTCGACCCTGCATCATACCGCTAACACCTTCCCTCTCACTGCTCTGCCTATCCGACGGGGGTTTGTTATCCAGGAATGGGTTGATCTGGGCCGTCACCATCTCATATACATCTAACAGCTGTGATATATCGTCCTCCAGACCTTCCAATCTTTCATCCATCTTGGATACATCCTCACTGAGCTGTTCGGAGGTTGTCTGGACTTCGTTCAATCTCTCTTCATTTCTGTTTATCTTCTCTTTCATCTCTGTGTTACCGCCTATCCTTCCTTCCTTTGAATCGGGAGATATCCCTATACCACTGCCTATCCCGCCCTGACCTTCGGGAGACTCGGATCCCTCGGGCCTGATCACCTCATCTAGACCCGCATCTTCTTCCTCCTCTGGATCCTCGTTCTTATCCTTTCCGAACAGCTTACGGAGCGCGGCCATCTTTACCACCTTTTTTATGCATATATATCACATCCTTTGGCTTATATAAAGCCACGGTAAGTTATATATTCATTTTAAATTTATATATCGGGAGGTGTAAACCGGGGGCGTTGTAAAAGACACCCTAGTTGGGTGTCCGTACATAGGTACTATCTCGATATCGACCTGAGTGTTTGGATCGAGGTCCATGTTCAGCGCCTCTGAGTCCGTGCTGATATAGACCTTTACAAGCGTTCCTTGACTCATCACGTTCTCGGAAGACATGTCTCCTTCTGGGTCTCTTAATGCCTTGGTGACGAACCTCGTGGAATTGGCATCGGCTGGACCACTTCCCGCTGAAGCATGGGTCAACTCTGATGATCTGTTTCCGTTGTCGACTGTTATCACAGTGTCATCTAGATCTATAGGACGGCTCCCCGATTGAAGTCTGATCGTTACCTCGATCACTTGAATACTGGAGTTCAGCTGGTTTGAACTGTCACCGTTCTCTTTTCTATCACCGCTCACCGAGACTGTCTTAACCCCTGTGCTGACTTCCCAAAGGGCCTCTTGACCCGTTTTCTGAGATTGTTGCTGAAGTTTGGTAACAGTGTCTATCAGGACTCCTGAGACTACAGCCGCTATCAAGATCGTAGCGATGAGTATTATGAGAGAGCCAACCCCCGTTGAACCCCTTTCATCTTTACGGTCTACAACCTGCAACGTTCTTATAGAATCATCTTCTCTAGAGAAATCCGGCTCTCTTAGGTCCTCTATCATTACAAAAAAACAGTGTTGATTATCATATTATATGTAATGTTCTGATTATCTCGAGCGATAATCGGTCTGGATGTGATATTTCATCAAAAACTAGGTCCTTACTATCGAAGTTGATTATCAGCTTTATTATCTGACTTGATTATGAGATCCGAATTTGCATTAAGATAATTGGGCAATAATATATATATCGAATCATGGGGCTGATTTAAGATAAGACTTGAGAAAACCTAGAAGGAGGAAACCTATGAGAAGAATTAAACGGAAAGAGGAAGAAGGCGCGATGGGTGTAGGAACACTCATCGTGTTCATCGCCATGGTACTTGTGGCAGCAGTGGCAGCTAGTGTACTCATAAATACGGCGAAAAAGTTACAACAGCAGGCGGAGAAGACAGGCGATCAGGCGATAAGAGAGGTATCCAGCTCTTTTATCGTGAAGGACGTCTTTGCCTATGATGCTAGTGACGATAACGAAGTGGAAACCCTGGTGATGAAGGTAGGTCTCGCTGCGGGTGCTCCCGCGCAGAATCTAAACCAGACCGTCATCCAAGTACAGAATAACTCTGCAGAAGCAAACCTGATAGCGGCCTCATCACAGGGTACTACCCCGGGTTCGAGTAATTATGCATGGACACCGATAATCGAGCAGGAAGCTGACGAGGACCAATATCTGGAACAGGGCGATCTAGTCAACATAACCATCAATCTCACAGCGACGCTCGGGGGCGACGGCGTAGGAACACAGGACGACGTCTCATTACATATAATCCCAAAACATGGAACCCCATCCTACGAGGAATTTACGACCCCACCAGTGATGACTACTAGAATAATCGACCTATGAGACCTATGACCTAGCGATTAAAACCTTTTCTTTTTTCTTTAACTTATTCATTAACAACTAACATACTCTGGAAGTGAATCCTTGGGGTTATTATCTTTTTAGATAATCGCATACGAATTTATATAGTGAAAAAGAAGCATGATAATCATACTGTCGAAAGGAATGATATGATGAGAAGAATAAAGCGAAAGGAAGAGGAAGGCGCGATGGGTGTAGGAACACTCATCGTGTTCATCGCCATGGTACTTGTGGCAGCAGTGGCAGCTAGTGTACTCATAAATACGGCGAAAAAGTTACAACAGCAGGCGGAGAAGACAGGCGATCAGGCGATAAGAGAGGTCTCCAGCTCTTTCCTCGTGAAAGATGTCTTCGCCTATGACGGCACCGATAACGAAGTGGAGACTCTGGTAATGAAGGTGGGCCTCGCCGCAGGTGCACCACCCCAGAATCTAAATCAAACGGTGATACAGATACAGAACACATCTGCAGAAGCAAACCTGATAGCGGCTTCATCACAGGGGACAACCCCAGGTTCAGGAAATTATGCATGGACACCGATAATCGAGCAGGACGCCGATGAAGACCAATACCTAGAACAGGGCGATCTAGTCAACATAACTATCGATCTCACGGCTACGCTTGGCGGCACCGGAGTAGGAACCCAGGACGACGTATCGATCCATATTATACCAAAGCACGGGACTCCCACCTATGAGGAATTTACCACCCCCCCAGTGATGACACATAGGCTTATCGACCTATAGCAGAGTTAAAAACCTTTAACTAATTTTATTTTTCTATATCCTATAATGACTGTGTATTGAACTATTCTCTACCAATATCTTATCAAAATTGATAAGACTTCCAAAAATACTAATAATATCAAAATTGATTTTTATTGAAGATATCAACAGATGATTATCTTTCCTGATTAGATATCTTCAGGGGCCTTGTAGATGGAGATAAAGAGATTAGAAAAGGATGATGAAGATGGACTGATAGGGATAGGAACCCTGATCATATTCATAGCGCTGATACTGGTCTCAGCTGTTGCCGCAAGCTTGATGATAAGCACGGTCAAGACGATCAAGCAGCAGGCGGAGAAAACAGCCCAGCAGAGCCTAGAGGAAGTCTCGAACTCGTTCCAGATACAGTCTGTGTATGGTTATAAAGGCCCTGCATCTAAGGAGATCAATACGGTTCTGATGAGAGTCAAATTGATGCCTGGCTCTTCCTCACAGAACCTTTCCTACACCTTGCTCCATATAGACGACGGGGAAACGGAAAAGGGACTGGAGTATAATTCAAGCGGTATATCCGATCAGGATCACTTTTCTGCTGTTCCTCTGATGGATCCCGTGGGGGAGTTCAAGGATAACAGACCAGTGATAAACCAAGGAACTATAGTAAAGATCGAAATAAACGCTACCGCTGTCGGTCTTAACCTGACAACTCAAAGAGAATGCAGGATAGAACTGACTCCAAAACACGGGACTTCAACTATCGAGATCTTTACAACCCCTTCGGTCTATGATTCAAGGATAATCCACTTTGGATAAGGGATCCCAGCTTATTTTCATCGATGATTATATTCTTTGATAAGGAAAAATGAATATCTCTAAAAATAATTATCTTTGATAAAAAAATAAGAATTTATATATATTCCGAAAGACCATACTAAATCAACCAGCTTGAGTGAGATTTATGAAAAGTATTAAGAGAAAAGATGAGGAAGGTGCGATGGGTATCGGCACACTCATCATATTTATCGCCATGGTATTGGTTGCGGCAGTCGCCGCCAGCGTGCTTATCAATACCGCCAATAAACTCCAACAGCAAGCTGAAAAGACAGGGGATCAAGCGATCAAAGAGGTATCTACATCCTTTGTTATAAAAGGGATCTTTGCCTACAACGGTGTAGACGGTGAGGTTGGTAATATCTCGCTTCAGGTAGGACTCGCGGCTGGAGCTCCCTCTCAATCACTGAATCAAACAGTTATTCACGTCAGAACGTCGTCTAACGAAAGAAGTCTTTTGGCGGCCGATCAAGGGTACGGGCCTGGAGCAAACAACTATTCCTGGAAAAAGATAATCGAGCAGGAAGGCTCCTTCAACCAGTTCTTAGAACAGGGAGATCTAGTTAATATCACGATCAACATCTATGAAATCTTTGGAGAAGAGATCGGAACACAGGAGGAAGTGGATATCAGGCTTCTCCCAAAACATGGGGCGCCTACCTATGAGATAGCTACGACACCTCCAGTTATGGTCTCAAAAATAGTCAGACTAGGTTGAATATAGAAACTAAAAATCGCTTCCATCCCCCAATATTATAATATGTGGAAATCTTCCCTATCATTTTATTATTTTTAAGCCAAATCAATTCAAATGGTTTTTGATCTTCGCTAGTCTTCTTTTGCCGTGATTCGATACCATTTTGCGTATTTTTTTGACATTTTTGACCAAAGAGATAAATACGGGTTCCGCTTTCCTTCCTTTGATAGGTATGAAGCTCAAGGAATTCATCGAGGAAGCCGAGGTAGAAGACTTGCCCCAGCTCATGAGGGAGATCAGGAAGGAGTTCCAGAAGACAGTAGATGAGGTGATGAACCAAAATGCGATATTCAAGGCGAAGGTGGGAGAGAGCGGCAGGATAACCATACCTACCGCAGAAAGAGAGGTCCTCGATATAGAGAGCGGTGACATAGTCAGAGTCGTCGTCAAACCTATAGAGAACGATGAAGAGGATACCGATAGGGGTGATTGATTTGAGGAGAAGTCTAGAAAAGATCCCCAACTTGATCTCTAACAATCCTAAGAAGATAATCGTCTTGACCGTCATCTTCACACTGATAATGAGCTATTTTGCCTCCGGGATGTCCATGGATACCACGGAGAAATCTTTCCGGCCGGATACTCCTAAACAGAGGTACATGGAGACCGTGCAGGACGACTTCGGCAGAGCAGCAGAGAGCGTCCAAATAGCCTTCGTAGCGGAGGATGGGGACGTGTTCACTGAAGATGTTTTCCTGGACATGCTGGGTACCTCTTACCGGATAAAAGAGAACAGGACGATCAACGAAACACTTGTCGGATCGAAGGGACGCTCCAGCTCGGTTACAACCCTAGCCGATACAGTGATCATGGCCAACCAAAGCCTGAATATCGAGGATTACGTTATAAACAGCACGGGTCAGATGGCCGCTATGGTCCCGGGTTTACAGAGCCAGGCGGAGATGTATGAGTACATCAACAGTTCTATATCCACATGCGGTTTCCTCCTCTCTTCCCAAGATCCAGCGGTCAAAGAGAACTCTACCAGATGTCTAGTCAGTATGTCCAATATAATGTCGGAGCCTCGTTCGTGGGCGGCACTTGAGTTCTACAGGGGAGAGTTTGAAAACTTAACCAAACTGTTGATGAATTCAGAAACATCTTCTGTAGTCAATCATTCAAAGACAATAATACAGAAAATGAGTGCCGACGATTTCACTCCAGGTGCCGACCAGGCACATTTCATAGGTCTTCTAGACGGCATGAACAACATACTTCTGAGTTCAATGGATCAAACCGAACACCAGATGACGAGGAGCATGATGCTGAGTTTCTTCGGCCTGGGAGAGGTCATGAAGGATATGCAGCCCGGGATGGGAAAGGGTTCGTCCCAGGACGAAGATGTGCCGTCACTAGATATGAACGAAACAGAGAAAAGGGAACGCCTGAAAGAGATGGGTACCGAAGGGATAAAGAGGACGGTCCAGCAGGTTCTAGAATACAACGGCACCGAATTGGACACCTCCATCCAGAGCGGCATCTCGGACTTGAACGAACTGAACGAGATAAGCAGCCAGGCCATGGACAAACTGGAGAGTTCAAACCAGACTTTGAGTCAAGCCATCACTATATTGAGGAGCCAGGGCAGAACGGAACAGGCCGATAGGATAGAGGACTATCAAAACCTGATAGTGGATAACAAGACCAGATTACAAGAGTCAAAGGCGATGTTCTCAGAATCGAAAAAGATGATGGACTCGGCCTACTACCTCTCCTCGACTTTGGAAGATATAGGAGAGAGCATCAAGGGGCTTTCCAGCAGGGACTTCGATCCAAATTCCCAATTGTCATCGATACGAGCGACCAGCGGCCTTGGCTTCGTCATGATGAACTCCAGCGTAAGTCAGGATAAAAGACTAGAGGCTCAAAGAGACCTGATAGATATAGCCAAAGATGAGTGTGAGAACTCAAATCCTAGAGTCTCCGCGGGTCAGGTCATGATGGAGCAGATCAACGAAAGTGCGAACCGCAGTCTGAGAGTACTGCTTCCCATAGCCTTTATCTTCGTAGTGATCGTCCTTTCTCTAGTATACCGCTCTGTACCAGAGACAGTTTTCAGCCTCCTCTCTTTGGGTATCGCTATAATCTGGACGTTCGGCATGGGTGTTTTACTCGACTACACCTTCAATCCGATGATAATCGCCGTACCCATCCTGATAACCGGGCTGGTAATAGACTACGGCATCCACATGGTCATGAGACATAGAGAAGAGAGAGAAGATGGTTTTGATCCTAGAGAATCGACGGCCATAGCGGTAGCCACAGTCGGTGGCGCTCTATTCTTGACTACGCTCACCACGGCTATAGGGTTCTTATCCAATTCGTTCAGCACCATGGAGGTCATGAAACAGTTCGGAATACTTGCAGCGGTAGGCATATCATCCAGTTTCTTCCTGATGGTTGCGTTCCTGCCTTCGGTTATACAACTCGTTGAGAAATGGAGAGAGGAGAAAGATACAGAAGAGGAAGGCAGAGAAATGGGCCAGAAGCAGATCAAAAGAAAGGCGAGCAAGGCCATCACTTCGTTCTTGTCCACTTCTGTTGACGCTTCAGATAGACATCCAGTGATAGTTTTGCTCATCGTTGGGATGATATCTTTATCCGCGGGATATGGAGCATTGAACGTGGATACCACCTTCGACATCCAGGATTTCCTACCAGAGGATAAATCTCAGAGTAAGAATATCCAATATATCGCGGACCATTACAACGTGAGTACCTCCTACGCCTATGTGTTGGTCGAAGGGGGCGATATAGATTCACCCGAGTTCCTCGAGAGTCTTGAAAGCTCGGTAAACAGGATGAAAGACGACGAGATGATCCTGACGGATGAAGGAGACGTCACGACGCTCTTGAGCGTTCTCAGGAACTACGGAACGGCACCCGTGGGTTCACCGTCCCACAATTATACCCTCGTGAGGGCCTTCGCCCAGAACGATACTGACAACGATAAGATACCAGATCAAAATGTGGGGAAGATCTACGACCTCTTCTACGAGGCTCCGGAGACCAAAGAATCGATGCAGCAGGTCTTACTCCAAAAGAACGGGAGCTATCCATCTTCACTCATAAAGATAAAAGAGAACGCCGTCAAGGTGACCTCAAACCTGGACAACGCAAAGATCATGGAAGACGAGCTAGAAGAGGACATCGTACCTCTCAAGGAATCAGGTTTCACCACCAAGATCACGAGCGGCTCTATCATCGGCCAGGAAACGACCAGTGAACTTACAGAGACCCAGAGGCAGGGCCTGATGGCCACGATTGTGATAGTTGGAGTGATCCTTACCATGGTGTTCTATTACGAGCACCGGTCCAAGTTACTTGGAATACTCACGACCATACCCGTTTCCTTAGTCACTCTCTGGATAGTCGGAACCATGTATGTTTTCGACGTGCCTTTGAACGTGATGACCGTGAGTATAACCGCCTTGACGGTGGGCATGGGCGTTGACTACAGTATCCATATAACCCACAGGTTCATGGAGGAGAAGAAAATAGAGAACAACGGTCTATACTGTGCCATGAGAGAGACGGTACACAATACAGGTGCCGCTCTCTTCGGTTCGGCCGCCACGACGGTCGGAGCTTTTGCCGTCCTATCTACGTCAGAGATCATGCCGATGGCCCAGTTCGGTTATATAACCGCTTTAGCTATAAGCTACAGCTTCCTGGTGGCCGTCTTCGTACTGCCCTCGATCTTGATGATCTGGGCTAAGTACACCCAGGAAGAGACACCCAAAAGTAAAAAGAAGGACCTGCCTATACTCAAGAAGAAGTGATCGATGAGGCATAACATGAGAAAGTATATAACATTGGTCGGTAGAGACTACTGGTTGACCTTGAACAGTCTGTGGGCTGTCCTGAAGGAGGAAAGGTTCCGACCGGATCAAGTCTACCTCTTGGCGGAGGAAGGGCTCAAGAAGAGAAGCAATACACTGAAGAAAGACATAGACCACCTCTTGAAGGCCTACGGTTTGAACCCAAGAATAGAAGAAAGGATAACCCAGGATGCGGATTTCTACCATGCCGGTAAAGAAGTGCAGAAGGTAATAGACGAGAGCGATGAAAATGATATCCTGGCCTTGGATATAACAGGAGGAAGGAAGGCTCTTGTAGCAGGGTCTTTAGTCAACCCCAGCGCCAAGGACTTTAAACACGTTTTTTACCTCTACATCGACTTCCTGGATGGAGCGAAAAAGCCGTATCCAGCTATCCACACGGAAAAGATGATGCTGAGAGACTTCGTACAGGAACACCAGGAGGGTGAGTAAAATGGAACATATATTTCCTAAGAATCAGCTGATGGTCATGCTCAACGAGGTCAGAAGGCGTAGGACTAGACCTTTTTCGGTCGTAGAGCCTTTCACCGGGACCGAGATGCTCGAAGTTAAAGCATTGGATGGAAGATTTAACGTAAAACTGGCTGGGAAGAACGACTTTGGACCCTACCCCTCAAAGGACGATTACTGGAGCGTCAAGGACATACCGGATTTCTACGACTACAAGGACTGCTTGATATCCTCGGGCTTGGTAGACTTCAGCAACTGGGACGAGTTCAAGGACTGGATAGAGTATCTGTACAAGAGTGAGATAGACGCGACACTTTCTAGCAAGTCGGTCTTTCTCTCCATAGACTCTAACATGGCCTATCACCGATTGATCTCAAGGAGGTTCCCCCTAGAAGTGAACGGGACCCGTATAGAGCCAGAAGCCTTCGAGTACCTGTTGAGCACAATCGTAGAACAGGAGATAGACCACCACATAAGGAATAAGTACGACCGCTCAGACCTCAAACTGATGGGGATGTACACAGACATCGGTGAATTAAGAAGAGGATTTAAGAATAGAGGTACGTTAGAGACCAGGAAGGCGAAATTCGCCACCCAGGAGCTGAACTATTTACGCGGTGAATTGAATGCCGCTAGAGTGTCCGGCACTCCGTCCAAAACGGACTCTGAGAAGAACGATATACGAATCGTAGAGTCCCTCGAGCATTTCTGCCGAGATAAGAATATCGTTCCAGCCTTCATCTCCTCCGACAGGAACATGGGTAACCACGCGGAGAACCACGAGATACCTTACTTCGTTCTAGAACTCCCTCACTCGATCCCAAGAGAGAACGACGTTTCACCGGATGTCATGACAAACCTACTGCACGACTTGGCTCTTACATTCGGGGCGATAAAGATACCCGGATTGAAAACCACCATGCACGGACTCTGGGGGGGTAAGACCGATAAGGACTACAGGGATGAAAGTGTGAAGGTAGAGATAGACCACCACTCTACGATAGCTGACGGAGTCAGAAAGGACATCAAGGTCATCGACAAGCTGAAGGGTCCGGTTTAATCTGTTCATCTGTTTGTCTTCCTAGCCAATACCCAGTAATGCCTCTCTTTCTGACCCTTCCAATGATCCTCGGTGAAATAATCGTCTAGTATCTCAAATCCTGCAGACCTGATAAAATCTACTGTTTTCTCAGGGGAGTAATGACTCCAGTACATCTC
>CAYMXS010000003.1:0-4869 GCA_964394465.1 uncultured Thermoplasmata archaeon | reverse complement strand
TCGAATAAAGAATCTCTATCTTCATAGTATCTGTCCACGCAGGAGTCGTATCCTTTTCTAACTATCTCTTTCCTCTCCTCCATAGACTTACCCCTGAACGTTCCATCTCGGTCCTTCTGGAGAGTCCTCGACCTCTATGCCTTTCTGCGCCAGTTCGTCTCTCACTTTATCTGCCAGCTCGTACTCGCTCCGTTCCCTAAGCTCCTCTCTTATCTCCAGCAGCAGGTCGATATATTCGTCCGCAGCGCCCGTCTCCTTCTTCCTGTCAAGACTCAGACCCAGTACCCTGCCCAGTTCTTTTAACGTATCCACGGCTTCCTCGATGAGCTCTTTCCTGTTATCCAAGTTCTTATTGATGGAGCTTGAGAAAGACATCAGGTCGCTCAGCGCCTTTGGAGTGTTCAGGTCGTCGTCCATGGCCTCTTTAAATCTCTCCTTTATCCACTGGATCTCCTCTTTCAGTTCTTCTTTATCCCCGCCTTCGGCGTCCTCAGCCCTTTGTATAGTGTTGTATAACCTGTCTAATTTCTTTTCAGCCTCGTCTAGAGCATCTAGACTGAAATCTCCCTGAGACCTGTAATGGCTGCCGGCGAAGAACATCCTGATGGTTTCACCGTCAAAATCTTCGAGCAGGTCCTCAACGGTGTAGAAGTTACCTTTACTCTTCGACATCTTTTCTCCGTCTACTGTTATGAACCTGGAGTGCAGCCAGTAGTTTATCGGCTCCTCGTCCATGTCGTCCATGGCCATGTCCTGGGCCCTCTCATTGGGGTGGTGCGGGAAAATGTGATCCTCTCCTCCAGTATGTATGTCGAATCTTTCACCAAGATATTTTTTTCCCATCACGCTGCATTCCAGGTGCCAACCGGGATAGCCCAAGGACCAGGGAGACGGCCATTTCATTATGTGCCCTGGGTCCGCTCTTATCCAGAGTGCGAAGTCGAAGGGAGACTTTTTCTCTTCCAACTCTTCATCGCTGACCCTTCCTCCAGCCCCCGCGATGAGATCGTCCAATGTCCTACCGTCCAGTTTTGGATAGTCATGGTCTTCGTCGAACTTCTTCACGTCGAAGTAAACGGAGCCGTTCCGCTCGTAGGCATACCCGTTGTCTATCATGTCTTTAACGGCCTCTATCATCTCGATCATGTGTCCAGTGGCTCTAGGATTCACGTTGTGGATCTTCATGTTCATGGCGTCCATCTCTTCGTACCACCTCCGAACCTGTCTGGTCACCAACTCCATGGGTTCCAACCGTTTTTCTTTAGCCGCTTTCTCTATCTTATCCTCACCCTGGTCCGCATCATCCGTTAGATGACCAACGTCCGTTATATTCATCACGTGAAAGACGTCGTAGCCCTTCCAGGTAAGATAACGGTTCAAGATGTCCCAAGAAGCGTATGTTTTTGCATTACCGACGTGCATGTCCTCATAGATGGTCTGGCCGCAGGAATAAAGCCGGACCTGTTCATCATCTATCGGTTTGAATTCTTCTTTTTTATTCGTCAACGTGTTGTACAGTTCTAAGGGCATATCAACCTCTAAAGGAAAAATAGATTATTTGAAGGTTATGATAGATGGGAGATATATCGATCAAAACGTTCTGTCTTTACGACCTCACAGCAGCGGGGACTCCTTCAGCATATCGATATCGTTGCCGTAGCATTCCCTTATATCGTCTATACCGAGTCGGAGCATGACCAATCTTTCAAGACCGAGGCCCCAGGCCAGTACGGGACAGTCTATGCCGTGTGGCTTGGTCACCTCTTCTCTGAATATTCCGCCGGCACCCATCTCCAGGTAATCCCCCTGGAACTTAGCGAAGACCTCGACGCTGGGCTCGGTGAAGGGGAAATAGGACGGTCTTACCTTCACGTCCTCGAAACCCATCTTCTTGTAGAACTCCTTCAGAAGACCTATCAGCATGTTCAGATTGGCCTCTTCCTCCATGACTATACCTTCTATCTGGATGAACTGAGAAAGATGTGTTGCATCGGTGGCCTCGCTTCTGAAGTTCCAATCAACCGAGAAGGCTTTCACGGGCGGTTCGCTGTTCTCAGAAAGGTGTTTGATAGAGGTAACCGTCGTATGTGTCCTTAGCACTGCCCTCTCCGCTTCCTCTTTACTCCAGTCATATCTCCAGCCCTCTGACCTGGTATCTCCACCGTCCTCGTGCATGTCTTTGATCCTTTCCACTATGTCTCCTTCTATTTCCATCTTATCTGGAGAGCTCATATAGAATGTGTCCTGCATATCCCTAGCTGGATGATCCTGAGGTATGAACAGGGCGTCCATGTTCCAGAAAGTCGGCTGTATATAGTCGTATTTTATCTCGGTGAAGCCCATCTCCAGGAAGACCTGCCTCACCTTCTCTATCTCTTTCTTTATAGGATGCTTTTTACCGCCGTATTCCGTAGGAGCGTAGGCCTTGACGTCGTACGGCCTGATCCTGACTTCCTTCCAAGCCCCGCTCTGGATTATATCTGAAGTGAGCTGATTTATCTCTGGCTTTATCTCTATGCCCTTTTTAACTAGAGCCCAGCCCTCCTCGCTGAGATGGACCGTCCTGAATATCTCCTCGTCTTCGTCCAATATCTCCTTCCTAGAAAGCAACTTTTTGACCGTGTATTCATCGACTTCATCATCGGAAAGTCTCTCTTCCCTGCCCAATCTCTGTAACAGCTTTTCGTCTCTACCCTTCTCGTCTAAGGCTTCTTCCCCTTTCCTCGTCATCTCGAGATAGCTGTCACCGTTCTCCTTTACGATCCTGGCCCAGTTCTTGTCCTTCAGCCACCCTAGAGCTATACCGACCTTCTTCTTGCTGAGCCTGCTCTTCTCCTGAAGGGCGGATATCTTGCACTTCCCACCCTTCTTATCTATGAACTTGAGCGCCTTCCTTTCGGGCAGGTCTTTCTTCGCATAGGACTTCTTGGCCAAGGAGTAATAATGTTTGACCTCTTCTTCAACATCTACAAGACCTTTCGAGCTGAGCCACGAAACGGCGTTCATCACCTTTACCTTTCCCTTCTCCTTGTTCGTTTCACCCTCGTAACCCTCTTCGAACTCCCCTAATTCATATATCTCATCGGGGGATCCAGAGCCGTCAAGCTCCTTCAATGCGACGAGTGTCTTCTTCTCCAGATAACTGAGTTCATCCGGATCCGTAACATATCCGCTTTCCTGTTCCTCTTCGTCGTTCTCGTCTTCGACCATGTTATCCTTTTCCAGTCCTATAGAGAGCCAAGATATAAATTTTTACGATTGCAGTTCTCCCGTTTTGTCCTCTACCGCTTCCACCAATCCGTTAGATTTGATGAGCTCCCTTACCTTGTCGATATCCTTCTTCAACGAACGGTCACTTTTCAGAGGGTCAACGTACTCCCTTATCTTCTCATAGGCAGCTTTAGTGCCTCTACCAGGTTCCAGGTCATGATATTCGAGGCCCTGGGCCGCCGATAAAAGTTCAATCGCCACGACGTACTCGACGTTCTGTAAGACCTCAAAGGCCTGTCTCGCCGAGATCGTGCCCATGCTCACGTGATCCTCCTGACCGGCCGATGTCGGTATGGAGTCTGAAGAGGCCGGATGCGATAACACTTTATCCTCCGAGACCAAGGAAGCTGCGGTGTACTGCGCGATCATGAAGCCAGAGTTTAGGCCGCCTTCCTCGGTCAAGAAGCGTGGCAGCCCACTCTCCTCCTCATACATCAACTTATTAGTTGTCCTCTCGGAGATATCCCCGACCTCGGAAACAGCGGTTGTAAAGTAGTCCATGGCCAGAGCGACCGGTTGGCCGTGGAAGTTACCGCCCGATATAACGTCGCCGTTACTGAAGACCAGAGGGTTGTCGGTTGCCGAATTCATCTCCGTCTCTAGAACATCTCTTACGTGATCCAGGGCGTCAAGAGTGGCACCGTAGACCTGGGGCATGCATCTCAGGGTGTATGGGTCCTGGACCTTATCGCAGTCTTTATGGGATGCGATGATCTCGCTGTCCTTAGTCAAACATCTTAGGTTAGAGGCGCAATGCCTCTGTCCGGGATGAGGTCTGGCTTCGTGTATCCTCTCGTCGAAGACCACGTCGGTGCCCATCAGTGCCTCTAAGCTCATCCCGCCGGCGATCTGGGCTGCCTTCATAAGACGTTCGGCGTCTTTTACAGCCAGAGAACCTATCGCGGTCATGACCTGGGTACCGTTCAGCAGAGCTAGACCTTCTTTAGCCTGGAGCGTAAGGGTCTCTATGCCGGTTCTTTCCATAGCTTCCTTTCCTTTCATCTCTTCTCCTTCATACTCGGCTTCGCCCTCACCTATAATGACCAACGACATATGAGCTAGAGGAGCAAGATCTCCAGAGGCCCCCACGCTGCCCTTGCATGGTATGACTGGATGCACACGCTCGTTCAGCATATCTATCAGGGTCCGTATAAGCTTCAATCTCACGCCGCTGTAGCCCTTGAGGAGCGTGTTCGCTCTCAACAGCATGGTGGCTCTGACAACGTCTTTATCCAGGGGCTCTCCGACTCCTGATGCGTGGCTCTTCACCAGGTTTTCCTGGAGCGCCTCGATCTTATCCTCGCTTATCCTTACATTGGCCAGGTCTCCGAAACCGGTGTTGACACCATAAACAACTCGGCCGGAATCGATGCTTTCTTCGACCACTTCCCTGGACTTCTTCAGGCCTTCCAGACAGGTCTCGTCGATATCTACGCTTTCTTCATCACGAGCAACTCTGTAGACTTCCTCGACGGTGAGTCCTTCACCACTCAATCGGACGGTCATGGGACCGGATTAGGAGTGAGGTACTTTAAATTATTCCTATGTTTTTCTCGAACCCTGTCAGAGGGAAAGGAGAACTTTCATAGTGGAAAAATA
>CAYMXS010000002.1:70778-129729 GCA_964394465.1 uncultured Thermoplasmata archaeon | reverse complement strand
ATTATCATCATCACTACTTAAATCTTGACGAAATTTTTTGCAGACAATACAGTGATGATAAACCGTTAGAAAATTATTTAAACCTGCCAGCAAATAATAAAAAAGCAAGGAGGCCTAACCATATGTATTCTCAAAGTTATAAAAAAATCGCTGTTGCGGTCGTATTAATTTTATTGTTGAGCAGTTTGACCCCGATTTTTCTTGCCGATGGCACCACTGGACAAGATGAAAGGCTTCAAGATGCTGAAAAAAAAGGGCGAAGAAAGAAGTCTGAGCAAGGGTCCACTGAGGATGAGGATAAAGGCTGTGGAAAAAATAAAGTCTGTAGTTCATCCGTTGATGAGGGCGAAAGTAAACGGTTAAATAAAGGGAAGGAAACAAGAGAAAAAGAGACTCCCAAGAGAAATAAGGACCAAAATCGAGATACTACCGATCAAAAAGTGGAGGATGAGTTAAGTCCCTCGAAGGAGGCTGAACAGATACGGGTGGAGAAAGATTCTTCCGGAAAAAAATCTTATTCTGACCTAGATACAAACGATAAAAAGAGAGGCTATGTAGAAAAACCCAGGAAGTATAAGGAAACTCAGACGAAAGAGGAGAGAATACCCAACTCTTCTCGGGAGAGTGGATATTCAGAAAATTTGGCTTCTCAGCTGGAAAAAGACCGTTCTTCCAATAAACAAATAAAAGCTAATTCTCCTCGTCAGAATATAAATTCTGTTCAGTCTTTACAAATTTGGTCCGATGGTTTCGAGGATGGCACTTTGGATCCTTGGGGTTCTTCGGGTACGGTAAGTACAACCACGGCTCAAAGCCATTCTGGTTCCTACAGTGCCGAGTTGGATGATACGGATTCAAATACCGACGCGCTATATATCGGATTCGTTGATAGATATGAAAACATGACATGGAGTACCTATGTCAGACCAGATTCTACGAGCCAGACCTTTCGAATCTATCTAGGTAACAACGATAATCCTAATTCAAGTCAGTACACCGCAGGAGTAGTAATGTTTTACAATAATGGGTTTATATACGCCTGGGATGGCAACGGTAACGGGCTCGGAGGAGGAAGTCACACATCTTTGAAATCGTACATGGCCGATACCTGGTATCACGTTAATGTTACACTAAATTGTAGAACTAATAGCTATGATGTCTATATAGATTCTGTTAAAGAAGCAGATGATTTCGGTTTTAGATACAATCAAACCACTGTTGACGGAATTCAGTTCGTGACTGATGATGACGAGACCCCTCGGTTATTCGTGGACGATGTAACTGTTTATGCAGAATACATCAATGTGGAATTTGAGGTCACAACTAGATGGCCTGGTGATCCGTTAGATTCTTCCAATGCTATCTATTTCACAGAGGAAAACTCCTCTAGCGGTTATTGGCTCTATGATAGTAGTTATTATCTTAATTTTACATTACATACAGGCAGTTGGTACACCTTTAGTAAGACAACTAACAGTTCTAACACATCAGCAGCTCAACGATGGATCAGATTGGATTCAGCTAATCCGGATCCTCCTGAGGGTTTCATATCGGTAGATGACGACGGTAAGAGAATAGAGGTTTATTACTACGAGCAATGGAATAACACCTTTGGAGTCCAAGTTGCTAACAGCTGTGATACGTTTACGGGCGATGTGAATCTAAACTATACCCAGTTTGGCTCTCATAAGGAGATATACCTAGGTGATCAGGCTTACAGCGAGTCTATAAGTCGGTGGACGGATCATAATAGAAGGATAAATTGGAGTGTAGGAGCAAGTGGAACGGGAGCTTATGAACGCTCCATCCATTCCTCAGGTGGCGCTCACTCGGTAATAGTCACTTCTGGTCAAAACAACTGGGTTGAAACCTACTACCACCAGTGGAACAACACGGTCGGAGTCCAGGTAGCCGGGTGCTCTGACACGTTCATAGAGGATGTAAGCATAACCTATACCGCCTTCGGTGGCTCCACATCAGTCACACTCGGTAATCAAACCTCCTCTGAAAGCACATCGATCTGGTCGGACTGTGGGAACGGGATTATTTGGGGTACATCAATAGTCTCTGGAAACGAGCGTTTCTATCTCGACGATGATGAGACCGATACCGAGACGGTGAGTTCAGGAGGAAATTCATGGATCAAGAGGTATTACCATCAGTACGATAATATCATAGGAGTCAATGTTGCCAACTGGGATGATAGCGCTGATGACTTCCCGGGCGATCTGAGCGTACAATACACCTCGCTGGGAGAGCCGACTACGCTCTCTATAGGCGGAAACCAAAAGACCGCTTCATCATGGACCTGGACAGATTGTGGTCAGAGCATCGACTGGCCGAATTCTGTCTCTTCTGGAGCTACAGACGAGAGATGGCATATAGCTGATGGATACTCCGACCCTGAGAGACCTTCGGTTGGTTCGGGAGGACAGAACTGGACATTAGATTACTATCATCAGTATAGAGGCTCTCCGACCTTCAAGACAACGACACGGGGCTCGGAGACTTTAGATTCTACCCACTATGCCGTTGTCAGTTATCAGGCAAACGGCAGTTCAGAGAACGTGAACATCTGGGACAGCAGTCAAAGCAACGTTTGGGTCGACGACGGTTCTACCTATTCGTTCACGCACGTCGTGGAAAACACGGGTCAGAGGTGGTACAACCCAGTTCCATACAGCGGGATCTTCGACGGTTCCACCGTCAACGAGAGTTATTTTGAACAGTGGGAAGTCACTTTCAGGGCCGATACCGTTGGTCCAAACGATCTGACCAGCGGCAACGGTGTGACCGTTCAGTACGATTTCTGCGATAACTCCCTTGGTAACTCAACAGCCGAGATATATGACGGCGTTCCGGACCAGGTCTGGGTAGACGACGAAGCCGTTGATACGGATGGGGATCAGGACTGGGCTTATCCTTCTGAATCGTCCAGCTCGGGCGGAAGCCACAGGTGGTTCAATCCCGCACCTAGAAGCGGAGAGGTGAACGCCTCTGATGACATCACCGAGATATACTACGATCAGTTCAACAAGACGATAGGAGCCTCTGTCGTGAACTCTTGTCATGCGTTTGAAGATCCTGTCCAGATAGATTACACATCTTTGGGTACTCCGGGATCTGTCTTCGTAGCGAACGCCTCTACTTCAGGCTCTCGAGATAGGTGGTTGGACACGGGTACGGACGTGACGTGGGAAGGGGCCGCCGGAGGTACCGGGCCAGACGAGAGGTTCGTGCACAGTTCCGGAGGTACATATACCAAGAGCGTGGGTTCGGGCAACAGCGATTGGGTGGAGAGCTACTATCATCAGGATAACATGACCTATAACCCGGATGTAAAAACAACTGGAGGCCACACCTACGCTTTGGATATGAATTACACATCTCTTGGTACGACATACACGAATCAAGGTTATGGAACTCATTGGACCGATTGTGGTTCCACTGCAGAATTCAACGAAGAGGAGGTGAGTCCCGATGAGAGATGGACAACGACCACTGATTCGTACGTGGTTAACGCCAACGACGGCACTCATCAGATAACCGTGGACTATTATCATCAGTGGAATGTTTCCGCCTCTACATCGGGCGGTAAACTGAACTCCACCTACAGTTCGACCCTTTACTGGATGGACGAAGGCGTACACCACAGCCTTCCCATATACGACGATGTTTCGCCGAGGCAGAGATGGATGGACTGTAACACCACTTACAACGTTTCTACTCCAGTAGAGGGACCCAACGGAACCTATGTTTGTGCCAACCCGAATGTTACAGCGGATTCAAACAATCTTTCCACTTCTTTCCACTTCTCAAACGAAACCACTTCCAATCTTGCTCCACATATATTCAATCCGAATCCTGGGGACGGCTCTACTGGAATACCATTGTCCTTGGATTGGTCTGTGAATATAATCGAACCGGAAGGAGAGCCTTTCAACTGGTCCATAGAATGTAGCAACGGGGCATCCAACAGCTCTACCGGTGCCGACAACGGAACCAAGAGCCTCAGCCTTTCAGGCTTGGATTATTCTACAACTTTCCAGGTCTGGGTTAACGCGACCGACGGGACGAACTGGACCAGGGAACAATACACCTTCACCACAAGGGGTGAATTCGTCCCGGCACCACCATCGAATTTCGCCGCTAGTTCCGGTGGTAGGACCAGTATAGACCTTACCTGGACAAGGGACCCTCTTGCAGATACCACATACATAGAGTACAGTGCTTCGGCGGATAGCAATTGGGTTAGAGGAGAACACACCTCGATCTACAATGGCTCTGGAGAATCATTTCCCCATACAGGTCTGAATGAAGGAACCACGTATTACTACAAGGCTTGGAGCTGGAACTCGACGGATAACGAATGGAGTTCCTCAGGAGTGAAAGATAACGCAACGACAGCTGCAAATGATCCTCCAATTCTTTCCGATGAGACTCCTGCTAATGGTACGGGAAGCCTTGACACTTCTTTCGACTGGCACATAGATATATCGGATGCGGACGGCGACCAGTTGAATTGGTCCATAGAATGCAGTGATGGGAACTCAAGCGCTCAATCTCTGGATCCGGGTGGAACCAAATATCTGTCACTTTCAAACCTGAACTATTCCACTCAATACACAGTTTGGGTGAACGTCTCCGATGGATTCGATTCGGTCAAAGAATGGTACACCTTCACTACTAGAGGGGTAAACGAACCCAGCATCCCGGCCAATTTCACAGCTACAGCTTTGAACAGGACAGCTATACAGCTGAGCTGGGATATCGGAGTTAACACAGATCAGACCCATGTGAGATATCTGGAGGGGGATACGCCTCCTGCCGATAGAAATGAAGGAACACTGGTTTACAATGGCTCCGGCACCCTGGCTGAACAGGGCGATTTATCTCCAGGCCAGCAGTACAGTTTCAAGGCGTGGAGCTGGAACCAGACAGGGAACAACTGGAGCGACGGAGCAGTAGCGTATGAATTCACTCTGACCAATTCAGCTCCGATGTTATCCAACCCTGACCCTGCAAATCAAACATCTGGATTGAATCTCTCTCTCACCTGGTCTATCCAGATAGAAGATCCGGATGGCGATGATCTTGATTGGTGGATAAATTGTAGTAACGGCGATACCAATTCTGCCGTGGGGGACGGAAACGGTACGAAATCACTATCCATAACTGGATTGGATTACAATACTACTTATACGGTATCCGTGGAAGCAACGGACGGTTACAGTTCTTCTGGGTCTTGGTTTGTTTTCACCACTAGAGATGAGTATGTCCCGGATGCACCGTCGGATTTCGTTGCCTCCCCTGATAATAGGACCAGGATCTCTTTGACTTGGACGCAAGCTACCGATGCCGATAGGACCTATATAATGTACAAAGCGGGGGATACGCCTCCAACAGATAGGTCCGATGGGGATATGCTGTACAACGGGACCGGCACCTCGACGACCCTTACCGGCCTGTCACCTGACGAGCAGTACAGTTTCAAGGCATGGAGCTGGAACGAAACGGACCATGTCTTTTCTATCGGAAACGTCACCTCTCAGGCTACAACCGACACAAATACGGCGCCTCAATTCAATGCGGTCGACCCGACCAACGGAACCACTGGTGTAGAGCTATCTTTCAACTGGTCAGTCCTTGTAGAGGACCCGGAGAACGACCTTTTCCAGTGGTCTATAGAATGTAGTAACGGTAACTCCTCCTCGGAAGTGAGCTCAACCAGTGGTTGGAAGAACCTGACTATAGACGGATTGGAGTACAACACACAATACAAGGTGTGGGTGAACGCCTCTGATCAGTATGATGATAATGGCGCTTGGTATACGTTCACAACTCGAGGACCTACTGAGCCTGACCCACCGACGGAGTTCACAGCAGTATCCACGGGCAGGCATGAAAATGTGATATCCTGGGTCATGAACGGGAGTGCCCAATCCACCTATGTGGAATGGAGCTCGACCTCGGATGGTTCTTGGAGTAGAGGCGACCACACTCAGCTCTACAATGGAAGCGATGAATCATTCACTCATTCCGGCCTGGATGTGGGTACGACATACTACTACAAGGCCTGGAGCTTCAACGCAACCTACAACGTGTGGAGCAGCGGCGTAGAGGCCAACGCCATGACAGAGGAGAATCATTTACCGGCTCTTTCGGATGAAACGCCTGAGAATGGAACTACAGGTCTCAATCTGAGTTTCACATGGAGTGTAGCCATAGAGGACCAAGAAGGAGATAACATGGACTACACCATAGAGTGTGACAGCGGAGCTACAACGAGCGGTAGTAGCGTTGGCAACGGCACCTACTCCTTGGAGGTCTCAGGATTGGAATACGGGACGCAATACACTGTCTGGGTAAACGTTACGGACGGCTATAATCACACGAGAGATTGGTACGTATTCACGGCCAGGCAAGCCTACACACCTGGTGCACCCTCCGGCTTTTCAGGTATGGCAGAGGACAGGCATACTATCAACCTAACTTGGTCGGACGGCTCGAAGACGGACTCGACCTACGTAGAATGGAGTACTTCTCCTTTAGGTTCCTGGAGTCGAGGTGATCAGAACATTCTCTATAACGGCACCGCCGAGGGAGTCACACATACTGATCTGGACATGGGCACGACCTATTATTACAAGGCATGGAGTTGGAACGCCAGCGACAAGGTGTGGGGTACAGGTGTAGAGACTCAGGTCACCACGGTTGAAAATTACGGACCCACCTTCTCGAATGAAGATCCAGAGAACGGGAGCACGGGAGTTGAACTCTCTTTCACCTGGAGCGTTTATATTGAGGACCCAGAAGAAGATACTTTCAATTGGACCATAGAATGCAGCAACGGTGATTCTGCCGGAGGTAACGAAACGACTGCAGGAACGAAAACACTTCAGGTCTCTGGTCTAGACTACATAACTCAGTATCGTGTCACCGTCACTGCCACAGACGGTAACGATATGACGAGAAACTGGTATACGTTCACCACGATTTCAACCGATCAGAACCCCCCTGAGGCCAACGCTGGAAGCGATAAGACCGTCGAGGTGGACGAAGAGGTGACCTTCGACGGTTCTGGCTCTTCCGATGATGTCGGTATCGTGAGCTTTGAATGGACATTCGATGGAGAGGAGACTAGAACGGGTGAGACCGTACAGTATACCTTCTCCTCGCCAGGTGTTTACAACGCAACTTTGAACGTCACCGACGGCGGAGGCAATTATGATACAGATTCTATCACCGTGAGGGTAGAGGATACTACAGCACCTCAGGCCGATGCCGGGGATGACAAGACCGTTGAGGTGGACGAAGAGGTGACCTTCGAGGGCGATGGCTCGACCGATAACGTTGGTATAGTCAACTACACGTGGACGTTTGAATACGAGGGAACTACCAAGGTACTGCACGGCTCCACTGCATCTTTCACCTTCGAGGAGCCTGGTAATTACACTGTTACCCTTGAAGTTACGGATGAAGGCGGAAACACAGCTCAGGATACTTTCCAGGTAAACGTGGAAAAGGCTGGTGGCCCTGGAGGGGGGCCCTCAAAGGGATTCCAGATCATGGACTACCTCCCCTACATACTCTTGGCCATAGTCATACTTGTAATACTGATAATACTGCTGGTTTTCACTAGAAAAAGAGAGGAACCCGAAGAGGCACCAGTTGGATCAGGTGCCGGGATGGGACAGCCGAGAGAACAACCCTCGTCAGGAGGTAGAACTCAGGAAGCAGCCCCCGAAAAAGAGACACCTCCAGCACCGCAGGAACAGGAGAAGACTCCCCCGCCACCGAGTGAAGAGGAGCCTGGGGAACCAACGGAAGAAGGAGTACCAGCGGCCACACCCGGTATGGCAGGCACCTATGGTGCAGCGGGAGGATCTGAGGAAGAAGAAAAAGAAAAGGTCGAGGAAGGACCAGAAGAATCAGGAGATATATTTGAGGAGCTCGAATCTGAGGAAGAGGTCTCCGAACCCGAGGAAAGCACCTTGGAAGAGGAAATAGAGACCCCATCTGCTACAACTGGTACAACCGTTGAGGAGGAGAAGGAAGAAACTGATACTGATGAGATTGGAAAGATTTTGGATGAACTAGAGAAGGACATCGAGGAAGTGACAGGCAAGAAGAAGGAGGATGAAGACCTAGATATAGACGAAGAAGAGTGATACCTCTAAAACTCTTTCATTTTTAATTATTCTGACGATGTATTATTTTAAATCATCGATCATACCAACTATAATCAAACTTGAGAATATATATGCTGGTAAATCCCTAGTTGGGACTGAGATCGATTCTATCTACTCACCTTCTATTGCATCTAGACAAATGGATATGGAAAGCAGCATCCTTCTGTCTATCTTGAAATCAGGATCATTGAAGATGTTGAGATTGTAGATGTCACGAACGAAGGTGAATTTCTCGTTCAGGTTCCCTATATGGGTTCCTTGATGGTATATCTTGTACTTGTACGGTATAATGCTCAAGATGTATCTTCTCATCAGAGCCATAAAAGTGGAGTCTTCCTTGACCCGTCCTATCTCCCTCTTTTGTGGATCCATCAGTATCCATTCGTCCTTTATCATGGACTTGAAGCCCTTTCTTTTCAAGAAACCGATGGTCTGATTCGTCATGGAATCGATCACTTCGAAGGTACCGCTGAAATCCAGGATATTTTTCTGCTTGATCCTGAATACCTCTCTATTCATATCCTTACTCTGGTAGATCCTGATATCTTCCTTAAGTTTGAAAACCTTCTGTTTGCAGAATCCAACGAGATTATCCATCTCGTCCTCCATATAGTATTTATTTCCTATAGAAAGGACCTTTTGTCTTATCTTGAAGTTGTTTCTTCTTAACTGATCGGGCAGGGGTGGGTGTGGAACGGACTGAGATTGTCCTCTAGGTCCCCTATTGGGTTGATTCATCGACAAAATATCACCGCTACGTTATCTAATTTGTACTATAAATCATCTTCGAATTCTTCTGCCAGCCTTCTCATCCGTGCTGCGCTTTTTTGATTTCCATCCTCCTCCACTCTCTGTATCAGGCCTTGAAATCGTTCTTCTCCACCTGCAGTATTATCAGCGTGACAGACGATCTTCTCCTCTACCGTTTCTGGTAGATAATCTTTTGTTGGTATATCCAATTCTTCAGCTTCCTCCCTTGTGAGGCCTCCTCCAACATGACACTCCACTATACGGGCCAGTTCTTCCTCCCAACCTTCATCTCTTATCATATCGCCACCTAAAACACCGTGGTCTACTCCATGTGATCTTGTCCTTCCTATGTCGTGAAGTAATGCACCAGCGATCAATAATTGGAGATCTCCACCGTGTTTTTCGTGAAGTTCAAGGGTTCTTTGAAGGACACTCATGGTGTGCTGGAGTAACCCTTCGTCCATACCATTCTCTTTGGCGAATTTGAAGCACGTCTCAGCATTTGGTATCTTTGAGTTATCGATGACCCTCTTGTCCCTTTCTGACGCTAGCACTGATATATCTCCTTTTCTCAATTTTGGTAGTTCTCTCCCGTTGTACCTGTCTAGGAACACCGCCAATGCGGCCACCTCTGAATGTGGTTCGCTACCTACCGCCACGTTATGATCCGCGATATCGTATACATCTTTGGGGACCTTCTCCGCCCCGACAATTATCAATGGATCCTCGAGATCTTCGTTTTTAGAAAAGAAAGTATCGATGGACTGGCCGTACATGGTCAGATGTATCACGGTACCGGACCAGGTCTTTACCAGTTCTTTCCAGTCCTTTTTCTCTTTGACTTCGAAATCTCCACCGAACCTTTCGGTAACATCTTTCAGTGTCTTGAATATCTTTTTGTCCTCGTTAGGTATGAAAAAACTATCCGCTCCGAAGGCCCTTGCCGTGAGTCCCACATGGGTGGTCATCCTCTGGTCTCTTTGAGGCCGATGTCCCAATCTAAGCACGCTGACCAATCGGCTCACCAGGGTTCATTTTCCTCTTCTGGGAACTTCTCAGAGTCCTCTTCGAACTCCTCATCTTCGATGGACTCATCTTCAAATTCTTCTTCCTCGAAATCATCTTCCTCGAACTCTTCCCCCTCTTCTAGTTCCCAGCCGCTCTCTCCTAGGGGTTCCTCTGTCAAGGTCGGTACGATCACGCCTCTTGTGAAGAGAAGGGATGTCATGAGTCCAAGGAGACCGGACAATATAATCTCGGGCAGCGGAAATCCCCATTTCCCCAAATCTTGGGTCCGGCCGACATGATAAACGATGACTATCAACACAGTCAGAGCGGAGCCGGAGGAGATTTTCCCTATGGCATCTGGTATGTCTGCCAGGTCGGACAAGTAGAACAACAGAGGAGAGAATATACCGAGTACCAAGGCCCCCATTGAGTAGAAAAATATATCCGTGTGTTCTGTACCGACAAGGGGCAATACATTGTATATCAAGAAGGTACCGGTCAGTATAGCTGCCACACCACCCAGGAAAGCGCAGGTACCGGTTGAAAATTCGATAAAGAAATCATCTATATCCATTATATTTCACCTCTCAGCTCGATCCTTTTACTTTCATCCAGGTTCCTCGGTTTTTTGTATCCTATGGCCTTTATAATTCAACTTAACGGACCGTTTGACCAAACTCTTCAAGGTCGTGGTGCTTATCCCTAATTCATCACTTATATCGTTCGCAAAGTTTTCCCCCTCTTTAACAGACTCCAAGATACTTTCTTCGAGTTCCTCGAATTTGTCCTCGTCCAGCATCGCCGCGTATAAGACATCGCTTATCTCCTTTATAGGTGAGGAAGCGTCGATATGAACTGAAGAATAATAGGTGTGATAGGCCTTCCTTGTTTCCCTGCCAGTGTGCTGCCATCTTGTTTCAACGAGCTTCATCCTGTCGAAGAGCTGTAGGGCCTTCTTTCCTTCTTCCCCGTAGTTCTCTTCTATCTCCTCCTCGGTCATCCATCCCTCGGCTAGGTCCGTGTACACCTCCTTCTTGATGGGTGTACTGACGGCACGAAGTATGGGTACGAAATCAGCTACGTCCTTGATAACTTTTACTCGGCTCATTATGAATCCGGACCCTTATGAGATTATAGAATTTAATATTTTCCTCTTTTAATCTCAATCATCTGTTCTCTCTCGAGCTATATGGGTCCTCTAGGATCCTCCTCGCTCTTTTGAGGAAAGACGGTATGCTCTCTACGTCCTTCACTTCCTTTTTCAAGAATTTGATCAGCCTTTCCCTATATTTTAGATCGAAGTCTATGACGTTGGATTTGCAGGCCATCTTGATCCTCTGGGATAACCTTCCACCGGTCTTATCCCAGTCCGTCAGTATTATCAATTTTTCATATCTCCCTCTCAGCTTTTCTATGATTCGATAGATCCTTTCTCCTCTCTTCACCTTGATTATATCTCGATTTATCCCCATCTCCTCCAGGGCTTCGACGTCCTTTTTCCCCTCCACCAGAATTGCTGCTTCTTCCTCTTCCCCTTTTATATCCGTCAGGACGTTTTCCACGCCCTCGAGTTCCTCTTCTAATCTCATGATAAACACTTCTCTTTTTAGAGGTCCCTCAATGCATTCACTATCTCATCTTTAGATGAATTCGGTACGAACACTCTTTTGTGCTTTGATCTCTTGCCCTTGACTATCTGAATGTTCTCCTTTTTAAGTATGTTGGATAAAAAGGTGACCAGTGCTTTGTTAGCCTTTCCGCTCTCCGCTCTTTTGGCTATACTCACCTCAACTCTATCTCTCCACTGGTTTATGCCATCGATCTCCGAGCTCTTAGAGTCTGGAGAAACGGTCATGTCCATGTAAGCACCCTCTTTGGACTCCTGTATACAGTCACGGAGTTTATCCTGGTCCATCGATATGATAAATCGGTATACCGGTGCTTAAATGTTTGGGTCTTATACCCCTAATAGGTAATTTTTCGTTCCCAATAATCTAATATCTCTCAAAAATCAGAAAATTATTTAAAGATGCCAACAGATTATAAAACCGAGGTTTAAACATCGACTGTATTTATCCGAGCATCTTACGAGGTGGAATTTTGTGTCTTTAGAGAAGATAAGAGTGGTTGTTGTGCTGGTAATATTTTTCCTGGTGGGCAGTAACCTGGCTTACAGCGTTGGTTCATCGCCAGTTGAGGAGATATCACAGGGAAAGACTGATGAAAAGAACTCCATTGACCATCCTACTGAAAACGTTGACCCCGATGTAGGGGATAATAGTTCTAAAACATCTGGACTAGAGCAAAAGTCAAAGGAGATCAACCAAGATGATGGAGATGAGTTTACTCCCATGAGAAAAGTAGATTCCCCAAATAGACCGGTCCTAATGGATACGGACGAGGCGGAAAAAAATTCTAGTATTGAAGTTGCTGACACCGAGGCCAATTCTGCACGCCATGGGCGCTATGATGAACCTAGAGTGTACGGGCCTCCAGTCCGGGAGGAAAGCCATGATAGAAGACCGCTGAGTAGGGGTCCAAGGTTTGAAGTAAGTGGAGAGAAAAGAAACTTGGCTCAAGAACCTCTGTCCGTCACGACCAATCAAGTCTGGGCCGATGATTTTGAAGACAACGATCTTGACGGCTGGGACCACACTTCAAATGTCACAACGACGTCTGACCACTCCTCCAATGGTACCTACAGCGCCTACGTAAACGACAGCAGTTCCAACGGGAGGGAGATGCTTGGATGGAACGCCACGAAGAATTATGGGAATATAAATTATTCTTTCAATTTGAGACCGGCTAACAAGAAGCATAACTTTACTCTGTATATAAACAACAGCGATAACCCAAAGGGAAACAACACGGCCGGGATCTTGAAATTCATTTACGATTCCAATTCCGACTCGAGATGGCTTAGGGTCTGGGACGGCTCATCTGAGAGTTATAATTGGGCTAGAGATTTGGTTTCTGACAACTGGTATAATATCGTGGTACACCTAGACTGCAATAACAACACTTACGACGTCTACGTGAACTCCACTTCCCAGGCCTCAGACTTTGGCTTCTATCACAATCAGTCCACTGTGGATAGCTTTAGGTTTATCACTGATGAGGCCGATCAGCCCAAGTTCTACATAGACGATGTATCCCTCGAGGCCAAATTCGTGGATATAACCTTCGATGTGACCACGATCAGCGGTCAAAACCTGAACACGTCCAATTCAATCAAGTTCAAACCATTCAACACGTCTCAGGACTACTGGCTATACGACGGGATGCAGCTGAGTTTGAGTATACATACCGGTGCTTTATACTGTTTCAATAAGACAACTCACGGCTCTAATCTATCATCTGGACATCGATGGATAAGGAGGGAAAGTGCAAATCCCGATGCACCGGAGGACATAATCACTATAGGCGACGACGGAAGTACATTTGAAATATATTACTACGAGCAGTACTGGATGGAGTTTGAGGCAAGTACCGTAACTTCTGGTACCCCTCTTTCTTCCTCAAACACGGCGGTGGTAAATTACACGGCTAATGGAACCTCTAGTCAGCAGGTCTATCCCTACGACGGACAGAGTTACAGTAGATGGGTCGACAACGAGTCCGGCTATGCATACCTTACCTCATCTACTGGCTCTAATTCTAATCATCGCTGGTACAATCCAAGCCCCCTCTCCGCTACCATCTTGACCACATCGGAGACGGTAACAGGAGTATACTATGAACAGTGGAACGTCACGTGGGATGTCATTACAGCCACGGGGAAGAGTCTCAATGCTACGAATCACGCGAATGTCACTTATAGGGACACTGGAACCGAAAGTATGATAGATATATGGGATACCGAATCCAAGACTAGATGGGCGGATAACTCTTCCTATCATTATTCATCTACCAGCCAACTCTCCAATGAAACACACCGCTGGTACAACCATCCGAGACAGTGGGATGATCATATAGATTCGACTTCTATCGCAGCGGAATACCACGAGCAGTGGAACGTCACACTTCAGGCCAACACTGTTACGGGCCAGGATTTGAATTCATCGAACTATGTCACGGTCCTGTATGATTTTGGGGGTGTAACTGGTTCTAATATCACGTCAAAGATCTATGACGGCCATAAGCAGGATATCTGGATCGACGACGAAGGATATTACAATTACACCCACACATCAAGCGGGTCAGATTCAACCCACCGCTGGTACACATCAAGTTCCGTGAGCAGTGATTTCAACGGCACTATAGATGAAAATACATCCAAGAACAAGGTTTGTAACTATCACGAGCAGTGGTGGACGACTTTTCAGGCATCCACCTCTGGTTCACATGCCCTCAATCAAACTAATTACACCAGGGTCAGTTACAACTGGGTTTCAAGCACCAATACCACCGGACCTATCTATGAGGGTCAGACAAGGAGTGTGTGGGTCGATCAAAACGGCGTCTACAACTTCACACACCGGTCGACTGGCTCTACGGCCTCGCACAGGTGGTACAGTTCCTTTATCATGGACCCCGATTTCAGCGATTCTGTTACATCCGACGGGACTATAACCTGTACATACTACGAGCAGTGGAAGGTGACGTACAGCGTGTCCTCGCTGGCCAATCATGACGGCCTGAACCAGACTAATCATACAACGGTTTCGTACGACTGGGGAGGAACTGACAACGTGACAGGTTCGATATACGAAGGACTTTCTAGAACGGTATGGATTGACGACGGAGGTATGTATAGTTATGAATCCACATCTACCGGGTCAAGCGCAACGCACAGATGGTATTCATCGGGCGGTATGGACCCGGACTTTACTGATACGATATACAGCGATACTTCGATAGATTGTACCTACTACGAGCAGTGGAACGTGACCCTTGAAGCGACGACGATGACAGACGAGGCCTTGAATTCGAGTAATAATGTTGATGCTCAGTATGATTTTGGAGGAACACCATCAGCGAACACGAGTGGGATGATCTATGACGGATATGCACAGACCGTTTGGGTGGATGATGAGGGGGGTTATACCTATTCACACACGTCAACTGGCTCTACGGCCTCTCACAGGTGGTACAGTTCCAGTTTGATAGATCCATCTCACTCTGGAGTTATAACGGGAAGTACCACCATAGACTGCGCTTATTACGAGCAGTGGCAGACCACGTTTTCAGTTTCTACAGCAGGCAGTCATGTTCTGAACGCGACGAACCATACAAGAATTACGTATTCATGGGGCTCAAGTACGAACCTGACTCAGCCCCTTTACGACGCTCAGACCAGAACGGTCTGGGTGAACGACAACGAGTCTTACAACTATACTCGACTTTCGACGGGTTCTACTTCAACACACAGATGGTACAGCTCATCGATGGTAGATCCAGTTTACACTGGTTCTGTTACATCTGATGGGACTATAACCTGTACATACTACGAGCAGTGGAAGGTGACGTACAGCGTGTCCTCGCTGGCCAATCATGACGGCCTGAACCAGACTAATCATACAACGGTTTCGTACGACTGGGGAGGAACTGACAACGTGACAGGTTCGATATACGAAGGACTTTCTAGAACGGTATGGATTGACGACGGAGGTATGTATAGTTATGAATCCACATCTACCGGGTCAAGCGCAACGCACAGATGGTATTCATCGGGCGGTATGGACCCGGACTTTACTGATACGATATACAGCGATACTTCGATAGATTGTACCTACTACGAGCAGTGGAACGTGACCCTTGAAGCGACGACGATGACAGACGAGGCCTTGAATTCGAGTAATAATGTTGATGCTCAGTATGATTTTGGAGGAACACCATCAGCGAACACGAGTGGGATGATCTATGACGGATATGCACAGACCGTTTGGGTGGATGATGAGGGGGGTTATACCTATTCACACACGTCAACTGGCTCTACGGCCTCTCACAGGTGGTACAGTTCCAGTTTGATAGATCCATCTCACTCTGGAGTTATAACGGGAAGTACCACCATAGACTGCGCTTATTACGAGCAGTGGCAGACCACGTTTTCAGTTTCTACAGCAGGCAGTCATGTTCTGAACGCGACGAACCATACAAGAATTACGTATTCATGGGGCTCAAGTACGAACCTGACTCAGCCCCTTTACGACGCTCAGACCAGAACGGTCTGGGTGAACGACAACGAGTCTTACAACTATACTCGACTTTCGACGGGTTCTACTTCAACACACAGATGGTACAGCTCATCGATGGTAGATCCAGTTTACACTGGTTCTGTTACATCCGACGGGACTATAACCTGTACCTACTACGAGCAGTGGAAGGTGACGTACAGCGTGTCCTCGCTGGCCAATCATGATGGTCTGAACCAGACTAATCATACGACGGTTTCGTACGACTGGGGAGGAACTGACAACGTAACAGGTTCGATATACGAAGGACTTTCTAGAACGGTATGGGTGGACGACGGAGGTACGTATAGTTATGATTCAAAATCGACTGGTTCGAACGAGACCCGCCGGTGGTACAGTTCTAATCTATTGGATGCACAGTTTACGAATATGGTATTCAGCGATGCTTCGATAGATTGTACCTACTACGAGCAGTGGAACGTGACCCTTCAGGCCACAACATTAACCGGTCAGGCCATGACCACGAGCAATTATGTAACCGTGGATTATGACTTCGGTGGAGTGGCGTTATCCAATACAACCGGCAAGATCTATGATGGCAACGAACAGAACGTGTGGATTGACGACCAAGGGGACTATAATTTTACTCAGACCTCTACTGCCTCGAGTCCAACCCACAGGTGGTACAGTTCGGCTTCACTCGATGACAACTATAGTGGTTCAATAAACGAGAGTTCCACCAAAGATTGTGGATATTACGGTCAGTGGTTCGTCACTTGGAGCACCAATACCCCAATTGGTAAAGCCTTGAACTCGACCAACTATGTGAACGTTTCATATCGGGCCAATAGCACCCTAAAGGAAGCGAAGCTCTATGATACAAAATCTGTGACCGTCTGGGCCGATAACGACAGTTATTCATTCGATGCACGGAGTGCTCTATCTACTGGTACCCGTAGATGGTACAATTCTCCCAGGATGACCGGTGATCACATCGATGGGACCACCTACAGTGCGGACTACTACGAGCAGTGGAAGGTGACCTTCAACGCGACAACCCAGGCCGGATTAAACCTGAACTCGACAAACTCCGTGACGGTCAGATACGATTTTGGAGGTATATTTAGAGGTAATGAAACATCATCGATCTACGACGGAATGGGCAGCGAAGTCTGGATAGACGACGATGGAGGATACAACTATACTCACACCTCGACTCAATCGACTTCAGGTCACAGGTGGTTTTCTTCCTATCAAGTGGATAATGCCTTCAACGGTACTATCACGAATACCTCATCGAAATCCTTTGATTGTAGTTACTACGAGCAATATTGGCTGACATTTGCGGCTCAGACCATGACCTCTGGTACCAGCCTGTCTTCATCGAATAACGTCACTGTTACCTACGCTGCCAACGGAACTTCTAATCTTCATCTGTATCCCTACGACGGGCAAAGCTATACAAGGTGGGTGGACAACGGCAGCGGTTATTCATACGCTCAGCTTTCCTCGGGCTCGGGTCCAAACCACAGATGGTATGAACCTACGCCGCCCAACGCTACCAGTATAACCACATCGGGTACGGTCACCGGTGAGTTCTACGAGCAATTCTGGGTGTCTTGGCAGGCTTCAACTGAGATCGGGACCCCGTTGGACAGTTCGAACTATGCTACAGTATCCTATTCGACCAATGGTTCCTCCACTGATTCAGATGTGTGGGACGGTAATCCAGTCGTTACCTGGGCCGACGCTTCGGCATACATCTATTCGGCCGTTAGTTCAGGCTCAAACTCTTCTCATAGATGGTACAACCAGCCGCGGACATCCTCCAGCTTCCTCTCTTCTAATACCGTCACCGCCGAGTACTATGAACAGTGGAACGTTACGTTTACCAGTACCACCACGATCGGTTCAGATCTCAATTCATCGAATCACGTGACCGTTAAGTATGATTTCGGTAACGTCTCGGGTTCAAACGTGACCGCCCCTATATTCAACGGTAAACCTCAATCAGTATGGGTGGATGAAGGAGGGGATTACAACTTCACTCAGACCTCGACTATGTCCGATCAAGATCACCGCTGGTTAACCTCACAAGCACTAGATCCGGATTATAACGGCACGATCCACTCTTCTAGTTTATATGAGTGTAGCTACTACGAACAGTGGAACGTGACATGGAGCGTTTCCACGAGCACCGGTATCCCGTTAAACTCCACCAATCATGTCAACTTGACCTACAGATATCTAGGTATTGACAATACGATCCAGCTCTGGGACGGTCATTCTATAACTGTCTGGTCGGATAACGATACATACTCATACGAAGAGGTGAGCAACTCCTCTACCGGGAGCCACAGATGGCATAATTATCCACTTGAAAGCGGTTCAAACGTGGTGAAGGATTCATACACAGCTTATTATCATGAACAGTGGCTCGTCACTTGGAGCGTTTCTACAGTTCTAGGTCCCGAGCTTAACGCCAGTAATCATGCCTCCGTAACATTCAGTTCGAATGGAACAGTTGATTCTATAGAGATATGGGATGGTCATCCGGTAACTGTTTGGACCGATAATGATTCGTACAGCTACGGTTCGGCAAGTAACTTATCTGACGAAGACCACAGGTGGGGGATAGATCCGATGGTAGATGGTGGTGCAGTATGGAACACATCCTTCATCGGCTACTATTACGAGCAATGGAATATCACATTCAACTATATTAAAGGAGGCAACGCCACCGGCGAGGCGGATATACCTCTGAATTATACATCCTTCGGAAATCTGGTTACTACAAACGTGTCTTCATCGGGATTTTCTGCATGGGCGGATAACGGGACCGTCTATGAGTACACTAACCCATATTACAATACTACCTCTGATAGATGGAAATCTTACAGCGGGAACGTTACCGGCAGGATTCACGGCGATATGGCAACAGACATGACAGGAGATCATAATGCTACACTGCACAACGGTCCTTCTTGGGCTGATGGAAAGAGAGGCGGTAGCTTGGAATTCGACGGAACCGATGATTATGCGGATGCCTCGGGGCTTTCCGTGACTGAAGGAGATTTCACCATCTCACTCTGGGCATGGCTTCCCTCTTCTATATCAGCGGATGACCCGATGGCTGTCAGCATGGGCGATCCCTCTCAATGGGACAGCGAACTCTTCGGACTCTATGTAGGGGACCAAGATGGTGGAATGACACATAGAGGAGTGAGAGTCTGGTGGGAGGCGACCTCGTTGACCTGGGACGTGAATGTGACGGATGAAACGTGGCGTCATCTGGTTCTTGTCAAATCAGGAACCAGTTTGGAGCTATATTCTAACGGCAATCTAGTGGCGACCGGTGGTACGAACCCCAATACCTGGACATCACAGTTCTTTGGGATAGGGGCCGGAAACAACGGCGGCACTATAACGGATCATTTCGAGGGCAAACTCGATAATATCAGGGTCTACAGCAGAGCTCTTTCCTCTTCTGAAGTCAACGATATAAAGAACTTGACTTACCTTACTGATGCGGATCTTGAGGCCTTCTGGTCCTTCGACGAAGGTGAAAGAGAAAGAGCACCTATATACCACCATCAGACCAGGGTCACATTCGAGGTGGATTCTCCCATCGGCCATGACCCATTGGATTCCTCGAATTACGTGAAGGTGAGCTATATCTCGAATGGAAACACATTTACAACGAACCCGATCTATTCAGGACAGAACAGAACCGTATGGGCCAGTGAGGGAGCGGCCTACAACTTCAGTTACACCAGTACTGGCTCGGATTCCACTCATAGATGGTACTCATCTGGATCTATCGACGGTGATTTCGACGGAACGATACCTTCAGCTGGAAAGATAACCTGTACATACTATGAGCAGTGGTTAGTGGACTTCGCAGCTGATACTGCCGTTGGACTCGACCTGAACGGAACGAATTACGTGACCGCCCAGTACTATTTTGGCGGAACAAGCAACATCACGTCTCCGATATTCGATGGCCAACCGCAAACTGTCTGGGTCGATAACAGCTCTGTTTACAACTATACCCATACATCTTCTGATTCAAATACTACACAGAGGTGGTACAGCGCTTATCCCTTGTATACGGACTTCAACGGTACCATAGATGGATCCGTGAGTAGGTCCAAACTATGTGGTTACTATGAACAATGGAACGTAACTTGGGGCACCACTACAGAAGGAGCATCTTTGACCTCTGCGAACCATGCTGATCTTTCGGTATCCGTGAATGGAACTCAAAAGACCTATGAGATCTGGGTTTCCAGTCCCATGACTATATGGACAGATAACGATACCTATGAGTTCAGTACCCTGAGCAATCAATCTACATCTACTCATCGTTGGTATAACTATCCGGAGACGAGAGGTTCTTTCATCTCTAATGATGTGATAACAGCACCCTATTACGAGCAGTGGGAGGTCAATTTCAGCGCTGGTACCGTTCTAGGTCAACCGTTGAATTCTTCCAACTACGTGACCGTTCAATATGAGTTCGGGAACGTAATAGGGGCCAACGTGACCGGGCCTATATACGGTGGGAATCCACAGATAGTCTGGGTGGACGATTCCGGTTACTACAACTATACCTCGACATCAACCGGTTCGAATTCTTCACATAGGTGGCATTCGAGTCCTTCTGCGGATGCAGACTTTGACGGGACCGTGGCGTCTTCACTTTCCATAACTTGTGATTACTACGATCAGTGGAGGATTGAATTAGGCGCGATCACTCAGACTCCTGGCGTTCAATTGAACGCTACGAACAGCGCCGAGGTCACCTATACCAGTGACGGCGTGTCTGGTTTAACCGCAAACCCATATGATGGGCACTCTGTTACCGTCTGGATCGATAACGGGACGGGCTATACATACTCATCTGTATCGTCTAGCTCTACTTCGACACACAGATGGTACGAGCCTTCACCACCTTCAACTTCTAGTATAACCGCTTCGGAGACAGTAACTGGAGTGTTCTACGAGCAGTGGAAAGTCAATTGGGCAACGACGACTTCAGGTCAGGTCCTCAGCTCTACCAACAATATCACCGTGACCTTCTTATCGAACGGGACACAGGAAGATGTGACTCTATGGGACCTGAACCCTGAAACGAGATGGGCCGATAACGACACCTATGCTTATGAGCCTATCAGTAGTCAGTCTACTTCGACCCACAGGTGGTACAACTATCCGAGGGAGACAGGGCCTTATATCACATCTTCATCCATCACTGGTCAATATTACGAGCAGTGGTCCGTTACATACAACGCATCGGTCTTATCGGGCGATCCTCTAACAACGTCAAACTACGTGACGGTGCAGTATGAGTTCGGCGGTTTGGCTGGAAATAACGTGACCCAGAAGATATACGATGGCTTCGGTCAGACGGTCTGGGTCGATGACGATGGGAGCTACAACTATTCCTACGTGTCTTCAGCTTCGACTTCTTCTCACCGGTGGTATTCTTCCAGTACGATAGATGGGGATTTCAGCGGGGGGGTGCTATCTTCCTTCACGGCTTCATGTGGTTACTACGAGCAGTACAGTCTCAAATTTAAGGCCATCACGATGACCCCTGGAGAGAACCTGACTGCTTCAAACTACGTGACCGTAACTTATACTGCTAACGGGACGTCTGGACTTACTTTGGCAATCTATGACGGCGTGAATTATACGAGATGGGTCGACAATGGCAGTGGTTATTCCTACTCGGAGCTCTCATCTGCCTCTGGAACCGAACAGAGATGGCATGAACCTACTCCTCCTGATTCGACTTATATTACCTCTAGCGGAATTGTAACAGGACGGTATTATGAACAACTGGACGTGACATGGACAGCTTCGACAGTCCTGGGTGAAAACCTTACCAGTACGAACCACGGAACGGTCGTGATCTATGAGAACGGGACCCTCTCCACAGTGTACGTGTGGGATGGTCATTCGGTCAGCACTTGGGCGGATAACGATTCCTATCATTATCAAGCTGTGAGTTCACTCTCGAACGGAACCCACAGATGGTATAACTACCCGCGTGAGACTGGCAGTAGTATACTGCAGAATACTATAACCGGAGAGTATTACGAGCAGTGGAACGTTTCATTTGCCGTCTCAACCGTAGCGGGGAGCGGGATGAACAGCACCAACTACGTTATGGTTCAATACGAGTTCGGCGGCGGTTTAAATAGTACGCTTCCAATTTATGATACACAGGGACGGGACGTCTGGGTGGACGATAACGCGAGTTATGATTATCCCACGACCTCCACGAAGTCGGATACCGACCATAGATGGTACTCTTCCAATACGATAGATGACGATTTCAGTGGGGTCATCAATGCCAGTGCTGGTAGAGACAAGGTCTGCGATTACTACGAGCAGTGGAACGTCAACTGGACAGTTGAGACATTGGTCGGTGAAGAACTGAATAGTGCCAATTTCGTAGATCTTACCTTCCACGTTTATGGCAACAATATCACGATCTCGATGTGGGATTCGAAGAGCGTTGAATACTGGGTTGATAACGCCACCTATGGCTACAGTACGATCAGTTCCTCTTCGAACGCTACTCATAGATGGTACAACTCACCGAGTGAGAGCGGTCAGCATCTCTGGGGTACCAATATAACGGGCTATTACTACGAACAGTGGACGGCTACTTTCAATGTCACTACAGTGACAGGCAGTCCGCTTAACGTCTCTAATTATGCAACGGTTCAGTATGGGTCTGGAGGGATCTACAACTCGAGTGGACCGATTTATGACGGCCAAGATCTGACCGTCTGGGTGGATGAAGGAGGACATTATACCTATTCAAATCTGTCATCACTATCTGACTCATCTCACCGCTGGTTCACCTCTGATACTATCTGTGCCGATCATAGTGGGACTGTCAACGAAACACGCAACAGAACGAACAGCTGTATATACTACGAGCAGTGGAACGTGACTTGGAGAGTCATGACTCTAGTGGGTACACCTCTGAACGCCACGAACCACGTTAACCTTTCTTTCAATGTGTTAGGCATGGTTCAGACCTATGAGTTATGGGACTCCGTAAATATCACTCAATGGGCAGACAATGATACATATGATTTTGATTTGGTCAGTAATCTATCTGATGATGATCATAGGTGGTTCAATCATCCGAGGACCAATGGTAGTCATATATACAAAAACAACCTCACTGCCGGGTATTACGAGCAGTGGAACGTGACATTCTCGGCTTCGACCATCGCTGGAGATGGTTTGTCCTCTTCAAACTATGTGAAGGTTCAATACGGATTCGGTGGCGTAACTGGAGGAAAAGCGACCGGTGGGATATACGACGGGCACAGTCAGAACGCTTGGGTAGATGATAACGGCTCCTACAACTATACTCACTTATCCACCGGGTCCACCTCGGACCACCGGTGGTATACTTCCTCCTCCATAGATACTGATTATTCTGGTTCCATCGAGATACAGCAGAACATAATCTGCGACTACTACGAGCAGTTCGCCATAACCTTCGGGGCCCAGACCCAGACTTCTGGACTGTCTTTATCTCCAAGCAACTCCGTCATGCTGCAATTCACATCTAATGGTACAGATCATCAGATCGAACTTTACGACGGATACACCGCCACTAGATGGGTCGACGGTGCTTCGAGCTATACCTATCCAGCAACATCCTCTGGCTCGAGCTCCTCTCACAGATGGTATGAACCCACACCCCCCTCAGAGGACTCCGTCAGCGCCCCTACAACAGTAACTGGCGACTACTACGAGCAGTTCAACGTGGATTGGAGCGTGAACACCGAAGTCGGTCAGGCCCTAGATAGTGACAATCCAACTAATCTGACCATCCAATTCAACTCGGCTCAGATCCACTTCGAACTATGGGACGGCCACTCGATAACCAGGTGGACCGATAACGCATCATACTCCTTCGACGCTACCAGCATGGGATCGACTGGTGATCATAGATGGTGCAACCATCCAAGAGAGAGCGGGAACTTTATATCGTCCACTAGTATCACCGCACATTACTACGAGCAGAGAAGGGTAACTTGGTCCACCTCTACTGAGGTAGGAGAAGCCTTGACCAGCGAGAATTATGTTGATCTTACCATAATCACAAACGGGAGTGAACAGGACCTACAGATATGGGACTCCAAGTCGATCACGCTTTGGGCCGATAACACCACATATTCGTTCTCAGCCACCAGTCAATCATCTACATCTCAGCACAGGTGGTACAATCATCCGAGGACCGAAGGTGACTCAATAGATGAAGATTCCTATACCGCGCTCTACTACGAGCAGTGGTCGGTCTCATTCCAGGTCAGAACCCAGGGCGTTAACCCCTTGGGTAGCCAGAACCATGCCGGGGTGACCTACAGCGAGTTCGGAACGATCAGCAGTACCTCCGTTTATGACGGCCAGTCCTGGTCGGGATGGGTGGATGCATCTACTCCGTACAATTTCACCAGGACCTCAACTTTGTCTAACTCCACTCACCGGTGGTACACTGACGATGAGATCGGCAATAAATCCGGTCAGATTGGATCATCCAAGACCATCGTATGTGATTACTACGAGCAGATGTTTGTTTCAGTCTCCACCACCGGAGGCTATCTCAACGAGACGTATCATACTACACTCTACTGGCAGAACGGTACGAGAAGGTCGGCTGTACTCCACGATGAGAACTCTCCAGTGAGTCGATGGATGGAGCTCGGTACGACGTTCAACGTCTCAACGCCGGTTCTTGGCCCAGTAGTGGACTCAAAGCAGATCTCTTACGTATGTGAAAATTCATCCGCTGAGGTAACTGAAGGCGATCTGGCCCAGACCTTCGAATTCGAGTCCCAGTTCGAAGAGGACCTTGAAGGACCTGATATAACGGTCACGACTTCGGACCAACCGATAACCGGAGAGGTCTTCAACATGACCGCGGAGGTGACGGACGAGAAATCGACGGTGACGGATGTACTCTTGAACTATACCTTGACGACCGCCGAAGGTCATGAGAGAGTGGAGAGCGTCGAGATGAATTCGACTTCCTCGGAGGGATACTTCTACACGCTTCCCATTTGGAAGAACGCCACATGGATCAACTATACCGTCTCAGCAAGGGACTCCAACGGTAACTGGGCTGAGAGCGATCTTCTTGATGAAGAGGTTCAAGATAACATTTCGCCAACGGCGGATGCAGGGCCCGACGTCACTATATCAGCCGGTCAAAGCGTTACATTCGACGCTTCCAACTCCCATGATAATATAGGTATCGTGAATTACACCTGGGAATTCACCGAAGATATCGATCGGAGGCTGTACGGTCAGGGTCCGAAGTACACCTTTTCCAGCGCTGGAAATTATACGGTGACGTTGACGATTGCAGATGGAGATTATAATACTGACACCGATGAGGTCAATATAACAGTGGAGGGAGAACAACCGGAGAACGACAGCGACGGAGACGGCATGCCAGACAGTTGGGAGGAAGAACACGGATTCGATCCGAACGACCCGACTGATGCCGAGGAAGATGCGGACGACGACGGGTATACGAACAGAGAAGAATATAACGCTGGTACTGACCCGAACGATCCAGGCGATCATCCCTCGGATGAAGAGGAACCCGAAGGCATGGACATAATGAGCCTCATGAAGTATATCATACCAGTGGTCATAATAATAGTGGTCCTGATCGTTCTACTGTTAGTGATGAAGAGGAGAAAGAAGGAAGAGGAGGAGCCCTCCCCTCCGCCTGGTGAGACAGAAGAAGACATGCTCCCCGACTTCGTTGAAGTTACAGAGGAACAACCTCCTGAAGAGCCAGTAGAAGAAGAGTCTCCAGAAGAGATATCAGAAGAGCCAGTAGAAGAGACATCGGAGGAACCAGTGGAGTCAGAAATACCTTTCGAGGAAGAAGAAACCGATGATGAAAAGTTGGCCGAGCAATTGGAGGACCTGTCACCTGAGTTGGAAGAGGAGATAAAGCAGGAGATCGAAGGGATAGACCTCGGCGAGGAAGATATCGGTGAAGCTGTCAGTCCAGAGTTAGAAAAGGAGATGGCAGAGGAGATGGAAGATATAGAGATGGGCGAAGAGGACATGGAGAACATATTGGCCGATATTGAGAATGAGATCGAAGGCATGGAAGAGGAGATCGAGGAGACCGAGGAGACCGAGGAAGAGGAAGAAGACTAGAAAAGTGAGAAAACACCCGAAAAAGTAAAAACCCACCTTGGGATATCCTATCGATGAGATCGAATGATAGGGTGAGATAGATGGATTTAAAAAATATACTCAAGAAGGTATGGTTCTTCGACCCGCCCATCATGGGACTTGTTCTTGCCTTTCTAGTATTGGGTATGGCCGGTATGCTGGTCGGATCGCAGGGGACTTCCCAAGCGGACGACTATGTTGCGGGTATAGGAAGCGGGATGTTCCTCGGGACCATGGCCGGATTTTTACTTGGAAGGAGGATCGGTTGGCCCTTTGGATGGATAGGTGGGCTACTTTTGGGTCTCTTCCTGGGGACCATAGTTGGAAGTACGATAGCTGATGCACTCGGGGCATATACAGGATCCATCTTCGGCCTTGTTTTTGGTCTGATCATGGGCAGGTTCAGCGAGAGGAAGGACAGGAGAGAGATACATGAGACCATCGAAGACCTCTAACGAAAAGATAGAAGATACATCCGAATAACTTTTATTGTGTGAAATCAATCACCTCCTCGGTAAAAATGTCGGAGATTAAGCGATTCGGAGCTGAATCTACAGATAATATAAAAAGGCCAAAGACGGTGGCTCTGGGGATAGGAGGTGCCGGTCGTAACATAATATCTTCTGTAGACTCTGATTCTATGTACAATATATCGATGTATGAAGTAGGGGTGTCGGAAAAACTGCCAGAGCTCTCTTTCATCCAGGTCTCAAAAAAAGACCTTCAAGAATCTTACGAGTCAGGTGTAGGTCCTCAAGGAAGACCGTTGAACGATTCAGAGAAGAAGATCGACCGTAGGATCGATGACGCAGACCTGATCTATATTCTCTGTGGCCTGGGTGGAGAGACGGGCAGCTGGGGATCAGTGATGTGTTCACAGCTCTCCGAGAAGTTGAACGCATTCACCCTTTCTCTATTCGCCATGCCCTTCGACAGCGAGAGCCCCTCTAGACAGGAATTCGCAGATGAGGCCCAGGAAAGGCTCCAGGAGAGCGCCGACGTAGCCGCGGAGTTCGGCAACAGCAGACTTTTAGACATCAATCCACACATATCCATAAACAAGGCCTTCGAGGTGATGAACACTATTATCCGTCTCCCGATGAAGGATTTTAACGGCGTGATGACCAGGAGTGATATATCCAATCTGAAAGATTTCTGCTGCGAGGCCGATTCCTTCAGGATAGGCGCCGGTTACGGGAAGGGTATGAAGAGAGGGAAGAAGGCTTCAGAGGAGGCCTTCCGATCACCCTGGTTAGAGGACCTGGAAGACTACGATATAGTGCTGACCGTGGTCACAAGCGGTAAAGGTACGGCCGAGATGGAAGCTCAAGATGCTTTGGAAGTTATACAGGATAGGTGTCCCCACGCCGAGATGATGTGGGGACTGAGAAAGGATAAAGATATAGGGGAGAGGACAAGGGTGACTCTACTGGCCGGAAAGTGATCATAGACGATAAGAAAAAATAAAAGGTGAATGAGATCAACCGAAAACGGTTCCCATGCCTTGTGCCGCCGCTTTCTCTTCTTCCTTCATGGCCTCTCTGATCTCTTCTTGATCATCTGGTGCCTCTATTTCTTCTTCTTTGAAAAGCTCCTCGGCCTTTTCTATAGACTCTTCACTCCCTTCCACTAAGGCGTAGCTCACGTCTTCCTTTACACCCAGGCTCTTGCCGTCCCTGACGCTCGTTGTCTGCCTGCTGATCAGATCATCTGAGAGTATCTCATTGACCGTTTCTATTTTATCTGGATCGAACTCAAATATCTTGTACATAGTAATCAAAGAAGTTGAATAACTCCTTGGATAAAAATATTACTCTTTAATGCTGGTGGGAGGATGAGAGATATCAAGGGGGAAGATCATTTCTTCTCTTCGTTCTGGTTCTTCTTTAGACGGTGCTTCAGGCTGCAGAAATTGGTAAGGTAGTCCTCCTTGCTCTTACCCAGGATCTTATCCAAGAGCTCGTCTCTGTTTGACATGTATTCTTCGCGCAGCAGGTCGAAGAGATACCAGTCTATCCTTTTCCCGAAGAGATACCCTTTCTTTCTAGCCCTTCCCGTTTTCTTGAAGCCTACGGCCTCAAAGGTCTCGTGGGCCCTTTTATTCACCGCTGCGCTCATGACACTCAGACGGTCAAAATTACGATGGTAAAGCAGCAGGTCGGCCAGTCCCAGGGTTATCTCCTTCCCAAGGCCCTTAGCCCAGTACTCTTCTTCTCCTATGTAGGTGCCTATCTTCGCATTTTTGACCTTGTTCTGATTTGTAAGGTCTCTGTAGTAGGCAAGACCGATCTTTTTGTCATCGTTTCGCATCTCTATAATGAATCTCTGTTCATTTTTGTTATCCATATAATCCTCGAAGTCCCTCTCTATGTCCTCGTCGTTCATGAACAGGAATGGCTCACCGGCTGAAAACAGCGTGACCTCCAATTTTCCTTTCCATTTCGCTAGAGTCGAAAGGTCGTCTCTCATCAACGGTCGGAACCTGATACGTCCTATCTCTAACATGGGACATCTACACATGATTAATCCTTTATTACTCTTTAGTTCATATCGATCGATGAATCCGTTCAGATTCTACAGATAAACCAGTTTCACTATTTTTCTCGGATAGGTTGGAGTAACGTGGGGTAAATAGGCATTAAATATTTATAGAAATAAGTTGTAATATAGGGATAATTAGTGGCTTGTAAATTGTAAAAACAGGAGTGATTTATAAATGGCTACCAAAGACTATGGGTGGGAATACCGCTTCGATTACGGAGGAAGAGAGAAAACGCTAGTTATAGACTTCACCGACACCAACATCGTTCCGAGTTTAGACAACAGGAAAACGCTGAAGGGTGTCCTCAGGATAATGGTGGAAGAAGGCGGTGTGGACAGCGTGGTCCTCGCCCATTACGAAGAGACGGAGTATTACGGCTCGGCCATGGAGATCCTCAAGGCGATGGTTGACTTTATCGACAGTATCGAGGAGTTCGCCATGAGGGATCCAAAGGAGTCTTATTTTGACTATCTTTCCGATGGTGATAAGAAGAAGCTAAAATGTCCAGACTGTCCTTTCAATCCGGGTAGGATATTCAACGAGCTGAAAGAAAGTTTCTTGGAAGGGACCCAGGAGTACGAGGAGACCTTCGAAGACATAGTCTACGATATAGACAGGTTCCAATCGCCGTACAAGGAATGCGACGAGTGTACTTTTTCTACCTTAGAAGACCTAGAATACATGAGGAAGAAGTATGAAGAGGTCTATAAGACCGTGAACCGAGAATATAATGAAGGTTCTATATCATCATAGGTTTTAGGATCACAATAAAGGCTTAAAAAAGGTTTAAAAATATGTGTGCAAAAAGTGAATCGACGGGAAAGGAACAACCCTCTCCTCAGCAACAAGGACAGACGATGGAGACAGAGTTTGAAACACCTGACATAGATTCGAAGATATCGGAGATCTTCGAGTCGTATCACAGGGTAAAACCGGAATTTTCTTCTTCATGGGTCACTCTCGGGACGCCCCCGAACGTGAAGCAGGTAAAACGGTACACCGTGGGGGAGACCCTTGTGACACTTTACAAGATACCTGGATCTACTGAGTGTTTTTACCATCTGACTCCCTTTGAATACACTCTACCCGATCCACAGAAGAAGATCATATCGATGGCAAAGGATGAGATCTTGGAGCATTACCCTGGTGAGGAATTATCCAGCCAGGCCCACTACGCTAGAGAATTTGCAAAAGAGCAGGGCAACAAACTCATCTATAAGTATGCTACGGTCGAGAATGTGTCGCTCGGGCAGACCCGTTCTGAAGAGTTCGCTAGAAGAAGGATGCTGTCCAATATACTGTCCAGGTATACAGTTGGTCTGGGTGTCATCGAGACCATGCTGAACGATCCAAGGATGCAGGACGTTTACATCGATGCCCCGGTCGGGGAGAGCCCGGTATATGGTGTCATCTCCACTACGGACGTCGATGCAGACATACCAGAGCAGTGTATCACCAACGTGGAACTCACTAAAAGTGGTGCGGATTCGATCGTTTCCAGGCTGCAGTACGAGAGCGGAAGAGCTTTCTCAGAAGCTAGGCCGGTACTGGAAGGCAGCCTTGAGGACTACATGTCCAGAGTTACCATCATAGGCCAACCTCTATCTCCAGACGGTGTGTCCATAACATTCAGAAGACATTCTCCGGAGCCTTGGTCTCTGCTTAGATTGATCCATGTGGAGAGCCTTCCTCCCGTGGCTGCTGGGCTACTTTCGTTCCTGATAGACGGTAACGCTACGATACTGGTCGCGGGACCGAGGAGCGCCGGTAAGACCTCTCTACTGGGCTCTCTCATGTACGAGTTCCCGCAGGGCCAGAGAGTCGTCACTATAGAGGATACTCTGGAATTACCCATATCACACCTTCAAGAATCCGGTTACAAGGTGCAGTCCATGCACGTGAGATCAAGCGTGGGAGGGCTTGGTGAGATGACCGCCGAGGAATCACTGCGTGTATCTCTCAGGCTAGGTGAATCGGCCATCATCATGGGTGAGGTCAGAGGCGCAGAGGCTCAAACACTGTACGAGGCTATGCGTGCAGGTACAGCCGGCAGCGCCGTCGCTGGAACCATACACGCGGACTCGCCAAAGGCCGTGTATGAAAGGGTGGTCTTCGATCTAGATATACCACCAAAATCCTTTGCCGCTACCGACGTGGTCTGTATGATGAGCTACATGAGGCCACAAGGTCTGCATAGGCTCGTTAGAAAGACCGCTCAGATCTCCGAAGTGAACAAAGAGGAGATACCGTCTTCTGTCGAGAGCGGTCTAGGTGGAGCCGGGGAGTTCTTCTTCAACGACCTGATGACCTTCTCTCACGAGGACCTGCTCTTGAGAAGGACGGATTACTTCGGGCCGAAATCCGAGATCATATCTGAGATCGCTGAAGAATGGGACATGGAGCCTGAAGAAGCAGTGAAGGATATACTCGCTCGGGGAAGGATAAGAAAAACGGTGGTGGATAGGGCCCACGCAGAGAACAGGATGGAATTGATAAAGGCGGAATGGGTGCCTTACTACAATGACAAGTTCTGGGAACTGCAGCAAGCCCAGGCCGACGAGTTCGGCAGTGTGAATTACAAAAAATTGGTAAACGATTGGGAATCGTGGTTCATGGAGAATATCTAATATGGCTACCGTAGCAGCGGAAGAAGAGGAAGAGATGAGGACCTCTACCTTGAGGACCCGTATGCGTGACAAGAACGAAGAGGAAGAAGAGAGAGGGTGGTACGAAAAGGGATGTCGCTTTGTGACGAGGCGCATCATCCAACCGGACGTCATAAAGGAGAGGGAGAAGAGAGAGAAGAGAAAAGAAGAAAGGAAGAAGAAGATAAGGGAAGAATTCCATAGGGAAAAGGATAAGTTCGACGAGGTCAAAAAAGAGTATTCTTCAAGGCATCCAAAATACAGGAGAGCTAAGGAGAGATACGAGATAGCGTTGAAGGAATTTGAGCAGAAGAAGGAGGAACAGGAGAGGAGTCAGATCCGGAACGCTATCGATTTCGCCGGATTAGAACTGGAACCATTTGAGGCAAAATACTTCGCCTATTTTATGGGCCTGGTCGTCTTCTTGATAACTCTTGGTGTTGGCGCTAGCATAGTATTCTTGACTCAACTCAGTTTACTATTCAAATTGATAGGACTCTTCCCGATGATCATCGGACCCATAATAACGATCGCTCTCTTCAGGAGCATGCCCATGTATTTCGCAAAGAGGGAGAGGGCAAGGACCATAGGCAGGATGCCTAGGTCTGTCAATTACATGGTAATGGCCATGTCTCTTACACCGAATCTAGGCAGGGCCGTTGAATATGCAGCTAAGAGCGTGGGCAAACCTCTTTCGACCCAGCTTTGGAAGGTTCTATGGGATGCAAAGATGGGTAAGCACGATACCGTAGAGGACTCGTTGTTAGATTTTGCGGATAAATGGGGCCAGTGGAGCGAGAGCTTCAGACGAAGCCTTTATACCCTACGGAACGCTGCACACAAGCGCTCACAGGAGGGCGTGAATAGGGCATTGAACGAGGCGAACGATATAGCCATGGAGGGTGCTCAAACCCAGATGAAGAACTATGCAGAATCACTCTCCGCTCCTTCGATGGCTCTCTTTGGAGTGGGCACGATACTACCGCTCTTGATCGCTGCATTATTGCCTATCTTCGCCGTAGGTGAACTAGGAGTTATACTTATAATAGCCGTCATGGACATTATAATACCACTCGGTTTTCTGATCTATGCTCATCATATCATCGGATTCAGACCGACGTTGCGTGCCCCACTCGATATGCCACCGTTCTTGAGTATCCATGAAAAACTTGTCATATTGGGAGGCGCTCTAGCCGTGAGTATCCCACTGGTGGTGTTCGGAGCACTGTGGATGGTCTCAGGGGCCCATTTCATGGTAGCCCTTGTACCGTTATGGGGCGTCGCCTTGGGCATATCGATATACTGCTATTTCACCTCTTATCTACCGTACAAAAAGAGAGAGAACGTTCTGGAACTCGAAAGGAACCTGCCGGATGCTCTGTTCCACTTAGGCGGCAGGATCGGCAGGGGGACGCCTCTAGAGCGGGCTTTTAACAAGGTTGCCGAGAACCTGCCTCCTTCCGGTGTGGTCGTTCTCTTCAGGAAGATATCATATCTTTTACACGTGACCAGAAAGTCACTAGATGACGTGCTTTTCGGTCCGAGCGGACTGCTACAGGATAATCCTTCCCAGGTGGTTCGGGCCTATACAACGACCATAGCTAGAGCCATCAAGAAGGACCCTGAGACAGCGGGTGAAACCCTGGTGACCGTCTCTGGATATCTCAACGATATGAGTGATATCGAGAAAGAGATGGAGAGAGACATGAGTCAGATAACTGGGACCATGACCTTGACCGCATTGTTCATAGCTCCGTTGGTTCTGGGTATAACTACTATTCTCTACAAGGTTCTAGCCTTCTATTTCTCCAACCTGCAGTTCAGCAGCCAGTTAGGTGGATTGGGCGGGCTCCTCATGGGTTCTGGAGTACCGCTCGAAACATCCAAGTTCATATTGGTCATGGGAATATACCTCATATGTCTAGATGTCGTTACTGTTTACTTCACCGTGGGTATAGAATCCGGAGACGACTGGGTGGCTAGAAAGAAAAATATATCCCAGGTACTTCCGATATCCATGGGTGTCTTCACATTGGCCGGGTTCCTGATGCAGATACTTCTAGGCGGGATGGTCTGAACCTTACGGGTCCGACCCAATCCTGGCCATTCTTTTATAAATAAATAAGGGGAAAAAGTTATATAAACAATACCGTCTTTATGGATAACAATAACATGAGGTGACAGAAAAAATGAAGAATGTCCGTTTTAGAAAGGTAAATGATGACGACACCGGACAGATTATGGGGATACCGCTCTACATATTGTTGATCGTTATAATAGCGGCGGTATCTTTAGCGGCGATACTGGGATTTATGGTGACATCCTCTCCGACCATACAGAGGATAAATACTACGGTAGACCAGGGTGGAAACGAACAGTCTAAAGTCATATTGGAAGAGATAGCGGATGACGGGAAAGCAACAACCACGGCGACTACCTACCTGCAAGTGAAAGTGATCGACGAGAACGGAGACCCCGTTCAGAACGTGGATGTCCATGCCGAAGGTGCTGGAGTCACCGCAGTCGGTACCACGAACGAGTCCGGGATGATACCCGCCTCTGGTGGTGGACACGGCGGCGGTAAAGGCGGCTTCGATATCGGCGACAGTGTTTATCTGCCACCGAACGTCGACAGCAGGAAGATAACCATAAAGGCCGAGAGATCGGGCACAATAGGCACACAGACCAAAGAGACCACGGTTTGGGTCGTTAGAGGATAGAGTAAACTAAAACAGATAAGGCCTTAAAACCCTTTATTTTTTAATTTTCTAGTTCTTTTTTGCCAAGAGATTTTTCTTTCTCATTATTCATATGTTTCATATCCATTGGATCTGTACTAGAAGTGCAAAGACTAAATAACGCCCAATCTATAACCATTCATCAATCTAGGTGCTTCTTTATTCTGGAGGAAACAAAAATGTTAGGATCTTTTTTAGGCGAGAGGACCTTGACCATTTTGGTAGTGATAGTACTGATCAGTTCCTTGGTATCTACACTTTTTGTAAATGGAATTTCCACTGATGTGGATACAATAGAGATGTCACATGATAATATCGAAAGAGACACCGACTCTAGAGAGATCGGGTTAAAGACCCGGATAAGTTCAGGGAGTATAAAGATCTACGAGGACCTCGAGAAAAGGGACAGATTTGTAGATGTGTTCTCCACCCAAGATTATAGACCTTTAGAGGCCGATGTTATCGAACAAGGAGGGGGTCTTCATCTGGTATTCTCAGACGGGAGTTCCCGTAAAATCAAGAGCTATTATACGGTAAAAGAAGATGGTGCGTGGAAAAGACCGGTCAGAATAGGCGGAGATGAACCCGAAATCGATTCCCATGGAGATATTATATATGTATTGACCAGCGGGAAAAACTCAGGCCTATCTCTGAAGAAGATCTCAGACTACGATGAAAACTTTATCCACCTAAAAACACCGGATTGTAACTCCATCTCATATGATTTTTCTGTTGATGATGAGGGTATCCATCTATACTTCAGAGGGGGGAAATATTTACCGTCCAGCGGAGAGATAGAAGACATCGCTTTGAGGTACTTACATAGACCTTCTGGAGCGGCATGGGAAGAAGTCGAGACCGTGAGAAGACCGGACGGCACTATCAGGGATATAGAGGTCAGTGATGGAACTGTAAGATGGAAGGAGGAGAAGAGCCGTTGCTATGTTCTATATAAAGGTGGACGAACGGACCAAGGCTGGGATGTAGATTCTCTAGGAAAAGAAAATAAGAAAAAAGAGAGCAGAAGATTCCTTTCTAAAGAAGAGCTGGAAACACCACGGGATAAGAAGGAATGGACCTTCGTTGGGTATGTTGATGCCGACAACAACCTGGACAGTTATGGTACTGAAGATGTGAACGAGATGGAGGAGATCGGGTCCGATTCAAATATAAACATCATCGCTTTATTGGATGGTCAGAACAGCGGCGACACCCACTGCTACGAGGTCCAGCAGGATAACGACACTTCTACCATAACATCGCCTGAGATCCCCCTCTCCGATATCAATTCCACCTGGGGCAATGAGTTGAACATGGGGGACCCATATACCGCTATAGACTTGGCTAAATACGTCTACGAGAATTATCCCGCAGAGCACTACTTACTGGATATGTGGAACCACGGGGGAAGCTGGGACTGGGGGATGTGTTCCGACGATACGGATGGAGACCATCTCGAGTCTAGAGAGGTCAGGAAGTTCTACGAAGTCCTCAGGGAGGATACCGGTAAAAGACTGCTATGGGACGTAGCTGGCTATGACGAGTGTCTCATGGCCGATTATTCACTGGAATACGATGAGAAACCATATATCGATTATATCTGCAATTCCGAGGACTCCATAGGTGGGGACGGTTGGGAATACGATATGGTACTTCAGCATATGAAAAGCGACCCGACTCTCCATCCTGAAGAGATGGCCTTCTGGATCTATCGGGAATATAGAAATTATTACGGCTCTTCTGGCACCTATACCACCATGTCTGTTATCAACGCTACACAGCTAGATTACAGATTGACCCCGGCTGTGAACAACCTCGGGCAGAAACTGAGACACAGTACTGTGGACTATTCAAGTGAGATAGACACTGCTATCAGCAATGCGGCCTCCTGGCAGGGCTACGATCATCAGCGGGACCTAGTCAGCCTATGTCATCAGCTCCAGAACGAGATAACACAGTCCATGGACCCCGAGATATACAACGCCACTCAGAAAGTCATCGATCTGGCTCAGCCTAATCCCTCTGATTCCTATCCCACAGACCCTGGTTGGGAGAGCAGGAAGCCGATACTCATACACAACAGCAACACGGGAGAGAACGGAATAAAGGTTTTCGCGGGTTCGACCTGGGACTCACTATACAATGAAATGATGTTCGATAAAGAGACTAACTGGGGAAACTTCAAGAAGGCATTAGAAAACGGCAACCAGTATCCCAACGAGGAGCCGACCTGTAGTATCACGTCTCCAGCAGAAGATGGTGATGTCGTGGTGAATACGACCACACAGATAGAAGGTACAGCCTCCGACGGTCTTGACAGCGGAACGGTGGAGAGGGTCGAGGTCAAGATAGATAAACAGTTTTGGCATAACGCATCCGGTACTGATTCGTGGTCCTACAGCTGGGATACAAGTGGGTTGAAACTTGGAAAACATACCGTGATGGCTAGAGCCTATGATGGAACGGACTACAGTATGATTTGGGATAGGGTCAACGTCTCGGTTGTTATGATGAGCTCCGACGGGAGGATATCGATCCAAAGGGATGAATATCAGGGCGAAGCCAAAGTCAACCTGACCGTTCTAGACGAGGATATCAACGGGTCCGGCTCGGTGGATATCGACGTGTTATCGGATACGGAACCTTCTGGTGAGACGATAACTTTGTCAGAGACTTCCTTGGCCGGCAGGTTCGAGGGTCAAGTCAACATCTCACTCACGGATTCTTCTAACGTTCTACATGTTTCTCACGGTGATACCATCACCTCATACTACAATGAAACGGATAACGGTACAGGTAATCCGGAGACCAATACGGACACGGCCACGGTAGACGCTAGTCCTCCAGGTCCTAGGGGAAATCTTGAAGTGGATTGGTACGGAGTGCACAAGACGACGCTGATGTCCGAGGGCTTCGAGTCCGGGTTACCCTCTGATTGGTCACATGGGGCCTGGGACTATCAGGGAGGATACGCCAACGATAGCTGGGCCGTTGGTCAGCCCAGCGGTACAGGAGCGCCTTCCCCCCACGGTGGTACGAACGTCGCGTCAACTAATGTTGCAGGAGATCATAATAATGCCGAGGGATCATATCTAGAATCTTCCGAGGTCACTCTTCCCACGTCCTTCAAGAGCGCAACTCTTTCTTTCTGGTTGTACACCGATATCGAGAGTACCTATGATGGTTTGAACATGAAGATGAGCGTCAACGGTGGAACTTATCAGAACATCTCTGGTAGTTTGGGCTATGACGGTCCGGTGAGTGAGAGTACTTCCTATCATAATCCCCTCGATAATGAGCCAGGATGGTATGGTAGCCATGCCTGGACCAACGTTTCGGTCGATCTGTCCAGTTACAACGGAGACACGTTAAGATTCAGATGGCATTTCGGCTCGGACAGCATGATAACCAATTACGGCCCAGCCATAGACGACGTACTGGTATGCTACGGGGAGTCGGGCTTTACTGATCACAACAGGGTGAATTGGACCCTTTCCCCGGACGATGGAGCGGGAGAGAATGACGTTGCAAAATACAAGATATATCGTGCTGATAATTCTGCGGGTCCTTGGGACAGTTCAGCCTATATAGATAGTGTCCCAGCAGGAACTTCGATATATCGAGATAAAAATAGAGGCCAGTACGATGGGACTACTTGGTGGTACGTCATCCGGGCTGTGGACGATATCGGAAACCTAGATAACAACACTGATAGCGTACCTGAGCCTACGTCTACTAACCAGCCTCCAGTGGCCCCTTCAGACCCGGTCCCCACCGACGGCGCAACAGGTTTGAGCACGAACGTAACGCTTACGGTGAACGTTTCAGATCCGGATGGAGACCTAATGAATGTCACGTTCTACGATGGCTCCGATGACAGCCAGATCGGTAAAAACATAGATGTGGCTAACGGGACCACTTCGGTGACCTGGTCTGGTCTTTCTAATGGGACAATGTACAATTGGTACGCCGAGGCAGACGACGGTAATCTATCAACGGGCTCTTCGGTATGGTCCTTCACGACGTTGTCCAACGGTAATAATGCACCATCCTCACCTTACAATCCAGTGCCATCGGATGGAGCAACAGGAGTAAGCACTGATCCTAGTTTAACGGTGAACGTTTCGGACCCGGACGGAGACTCGATGAACGTCACATTTTATGACGCTTCAGATGACAGTGAGATCGGTAACAATACGGGCATAACTAATGGGACTACCTCAGTGACTTGGTCAGGCCTCACTAGCGGTACTACTTATAATTGGTATGCAGAAGCGGATGATGGAAATCTCTCTAGTACATCGTCTTCATGGTCGATCACGACTTTATCGAGTGGTAATAATGCCCCCTTAGTACCTTATAATCCACTACCGACAGATGGAGCGACGGGAGTAAGCACGGATCCGTCCTTGACGGTGAACGTTTCAGATCCAGACGGAGACAGTATGACGGTTAGTTTCTACGATGCTTCAGATGATAGTTTGATCGTCTCGAACAGTGGAGTTACCAATGGTACAACTTCGGTAACTTGGTCGGGTCTTTCTGGTGGCATGACCTATAGTTGGTATGCAGAAGCAGATGATGGCAGTCTATCCAGTACATCTTTGACCTGGTCGTTCACCACGGAGAATACGCCGCCGGATTCGCCTTACGAGCCAGTGCCTAATAACGGGTCAAGTGGTCATGCAAAAGATGTGACACTGAATGTAACAGTTTCAGACCCTGATGGACAATCCTTGAATGTGACGTTCTACGATGCGTCCGATGACAGTCCGATAGGCGCAGATAACAACGTGGCGACCGGTGATGTAGCGTCAGTGAACTGGACAGGTCTTTCTTTCAACACGACCTATAGATGGTATGCGGTGGCGAATGACAGCTATGCAGAGAACACATCGGAGACATGGAACTTCACCACGAACGTGTTACCGGACGCACCGACGGGACCGGTTCCCGAAGACGGTACTAGTATAGACACGCTGAGTACAGACCTCCAGGTCAACGTATCAGATCCAGATAATGATGAGTTGAACGTGACCTTCTATGACGCCTCTGACGACTCACAGATCGGATATGAAGCCGGTGTAACGGACGGAGATGCCTCGGTCACTTGGAGCGGATTAGATACTGGAACCACTTACAACTGGTACGCGGTGGCGAACGACAGTTATGGAGAAACGACCTCCTCAGAATGGTCGTTCACCACTTTCTTTAATGATCCTCCAGCTGAGCCAGTTGACCCGACGCCGGCCAACGAGAGCATCGGTGAGGAGATGAGTCCCGAGCTAGAGGTCAACGTTTCGGACCCTGATGGGGACAATATGACCGTTGAATTCTACGACGCATCGGATCACACGATAATAGGTACGAACACGGACGTATCGAACGGTACGACGAGCATAACGTGGAATGGACTTTCAGAGGGCACGACCTACAGATGGTACGCGAAGGCGGACGATGGTTACAATACAACGAGATCAGCGGTATGGCACTTCAAGACGAATACGGCACCTGAGGAGCCGGAGAACCCAAGTCCAGGAGACAGCGCAACAGGTGTAGCGTTGAGTCCAGAGCTAAGTGTTGACGTTACGGATATGGACGACGATCCCTTGACAGTGACGTTCTACAACGCCGATAACGATGCAGAGATTGATACTGAGTCAGCGGTATCAAACGGTTCGACCGCCTCGGTCACCTGGTCGGATCTCTCTCAAGACACGGAATACAGCTGGTACGTGGAAGTGAGCGATGGGAGGTTGGATGAGACCTCCTCGACATGGACGTTCACGACGGTAGCGAACCAGGAACCGGAAGTTACGAGCCAATCGCCTGAAGACGGCTCTACCGACGTAGGTTGGAGCCCCAGTTTAAGCGTGGATGTGACGGATCCAGATGGAGACAGCATGACAGTGACGTTCTACAACGCCTCGAACGATGAGGAGTTGGACTCCGTGACGGATGTGTCGAACGGTTCGACCGCCTCGGTCACCTGGTCGGACTTATCACCGGACACGACCTACGAATGGTACGTAGAAGTCAGCGATGGGCAAGTTACTATAACCTCAGCTACTTGGTCGTTCACCACAGAGACCTTACAAAGAGGCGTATCGGTGACAGCACCGAGTGACGAGGAGGTCAGTGAGAAGGACACCCACACGTACACGTTCACGATAGAGAACACGGGAGACGCAGAGGACACGTTCGATATAAGTGTGGACACTGACAGCAGTGATATGACGGTCAACATAGATAAAGAAGAGGTTACGATAGAGGCTGGAGAGAGCAGGGACGTTCAGGTTGAGGTAACAATGCCGGATGGGGTATCTGATGGAGACAGTACAACGGTCACGTTAGAAGCGGTGAGTCAGAACGATTCCGGTGCAACGGCTTCCGGCTCGATGGAAGTGGCCTATGAGCCAGAGACGGTACCTGAGTTCCCGGTAGGTGCGATCCTTCCAGTCATAGCCACGATAGTGGTCTTCGTGACCTTCACTGTATACAGAAGGCGGAAAGAAGAGTGAGAAAAGAGAGGATTTTGAAGCTCTTTGACTTCCCTCTTTTAGTCTGTAAGATAGAGAGGGAAAAATAATAAATGCGGTTTCGACCATAGAACTAACAGAATTGGAGTGAATAACCCATGAGAACAAATCGAATCTGGGCGTTTCTGTTCGTGCTTATATTGATCCTCAGTGCGATTGCCGTTGGCATAACCAAAGCTAAATCTAGTGATAACACGGCGATGAAAGTCGTTAAGGGATATGAAGATATTGAGGAAAACATATCGAACGAGCCCTTGGCCCACGATGTGATAAGGATAGACAGCGATTCAGAATTCGCCAGCCAGGCCTCCTCGGAGGGTTGGCCCGGAGATGGATCCGTTACTGACCCTTACGTTATAGAAAACTATAACATAGATGCTGATGGAAAGGCCAATGCAATCTACATAGGAAATACAACGGTCCATTTTCGGATAGAGAACTGCGATTTACACGGGGCCCAGAACACTACCAACTGGACTGGTTATCCCTACCGTTCCGGAGGTGGTCTGGGTCTTTATAATGCGACGAACGGTGTGGTAAACAATTGTGATATCCATGATAATGGACAGCAGGGGATATTCTGTCTAGAGTCCTCGGATAACGAGTTCGTTGGTAACGATCTGAACAATAATAAATTCGGTTTTCATCTTCAGCAGGATTCCTATCTGACCATATCTGATAATCGTATCTCAACTGGCACTCAGGGTATATTTTTGCAGCAATCCAGCGGTCAGATCGAATTGGAGAATAACAGTGTTGAAGACTTCAGCATGGGCATTTTGATCCAGGAGACCTCGGGCTGTAGTGTAAAGAACAACACGGCTATAAGCAATGATGTGGGATTTTACATTTCATCATACTGTACTGTCATGGGTAACACTGTTAAGAACAATTCTGGTATGGGCTTGCTTCTTACTGGGGGACAGAACACCCTATACCATAACAACGTCTCGAACAATCAGCAGGGTCTGTCACTCCTCAACGAAAGCGATGGGAACGAGATATATGAAAACAACATGATCGGTAACGAGAAAGGACTCCAGATACAGAATGCAACTGGTAACCAGATATATCACAACAATATAAACGAGAGCGACCGCTCATACGACTCGGGCTCCAACGAGTACGATTTAGATTATCCATCTGGAGGTAACCACTGGGCTGGATATGATGCTCAGGACCGTTATCGGGGTGAGCAGCAGGAACAGCCGGGGATGGATGCCATAGCGGATAAAAACTACTCATTAGATGGTGGGTCTAACAGGGACGATTATCCCTTGACTCACCGTTACATATGGTGGAAAGAGGTCTCTCCTTCTATCGAACTAGATTCTCCCACAACGGAAAAACCGATCAAGCCGGGGGTGGTCATCTATTTTGATATATGGGACGGCAATAGAAACTTAGACAGTACGAGTCCGTCTTATTCCATAGACGGAGGTTCCACCCAGTCCTTCGATATAAGCTATAGGATAAATACTTCCGATTGGGATCCTGGGACCCACACGGTCCAAGTTGAAGTGGAAGATGAGATGGGTAATACTGTAACTGAGGCCTTCGATTTCACCCTTGACACTCAAGGGCCTGACCTTGTTATACAATCGCCGCAGGAAGGTGCCTATCTCAACCGATCCGAAGTTCAGGTTTCGTGGAGCGCTGTAGATAACGACAGCAGTATAGATCATTATGAGGTAAGGCTGAACAACGGGACCTGGGAAGGGGTGGGAAAAGCTACAAATCATACTTTTATGGGCCTCTCTAGAGGGAACCACACCGTAAGCGTGAAGGCCGTTGACGACGCAAATAATACTGGTGTGAAAGAGGTAGAATTCATGGTGGATAATCTAGATCCCAGTATCCAGATAACCTCGCCCTTCTCCGATAAGAAGTTCAATACGTCTTCAGTAGATATAGTCTGGGAGGCAGATGATTCTCACAGCGGTATCGATCATTTCGAGATGAAGAAGGACGAGGGAGGATGGTCTGATATAGGAGAGGCAGCGGAATATACCGTTACAGACCTGGTAGACGGTCTTCATACTATACACATAAGAGCGGTCGATAAGGCGGGCAACCAGGACACGGATCAGGTTTCCTTTGAAGTGGATGCTACGCCACCTGAACTGTCTATCACGTATCCCGGGAGTTATGAGACGATCTCCAATGATACCGTTTCTATAGAATGGACGGCAAGCGATCCGGAATCGGGCATAGAACGTATCGAGATAAGTTTGGATAATCAATCTTGGAACCAACTCGATCCGGATAAGAGGTCATATACATACTCTTCTCTTTCTGACGGCGAGCACACAGTTGATCTTAGAGCCGTGGATACGGTCGAGAATTACAGGGTCGAGAGCGTGAGCTTCAGCGTTCTAACGGGAGAGAAGGATAAAACTCCACCAGAGTTGACCATCGAACAGCCAGCGGATGATTCCTATATCAGTAATTCCACCATCGAGCTGATCTGGACCGGGACGGATATAGACAGCGGGATATCACATTACGAGATAAGGCTTGATGGTGGGTCATGGCAGGATGTAGGAGGTCAAACCAATCACACTTACTCAGGATTGTCCGATGGAGAACATACTATCTCCGTTAGGGCCTACGATGGAGCCGGTAATGAAAAGACTGAGAGCGTAGTAATAGAGATCAATACAGGAAATCCGGACGAGACCTCCCCGACGGTCAAGATAACAGAGCCAGAGAGCGCTGCTTCATTGACTGGCAGGTCTGTTCAGGTGAACTGGGAGGGAAGCGACGATGAGGACGGCAGTGGAATTCATCACTATGAGATAAGGCTTGACGGCGCCTCATGGCACACCCTTGGCAAGGAGACATCCTACACCTTCGAGAACGTTACTACGGATGAACATACAGTTACCGTGAGGGTCTTTGATAGAGCTGGAAATCAAGGTACAGACCAGGTCGATTTCAAGGTATCCCAAGAGGACGAGGGAGGTGGACTGACGGGTACGTTGAAAAAGAACATGTTACTCATCATAGTCTTGGTCGTTATCGCGGTCGCGGTTATCGGTGGATTGTTCTTCTTCTTCCAGAAAGGCAGTGAATTCCCGGCTTCAAAAAGACCCTCCGATGAGGAAAGTGAAGAGGATGTAGAAGGTGAACTGACTGAAGACGATCTCTACCGGACGAGGTAGGTCTGCATGTCTGGAGTCATAGAGATTGAAGGCCTGACCAAGAGATACGGGGACCTCCTTGCGGTTGATTCCCTAGACCTTCAGGTAAAGGAAGAAGAGATCTTTGGATTTCTAGGACCTAACGGGGCCGGAAAGACCACCACCATAAAGGCCTTGATGGGCCTCCTTAGGACGGATGCTGGAAGTATAAGGATAAGGGGAACCGACCTTAAAAAGAATAGAAGGACAGCGGTAAACAATATCGGTTATCTGCCAGAAAATATGGATCTTTATGATAACCTGACCGGTAGAGAAACTTTGGAGTTCTTCGCTGATCTGAGAAAAGTCCCCCGTGACGAGATCGACCCTATCCTTGAAAGGGTAGGCCTGATGGGAGCCGCTGACCGCAAGGTAGGAGGATATTCAAAGGGTATGGCACAGAGGTTAGCTATCGCACAAGCCGTGCTGGGTAGACCGCCGATACTCGTTCTTGATGAGCCAACATCGGGTCTGGATCCAGAAGGTGTTTCTCTCGTCAAAAGTTTGGTTAAAGAGTACCCCGGTGATCACGGCACCGTTTTCTTCTCCTCCCACATACTACCGAATGTTCAGGAGGTGGCGGATAGGGTGGGCATCATCGTCGGAGGAAGGCTTCGCGCTACCGACTCCGTAGATAATCTGAGGGACGATCTGAAACTGCTCGATAAGCTGCATCTGGTCCTTTCAGAACCCGTCGATAACCTGATAGAGATGCTTGAAAGCAGTGACGTGATAAAGAGCTTCCAGGGCCGAGAGAACCAGCTCACTGTTTCCTGTAAAAGCGAGGATAAGATGGATGTGATGAAGCTGATAGAAGAGCAGGGCGTGAAGATCAAAGACTTCTCGACCGACCAGGGGAGCTTAGAGGATATCTTCTTGAGATATACCCGCCAGAGGGGAGGTGGAAGTCGATGAGCGCCGGGCTGAACAAAGAGGATCTGAAGGAGAGGACACAGGCGATATTTACTCTCGCTAGAAAGGAGTTCATGGACAACGTTCGCAACAAGTGGATCATAATTTTAAGCTTGATCTTCGTGGGATTGATTCTTCTGGTCTCGGCCTACGGAGGGACTCAAACATCCCAGCAGCAGGAGGGATTCCAGGGTTACAGGTTCACCATCTCCATCGGTTCTTCTCTCGTGGTACTTCTCATATCGATAGTGGCGATTATCCTAGGTTACAAAGCTATAATAGGTGAGATACAGACGAAGTCCATAGCACTTATCCTAGCCTCTGATCTAGGGAGAGCGGATGTAGTGGTGGGAAAATTCCTTGGACTGGCCTCGGTTCTGAGTATCTGTATATTTGGTGGCTTGGGACTCGGTGGGATAATAATAGGCGTATTTTCCGGGTTCGAGGACTTCAACCTGTATCTAGGATTCATTGGCTTCTCGTTCATGTTCAGTTTGGCCTATCTGGCCATCTCTTTGATGATGTCTACTTTCGTCAAAAAGAAATCCCATGCACTAGCCGGTGGGATATTCATCTGGATATTCTTCAACATAATCTGGGATCTGGTACGTTTCGGTATACTCATAGCCAGCGGCTGGGAGATGCCTACGGGTCCTGGTCAGAGCACTGCGATACCGGATTGGTACAGTTTCATGGGGACTTTAAATCCCAACAGCCTCTTTTCTATGGGTCTGAATAGGATATTGGGCACGGCGGGACTACCCGATCTACTGGATCTGCCTTTGATCACACTCTGCCTGCTGATATGGTTCGTCTTACCGATCGTGATCTCGATACTATGGCTCGCCAGGAAGGATCTCTGATATCAGGTTTGAAGAATTTAATTTAAGCTTCCTGACGGAAAAATATATAAAGTGCACTCTGCCTGAAATACCAGATAGGATGTCAAAGATCAATCTCAGCCATGAATCTATCAAAAAGATGGTGACCATCACCGTCTTGATGCTTTTAATAACCCTACCTTTGGTCAAGCTCTGTTCAACGAGTGAAGCGTCTAGCGCTAAGCTTCCGACCTGGAATAAAGGTGATAAGTGGAGCTATAGGCTGACGGTGGGCCCATCTAGCAAGGTGACGTTGAACGAGACAGTAACATCGGAAAATGCGGAGATAACCATAGATAAAGATAAGTACCAGTGCTATCAGATCACTACAGAGGGGAACAAGTCCGTAGAGACGTATTTTTCTAAGGATACATTGGCAAAGGTCTATACGAAAACTGAGGATAGCGGCATCACCTTCTTCAAGCCGCCCCTACCCCAGTTCGATTTTCCCATAGAGGTCAATAAGACCTGGAACGGCACCACCAAAAGCTATGAGCAGGAGGTCATGGCAGACCCGGTGGAAAGGATAAATTACACCTATGAAGTGGAAAAAAAGATGGACTTCCAGGTCAAGGCTGGCACCTTCACGGCCTACAGGATAAACCTGAGCATGGCGAGCTATCGATACAACGGGACCTATCCTTCCGGGTCTAAATACTCGCTGACCAATACGGTTTACCACTACTCGCCCGAGGTGAAGAATTATCTGAAGGTCCAGAGCTACGAGATAAGGGCGAACGGCAAGAGGCCAGTGGGGACCCAGGAATTGTTGAGTTACGACCTCACCAAGGGCGGCGATGGTAATAACGGCGATAATGACAGCCCAGGTCTGGGTACGATGTTGATGGGTATAACTGTCCTAAGCACGGCGGTCATCTACAAGTTTACAAGGGATGGACGTGGCACGTCTGAAAAGAGAAGGGAAGAGAACTGAAAGAGAAAAACAGAAAGATGAGACTGATAGCCGCCTCAAAGGAAGACAAAGCTAGTCAGAACATCTTGAAGCATCTTCTTGAGTACGATTGGGAAGAGGTTGGGGAATGGAAGGACAATCCGATCTATAAGAAAGGAAACGATTATATCGCTTCTGTCAATCGGCATCATATCTATGTTGACGATATCGATAGAGAGCTGGAGGAACTTTTAGACTTAAAGTTGGATCAGGTCGTCTATATATCAAAACATTCTTCCGAGGCAGGTATACATTCTTTAACGGTACATCCAGTGGGTAACTACGGCGAGGCAAAGTATGGGGGGATAGAAGGTAAACTGGTGACCACGTCCCCAGGAAAGATGACCACGGCCTTGAGGACCCTGAAGGAGAAGGCTGAAGAGAGGGGATTGGACAAGGAATACGAGGTCTCTTTTGAGGCCACACACCACGGCCCCTATCTTGAGACCCCGACCTACTACATCGAGATAGGCAGTGACGAAGGATGCTGGACGGATGATAGGGCGGGAGAAGTTCTAGCCGATACTGTGATGGAGATGAGAGGTCAGGGGAGAAACCCGGGTGGAAGAGAGGATGCAGCTATCTGTGTCGGCGGCGGTCATTACGCTCCCCGTTACACGGACCTCGCTCTTAAAAAGAAGATATCCATAGGGCATATGGTACCCGGGTGGGCGATGAAGTATCTGACACCTGAAAGCTTTGAAGAGGCCGTTGAAAAGACGCTGGGCGCAAAATACGTCTATTTCGATAGAGGCAGTACATCGGGAAAGGAACGAGAAAGGGTCGGCGCTTGGGCTGAAGAACACGGCCTCGAAGTGGTCAGATCGTCAGACCTAGAAGACCTCGGGTGACCTATACGGATGATCTATACCGTCTTCATACGGCCTTTTTATGGACCTTGACTATATCTCTTTTTTCTCCCACTTCTTTAGTTCCATAACCCCTGAAAGAGTCCTGCCCTCTCTGATCTCCTTCCTGATACGATTCTCTTTCTCCTTCACGTCCTGGGCTCTGTTGGCTATCTGTAGACTCTCTTCCTGTGGTATGACCATAACACCGCTGTCGTCACCGACTATCCAGTCTCCTGGTCTGACTGTTTTCCCCCCACATCTTATCTCCACGTCTATACCCCCGTAGCCCTTGGGCTCTCCAGCGTTGGAAGCTCTGTATTTAGCGAAGACTGGGAAGTCCAGCTCTCGTATGTCGTCGACATCTCTGACGGCACCATCTATAACGATCCCCTTAACGCCTTTCTGCTTGGAGGACCAAGAGGCCAGTTCACCCCATACTGCGGTACGACCGCCGTCGGCATCTATGACTAATATATTGTTCGGGCCGGCTTCATCTATCGCTTCTACGGGCTTGGCCCAATCACCGTCTACGGTCTTGACCGTTAGAGCTCTTCCGACGATCTTCTTGCCCTCTGTTGTAAGAGAATGTATCCCCTCCATACACGGTTCTCTGTGCATCGCATCGGATATGTTCGGCGTGGAGACCGTCTCTAGGACTTTTTTGACCTTCTCTGGTCCTGATTTTCTCATGACTTCGGATTCAAGGCTTATACCTTCGATGATGGCTCTTTTTATTTTCTCTGCTGCACCGGACACATCCTCTGCTTTGATTATACCGCCACCTACGATTATCACTTCGGCGCCTTTGTCCACCATGGAAGCGACGTTCTCGGAGGTCAATCCTCCTGCCACAGCTACCGGAACAGAACTCGCCTTAGATACCTCCTCTACCAGATCTCCAGGATCGATCCCCTTCATCTGAGCGTCTATCCCTATGTGTATACCTACGTAATCCACACCAAGTGAACATACTTCTTTCGTCCGTTCTACCTGCTCCTCTACCCGAAGGAGATCGGCCATTATCTCTGCATCGTAGTTTCTAGCGGCTTTAACGGCTTCTTTTATGGTCTCGTCATCGGCCGCGGCTAGAACCCCTACTATATCGGCCCCCGCCTTGGCGGCCATCTCTACCTCTACCCCTCCGACGTCCATGGTCTTCATGTCGGCCACGATGGTCTTATCTGGGAACTCTTCACGCAATTTTCTGACGGCCTCCATCCCTTCGGCTTTTATGAGAGGTGTTCCAGCCTCCAACTGGTCAACACCACCCTCAACAGCTTCCTTTGCTATCCGGACAGCTCTCTGCAGATTCATCAGATCCAAAGCTACTTGAAGTCTCACACTCATGCTAAAAGGAGGGTTTACGGGGATTAAAAACCTATCGATTTAGTCCTTATTCTCTATTATGTAGATGATTGAATCATATACATCAGGTCGATGCAAAGATAAAAGTATTACTTAATCAGTTGGGAAATCAAGATAATATGAGAAATAGAATGAGTGGTATGTCAGGAGAAGGTGACTCTGATAAGAAAAGGATCATACCTGAAGACCCGGAGTATGACATCATCATGGAGAATGATAAGGAGATCCAGGAAGTGGATGCCTTAGTGGCTGGATTTCCAGGTACTGGTTTGATAGGAGGGATAGCCTCTGAGCAGCTTATCAACACGCTCGAGTTGGAACAAGTAGCTTCGATAGATTGCGATAAGTTTCCTCCAACCGCTGTGATATTCGACGGTATTCCAAGGAGACCGGTAAGGTTCTTTGCCGGCGAAGGTTTCCTTCTGGTGAAATCCGATATGGTCATCTCGCCAGATCTTGCCCCCTCATTGTCGGAAACCATTTTGGAGTTCGCGATGGAGAACAACGTCGAGGACGCTATCATATTCGACGGTATCCCCAAAAGGGACATGGACGATGAAGAAGGAAGAAAGGTGTGGGGAGTCTTGAGTTCCCATGCCGCAGAGACGGAGGCCGAAGAGTTGGATGTAGAGATCATATCTAGGGGAGCTATATCCGGCATCTCCAGTTCTCTACTCGTTCATGCCCACGAGATGGAACTGAAAGCCGTAGGTATGCTCGTAGAGGGCAATCCCAACATGCCGGATCCCAGATCCTCTGCCAAACTGCTAGATAAGTTCGCCGATTATAGGAACATAGAGATAGAGACCGAGACCCTCATAGAGAGTGCCGAACAGCTGGAAGAGCAGTACGCCAAGATGCTCACTCAGGCGAACAAGGCGAACCAGGATATGGACCACAGCCGAGCTCACCCCCCACTGTATGGATAAGATGTTAGACGAAGTATCTGGTGGAGTTCTAGTCTATAGGGATGAAGAACCTAAAAAATATCTACTACTACATTATCCCGCTGGCCACTGGGACTATCCGAAGGGTCATGTCGAAGGGAACGAAACGGAAAAAGAAGCCGCCATAAGGGAGCTCGAAGAGGAGACCGGCATATCTGAAGACGAGGTCGAACTTGATAAGGATTTCAGAGAGACCATAGATTATCTATACAGGAAGAGAGGGGAACTGTCCCACAAGAGGGTCATATTCTTCATGGGTGAAACGGAAAAGGAGGAGGTAAGCATCTCTAGAGAGCATCAGGGTTACACTTGGCTGCCCTATGAAGAAGCTAAAGAAAAACTGACTTTCAGGAACGCCAAGAAACTGTTGGAGAAGGCTGAAAACCACAGCGATTGAACACCTTTTTGTGGGCTAGGAAACTAAATGTTAGACGTACATAAAGGTTAAATAGTTCAGCTTTATCCCTAGAGGTTGCTGGGTGCTCTCAAAATGAAGAAACTGATCCGGAAAGGAAAGGTAAAGGAAGTCTACGAGGTGAGTGAAGACACGCTGGAATTCCTTTTCACCAACAACATCTCTGTTTTTGATAAAGTCATACCTAACGAGATACCTAGGAAGGGAGAAACGCTCTGTAAGACCGCCTCCTACTGGTTCGATAAGACTGAAGAATTGGGTATAAATACTCACTTTATAGAAAGGCCTAAGGACCAGGTCATGAAGGTCCAGAAGGTAAAGGTCATAGATGATTATGATGCTATAGATGAAGGAACATCGAATTATCTCATCCCTTTGGAGTTCATCGCTAGGTACTTCGTGGCCGGTTCTTTACACGACAGGATAAAGAAGGGAGAATTTGACTACACCAGATTGGGATTTGACGATGAGCCTGAATACGGCGATAGATTACCCGAGCCTCATTTTGAAGTCACCACTAAACTGGAGGAGTACGATAGGAAGCTGACGAAAGATGAAGCCTTGGACATCTCAGGTTTGACCGAGGATGAGTATCAGGAGATAAAGGAAGCGGTCTTCAAGATAGACGAGTTCATCGCGGAGAACGTAGAAAAGAACGGTCTTCTTCACGTGGACGGTAAGAAGGAATTCGCCATGGATAAAGACAGGAATATCATGGTGGTTGACACATTCGCTACCGCGGATGAGGACAGGTTCTGGGAGAAGGAAGAATACGAGAAGGATGAATTCGTCCAGAGGAGTAAAGAATTCGTCCGCCAGTATTACCGGGAGAAGGGTTACCATGATGAATTGATGGAAGCTAGAGAGCAGGGCGAGGAGGAACCCCCGATCCCAGAACTGCCTGAAGAAATGGTTAAAAAAACATCCCAGCTCTATGTTGATATAATGCACCAGTTGACTGATGGAGAGTATTGAGCTGTATAAATCTCAAGATTAGGTGAAAGAATGGCAAAAGATCTGATCTCTATATTGGATATCGAAGACGAACTGCACGAACTGCTTAGGATAGCGGGAGAGATAAAGAAGAAGCACAAGAACGGTGAATCGTTCACGCCTCTAGAGGGCAAAAGCCTGGGCATGATATTCGAGAAGCCCAGCACGAGGACCAGGATATCCTTTGAAGTGGGTACTACACAGTTGGGCGGCCACGCACTGTATCTCTCTCCTAGAGACATGCAGTTAGGCCGCGGAGAGACCATAGCTGATACCGCTAGGGTCCTGAGCAGATACGTGGACGGGATCATGTACCGGGCTTTCGACCACGACATGATGGTCGAACTTGCCGAGAATTCCGATATACCCGTTATCAATGGACTGGACGATGTGGAACATCCCTGTCAGATCATGGCTGATCTTCTCACGATAAAGGAGGAAAAAAACGATTTCGATCAGAAGCTCGTTTACGTGGGAGACGGTAACAACGTGTGCAATTCACTCATGCTCGGCTCGGCATTGGTGGGCATGGACATGACCGCTTGTGTTCCTGAAGGTTATGATCCAAATCAGGAGATATTTGAAAAGGCTGTCGAGCTTGGAAAAGAGAACGATACGAAGATAGATAGGATGAGAAGACCAAAAGAGGCGGTAAAGGACGCCGATGTGATCTATACGGACGTCTGGGTATCCATGGGTGACGAGGAGGAAAAGGAAAGAAGGATGAACGACTTCGAGGGATACCAGATAAATAAAGGACTGCTTGAGAAGGCGGATGAAGATGTCATAGTGATGCACTGTCTACCGGCCCACCGCGGTGTCGAGATAACAGACGAGGTCATAGACGGTCCTCACTCCGTTGTTTTCGACCAGGCCGAGAACCGTCTTCATGCGGAAAAGGCCTTGATGGCCGAACTCATGAGCTAAAGAGGTAAACAAACATGGAGTATGTAAAGCGCATGCTGGACGTCTCTTTCTCCGAGACCATGCGGATTTCCAAGTTAGCGACGAAGATGGAGGAGAACGGGAAAGATATAATCTCCTTAGCCGTTGGAGAACCGGATTTCGATACACCGACTTTTATCATAGACGCCGCAGAGAAGGCCATGAGGGACGGTTTCACTCATTATACGCCGTCCCAGGGGATCACTGAGTTACGTGAAGTCATAGCCGAGAAATTGAGAAGGGAGAACGGACTCGATTATGAAAGAGAGAATATCCTGGTAACGCCCACGAAACAGGCGATCTTCATGTCCATACTGGCTCATCTTGACGATGGGATGGAAGCCATCCTCCCTGATCCAGCTTGGGTCTCCTACGGTCCCTCTGTCAAGTTCGCAGATGGCATCGAGAGGAGGGCCCCGTTAGACGAGAAGGAGGGTTATTCGCTCGATCTGGATGCATTACAGGACCGTATAAGCTCTAGAACGGGCCTTATAATCCTCAACACACCGTCCAATCCGACTGGCATGACCATGAGCGAAGGGGAACTCAGAGGAGTGGCTGACCTCGCGATAGACAACGATATAAAGGTATTATCGGACGAGGTCTACGAGAAGTTGATCTTCCAAGGCGAGCACATCTCGATAGCTTCTCTCGACGGGATGAGAGAGCGTACCATAACGGTAAATGGATTTTCTAAAGCATATGCGATGACTGGGTGGCGTCTCGGGTGGCTGGCCACCACGGAAGAACTCATGGAGAACATAGCGAAGATACAGACCCACTCGATAACCTGCGCTCCCTCCTTTGCACAGAAAGCGGGACTGACCGCCCTGCAGGAGAAAGAAAAAGGTGAAGAAGCCATAGAATACATGTTGGAGAAGTACAGGAAGAGAAGGAACACCATAGTCAAAGGGATAAACGATATAGACGGTTTCTATTGTGCGATGCCTGACTCCACTTTTTACACCTTCCCGAGGTACGAGTACGACAAGGACAGCATGGAGATGGCCATGTATCTTCTAGAGGAAGCAAGCGTAGCGACGACCCCTGGCTCTGCCTTCGGTGACCAGGGTGAAAACCATCTAAGGCTCTCCTTCGCCAACTCCCTAGAGAACATAAAAAGGGCCTTAGACAGGATAGAAGAAGCCGTCGAGAAACTGTAGTGAAACTGTAGTTTTTCCTGTCTTCATATATCCTGGAACCGCTCTCGAACCTTCTTCAATTTTTCTTCTTTTTCGTCCAATTTTTTCTCTCTTTCGTCCAACTGCCGCTCCCGCTTTTCGAGTCTATCTTCTTCTTCGTTCAGTTCCTTTTCTTTCTTTTCATGCTTTTTTTCCTTACCCTCTAGGTCTTCTTCTCTTTCATCCAGCGCTTCCTCTCTATCATCCAAAGTTTCTTCCCTTCTATCCAACCCCTCTTTCCTTTCTTCCACTTCTTCTTCCCTCTCCTCTATCTCTTTCTCCTTTTCTTCCAGGTCATCCTTGAGCGTTTCGAGATCATCCTTAGCCTCCTCTATCTCCTTCCGCTCCTTCTCGATCTCTTCCTCGTCCTTTCCGATCTTCTCTTCTCTATCGTCCAGTTCTTCTTCTCTCTCTGAAAGTATTTCCTCCCTTTCCTCGAGCTTTTCCTCTTTCTCTTCTACTTCTGTCTCTCTCATCTCGAGCTCATCCTCTCTGTCGTCGAGAGTTTCCTTCTTCTCGTTCAGCTCTATCATCTTGTCGTCCAGTTCGTCCTCTCTGGTGTTCAAAGTATCCTTCTTAAGTTCCAACTCGCTCTCCCTTTCCTCTATGCGTTCCTCCTTTTCTTCTAGTTCCTTCTCTTTCCTGTGTATCTTCTTCTCTCTCTTGTCCAGTTCTTTGCCTCTCTCCACCAACCTTTCTTCCTCTTTATCCACGTTGTTCTCCCGTTTCTCTAGGGATTCTCCCTTTGATGTTAAATCGTCTTCTCTTTCTTCGATGTCCTTCTCCTTCTCGTCGAGTTTCTTCTGTCTTTCCTCCAGTTCGGTCTCCCTCTCCTCGATTTCTTCCCCCCTTTCATCTAGATTCCTCTCTTTTCTGTCGAGTTCTTCCTTTCGCTCATCTAGGTCCAGTTCTTCATCATGGAGAGTATCTTCTTTTTCCTCTAGTTCTTGTTCTCTATCCTTCAGCCTGTCCCCTTTCTTTTCCAGTCTATCTGCTTTAGATTCCAGTTCTTCTTCTCTCTCGTCCAATTTATCTTCTTTTCTCTCCAATTTCAATTCCTTTTTCTTTAGGTCTTTTCTTTTATCTTTCAGTTCGTCTTTCTCTTCCTCCAATCCTCTCTCTTTTTCTCTCACTTTTTCGTCGAACTCTTCACGCTCTTCGTCCAGCTCATCTTCTCTGTTCTGAAGCATCTGTTCCCTTTCGTCTAGTTCTCTCTCACGAGCTCTTATCTCGTCTCTTTCCTTTTCTAGGTCTCCCCGTTCTCTCTTGAGTCTTTCCCTTTTGTCTTCCAGTTCGGCCTCTCTCTGAGCCAACTCGATCTCTTTCTCTTCCAATTCTATGGATTTGTCGTCGAGGTCTTCCATCCTGTTGTCCACTTCTTCCTCTCTCTTCTCGATCTTCTTCTCCCGCCGTCCGAGCTTGTTCTTTCTTCGATCCAGATCCTTCTCACGTTTCTTAAGGTTGTTCCTCATGTTCTTTACCGATCTTCTCTCTTCTTTCAGTTTGTCCTTGGTCCTCTGTACCTCTTCCTTTTCGTCTTCCAAGGAGTCCATCTTTTTCTCTAGACTTTCCTCTCTCATCTCTAACTGCTCTTCTTTCAAGTCAAGCTCTTTCTTTCTTTTATCTAGATCATTTCTGACCTTCTTCAGACGTTTCTCTTTATCTTTTAGGTTCTTTTCTTTATCGCTCAATTTTTCCTCTTTTTCTTCTACAGTTTCCTCCCTCTGGAACAGTTCTTTCTCCCTTTCTTCGACCTCCTCTTCCATCCTGTCGAGTCTTCTTTCCTTCCTTTCAAGTTCGTTCTCCCAGTTGCTGAGTTCTTTCTCCATCTCTCCGAGTTTGGAAGATCTTTCTTTCAGGTTCGTTTCCTTTCTGTCGAGTTCTGTCTCAAGATCCTTCAGATCGTCTTCCCTCTTCATCAATTCTTCCTCTCTCTCCAGCTGCTCTTCTATCTTATCCTCTATATCTTCTTTGGCCGTGGCGGCGTTCTGGCTCTCCTCTTTTAGCCTGTTCCAGAGCTCTCTGACCTCCTCCAGTTCCTTCTCTATCTCGGAGGATTTCTTTTCCAGCTGTTTCTCCTTCTCGTTTAATTCCTCGGCTTTCTTACTGAGTATCGAGCCCTGACTCTCGATTATATTCCTTCCCTTTTCTATATATTCCTCGCTCCCCGATTCCTCTTCTCTGCTTCTTCTTTGCCTCAATTCTTTCAAACGTTCCTCTCCCCGCTTCAGTATGGACTCGACTCCGTTTTCTCCTGACTCCGAGTAGAGCTCTTCTAGGTCTACCTCACGTTGCTTGGCCCTTGTCGGTGGTGAGCCTCTATCGAGTTCACTACTTCTTTCATCTTTCCCTCTCCTTTTCACCCTTTTGATCTTGAAATCTAAGTCGGTATCGGCATCGACTTCGTATTCTTCTAGATTGGAGACAACGTGGTCTATACTTATGGATGAGGATCCGTAAGAATAAGAGTGCAGTTCCAGTATAGCTTCCGAGTCTAAAGCGTCCTTTATGAAGCTGGTGATAGATCCTTCGCCATTTTCTTCTTCCTTTCCATGATAATAGGAAGCCACTGGTTTACCCTTTTTGAAGATGAGCTTTCCCGAGGTGATCTTATCGTCTTTGGATAGGTGCAGTTTGATAAAACCGTCTATCTTCTCCTCTTCTACTTGCTTGAGCATATCTCTAAGTGATGCTTCTCCACCGAACTCTGTCTTCAACGTTTTTCCAGCTGGGATCTGCAAACAGGAGCACCTCGGTAAGAGGATTAACTTTCATAGAATTATATTTTTGGGTGCCATTCATTGATACCTAGTCTAGTTTTGAGAGTAGTGTATAGGTTCATAGATATTATTAAGCCCTATCTTAATGGTTAATTTGGCTCGATGATGAAAAAACGTAAATGAGCCATCCGGCGATGATTTACCCTATGAGTTCTGAGAGCCACAGATAGAAATAGAAGGAAAGGTTTTTTGGACGTTTTTCCTGAAAGTGTTATCTAACCACCTTTAAGAGGGGGCTCCTGTACGAAGAAGTCTATCTCTGAGTTGGTTATCGTCCACGGTACGCCCTTTGTTCCCTTTATCTTTCTTATCATTCCATCACCTTTTATATTCTCTTATCGTTTCGTCTTATTGCTATCATTAAGATAGCTTCTAAGGGATTAAGTTGTACGTTAGGGGGAATATTTAAATATTTCGCGGTGGTTTACTCGTTAAGTCCCTATCTAAAGGTGTTGATATGCCCCCGGAAGAGCTAAAACCCACCGTAGACCAGATAAAGGTTCTATCCAATGCCTCACGCCTACAAGTGATGGCCTTATTGCTAGAAGAGGAAAGGACGATTAGCGAACTAGCCGAAGAGATAGATATAACTCCCCAGACAGCTCATCATCACGTTCACAAGTTGCTAGATGCCGGCCTGATCCATACGAGCCGAGAAGAGACCAATGGTAATATAGTAAAAAGATACTACGCTGTAGAAGAGGAATGGTTGGATTCCTCCGCAGTGTGGGACGAACTGCCCCTGGAGGACAAGAAAAAGTATAAGATCGCCGCCCTAGGCACCATAAAGGGCATGGTCAACAGAGGTATAAAGTACCTTCAGGACTGCGAGAGTATCGACCACGAGGTAGGTTGGGTACATTTCGACAAGATACCCTACACCGAGGAGAACGTGGATGAGGTCGAGAAGATATTCGAGGAGACCAGTGAGAAACTGGAGAAGCTGAAGGACGAGGAAGCGGAAGAAGAGATCACCATAGTGGTCTCTACGCTGCCCGGCTAGTCATCCAAAAAACTGACTTCCAAAGGATTGAAACGATGCCGGTGAATCTATATTTTATCGGGCCAGCGGGCTCGGGAAAGACGACTTTGACCAAAGCATTCAGCCAGTGGATGGAGAGTAAGGGCTATCAGGCCATAAAGGTCAACCTCGATCCAGGTGCTGGAGACCTGCCGTATCAGGTGGATATAGACATACGGGACTGGGTCACGCTTCAAGAGGTGATGGATGAGAGGGGATTAGGGCCCAACGGTGCTCAGATCGTGGCCGCGGACATGGTAGCCATGAACGCCCCGGAGATAAAGGAAGTGATGGACGGGTTCGAGTGCCACTATTTCCTGATAGACACTCCAGGCCAATTGGAGCTTTTCACCTTCAGAGAGGCGAGCAGGGAGATGGTGAGGACTCTTGGAGACAAATCGCTCATGGCCTTTCTGTTCGACCCCATACTTTCGAAACAGCCCTCAGGCTTCGCCTCTCTTTTAACATTGGCCGCGACTACACAGTTCAGGTTCAACGTGCCGTACTATCCAGTTCTTTCAAAAGCGGACTTGATCTCACAGGAAGCTAGAGAAAAGATAACGGAGTGGTCCACCAACTATTGGAAGCTTGACTCGGCTATCAGAGAAAATGCCAGGACGGAATCTCAGGTCTCCATAGAGCTGATAAAGAGCCTTCAGAACATGGCTCTTCAGAGAGGCATAACTCCAGTTTCTGCCATGGACCAGAGCGGTATAGAGGACATATACACCGCGGTGCAGGAGGCCTTCTTCGGCGGAGAGGACCTAGAATTGGATTGACATTCTATTCCAATTTCCCATCGAGATCTTCTTCGGAATCTAGGCCTCTGAACTCTTTCATATGTTCTAGATACTCCTCCTCCGTTTCACAGTTCTCCTCCCCAGCGCAGTAGAATCTATTGTACTTCTGACAGTAGACACCACATTCGGTCATCGGGCACCGATCACATTCTTCAGCGGCCTCTAAAGCGGGGGTATCCCTCTCCTCTCCGAGTCCCAGCCTCTTCTGGGTCTCATCGCTGCTTTCCTTCTTTATAGCGGTCTCGTCTCTGAACTGGCAATCCTCTTCTCCAACACATTCCAGGGCTATATTCTTCGGGTGAGCACATTTGTTATGCCCATATCTATATTTACACATGATGACATCCCATCCTTGTCTTACGTTCCATCCTGATATCAGGTAAATATAATAATACGTGTAAAGACTTAAGTTTTGCCCTCATTTGGTCGAATGGATACGGGATATTTCCACATAATCTTTATATAACCACACAATCATATCTAAAAAACAAAGGTGATAATTTGGATTTTAACCGGAATATGCTCTCCTCCGAGGGCGGTGTTTCAGAGATTGTAGGTAGCATACTTACCATGTCTATAACGGTCGTGCTCTTCTCATCTATCTTTGCTGGGGTTCAGTATCTCAAACCTCCAGAGCAGACCACACATGTTGAATTCAACTCGAATGTAGAGGGTCTGGGTCAGGATACCTATTATGTGAACGTTACTCACAACGGTGGTAAGGACCTGCAGACGGTGAGTACGGAGATATACATAACCATGGATGGTTCTTCATATACCTATGAATTCAAAGATCCAGAGATTTCTTTGTCTGGAAGCGACGGCACTCTTTGGACATTGGACGAAGTAGCTACGGTCAAAGAAAATAAAGCCGATTTACCTCTGGGTTCCGCGGACACGGCTACTGTTATGGTGGTTGACTCTTCGACCAACAGCGTGTTG
>CAYMXS010000002.1:67450-70678 GCA_964394465.1 uncultured Thermoplasmata archaeon | reverse complement strand
TTCCGCGGACACGGCTACTGTTATGGTGGTTGACTCTTCGACCAACAGCGTGTTGTGGCAGGATGAGTTACTCACTGAGCCAGAGGAGAAGGAACTGGTCATCAAGGGAGCTGGAATCAGATATCCTCAGTCCTGGGAGAAGCATGCGAAACCGGGAGATAAGGTAAACATATGGGCCGAAGCCAGGAAGTCCGGCGTGGATTCAAAGAATATAGATGTCAAGATGAGTCCACCTGAGGGTCTCTTCGAAGAAACCGATTATAATCTGAGTTATAGAAGTACCCATCATACAGGACGTTTCACAGTGGAGGAAGACAATTTGGAGAACGGAACATATATGATCAGACTCACCGCAAGATATGGCAACAATAAAACGACGACTCCGCTGAGTATCAATATAGGGGAGCCGCCTTTCGATCCTCATCCGCCAGATCTGGTAGTTGGTGATATAACTTTTGATCCGATAGCCCCTCATGATAGAGAGAGTCTTACCGTGACGGCGAAGATATACAATCAGGGGACGATAAACATCACGGCCAATCTTACATTTTCAGATAACGGTAAGAATATTTCACATACGGGGCTTCATGAAAAATTCCTACCCGGACCTGTACCGACCGAGGTATCGGTCTCTTACACGGTAAACGGGTCGGGTTTACACAGGATAGGAGTAGATGTTTACAATCTGACGAAGTCCGAAGATGGAGACAGTTTGGAGGACGAGAACCCGAGAGACAACCACCTGGTGGAGAATCTCACAGTGGCTCCGAGCATACTCTTGGTGGACGATGATCAGGAGATGGAGGGAGAAAAGACCGACGAGATAAGCGCCATGAAGTCTGCCCTGGAAGAGAGGGCCTTCGATGTGGACCAGACGCTTCCTATCCCTAAAGGGAGCAACGGTCCAGCCTATGACGAAGGCAAGTTCAGGATGAAGGAGTACGGTGTGGTCATATGGATGACGGGAGAACAGACGTTGGAGGACCCGCTAACGAACAAGGATGAGCAGGAGATAGTGGACTACATAGACAACGGAGGTAACTTCTGGTTGATAGGTGAGAACCTGGATAACAACCATATAGGGGGAACTCTGAAGCAGAAATTGGGTATCACCTCGATAACGTCTACTGCGACCATGAAGTTGAAACCACCGTTGAAGGCGGAGGACCCGCATGAGAACGGGACGTACGGCAAGTATTCTTATGACGCCAGTGCAGAAGCGACGGATCAGATATCGATAACGGGCGGCAGTGCTTATAACGATTCGAACGTTCTACGGGACGATCACGGCACGGGCGATAGGATAGGTTACGGTGAGAACGCTTCAGGGGAGGGTAAGACGGTCGTGAACTCGTTCATGTTCACCTCGGTCAGAAGTGTTTCGAAGGGGACGATGGCCCAGGAGGTACTTGAATGGATGACGGACGTCAGAGACAGGGGCGGCAGGGATGTAGCGGTTGCGACTCAGGATATAGACCCCCTAGCGCCGATGTACAAGAGCAACGTTTCGATAAACGCGACCATAAGGAACAACGGTGACGAGCCGGTGGACGTGCCGGTGAGGATGCAGATAGACGACGATACCCAGTTTATATCCCCAGACGATGCCAACAAGACGACATTATACATCCCGCCGAACGGAGCAACTAGGACTGTAAAGTTCACGTGGGAGGCGAAGCCAGTAGGTAAGCACAGGCTGAAGGTCATAGTGGACCCGTACGATCAGATAGAGGAGATAAACGAGAGGAACAACGATATAACCTACAAGAATTTGAACGTGACCGGTGACGACGTAGAGGTGATGGTGAGGTTCTCTGTTTTGATAGTGGATGACGATCAGGCCACCGGTTCTATCTCGGCGGGAAACACGACGAAGTTATATAGGAATATATTGGAGAACCTTGATAAGAAAGGCAAGGCGAGATACGCCTACAACGTAACTACCGTTCCCACTGGAGATTCAGGTCCATCCCTTTCGAAGATGAAGACCTACAATGCGATATTCTGGGTGACGGGCCAAGAGGCTAATACTCTAAGGTCTGAGGATATAGTGAATTTGATAGACCCTGACGATCAGTTAGGTGAATCGGCTTATCTAGATTCGGGAGGAAGCAACCTACTTCTGACTGGCGATAACGTACTCCATAACCTGACCGGTGGTGTTACAGGTTGGGATAAAGGTGAGGCGATGCTGAACAGGCTGGGTGTACAGGAGACGGGGATAAGCGCCGTAAACCCGGATAGATTGCTGGGAATGAAAGATGACGCTGTAAGTCACGGATTGAAATACAGGTTTGCGAACGGAGCCCAGTCATTCAGCGCTCTATCAGGGATAAACAGTAGGGTCTGTTTCAAGGACGAGGCTGGTAATAATATAGGAGCCGGACGTGCGAACGATAACACGAGGACGAAGAGTTTGGTGATGGGTACCAAACTGTCGGATATCCAGGGACCGGTAAGGGACGAGTTCGGCAACTGGCCTTCAGGGGGCGTCAACACGTCGGACTGGGCGGCCTGGGAGGAATTCATATTCATGACGACGAGATGGTTCGGGCTGAAGGACAACAGACCGGAGGTAAGGGTAACAGGCGAGGATATAGAGCTATCGAACTCACATCCGATGGTATCCCGCTCTTACAGGATACAGGTCAAGCTGGAGAACGTTGGTTATAAAGGTACTAACGTTCTGGTGAGAGTGAGGGACGGAAGTCAGCACGTGGGATCAGACACGGTGTACGTCCCGCCGACCACTCGGACATCGATCGCTTCAAACTACTACGATCTGGAGGTGGGTACAGCCACTGTGGAGATAAACTGGCAGCCGGTAGCGGCAGGAGTGAGGAACATCCGAGCGGAGGTAGACCCATTGAACTTGGCCAGGGAAGTGGGCTCTGGTGATGGAGACGAAGACATGCAGTTCAACAACCTGGGTCTGATAAGGGAAGAGGTTTACTTCTTCTGGGATGATATGGAGAACGGAACGGGCAACTGGCACCACGAGGCTACAGTGATGAACGTGAACGGAGAGTCACCTTTAGACTTCATCAACCGCGAGGGGCTAGATACGAACGTTGTAGGTGAGTGGGACATGGACTGGAGTGGGAGCACGGACAATAACGGCAACACTTACCTCCAGGGCAACGGGACCTACGATTCACACAACGAATCTGTTGACCAGTTCACGGATGGAGAAGCTCATTCAGTACCTTCAGCTAGATGGCTGCCGGA
>CAYMXS010000002.1:0-67350 GCA_964394465.1 uncultured Thermoplasmata archaeon | reverse complement strand
ACCAGTTCACGGATGGAGAAGCTCATTCAGTACCTTCAGCTAGATGGCTGCCGGAGACAGAAGCGGGAGCGAGAAAACCCATTGACATGATAATAAACATAGATAATTCATATTCCATGAACGGCCAAAAAATAGTAAATGCAAAAGAGGCGGCAAAGACCGCGGTGGGTATGTTACGAAGTCAGGACAGAGTTGCGGTCTTTGCTTATGGTGACGATGCTCATATGCTCACTGGATTCCAGTATGCTACACCGGCGAATAAACAGGCAATAAATCAAACGATAGATAATATGCAGCTGGGCTTCAATAATAGATGGGGTACAGGGTTGTATGATAGTATTGCTTTGGCTGGAGAATATGCTGACCCAAATTTTGATGCACCTGGACCAGATAATGATTTCCGTCAGAATGCAGTGAACGGAGAAATAATCCTTTCCGATGGATATTCAATCCGGGAAGAGGATGTTTATACACATGCCCCTTGGGATCAGGATTCTGGTGATGAAAAGTATGGTAAAAGAAACGATTGGAACGATCCAAACCATGATTGGCATAACTGGCCTTCGCCATATACATCGGATACTTTCCCTGAGCATGGTGATTCTTCGACATACGGCTGTCTAGGCATTCCATGGAATGTAAACACCGTAGGAATCGGTGGAAGTGTTGATCCATTATTGAGATGGACCGGATGGACAGCAGAAGATGATATAAACTGGTACAATCACACTTCTGACCCAGATCAACTCAAAGATATCTTCAGCCATTTTGTAGAGGAGATGAAAGGTTCGGCAGCGGGGATAAAATCCATGCCTCCGGATGGCGGGGATGATGGGAAAAAGGCCGTAAATTATGACAACCAGGACAGAACGAATGAATCACAAGAACCCTCTAGAGAGGACTTGGAAAGTACCTCCCCTGTTGATATTAAGATAGCTAATTCAAGTGGAAATTCTATATCGATGAATCCAAAACCCATGGCTACAGAAACTAGATATATGACTTCAGATTGGACCTCGGTAAACGGATTATCTACTTGGAATCTAAGGACATCTCCTGCTGGGAGTGGTTACTATCATCACTATACCTATAATGGTTGGCAAACAGGTTATTGGGGAATTAGAGTTTGGCAAAGGTCGTCTAGTGGGAGTATGACTGAAATAACCTCTGGATCACCAGTTGCTGTAGTGTCAAGGTCCTGGAGTGGCTCAGGATACCAGTCCGCATCATGGACCCCTCCTTCGACCACATTAAATCCAGGCGATTCAATTGTCGTAAGGGTTTACTTTGGCACGGATTCTACTCCTAGCACATATTTGAGTAGCTGGACCACTGAGCAATTAGGCCCTGTCCTTCTAGAAGACGAACCTTGGACAGTGAATTATTATACATATATGGATAGAGATTTGAATTTGGGATGGGAAACTGAGCTTCGATATTACTTTGGTAACGGTTATTATTCAAGAATAGATAATTTCCAATACACTACTAACCAACCTCCCACTGCGGATTTCTCCTACAGCACATCTGGCCTGACAGCGGATTTCACTGACCAATCTTCCGACCCAGATGGAACCATCTCTTCCTGGTCCTGGGACTTTGGCGATGGAGGAACGTCTGCTAGTCAGAATCCATCCCATACGTATGGAAGCGCGGGAGATTATACCGTGACATTGACCGTCACGGACAACGACGGAGCAACGGATTCAGTGACCAAGACTGTTACCGTAACAGAAGGGGACGGTTCAGCGAGTTATGATATAGGACATAGAAAATACCGTTTCCTCACAACAGACCAGTTCCGACTGGGGGCCGGTCTACTCAGATTCAAACCATATGGTGGAGGCGGCCTAGATTACGGAAAAGCAGAGATCGATTATGTGAATAAGAAGTGGTGGCTCCATGCAGGAGCGGACAGTCAATGGTCTGGTAGTCATGAAGGACCTTTGAACGTCATAACAAACGGGCAGAGCACAGTAGCGGATGGAAATCTGGATAACTGGCCAGCATGTATCCTTTATAATCCTAAGAACGGTACAGAGATGTGGAAGCCTAATATATACGATGGAAGTGACTGGATCCAACTTCGGATGCAGCCTATAGATAATGCAGTTAAGGACTTTGTGATAATCTGGGAGGATATACATAGCAATGACTATGGAAACGCAGACGGAGATGGTGACGAATGGGTGAGGGTTACCGTTCTGGAATCCGGCCACTATAGAGTGGATGTTTACAGAGCAAAGGGAGGTTATAAACACGAGTTCCACATCGGTGCTGAACACGTATACACAAAGCCGTATGGTGACACATGGGTAGATGTAAACAGTGGTTTATATTATGAAACGCATAAGGCGAACCTGCCAAGATTCGTGAGCAAAGCCACTAACTCAGAGCTCCAGTTCTATCATAGATACTGGATGACAGAGGGTACGAACGGGGGTATGATCTACCTCTGGATGTCAAACGACCCGACGGACTGGGAATGGGACCCGAACCATCGTTTCTATCTGAAGCCCCAGCAGAGTTATAACGGCAACTTCAATATCAGTTTCATAGATAACGAGGCCAATTCAGGTGGTCCATTCGCCGGTCTTTCTGGATACGATACAGGCCTTGAGGACAAAAGAGGGAACCGTCCATACTGGTGCTTCAATGGTAGGAGCGGTGAAGGAACATTAGACTGGGAATATACCAGGGTGGATCTAACGCCATATATAACGGAATACAGCTATGCAAGGGTAGTCTTTATTCAAGCCCAGCCTGGCGGGATCAAAAAAGAGGACGGTTGGAACCCATCCATGGGCTGGTACATAGACGATGTCAAAGTAGTGACAACCGGAGCAAACCCCAGTCCAGATTACTGGGAACTAAAATCCGAGCCGAGTTCTACCGGTCATAAAGCGGCGCACAGCGGCTCTCATTATTGGGCCTATGAGGTGCCGGATCAGAACGCTCCAGGACCTAACAGCCACTCGATGCCGAAGGGAGTCGATTCATCTCTGATATCTGACCCGATCGATCTGACGAACGCAGAGTATGCTACATTCTTGGCTCACATGAAGTTCAACATCCATCCGGGAGCGGCTCTTCCACCAGACTGTTTCAGAGTGGAAGTCACTACGGATGGAGGAATGACCTGGGACTCGATAACCTACGGGGTGAGGTCAGCCTGGGGATACAGCGGTGAGAACGACGGTCAGAATCTGGGTACGACAGAGTATGGTGGCATCTCGAACCCGGTGCCACAGGGCTATTCAGGTGTACCAGGAGAGGTCCAAGACGGACAGTTCGTGAGTGGTTCCTATGGATACGATTGGGTGCCGTCAGTTTCTCTTGCTAGAGTCAACGCGGATCTTTCCGGTTTTGCGGGCAACGTGATCCGATTGAGGTTCAGGATAGTGACCAATACGACCCAGATGTACTCCGATACGGACTACCCATTGGGATTCTATCTTGACGATGTTATAATCTTCGGCGAGAGCATCGGACTGGACGGTACCGTAAGTTCTGGTGTTTCATCGAGCACTAATACATATACCCAAGAGAGCAGAACAAGTAACGAAGAAACTCGATCCAGCAGTTCGACGCAAAACAACGATGATACACCTGAAGAAAAAGTAGAAGAAGGAGAAATTGAAAGCTCAAAACATACAGAATCTGAAAGCAGTGATCTCTCGGCAAAGGCGATAGATGCTAAAAAAGAACCTTTATGGGTTTGAAAACCTCTTCCTTTTTTATCTAGTATGGCTCACGATATCTTCCCACAACGTTTATATATCCACGTCCGCATATCTTTGAAATAAAGGTGAAATTATGGATTTCAGGCGCAATTTTCTTTTAGATGAGGGTGGTGTTTCAGAGGTCGTTGGAAGTATCCTCACATTGGCCATCACAGTTGTACTGTTCTCGTCTATCTTTGCGGGAGTCCAGTACCTTGAAGGGCCCACCGAAACCCAGCATGTGAGATTCTCAGCAACGGCGACTGATGATTATGTCAACATAAGCCATGATGGTGGTAAACCGCTGAAGACGGTGAGTACAAGGATATATCTGATATTAGATGGCAATTCACATTTTTACAGGATGGATAATTCAAGCGTGACTCTATCAGGGCGCGACTCGACAAGATGGGAACTGGGGGAGGATGTCTATATAGACCATAATCTGGCTTTGAAGAGTGCTCAGAGTGCCCAGGTTCTGATAGTCGATTCATCTTCGAATAAAGTGATATGGCGTAAGGACCTGATAACCAGTCCAGAAGGGGAAGGGATAGTCATAAAGAACGCTGGCGTCGATTACCCGCTTTCGTGGGAAGATTATGCAAGTCCAGAAGAGAAGGTGATCATGTGGGCTGATGTAAGAGTTCCGGGAGCTGACCCTGAGGATATCAACGTGACGATAGATATACCGACGAACATCTCGGATAAGAACAAGAGACTTTTCAAGGAGACCTACTATAAGCTCAACTATACGGGCTACAGGCATTCTCATCAATATACGGTTGAAGAGATCGAGAACGGTACCTACATGGTCAAGGTGATCGCTAAGTACGGCGGCAATAAGACCTCCACATATGTGGATGTGAATGTGGGTTCACCCGATGAGGTAGCTAACCCCCCAGATCTGGTGGTTGGTGACCTAGAATTCAATCCGCAAGTTCCAGAGGACAAAGAGAGCGTGACTATAACTGCAAACATATACAATCAAGGCACTATAAACCTAACTTCAAATCTCACTTTCAGCGATGAAGGGGTTAATATCTCATCACCATCCATGCAGAATAAGTTCACCCCAGGCCCGGTCCCGACCGAGGTGAGTCTGACTTATACCATAAATGGATCCGGTAATCATGAGATAAAGGTCTCGGTATCCAACATAACGGCCACGAAGACCGGTGATGAGATAGAGGACCCGACCCCTAAGAATAATCAAAGAACGGAGATACTGCAGGTCGATCCCAGTATATTACTGGTCGATGATGATCAAGTCTCTGAGGGAAAGGACAACGACGAGTTAAGTGCCATAGAAGCTGGTCTTAATGAGAAGTCACTGGATGCAGATAAGACGTCTCCTATCCCTATGGGGACTGACGGTCCAAGCTACACCGGGGGTAAGTATCCATTACAGGATTATGGGGTGGTCATATGGCTCACAGGAGATAATGACGATAAACTGACGGACAATGATCAGGATAGCTTGAAGGATTACATAAGCAACGGTGGTAAACTATGGTTGATAGGAGAGAACCTAGAAGATGGAGCATTGGAGAATAACTTCATGAAAACCTATCTTGGGGTAAAGGAGATAGACCAGGTAACTCCTCATCTAGATGGACCGAGTCTTCAGAGCCCGAGTCCGGACGAAAACGGCACGTACGGTCGGTTCAAGTATCCCATAGAAACAGGTGCTGGAGGCGATTATACTCAGGGTGATCACATAACGCCAGTTCAGCCCTATGATAATGATGACCTCTTAAAAGATGACGTTGGTGCTGGGAATACTGTTGGATACGGATTTAATTATTCCGTAAGTCCTCAAGGCGGTAAATCAGTTTTGAATTCTTTCTTGTTCTCGGACCTGCGTGGAGTTTCCAAGGGAACAATGATCCAGGAGGTTTTCGAATGGATGATAGACTTGAAGAACCGGGGTGGAAAGGACGTTTCTGTGGCGTCCCAGGAGATAGTCCCTCAGGCCCCGATGTATAAGAACAATGTGACTATATCGGCGGTCTTGAGGAACAACGGTGATAAGCCGTTAGACGTGCCCGTTAGACTTCAGGTCGATGATAACCCAGGTCTATTGAAACCGATCAACCAGTCCAAGGAGAGCCTATATATCCCTGGAAACGGAGAGACCCGTCGTGTGAACTTCACCTGGGTGGCTGAGCCAGTAGGGGTCCATGACCTGAAGGTCATAGCTGATCCGTATGAACAGATAGAAGAGATCAACGAAGTGAATAATGATATAACGTATAAGAACATAAACGTGACCAAGGACGACGTAACAGTAGACGTTCGCTTCTCTGTTTTGGTCGTGGATGATGATCAAAAGGATGGATCCGTAGCGAACGGGAATACAAGTCGGATCTACTCTACGATATTGGATAATCTGAATCACGGCGGCGGCCGCTATGCTTACAATGTAACGTACGTGGGAAAGAGTCAGCCGGGCCCAAGGCTTAACTACATGAAGAGTTTCAATGCTGTATTCTGGATAACTGGGACCTCAAGCAATACTCTCACCCCCACTGATATAACCAGACTTATAGACCCGAACGATCAACTCTCGGAGAGCCCCTATCTAGAGTCTACCGGTGGGAACCTACTGATGGTGGGCGATAACGTGATAGGTAACCTAACTGGTTGGGACCTTGGCGAACAGATGTTGGAAAAATTGGGCGTGGATACCAATGATCCAATCCATACCGATGAGGTCGGTCCGGCCGAGATGTTGGGTATGAAAGAACATGACGTCAGCCACGGTCTGAAATATGAGTTGAAAAGCACGATAAATACAGACTGGTTCGAAGGGGTGAACTCGAACGGAGATGTACTCTTCCAGGGTGACGATGGAGAGAAGAATCTGGGTTCCAGTTGGGCGAACGGAAATAATAAGGCATTGATGATAGGCCGGAATCTGACCACCATAAAAGGATCGGTAAGGGATGAATTCACCAACTGGCCCAGTCAACCGGTTGATACTTCAGAGTGGCCCTGCTGGGAAGAGATAATATTCATGTCCTCCCGCTGGTTCGGTATGAAGGACAAGAGGCCGGAACTGAGAGTGACTGGCGAGGACATAGAGATCTCATCCGAACATCCGATGGTTGGCAGGTCATATCAGATAAGGGCAGAGATCGAGAATGTGGGTTACAAAGCGGCAAACGTTTTGGTCAGGGTCAAGGACGGGACCCAGCATATAGGTTCCGACACGGTATACGTGCCCGGCTCCACAAGGGTAGAAAAATCGACCAATTTTTATCAAGTCACTCCTGGCAATGCAACTGTGGAGATGAGCTGGCAGCCCCTCTCAGCAGGTGAGAGAGATATAAGGGTCGAGGTCGATCCCATGAACCTGGTGGAAGAGGTCAACACCAGTACGATAGGCAGCGAAGACATGCAGTTGAACAACCTCGGCCTGGTTAAGGAGAAGGTGTTCTTCTTCTGGGATGATATGGAGAACGGTACTGGCAACTGGGAACACGACGCCACCATGATGAACATAAACGGGGAATCGCCCTTGGATTTCATAAATCGAGAGAATATAGATACGAACGTAAAGGGAAGTTGGCATGATAGTTTGACAGGAAGCATAGAGGACGATGGAACTCCACACTCCGGTGGGGTCTACGATACCACGGATAGCTCTGTTGAGAATTTCACCCATGGAGCGGCACATACGAAGCCCCATGCAACTTGGATGCCCGAGACCGAAGGTGGAAGCGGTCGGAAGCCGATCGATATGGTTATAGTTCTAGACTACTCGGGTTCTATGGATGAGGAAGAAGGTGACATGGAGATGGCGGCAAAGACGGCTGTAGGTGTATTGAGTGACCAGGATAGAGTGGCTGTTTTCCCATTTTCATATGACCCCTGGAGTAATTACATCGGTTTTACCTATTGTACTGATAGCAACAAACAGACTATAAATAACACGATAGATAGTTGGAGTACTGGGGGTAGTACGGCTCTTTACGATACAACGGCCTTTGCAGGAGAGTATCTTCAAAATAACGGTCGTGGTGGTGATGTTGTGAAGGGCTTTATTGGTATTACTGACGGAGGATCAAATAATGATGAGGACGACTATACCCATGCCCCGGATACAGGATATGGTAAAGATGATTATGCAATAAGGAATGACTGGGAGAACCCTAATCTCGATTGGAACGGTTATACTGAACCTTATTATGGTAATTCATTTCCACATAGTCAAAACGGTGGTACTTATGGATGTATGGGTATGCCTTGGAATGTTAACGCAGTTGGTCTAGGACCCTATGTAGATTCGGACTGGAGATGGGTGGGTTGGACTGGTGGAGATAGCACTCCCTCTGGTTCTCAAACTTCCAAGCTTAACTGGTACAACCATACCAACAACCCAGATGAACTTAAACAGATCTTCAAAAACTTCGTAAAGGCAGTCGAAAGCGAGGCCGGCGGCATCAAATCGGTACCTCCAGGAGGGGGTGGAATCTCGCCTGATTCCATAGAAGTAGAGAAAGACATGGCTTCAGGACCAAAATCTCCGGAGCATGAGAAGAAAGAAACGAAGGATAATAGTATCCTAGATGATTCCTATGATATATCAAAAAGGGAATACCGTTATGCTGTAACAGAAGAGATAACAGTACAAGACGCGAATAATGCAACCCTTTCCTTCTGGCAGAAGTATTGGATGACGGAGGGTACCAACGGAGGTATAATTTATCTATGGAACACTGAAGGCGGTAACAACTGGGTACAGGGGAACAGGTACTATCTTAAGCCCAAGCAATCATACACAGGGAATCTAAGATTCGGAGAGGTAGATGACGACAGCAGCAGTGGAGGCCCATATAATAATGGGTTGAGAGACGCAGACAATCAACTCCCCTATTGGTGTTTCAATGGCAGAAGTACCGAAGGTAGTTTTGGATGGGAGTACACGGAGGTGGACCTCACACCTTACGTTAGTTCCAGCGGTGAAGATATAGATCACTTCAAACTGGTCTTCGTGATGGCCCAACTGGGGGGTGTCAGCAAAGATGAAGGTTGGCAGCCTGAGATGGGCTGGTATATAGACGATGTAAAAGTGGACGTTTCGGCGGATGGTCCCCCTGACTTCTGGAAGTTCAAAGACGATGCAGGAAAGGCGCACAGCGGCTCGCATTACTGGGCATTCTATGAGAACGCGGGTAATGCCCTTCCGCAGGGTGTAGATTCCAGTCTCACAACCACACCTATAGATCTTACATCCGCAAAGAAAGCTACATTGAGTGCGTACATGAGGTTCAACATCGATCCTGGTGCAGGCCTACCGCCAGACGGTTTCCGGATAGAGGTCTCGGATGATAACGGTAGGACCTGGGATTCGATCACTTACGGTGTTAGAGCTGCGTGGGGTGCGAGTGGTACCATGTCTGATAGTGACGGAGACGGTGAGACCTACGCGGGCGTAAACAAACAAAACCCAGGGGCCTATGGATGGGTCGAAGCGAACACCTTGAGACGTTTGAATGTCGATCTATCCGGATGGGCCGGAGAAACCATACGTTTGAGGTTCCGTGTATATACAAACACTACGGAGGAATACGCGACGGGTAACCCGAAAGGTTTCTTCCTTGATGATGTGGTGGTGAAAGGCCGAAGTATAGGCATGGACGAGATGACGTCGACGACTTCTGCCCCACCGGGTGATGATGGTAAAGAAACCTCTAGTAGTTCGGACGGGAATTCTCGTATCGAAGCTAAGGCTGTTGAGCTAAAGAAGATGATAGCTTCACAAGAGAAAAGAGTAAAAGTAGACAATAATAATAGGCGAATAGTTTTCCCATTGGATTCAAGCTTCGACCGGGAGATAAGAGCAGATAACAGTTACAGAGACTACGAACAACCCAATCTAGCTCTGCCTGTAAGATCGGTAAAACTCCGCACACCTCTAAAGAAACAAGAAACCTATTTCTAAAATCTCTTCTCTTTTCAGTTTTGTCTGCAGTCTTTTAGGTACGGCCAAGCAAATTTTTTATATGTCCTAGTATTGCCGAATTTGTTGATACCATGAATAGGATGCCCGTATCAGAAGTCCATGAAGTGATGAAGGAACATACAATCGGAGACGGAAAGGATTTGGTCTATGACCCAGAGAAGAGTCATGGTAGTTATCTCTATGATGCTAAGAGAGATAAAGAATTCTTAGACTTTTTTACCTTTTTTGCGACCTTGCCCATAGGCCACAACCATCCTAAAGTGATGGAGGACGATTTTTTAGAGCACATCAAGAAGAGCGCGATAAACAAGCCGTCGAATTCAGATATATATACTAGGGAACTTGCGGAGTTCACGGAGACCTTTGCGGATATAGCCAAGCCAGATATATTCAAACATCTATTCTTCATAAGTGGTGGAGCGTTAGCCGTAGAGAACGCTTTAAAGGTCAGCATGGATTGGAAGGTCAGAAAGAACTTCAACAGGGGCAAGAGTGAGCCCGTTGGTCAGCAGGTGATGCACTTCGAGGACGCCTTCCACGGCAGGACGGGCTACACTTTAAGCTTGACGAACACCTTCGATCCCCGGAAATATGAATACTTCACCCATTTCGACTGGCCGAGGATAGACGTTCCTAAACTGACCTTTCCGGTGACTGAGGAAGTCGAGGAAAGGGTCAAGATGGAGGAGGCCCAGAGTATCCGACAGATAAATGACGCGATAGATCGGGCCGGTGATGATATATGTGCTCTTATAATGGAACCGATCCAGGGAGAGGGCGGAGATAGACATTTCAGACCGGAATTCATGCAGAGACTGCAGAAGATATGTGATGAGAACGAGATAATGTTCGTTTTGGATGAGATACAGTCTGGTATGGGCCTTACGGGTAAATGGTGGGCCTACGAACACTATGATATAGAACCGGATATAGTGGCCTTTGGAAAGAAATCTCAGGTCTGTGGGATAATGGCTAACGATCGCGTGGACGAAGTTGATAACAACTGTTTCGAGCTATCCAGCCGCTTGAACTCTACCTGGGGCGGGAACCTGGTGGATATGGTACGTTCCCAGAGATACCTAGAGATAATAGAAGAGGAGAACCTTGTAAACAATGCGGCGAAAGTGGGAGATTACCTGCATAATTCCCTTTTGGAACTTCAGCAAGAGTATGAGGGAGTATCGAACGTAAGGGGCAGAGGCCTTATGTGCGCCTTCAATCTACCTTCCACAGAGCATAGGAACGAGGTTAAGGATAGAGCCTTTAAGAACGGATTGATGGTACTGAAATCTGGTGAGAGGGCAATAAGGTTCCGGCCCCCGTTGACCCTATCTAAGGAAGAAGTTGACGAGGGTATGGATATATTGAAACATTCTATATCCAAATGTCTATAGGTATAACAAAAAGAACGGAAAAACCCCTTCCCTTTACATCTCTGTTTCTACTTTACCTCTAGCTGCGTTTATCACAACTATGCCTTCTGTTCCCTCCACCGCCCACATGGGAACGTACACGATACCCTTTTTCTCCAGATCCATCTTCTCTTCTGAGGGGGTACTTTGACTCTTCTCTACTATTGTGACCCCTTCTCCCTCTCGTTTTTCCTTTTTCTTGGTGGAGAACCTATCTTTAACTGCTTTCTTTGCCTCCTTTCTGCAGTCATCCTCTGGTATCTTGGGTTCGAGTTTTATATGAGATCTTTTTATCTCTTCAGAGCTCTGGAAAGGCTTCTTCCAAAAGTTGGACTTCCCGGATATAGCATTTAGGTAGATTTTACCCTGAGATTCTCGGCCGTCAGGTTTTTCCACTTTATAGTAGAACAGATAATGTGGAACCAGTTCCAAACGATATTTGAAGCCCTTTACCAGTTTCTCGCCCAGTTCCTGGATATGCTTAAAATCCATTATGGGCTTCAAGATCACTTCTTTTCCCTCGTGTTCTATATCGAATTGTAAGGTATCATCTGGACCTTCGATGCCCTCTTCCCCTTCGGCAAAACCTTCCATAACGGATTTTTCTAGGACCATCTCGCCGAATTCTCGTATCAAGATGTCCCTGGTCCATAGAGTAACATCGTCCGGTATCGTTTCCTTGATATCCTCTGCTATATCTTCAAATAGTGCCATCACGGTTTCTCCCTCAGCTTCATCCAGGCGCATGAGGTCCTCTTCATGGATAGGTTCTTCTCCGATGACGACACTCAATTTTTTATCCTCTAGAATACCGACTATCTTACCCTTGTCGGCGGAGATTATCTCATACCCTTTGAATTCGAGCAGGTCTTCCAGGAGTTGATAGAAGTTCTTCAATGTGACCACTTGATTAGTATAATCTATTATATAAACAATTTTTGACTCAAATCTCTGATTTTGCCGTTTTCGGTGTTCATTTTGAGATGGATGCCTGAGCCATGGACTTGCTAGATGCGGATCCACAGCCTTGATGGTTAACGGCTATAAGACCTATGGAAGACTCATCATCGAACTCTTCCACGATCTTTTCACAAGCCTTTTCCAATCCAAGCTCCGGTATCAAGTCGTGACATCTCTTTGAAGCGAGCCTTCTGACGATGTCCTCTCCTTTACCAGTTGCGCAGACTGCCCCGTGTTCTCCTACATAGAAGCCGCTGCCTACCAGGGGACTATCGCCGACTCGACCTCTCATGCAGTAACGGGTCCCTCCAGTGGAAACCGCGGCGGCGAGTTCCCCATCGATCACGGCCACACAGCCGACCGTATCTCCTTCATCTACATGCTTATAGAACTCTCTAAGGCGGGCTAGTTTATCGTTTTCAGGGTCTTCCTTGTCCAACTCTTTTTTCATCTCCTCCAATTCTTCCTCTCTTTTTTTTGTTCTCAAGTCTTTGGTTTTGAAGCCCTTTTTTTCAGCGAATTCGGAGGCGTCTTCTCCGGCCAGCATTATAAATGGAGAGCCGTGTACCAGATCTGCGACCTTTACAGGATTTCCTATTCCTTCCAAGGCTGCCACTGCGCCGATATCATTCTGATCCATAACGGCTGCATCCGTCTGTATCGTTCCATCAAGTCTCAGTCTAGAGCCATAGCCTGCGTTGAAATAAGGGTCGTCCTCCAGTTCTTTAACGACGCTGACTACAGCCTCTATAGAACTCATCCCGGGGTTAAAACCTTCCTCTACCGCTTTCTCTACATTTTCATCCATCTCTCGCGGACTTCCCACTCCGCCGTGGGCTATGAGATACATGGTCTTGGATAAGAAAGGGGTTAATTAGAGTTTCCCAGTGATATCAGAAGATTATGCACCTGTAGAAGACGCTTTTAGTGAAAGGTCGAAAAGATTTGCTTTGGTCTGAAATATTATAAATGAAACATAACCCAAGATGTTATATATATTCAAAGAACTAGCGGTCTAGAGGTGTAAGATTGAAAAAGAAAGTCCTAACGGTATGTATGGTTGTTACCCTCTCAGTGATGATGCTATTAGCTGGAACTGTGCCTGTACTAGCAGCCCCTTCCAGTTTCTCGAGATCTTTCGATGATACTCAGGGTGACGCCAGTTCAAACATAGATATAACCCATGTTGAAACCATGAAAGACGGGGATAATGTTACTTTTACGATGGATGTAAGCGGAGAGATAGTTATTTCTAGTGATTATAGTTATATATTCAAAGTCACCGATACAAAATCTGAAACAGATGTAGATGTTGGTATCGAATTCAAGGAGGGTTCAGCTACTTACGCAGCCATGTATAGCTCCGGCGGTGCTACAGGTAATGCAGACTCAGATGTGAGCGGTTCTACTTTGACGGTGAGTGTGTCTGCCAGCGTATTTGATCCTATAGACTCGTTTTATGTCTTTGCTGGCGCAACTAGCGGTACTTCAGCGGATTGGGTCTATGGATGGGAAGAAGACGGATCATCCAATGGAGGCGACGGCAATGGAGGCACCTCAAACGACGGAAGCGGTACGAACGAAAGCGCCGAAAATATAATCCAGGAGATATGGCAGGGAAGCATGCTGTGTATAGCCCTCGCTATCATCATTCCAGTGATCATAATAGTGATCATAGCTGTCGTAGTACTGAAGCTTCTTTCAAGCGAAGATGAAGGAGGACAACAACCCCCTCGACAGAATCAAAGACCACCTCAAGGTTAGGAGCAAAATCAGCAGACAAGATCTCCTGGTCAAAACGGTTCTAGACAGTCATCCCAAGATAGGTCTAAGGATGAGCGGTCCCACCAGGTAAGTTTCGTAGGGATATGACCCCGCTCTAGGAAGTGGCTCAAGATCGTATTCAAAAACTCTTCAGATCTTTTCCCTTTCTTTTCTCTAGTCTGTTGAAATACACAATATTTATAGAGAGTATGTGAGCGCGATCGTTAGATATTTAGTCCGAACTCACCTCTTCCTCAACATCTTCATATTCTTCTTCGTATTCCTTCCAATCCCCTCTTTTATACTTTCTACCCTTGACAAGTGCTCTCAGCATGCTCCCGACACCTGGAAGGTTTCCTGTATCACCTCTCCAATCCTCCAGTTTTCCTTCGTATCTCTTTTCGATGTCTTTCACCAGCGCCTTCATGCTGTCGAGCGCCCATTTTGGCTCCTCGCCAGAGTAGAAAACGGCCAGGATGACGTTGTTGCCCTTCTGGATTAAGACCGTTTTATCGCCGTACTCCATCCTTTTCAACACGTCACCTTCCTCCTCCGCAAATGCATCCTTCACGAAGTTCTGTACCGCCGTGAACATACCAGCAAGTATATCTTCATCCCTTTCGGCTTTCATCATCCTGGTGTTATGCTTGATCAACACTCCAGAATCGTGGATGAGGAACACATCGTCCACGGTATACTCCTCCTTTCTCAGGTATAGGAAGGCGGCCAACCCTATGATTGCTATAACGATGGGTGGGCCGATATACCATAAGAGTTCCAATCCCTGTTCCGTTCCAGTTTCTTCTTCATAGTTTATGATCACCTGCAGGGAAGTGGAGTTACTTATCTCGCCATCACTGACCTCGATCAGTATCTCATCTCTAGTTATGTTAGAGGGGTAGCTGAAGAGTAGCTTGTGACCGACCACTTCGACATAGGTGCTGTTCACGGATATGGTTAGGGTGCTTGGGGAGTTGTCCACATCATATATGTATGGTCCTAAGTCGAAGACCCAGGACCTGGTATTGTTGACTCTCTGTGCAGGTATGTCATGGATGGTAGGGGCGTCATTTACTGGTCTTACCGTGACCCATAGAGTGTCTTCTTTCCTTCCGCCCATATCATCCTTTGCACCGATCATGATCATCTCTCTCCCGTTCCAATCCTCCGGTGCATAGAAATCCACCGTGTTGTTATCGTGGATGACAACAGATACATTGTCGTTACCCGAGTAGTAAAATATCTGCTCGCTGTCGTCATCTTTGAAATAATTGTCCAGGTCAAAAGCGTTTCTCAAGTATTCGTCCTCGTCGAAGGTCACATCGGGGAGCGGCTTCGCCACTTCGGGAGGGATATTATCTGTCACCGTGACCCAAGTGACTTCAAAATCGGTATCGATCCCGTCGGAAACGTAAACGGTCAGCGACTCCTTATAATAAGTTTCTTTATCGGCTTGCAGACCTCCGTCGGGCGACTTGGGATAGTCGAGTATCAATCTCGTTCCTTCTACCTCCACATGTTCCGGAGTGCTCGTATTGAACACGAGTTCGTCTAGATCGTTGTCTCTGTCCGAGATGTACCACTCCAGGTTGAAAGTATATGGCTCATCGTAATGGACCACTAGGGGTGGTAGAGGCTTGATCTGCGGCGGATCGTTGACCGGTATAACCGTCACGTTGATGCTCTGCTCGACTATGGCTCCGGTCGGGTCCGTGGCTCTGAAGGTGACGCTTTCAGTCCCGCTCCACTCACCGGAAGCTGAGATATCCACCGAGTGGTTGTCCTTTATGGTTATATTGAGATGGGTGTACCCGTAACTCATGTATAGGCTGTCGTTATCTGGATCGGTTATATAATCGTCCAGATCGAACACGTTCTTTACCGTCTCACTTTCATTTAACGTAACATCGGGCAGCTTATTCACGTTTTCTGGGGGTCTGTCCAACGTTATGGTTACAGAGATAGCCGTGCTATCAGTTGCTTTTTGATCGGATAAGGTGAGAGTCAGTGGTACTGTTTCATTCAGCATCTCTCTAGGGAACGAATATGTGACTACAAAATCATCTATCTCCGTGTATTCTGGTTTATCACTCGTTAGGGTCAGATTTGAGATAGGATCGTCTATATCTCGTATATAAGGCAGGTAATCGAACTTGTAAGGGTGATCGGGATGTACGTAGAGGTCTGGGACTTCTCTGATTATCGGGGCGTCGTTCACCCCACTCACGTTTATCCATGCGCTTTGATTGACCGTATTGTTATCGCTATCTATCAGATGATAGGTGACCTTCATCCTCCCGAACTTGTCTTCCTGAGATATTAATGAGAGAAGATGGGGGTCTCTTGGGAGGTCCCAGGCAGCCACCAATATAGACTCGTTTATACCGGTGATTTCCCACCTCATGTCCTCGGGTTCATCCTGTGGATCGCTCGCATACTCCGAAAGGTCTCTCTGTTCCAGCCCGAAATCTTCCTCCAGTCCTATATCCCTTATATCCCCGACTATCTCGGGCATCTGAGGTGGTAGGATAGTGAAATCAGTATGATTTTCGACCTCTGAATAGATGGCATAGATCGTACCGGAACTCTGGTTAACAGCGAAGAACGTAGTATTTTCCCCGGACGTTGGCTCTAGGAATCCAGATGTTGCCTCGGTGCTGGCCCAATTAACGTTGACATCTCTTACGTAACCATAGGTTAGATTATATCCAGCCGCGTAAAGCACGTCCGTCTCCCCCTCGATATATGTGACAGATTCCAAAATCTGGCCGTCCCCGTCGCTCTCGTTTCTTATTTGGATGTAATCTATTTCAGGAGGTTTCACATGAAAAGTGACCGAATCCTCCACCCGGCCTGAATAATCAGCCCGCCATACGGCCGTTCCAGGCTCTAGGCCCAAGTAGATAGTGCTGTTCTCACCGGTTGTAGGTTCAGTGACCGCTGTAGACCCCTCCTGATTATCAACACTCCAGTCAACGCTAACGTATCCGACGAAGCCGCTGGTCTCATTGAAAGCGGCTGCATGACCGGTCTGATCGTATCCTATACCGATCGTTTTGTTCTCTAGGATGGAGTAGTTTGAGTCTTCTTTTTTCACTATCTCGATCCTATCAACGGTGGGAGCGCTCACGGTGTATGAAACGCTGTCGCTCAGACCAGAGTAATCTGCGGTGAACTGGACCGTCGTATCGATCGTTCCAACGTTGATACTAGAGTAGTTCGAGCTCGTTTGGCCTACCAGATAAGAATCTCCACCTGTTGCGGACCAGTTGGCTTTGACTGTATACAGATATCCAACGGTTGAATTGTAGGCTGAACAGTATCCCCGGATTTCGTAACCGACCGGTACGGTTCTATCCATGAGTTCACTCTCTCCTGGTGAATCCGTGATGTTTATGGTATCAACCGTGGCTTTCTTAACGTGGTAGTATACGGAATCTGAGGTGTTGTTATAACTTGCACTGAGGTTCACAGTTGTGTTTGTAGTACCTACGTCTATCTCGTTATAGCTTCCGGTCGACCCGTTTAAAAGTGAAGCATCTCCACCTGAAACGTTCCAATCCGCGTTGACAAGGCCGATATAACCGATGGAAGAGTTATAGGCCGAACAGTAGGCACCTCCTTTATGCCCGACTAGCACCGATCGATTTAACAATTCATTAGAGCCTTTATTTTTAGTGAGTTCGACCCTGTCTACGGTGGCCTCCTTGACGTATAGAGAAACGGAATCGGAGAGGTTTTCATGACTCACGGAGAGTACAACCGTTGTGTTTTCGGAACCTACATACACGTGATTCTCTGTTGCGTTCGTCCCGTTCGTTAGGTATGCGTTTCCACCTGTGACCTCCCATGTGGCGTTTATAAGACCTGTATAGCCTACAGTTTCATTGTACCCGGAACAGTATGCCTGTACATCCTCTCCCACGTTCACACCTTGATCCTTCAGCCCCGTCCCGTTGGGACTCATGGTCATGTTGATATGATCCAGCTTTGGTTTCTGGACGAAGAATCTAACAGAATCGTTGTAACCGCTGTACGTGACGTTGAAAAAGACCGTATCGTTTTTAGTTCCCACATCTAGTAAAGACCTGTTAGAGCCGCTTCCCCCCTGTAGGATCTGAGAATTTCCTCCCTCGGCGGTCCATTTACCCTCTACCAAACCGATGTAGCCCGCGGTTTTGTTATAAGAGGAGCAGTTGCCCCATATCCTTTTTCCGACCTGGACCGATCTGTTTTTTATTTCCATACCGCCAGGTTCTTCCGTGATATTTATCGAATCCACAGTAGGGGCCATGACGTTGTAATGTAGACCATCGGTATGTCCGCCCGGCCCCGTCAAGTTGAACCATACCGTCGTATTTTCCGTTCCTACGTCAATCTTGGACGAGATGTTATCCCCCGGACCGATGAGTTCAGCGTTCCCTCCTTCTACGGTCCAATTCCCTACGAGTTGTGATATCTGGACAGTATTCCCTCCACTCCGGTTGAAAGCGGTGCAGTATCCCCTCTCTCCATATCCGACCTCAACGGTCTTGTTCTTTAGACTTTTTCCACTTCTGTTCGTTATATTCACGAAATCAGTGGTGTAGGTGGTGAACTGCCAGGTATCAGACCGGTTGGTATTCTGTCCGTCATCTGCTATGACGTACCACTGATAGATATGGCCATACGAAATATTGGTCCATTCGGCGGTGACCGTTCCGTTAGGAGCCTGCCAACCGTACCCTATCGTTTCATCGTTGGAGGCGTTCTTGAATTCGTAATCCATCAGGTCACCATCTGGGTCACTTATATTGGCTTCCAGAGTTATATTCGGGGGCGTTATCCCAACTGCTCCGTCTTCCGGGTAAGGTCCTTTCGGTTCGTTAGGGAAGGCTAGGGGCGAACTTTTTTCTATGGTGGGTCCGTCATTGCTCCTTTTAACACTTTCATTCTTATCGAATGTACTATCATAGCTAGAGATAAGGTCACCGTCTGACTCCCCTTCTACATAGTTGTTTTCGGCATAAACAGGGCTAGCGTAGAATAGCAAAGGAGTTAGGAGCAGCAAACAAAGTATTATTCCCCATTTCATATTGTTGCCTGAGTAGATTTAATATCATCTCTACAATACATAAAGGTTTTGTTGTAATGTATACAGATGATTAGAAAGATATTTTTGACTGGAGTTATATAACTCTTTCTGGAGTTGACCAACAGAGATGTGGTCTAGAAGTCTAGATTGCCGGATTCCATCTGTTTCATCAACTGTTTTCTCATCTTTCTATTACCGGCGAATCCCTTCACCGCTTTCTTGGTCTTCTTGTAATGAGATAACAGTTCCCTGACATCTTTTGGACTCCTTCCGCTCCCTCTAGCTATACGTTTGATCCTGTCACCCTTTATCTTCTTCGGGTTCTCCATCTCCTCTTCTGTCATGCTGTCCATCATTATCCTGAAGTTGTCCAACTTGTGTTGGGTCTCCATTATCTTGTCGTCCGATATGGTGTCGGGTCCCATGGGGAGCATGTCCATTATCTTCTGTAGTGGTCCAACACCGGTCAGCATCTCCATCTGCTCGTACATGTCTTTCAGGTCGAACTCGCCGCTGAGCATCTTCTTGGCCGTTTCCTCTGCCTTCTCCTCGTCCATGGCCTGCTCGGCCTGTTCAAGTAACCCTTCTATGTCACCCATGCCCAGCAATCTGGAGGTGAAACTCTTCGGGTCGAATTTTTCAAGGTCCTCTATGTTCTCTCCGGTTCCTACAAAAACCACCGGAGCGTCGGTCTCGGCCACTGCACTTAGAGAACCACCGCCCTTTGCGCTGCCGTCCAGTTTCGTTATTATAGTTCGAGTGACTCCGACCGCATCATGAAAAGCCCTAGCCTGAGGTCCGGCCTGTTGACCTATGGAGGCGTCGATAGTGAGGATAACTTCATCCGGGTCAGCAACGTTCTTTATGAGTTCTATCTCCCTGATCAAATCGTCCTCTAGAGAATGTCGGCCAGCGGTATCTATTATGATTATATCGTAATCGCTGAACTTATCCATGCCCTCCCTTACGACTTTAGGGGCTTTTTCCGCATCTGGATAGCCGTGAACAGGGACACCTGCATCCTCGGCCACCTGCTCCAGCTGTTCGTAGGCCGCAGGTCGATGAGTATCTCCACCTATGAGAGCCGTGTTCAGCCCTCTCTTCTGGAAGTAGGCGGCCATCTTACCACAGGTCGTGGTCTTCCCCATCCCGTAGAGACCGACCATCATTATGACCTGGGGCTTGAGTTCAAGCTCCACACTGTCTCCCAAGATGTCGACGAACTCGTCGTATATTATCTGGATGACGTGTTCTCGTGCACTCATCCCGCTTGGTGGCTCTTCACTCAAAGCACGTTCTTTTATCTTATCGGTAAGCTCAAGTGCCAGGTCCACTTTCATGTCGGCCTCTATCATGGATCGCTGTACTTCCTTAACGACCTCTTTTACCAGGTTTTCATCTATGTGACTCGCATTTGTAACTCGTTTTACAGCGTTCCTAAGGCCGTCCTTCAGTTTTTCTAGTGCCATACAGTTAACGATTAAGATGCCTGTTTTATTAAGTTTTTCTGTCGAGCGTAGATTTCCCCTTGGTTTGATTAAAGAGGGGGGGAAGATTGGAGGAAAAAGATTTAATTGATTGACTTATATCCATAAAACGGTCGTTTCAAATGGAGGATACAAAACAGGGTATCCGGGTTATGATGTTCGTTTTCATCTTGGCCGTTGTCAGCAGCGCTATCGTATTGGCAGGTATAGGAGGCATAAGCGGATCGACCGGTCTCTCCTATTCAGGCAGTGCAGAGGTCCTGTCGGGCATAATGTGTTATGCTGGTTTTTTTGCCTTGATCGGCTTCGCTCTCTTTTTATATGCGGTATTTAAGATCTATACTGACGCGGAGCAGTTCTCCTCAGAGCATAAGAGAAACGTCACAATAGCGATAGTGCTCTATCTCTTAGGCGGCCTACTTGGCTCTGGTATACCACCTTTACAGGCGCTGTTATACTCTGCAGCCGCTGTACTCCTGGTGAAGGATATAGCCGGGGAGATAGACACGAAGCTGCTTTACTCAGCAGCAGGGGTGAACGTACTTTCAGCCACTGGACAATTCATCTTTATAGTGATGATAACCACACTCAGAGACCAAGAGATATTGATCTTCTTGACCTGGGTATTGGGCTCTCTGATAACCAGTTATGGCATCTTCATACTCGCTTACCATAGAGTTCACAAGTCACTGGAGAGGGGCGAAGGAAGATCTAAAGAATCTAGCGAAGAGTGGACCTCAAGATTGACCCAGGGAGAGAGCTTGGAAGATGAAGAAAGCTGTCCAAGATGTGGTGCTATTCTTAAGGTCTATAGAGATGGTTCAGCCATCTGTGATAACTGCGGTTTCTCCACTTCTGATTGGGAAGGAAACCGTGGTGAGGCCACTGAACGGGGTGAGAAAGATGAGTGATAAAGATTCAAAAAAGAGATCCATCAAAAGAGAAGATGATGGGGGATTTTTAGACGACAATTGGAAATACATCGTAGCTACAGTATATATAATACTCATTGGAAGTCTGGTAGGTATACTCTATTATACGAGTACAACTCCCAGTAGAGAGATCAAGTCAGGGACTCCGGTCAAGATATGGGTCCATAACGATTCAGAGAACGATACAGAGTATACCGTCAAGCTGGTTCCGAACGTCGGCTTCGATGTACCGGGAGTGGTTGATGACTTCAAGAACAAGAGTATCGCTCCGGGTGAAAAGGCTAGATTCAAAACCCGTATATCCGGGATATACTCCTCTTTCAGGTACAAGATATGGGTCTGCTACCCAGATCAGATGGAGGACCCTCTGGTAAAAAAGCCGATCACGGTGATCGAGGGTGAAGATAACGTCTTCCATATAACGGTAGATCGATGAGTACTTATGATGTATACTGGGAGGATGGAAAAGTTATAAATATCGGTTTCCATTAAGATTTAACTGAGCAGCATGACGGCCATAGTGGTGGAGTAACACCTGGTCCCATCCCGAACCCAGCAGTTAAGCCCACCCACGTCCTCTGTGGTACTGTGGTGCGCGAGCCCACGGGAAGCTTAGGTCCCTTTGCGGACCCCTGGACCGATGGCTTAGGTCCGGAGCCTTGATCTCTTCGGGGATTAAGGTAAGCCGGGCTGTTTGAAGGCCAGCCGGACCTTGGCCCGCTGTCAGTTGCTCACCTCTTTCCCTCTATTTCTTTTTGTTTTTACTGTCGAGGATTTGTTGAGAATCATCACTCTTCAGAGTAGTTATTGGATTCTAGACTAGAATAGATGTGTAAAATCCGAAAAAAGAAAAGGTTTTATTCCTCTTTGATAACGCCGTGTCCTATCAGGTGCCACTTGCCTTTGATCCTTCTGCTGATGGCTATCCTCTGTCCGGCCTCGGCACAGACAGGCCGTTTCAATTTTACCGCGGCTTCGTTCTCTCTAGCCGAGCTTACGACGCCAACAGTTGTGGCTGAACCAACGGTAAGCATCAATGGTTCTCTTGTCTTTATCTCTTTGACGTCCTTGTCTTTCTCCATCCCGACGACCCTGTCAAGAAGGTTTGCTTCCATGACGAAGTCTTCCTGTATCGGTGGTAGATGTCCGGGATAGCCCGCTACGTGGCCAGAAAGAGAATCCGATTTCGTAAGGCTGGGATCTAGATTTGTTCCAAGGCCTATGAGTCCTCCAGGATTTACCTTATCTAGGTTCAGGCTTCCGGAGTTCAAGGACTTAATCGTCGTCGTTATCTGCTTCCATCTTTTCTTTCCGCCCTCTTCCTTTTCATGACCCGGTTTGATCTCTATCTCCTCGCCCACTTCTAACGTTCCCTTGGTCAACGACCCTCCTATCACGCCGCCTTTTAGCTCCGAGATAGGATGACCTGGTTTGTTCACATCGAACGATCTAGCTATCGAGAACAGTGGGTCCTCGCTTTCGTCCAGCTCTGGAGTGGGTATATGTTCCTCTATCGCCTCGATGAGAACGTCTATGTTGACGTCATGATGGGCTGAAACAGGTATGATGGGGGAGTCCTCTGCAACCGTTCCCTTCGTGAACTCCTTTATCTCCTGATAGTTCTCCTTGGCCCGTTCAGAACTGACCAGATCGATCTTGTTCTGTACTATTATGAGGTTCTCTACGCTTGATATGTCCAGACCCATAAGGTGTTCCTGGGTCTGGGGCTGAGGGCACTTCTCCGTTGCAGAGATAACAAGGATTGCGCCGTCCATCATAGACGCGCCTGAAAGCATCGTCGCCATCAGGGTCTCGTGACCCGGTGAGTCGACGAAGGAAACTGTCCTCAGCAGTTCCGTCTTGCTTCCGCAGTTAGGACAGGTGGTCTCAGTAGTGTAGGCAGGGCTGCCTTCACAGTCCGGACACTTGTAGAAAGCGGTATCTGCATAGCCCAACCTGATACTGATGCCTCTCTTCGTCTCTTCAGAGTGCCTGTCGGTCCATTCACCGCTGAGAGCCTCGGTCAGAGTGGTCTTACCATGGTCAACATGACCGACCATTCCGATGTTGACTTCAGGTTGCTGAGGTAGGCTCATTCGTTATCTCCTTCTTCTTTGGACTCTAATAGTTCGGGTATATTTTTGGGACCCTGCTCTATTACCTTCATGTTCACTTGGTTTATATCGTTTGAGATAGTGTTACCTCTGACAGTTTTCTTCTTTCTCACGCCCTTCTCTTGAGACTGGAATCCTACACCACCTTTACCCAGTATCTTTTTCCTGCCCGGTCCAGGGACGTTCTTTTTCATTGTGAAACCGTCTATGTCGCTCCCGCCGGTGATCTGGAGTTTGTAGCCCGGCAGACCTACGAATATGCCGTCCACCTCGTCACTGATCTGCTTGCCTCGGATGGAGTTGGCGTGATGACCTTCGACTCTTGTCTGATATGATTTCCCGTCTTTAGGGTTTGAAATAACTACTTCGAATTCAGCCATAAGATATCCCTTTGGTTTTGCTTCCAATACTTGCTTCTCCTATAAAAACTTTGATGGCCAAGCCCCCCCTTGTATAGCCTTTAGTCTAAAGGGGAAAGGTATTTATTCATCCGTATACCAGTTTATTACAATATAAATCAACAAACTTTAAATACACCTCCTAGATACTTTCATGAACAATCGAGGTGACTGGATGGAAGAAACCCTATGTTCTATAGAAATAGTAAAGGAAAACAGTTCCTATAAAGCCAAAGTCCAAACGAGTTTAGGGCGATATGTAGAGTACGAGAATAACGACTTTGAAAACCTACTCCAACAGGTCTACGAGGATATACACGAAGAGATAGGAACCACCATATAAGTGAAGCTAAACGTGACTCACCTCACTATTTTGAAAAGCTTATATGGGACCTGTTTATTCACCCTATTAAATCGGCCGTAAAGAGAGTGTATAACATGAACAAGGTGGAAAATGAAGAAGAATACGAGGATGTGATCTCGAGTTACTACGAAGGTAGAGGCGTCAGTTCCATAATCTCTTTTGAGATCGATACACAGGACACTGACAAGATAGCGAACGAGATATCGAGCTACAAGCATGTTGAGGATGTACTCCTAGTTACTGGAGACGTCGATCTGATTGTCAAGGCCCGTTTCAAGGACTTCGACCATAAGAAGGAGTTCTTGACCCAGGACATATCGGATATAGAAGGCATAGAGAACCACCGCAGCATGATGATCGTAACCACTTACAAAGAAAGAGGAAAATTGATAGAAGCGGAAGAAGAATAGTTTTCTGAAAGTGAAGGATCAAAAGATCTCATCCATCTTCCAATCCGTCCACTCTTTTTCTCCGATGCAGATCTCGAACTCGGTCGGTGTGAGTAGAGTTGTTTTATAGTTGATAGAATCATCTAAAGCTATACGTGGACAGGCCGTGCTGACGGCACAGTCGAGGTTCAAACTGTCCACCGATGACGGCGTGATCTCGTCCGTTTCTACGATAAGGCAATTTTTCTCTTCCGGACACATCTCTTTCAGTCTTTCAGCCGTTTTTGATCTCCTCTGCCCCGGCTTTTTAGAGACCAGTATGCCAATCTTTTTTGCTTCTCTCGCCTTCGTGATGGCCGCGTGTCTTTTCCTCATCAATCTCTCACTTTCATTGTCGATCGTCTCTATCTCTCCAGTCCCTGGGTTCCATAGTATTATCTCGCTCTCGGTGGATAACGAAAGTCCAATCGGATGGAACCTCCCCGTCCCGATGTAGAGATGGGCATCGGCCTCTTTTACGACAGAGGAATAGTTGCAGCCCAATACCTGTCCGGGGTATTTTATCCTGCCGTCTCCCTGGTCCTTGATAACCTCAACATCTTCTTTCTCCAGTCCATCTTTCAACTCGTCCAGTATTTCTAGGTACTGCAGCGAGGCGTAGATGCCGATACTGATCTCAGAATTTTTTTCTTTGCGGCTGACCGATCTCAACGCCTCCAGTATCTTTTGAACAACGTCTTCATCTATGTCTTGATACACAGCGCTTCGCCCTTCTGAATAAAGAACCTTATAACCGACGTCCATATTCGGTATCTCCGAGTGGCCCACGTGAACCAGCGCATCGATATCGTCGATATCTTTTGGAACATCACAGGCACCGTAAGAAGAGCCGCCCCAGAGGATGACTTCCTGATCGAAAAGTTCAGCGAACCGTTCGCTTTTCCTCTTGAGGCCGTCCGGCAGTTGTAGGAGTATCTTTTCTGCACCCATCTCCTTCAACCGCTCTTTTATCTTACCGATTTCGAAGCTGAAACCGCTGATCTCCACACGTTTCATCTGATCCCTTCCAGGAAATTCACTACTTCATCGATCGATCCCCTCGTCACGTGGGGCATGACGACGAACCTGAGGCCCGAGGGATTCACCGTTCTGGAGAGATTCATTCTGTTCTCAGAGGCCTCTTTGACCAACCTCTTAGGCTCGTCACAGTGGAAGGAAGCTATATTCAGGACCGGATCAACTATGGATTCGAAGCCTATCTCCTCCATCCTATTTTTGAGATAGTAGGTGTTCTCCATGCACTCCTGGACTATCATCTTGTATCCCTCCTTACCCAGCATGTTCATCGTGGCCCAGAAAGCGGGTATCGAAGCGCTTGATCTAGTGCCTCTCAATGTTTTCTGGCCTTCACTTGTCAGGTAGGGGGATTCCGCTATGACCCTGTTCTTTCCACGTCCGTAGAAGAGGCCCAAGGGCACAGTCGAGAGTCCCATCTTGTGGGGGTCCAAAACCAGGGAATCCACACCTTTGACACTGAAATCGAAACTCCGCGTTTTATTCTCGAGCTCGTTCAAGAACGGGATGACGAACCCTCCGAAGGCCGCATCGACGTGGAAGTGAGTCTCTCCAGCGATCTTGGCCATCTCCTCTATGGGCTCTATCAGGCCGAGTTCAGTCGTACCGGCTATGCCCACAACCGCGGCGGTAGAACCGTCTACTTTCTCCTCTAATACATCTAGGTCTGGAAGGTAATCTTCGTCCAAGGGGACGTAGTCCAGTTCCATATCCAGGAGGGAAGCGGCCTTCTCGAAGGAGAAATGCGCGCTTTCGGGCAGCACGACCTTTCTTCTTCCTGTCTCTTCTCTAGCCCTCCAGAGAGCGATTATATTTCCCTCGGTGGCGCCTCCGACCGAAAGAGCTTCACCACCCGGTGCATGTATAAGTGAACCCACGGCCTCTAGAACTTCCTTCTCGAGTCCTTCCGTCCCGGGGCACAGACCGGGATTGCCTAGATTCGCCTCTAGAAACTCCGCGTGTATCTTTCTCCCTATCTCTAGGGGCGAGGTGCACATGGAGCCGAAGACCCTGCCGGAATCGAAATTGATGTCCTTCTCCTTTGCAGCCAAGGCTCTCTCCATCACCTCTTCCTTAGATCTACCTTGCTCGGGGAACATCTTCTTTGTTCTCTCCATACTGAACCTCTGTGTCTTTATCCTTCTAACATATAGTTTTAACTCCAATTTTCACGAATATCTTATCATCGTTCTCTATCAAAGTTCTCTTCAGCCCCCTCTTCTATCCAGCTTCACTATCTTCCTCCTGATGAAACCGAAGGATGAGACCGCGAAGATTATCGCCGCGAGTAGAGCCAAGATAGGTATATCTCCGCTGGCTATAAGCTGGACAGATGCTAGGAAATTGAATGCACCGTGCATGAAGACCGCGATAAGATAAAATGGTATCGCAGCATAAGACCTGTTAAGGATCCATTTACCCAGTCCGTAGCCGGCCAAAGCACTGGCACTGCCGTGCAGTAATGTACTCGCGACGCTCCTGGCCACTACGGTAGAGATATAGGTCATACCAAAACCGTACTCGAGGTAAGCAGTTCCTTCGTAAAGTAGGTTCTCCGTTGCCGCGAAGCCCAATCCACAGGCGGCTCCGAAGACGAGTCCATCTTCTGGCTCCAGGACAGAGCTTTTCACGTTGAAGACTCCCAGGACTTTGGCGAATTCCTCTACGAAGGGGGCTATAACACAGACGAGTATCAGACTCTGAGCGGTTCTGTCCTGTAAAAAGCTGTATTCTCTACCCAGTTGTGGTGAAAAAAGAACGCCCGAAGCGACCAGCGAAAGAACTACGGCGATTATAACCGCAAATACCGCACCCCATAGGAAGGTCTTCAAGACATCACTCCAGCTCTCCCTTGCATACATCTCGGCCCTTCGGACCCAGACCAGGTATATTACAGACGGAGTAAATGCAAGTGCTACTATTATGAGAACCGTAAGTATGAGACTATCAGTCATGTGATGGTTTAATAATCAATCGGTATAATAATTTTTCCTAGATTTCTAATTCTATAGAGGCATACCAGTCGCTCGAATACAGGGAGAGAATTAGAACTCTCATTTTTCCTTAGAGACGTCTACGCCGATGATGGAGATACTTCTATCGCTCTTCTTTCCCGGACCCCTGGTCACTAAATTCTTTTCCCGATTTACCTTCCTCTAGGTCTCCTTCAGATATGTAGGATTCCTCCAACTCTATCTCTTTGGCGAATTCCTCGAGTTCCCTATCTTCATATATGCTCGCCTCGCATTTTGGACATTTTTCTACATCCGGAGGCAGATATGCGCCGCAATACGGGCAAGTATCTTTCTTATACTCTTCTCTCGTCATTGGCCTCCTCCTCGCTTTACGATAACATATATTCGATTAAACCTTTATAAACCTAATTACGCCCTACCAACATAGAACGTTAAGTGATGATCAGATCGCATCTATCAGATTATTATCGAGCCAGTTGAGGTAGTCTGAGCTGCCTTCCGAGATCGGCGTAGCAATGATCTCAGGGTTCTCATACGGGTGTACCTCGAGGATCACCTTCTCTACTTCCTCATACAACGAGGCTTTTGTCTTTATCAAGCACAGCCATTCCTCACCTTTTTCTATTCGATCCTTCCATCGGTAAGTGCTTTCGATGGGACCCAATTTTTGGACGCATCCAGCTAGATCTTGACCGACCAGTCGGTCCGCCATCCTATCCGCGTCCGCTTCCTCACCGGTCGTGGTCATCACTTGGATATAATCTTCCATGTCTTCATCCCTCAGCCATATCTAATTTCTTTAGGGCCCTCTGGAGAGCCTCTTTTACATCCTCGTCGCTCTCTATCTCTGCTCTTTTCTTCAAGCTCTCCTCTTCGGAGGAGGTGTCTATCCTGTCGCCCAGCTCTTTTATCTTCTCCCCTAAGACTTCGGAGGCTTCGGCTCTCACCCACTTGTCGTTGTCCTTTAGTTTATCTCTAAGTCTTCTCATCAGCTTTCTATCGTTCTTCTTGCTGACCTCGTTCAGGTCCATATCTCTTAGGCTTTCAACGGCCTTCTGTCGGACCTTCCACCTGTCGTCCTCTAGCCCTTCGGTTATCATCGAAATAACCTCCTTCTCATGACTCCCTGCTTTTCCCAGACCTACAGCGAGGATGGTCTCCTTCAACCCGGGAAGGATCAGACTTTCGGTCAGCTTCTCGAACCTGGCTAGACTGCTACCGTCGAAGTTCGATAAGGCGTCCGGTACGGCCCACATGACCCTCGGGTTCTTCTCGTTCTCCAGGGCCTCCAGTATGTAATAAAGTGAATCTTCGGTCGCGGCCTTACCCAAAGCCTCTATGGCCGTGGCTCTCACCGAGGGCTCTTCGTGGGTAACAACGGTACGTATGCCCTCCACGATCTCCAGAGGATGATCTTTTTCTTCATCGGTAACGATCGTTTCTTTCACCAGTTCATGTGACAGTTCACCCAGACTTCTCAAAGATGCCTCGACAACGAAGGACTTTTCGTCATCTAGAAGTTCCAATAAACGATCTATTCTTTCCTCTAGTTTCTCATCGTGCGGTTCTCTCAGTGCCTCGGCCGCTTCCTCCCTGACCCTCCAGCTGGTATCCTTCGTTCCTTTTATCAGAATCTCCATGATCTCTTCACTTTTCGGTTCCATCTCCTTGAAGGCCTCTGTCACTGTCTCTCTCACGTCTTTTTCGCCCTTTTCCAGCAGTTGTTTCAGCGGCTCGATCGTTTCTTCCCTGTTTATCTGCTTGAGTGCCTTCGCGACCTCCTCCTGAAGTTCACTCTCTTCGATATACTTCTTTAAGATATCAACGTTTTCTTTACCATCTATCTTCCCGACGGCCTCTACGGCTTTTCTTCTCACTTCAAGAACGTCGTCTTCCAACAGTTCCTTCAGTTCTTCTTCGAATCCTTTGCTTCCGAGCTCCCCCATGGCTATAGCCGTATCGTGCCTGACCTCCCAGGTATCGTCCTGAGAGGCTTCTTTGAGGGCGTTGATGACTTTATCTTTTCCTTCGACGTCTTCCAGTTCCGTTCCGATATGTCCCAAAGCTAGGGCGGCGTTGGCTCTCACCGTACTCTCTGCGTCTTCCAGTGCGCTCCTCAGGTCCAGCACGGCCTCTTTAGCACCCAAGATACCCAGAGCCCTGGCGCTCTCGTTCCTCTCTTTTATGGAGCCCACCTTCAGGTATTCGGTGAGCCCGTCTATATCACGTTCTTCCTTCAGGTCCTCTATATCTTCATCTAACATCGCTTCATATCCTCTTCTGTATCTCTTCTCTGAGCACTTCGCTTATCTTCTCGCCGTCCACTTTTCCCTTCAGGTCCTTCATCAGGACGCCCATAAGCGGGCCGACGGCTCTCATCTCTCTTTCTTTAACGAAGTCGATGCGGTCTTCCACGACTTCTACGACTTTTTCTCTCACGTCCTCTTCTCCCATGGATTCCAGACCGGCGTTCTCCAGTGCCTTTTCCACATCGCTTATTTTTTCCTTCGTGATCTCTTCTAGAAGTGAAGGTATACCTTCCTTGGCGAACTCACCTTGTTCATATAGGTGGAAGACATCTCTGAATTCCTCTTCACGTATGTTATCGGTATCATGGCCCTCTTTCTCCAGTTCAGGGAACGTGTGTAGGAACGTCGTGGCGACGACGGATGGGTTACCGTACTCATCCACTATATCCTCGAACAGGACGTCGTACCCTTTCCGGAACAACTGTTCGGACTGCTGCTCGTTCAATCCATAATCTCTCTGGAAACGTTCGATCTTCTCGGACGGCTCCTCGGGTATCTGCTCTTCCAGTTCATCCAGATGTTCCTCTTTTACAGTGTACGGTGGTATATCGGTCTCGGGATACATCCTGGCCTCGCCGGCTAGAGGCCTCAAGAACATGGTCGTCCCGTCGGGCTGTGCTTTTCTGGTCTCTTCCGGCACACCATCTAGGGCCATCTCAGCTCTTTCAAGCACGTTCTCCAGAGCTTTTTTCGATTTCGTCTCTGACTCCGTGACCAAGGCGAAGGCGTCTCCCTCTTCTATGTCCAGTTCTTTCTCTATTTTATCTACTTCCTTTTCGGTTATACCGTATTTTGGCAGTTCGTCGCTGTGGAAGATCCCCTGGACTCCTGCCTTCTTGGCGTAGTCCGCGAACTCCGGCCCGAGTAAAGCTTCCCCTTCTTCACCCCTCAACAGGCCGTGGAAACCTTTCAATTTTATCGAATAGACGCCGTTCCCTGAGTTCAAACTTCCCTTGATTATACCGCTCTCGCAGTCCTGGAACTGCTCCGTCACGTCGTAGATCGTTTGATCGACTTCCGCATCCCTTTCCTGAAGTTCTTGCTTTATATCGAGCAGTCTTATCTGCCTGTCCACCTCGTTCCTGACGTACTCCGGCAGCATGTCTAGTTCCTGCACGCCCTTCATCTCCACCCTGGCTCCTTCCTCGATGGAGACGTTGAGGTCTTCACGGATACTCCCTATGCCCCTCTTCACTTTTCTGGTAGCCCTCAAGATACCTCCGATGGTCTGCGCCACTTCTTTTGCTTCCTCCGGCGTCTCTATTACGGGATCGGTCGCCATCTCGATGAGAGGTATGCCCAGTCTGTCCAAACGATAGACCTTCTCTCCCTCTTTCTCCTCTATGCTTCTGGCCGCGTCCTCTTCCAGACAGATGGTCGGAACACCTATCTCTTTTCCGTTCATTTCCAAGGAGCCGTTCAACGCTATGAGTCCGGTCCTCTGGAAACCTGTAGTATTAGAACCGTCTATCACTATCTTCCTCATGAACTGTATCTCGTCCATTATGTTCGCGTCAAGATAAAGAGCCATGACGAGTGCTATATCTAAAGCCTCTTCGTCCGGTCCCTCCGGAGGTTCCTCGTCCAGTTCTACAAGACATGAGCTTTCTGGCGGAGCTTGATACCGGAACTGCAGGCCCTTCTGAGCCTCCATCAGCGCGGCCCTATCGACCTCTCCCAGTTCGCTCTCCGTGGGCCTTAGATTTCTCAGGAAGGTGTCTCCTTCTTCATCTACCAATTCAGAAGGACAGTCGCAGAACAGCTTTTCCGTGTCGAGCTGCTGGTGTATCTCAAGACCGACTTTGAGTCCTAAGGATCCATAATCTCTTTTATCACTCATCGTATCACCTCACCCTCCTCTTGGTTATCTCTCCGGCTACGTTCTCTTTCATGACCTTTTCTGTATCTTCGTCCAGTGTCAGCGCCCACATGAGCTTTACAAGAGCTGTCTCTGGCAGCATGTCTCCACCGGGTATAACCCCGGCTTCAAGCAGCTTTCTTCCGGAGGAATACACGTGTTCGTTGACGGTCCCAAAAAGACACTGGCTCGCCATAACCACTGGTGTACCGGAAGATGTGATCTCATCTAAGATCGGGACCAGATCGGTCTTGATATGCCCCAGGCCCGTTCCGGCTATGACCAAACCTGACTTCTCTCCAGCTTGTTTCACGTCCTCTTCAGTTAACGACGGAGTCGCATAGAGAAGTTTAACCTGGTCATTCATGCCCCCTTTTCTATGCAGTTCTTCGTTTTCTTCCTTGGTTTCTGTACCATCCACCTTGACTTCTCCAGTTTTCGGATCCACCCAGCCGATGGGATCGCTGTTTATGGATTCGAAGGCGTCCCTCCTGCTGGTGTGCATCTTTCTTACCTTTGTACCTCTATGGATGGCGCATCTTTCATCCGACCTGCTCTCATGCATGACCACGTGCACCCCCGGTAAGGAAGATTTGGCAACCTCTACGGCTCCTAGAAGGTTGAGGTGTGCGTCGCTGGACGGCCTATCGCTTGAACGCTGTGAACCCACGAGGACGACTGGTTTGGAAAGCCCTTCTAGTAAAAACGAGAGCGCAGAAGCGGTATAGCCCATTGTATCGGTACCGTGTGATATGACTATGCCTTCCAGGTCCTCTTCCGACTCGAACAGCTCGATGACTCTATCGGCTATGGAGACCCAGTCCTGAGGTGCTATGTTCTCGCTCAGTCTGCTGAACAGTACTTCGACGATTGGATCGCATCTCTCGGCTATCTCGGGGTTGGAGTAGAGAACATCATCTGCCGTCTGAGCGGGATGGACCGCACCGGTACGATATTCCACATAGCTGGCTATCGTCCCTCCAGTTCCTAGTATAGCCACCTTCGGCTTCTTCTCTCCTTTTTCTAGGTCCACTTCTTTTTTCCGCCTGCTCTCTAGGTCCTCTCCTCTTTCCTTTATCTCTATATCGGTTGAGGAAGAGACCTTCACTCCTATGTTGTAGCCGTTATCGAGCTTGAGCGTGATTATATCATCCTGACTGAACCTGTGGTGAGGCATGAGGATGCCAGTGTGACTCTTTCCCTTTTCTTTTATACGGATCCTGTCTCCCACTCGGGCATCCTTCTCTGCCAGCAGTTCCTCGCTTTTCATGATATCTACTCTACATGGAAAAAGGAGGTTATTAAAAACAATTTTTGTCTCCTTTACATGACCATTTATCTCCCCATCCTTTTTATACCACTCTAGGATGTGAGATAGGCGGATAAACATGGATGAAAGGATAAAGGAGCATGCGGAAATTCTAGTTGAGTGGAGCACCGAGATAGAAGAAGGAGACAACGTGATCATAAGTGCGGGAGAGGAAGCGAAAGAACTGGTCATAGCATTACAGGAAGAGATAGGCAAAAGGGGAGCGAAGCCGATAACTCTTTACTCATCCAGCGAAGCGAGCCGAGCATATCTTAAGAACTTCGAGGGGGAATTTGAAACCCCTGAACATACTCTAGCTTTGATGGAGAAAGCTGATGTGATAATCGGCATAAGCTCCGATCCCAATCTGAAGGCCATGAGCGACGTTCCCGGGGACGTGATAGCTGAACATTCAAAGGCGCGTAAACCGATCCAAGAGGAACAGATGTCCATGAGGTGGTGTGGAACACAACATCCTACGAACGCTCAGGCACAGATGGCCGGCATGTCTTTGGAGGAGTACAAGGACTTCGTCTACAGTGCGATCTTGAGAGATTGGCAGGATGTACACGATATGCAGGAACAGCTGAAAGAGAGACTAGACGAGGGAAGCGAAGTCCACATAGAAGGACCAGGAACGGATCTCACCATGAGCATAGACGGCATGATAGGCATCAATTCCGACGGAGACCATAACATGCCCAGCGGGGAAGTGTTCACTGCGCCCGTGCCGGACAGCGTCAACGGAGAGATACTGTTCGACAAGCCGCTGATACACCGTGGAAAGGAAGTGAACGGCGTAAGGCTTAAGTTCGAAGACGGCAAAGTGGTGGATTTCTCTGCGGAACAGAACGAGGAAGCACTGGAGGAAACGCTGAACACCGACGAAGGAGCCAAATTTTTAGGAGAACTGGGCATCGGGACCAACCGAGGTATAGACGTCTTCACGAAGAACATGCTCTTCGACGAGAAGATGGGAGACACCATACATCTCGCTTTGGGAAGAGCCTATGCTAGATGCGTTGGAGAAGACAGAGAGCAGAACCAGAGCGCTATCCACGTGGACATAATAAAGGACATGAGTGGAGGCACCCTGACCATCGACGACGAGGTAATAATAAAGAACGGCAAGTTCTTCTGGGAACTCGAATAGGTAGATGATGTCTTTCAAACCTTCGTATTGGGACCGGCCGGAGAAGACAGAGTTCACTGCAGAAGTTGAGCGTGTAGAAGAAGACCGGGTGGTCCTATCAAAAACCTTTTTCCACCCCGAGGGAGGAGGCCAACCAGCGGATAAAGGCACACTGAACGATTTTGAAGTGAAGGACGTCCAGAAGGAAGACGATAGGATCTATCACTACGTTCCGAACCATCCCTTCGAGGAAGGTCAGGAAGTCAAGGGTGAGATCGATGAGGAGTACAGGGTGTACTGCATGAGAGCTCATACGGGCTCCCACGTCGTTTTTGGTGCCGCCAGAGAGATGTTCGGAGACGTCAATTACTCCGGTTTCGAGATCGGCGAGGACAAGATAAGGATAGATTTCGAGACGGATGAAAAGATAGGCAACAGGGAACTCCTGGAACTGGAGCGTTCATCGAACGGGGCGATCCTGGACAGGCTGGAGATATCCACCAGACTCGTGGATAGAGAGGAACTCGAAAGATTGAATGGTCTGGCATATGCCAAAGAACTGCCCGACGAGGAAGAGGTTAGGCTGGTCGAGATAGAGGGCTGGGACACCGCTACCTGCAGCGGGACGCACCTTTCTAACACTATAGAGGTGGGAAGGATCAGTATCCTTGGGAAGAAGAAGCTTCAGGAGGGTGTAACGAGGATAGAGTTCTGCGTGGATAAAGACTCCCTGGAAGAGGATTCCAAGCAGAAGAGATTTTTAGGCAAAGTCACGGATATCCTGGACACGAACTATCGTGACCTCCCCGAGAAGATAGAGACTCTGATGGATCGCCTGAAAGAAACGGAAGAGGAAGTGGAGATATTAGAGGAGGAACTGCTCTCACAGACCTTAGAGAACTCAGAACCTCAAAAGATGTCTGGTTTCGACCTACGGATCGATAAAGTGAGTACTTCTTCTTCAGATGTCCTGAGCAGAGAAGTTAAATCTCGTACCGGCCCGAAGGATTTGTTCGTCATAGTGAACGATGAAGAAAGTCTGAGTATCGTTGTGAGCGTCGGAGAGGATGTAGAAGATGTCAACGCCGGTGATATAATAGGTGAAATAAGCGATGAGTTCCGCGGCGGTGGCGGTGGAACTGAAAGCTTTGCCCAGGGCGGTGGTTTTCGGGGAGACGCTAATGAAATAGTAGGATTTGTCGAGGAACTGTTTGACCAGTAGTTTCTCAAGCTTCAGTCCAGTATCTTCTTGATCAAGAGTATTATGACCAGGATCACGATCAATAGTATTCCCAGTAACAGGACCAGGCAGCAGAGTGTCGAAAGCCCGAATAGAAAGCCATCGGTGAACGAGCTCTTTGCCTGTGTCAGTCCCAGGGAGGATGACAGTCCTGCCAGGAAAGCGAACACTATCGTCACATAACTACTCATCTTCATCTTTTTCCTCCATCAATTTATACCCACAGTTCGGGCAGTAATTCGGTTTTTCCTTCAGCTTTTTACCACAATCTGGACAGTAATTCGGTTTCTTCTGGTCTTCAGTTCGCTCTTCTTCACCATCCTTCTCCTCATCTTCCTTCGAGGCCTTCCTCATCACCGGGAGTCTTCTCACGCTTCTCTCTCTTCTAGTTTCATACTTCGAGTACCTGGGGACGTGGCCCCTTTCACTGATTTTTTTCTTTTCGCTGGTGAGCTTCCAGATCAGTATACCTATCAGGATTATCCCTATTATTATGGCAACGGCTATACCGAGGAGAAGAGCGCAGAAACCGAAGCATATGTTGGAATTGGCCGCAAAGAAGCTGGAAAAACTGTTATTGATATGGTCTCTTAATCCTAGAGAAAGTTCACGGAATCGGATATCTGGAAATAATAGTGATGTGCTGATTATCAGCAATCCCGCCGACGGCAGTGCCTTCTTCATCTCTTTCTACCTCTTTTGTAACCTTAACTGGTCATGCTTGGATTTAAACTTTCAGTAAGTAATTCAATCACTCGTTTTGGAAATCGCATGATAACAGTTCTGTAGTCCTTTTTATCTTACCGTAACTTATCTCTTCGAGCTCTGTAGTGCTTTTCACTTTGGTCTTCGCTTCTTCGGAGTAGTAAAAGACGCCGGACTGATCAGCATCTAGAGTGGTCCAGTTCACCTGAAGGCATTCGAATGTTCCGGCTGACACGTTCACCTCCTTTTTATCCACCACGGTGAAGTTTCTCGTGAAATGTTTGGTCTCTTCTCTTTCCGAAGTTGTCGTGCCCATCCACTTTACCGTCACCTCAGTGTGGCGGGACACGTTCATCTTCCAGGAGTCTCCGACCTGTATGTGTTCTGGGAGCTCCCCTTCATATGTAGAATTCCTCTCTTGGATATACGTGTAATCACCGGAGAGGCCGTAATCAGATACGTTCCCAGTTAGTTTCCATCTCTCGTAAAGTAGGCCTCCGTATCCATCTTCCTGCTTGTATCCTCTGCCTTTTCCGCTCATATCCGTTACCTGGACTCCGTCCTTTTCATAATCATCCATCACTATCTCGTAGGATAGGTTGTAGACCTCTTGATCGTTCCACTCCTCTGAAGTATTGACCACTTCGACCGTTTTATTGTACTTTTCGTACTCGTCGTTTTCCACCCGGACCTTCCAGGTGTCCCCTTCTTCGTAGCCCGGCGAGAGGTCCATGCCCTCGTCGATAGCCTGATTGAATATACATCCAGATAGACTTAGGCATCCTAAAAGTAGAACGATCAGGAAAACTCCTAAAATTTCTCTTTTCATGGACCTATCACGCCTGTTATCTATGTATGTGATGCACTATATTTAAAATTGGGGCTCAGGGTTTTTACACCAGCTCAGGGCTAATATGGGCCTTGATACCGATGGAAAAGATTAATAAGATTTTCTTAGAATGACTCAATATAGATATGAGGAGCTTGGTGAAAATATGAGAACACAAAAAATCACGGCTCTCTGTCTTACCGCTTTTCTGATAATGAGTGGCTCGGCTGTTTTCCTCGGAAGGGGTCACGATACCCATGGAAATGGTTTGGATACAAGCGAGGAGTTGTACAGCGAGGAAAACGAGTCCGTTCAAACGTCTTCATCCATCGAAGGCAAAGGTCGATTGGGAGAGGGTGAAGAAGCGTATAAAGATAAAAAAGAAGGGCTTGGGGATGGAACAAGGTGTGGGTATAATAGAAGTAACCGTGTAGGAAAACATAAGTCTACCTTGAACCGGGGAGTAGTATCTGAAGAAGTAGATTCCCAGGACTTCGCCCATGAAGGATCGTCTCCTCGCACTGCTTTTCTGGAGCATGATGGCATACGTGATCGAATCAAAAAACGTGATATCGGTACATATGAGTATATGCAAGATAAAGATGTAGAGATCGAGACCGAAGGAAACTACACGGATCATACGGTCATAAGGATAGACGGTGACTCTGACCTTAACCAGACTGCGGAATCAGAGGGATGGCCGGGTAACGGCAGCGAGAACGCTCCATACATCATAGAAGACTACGATATCGACGGAGAAGATAGAGGCTACTGTATATACATCGGTAATGTGACGGAACATCTTGTGATAAAAGACTGTTATCTTCACAATGCAAGTGGGAGAAATGTGAAGTACGCCGAAAACACCGGTCTATTCCTCTTTAACGTCTCAAACAGCAGGGTGGAAAACAACACGCTTCTCTACAACAGGAAAGGAATAGTGCTGCGTTCGTCCAAAAACAGCACGGTTCTAAACAACACTGTCGAAGCCCCGTTCGATAGGGATGAACCATTCCTACCCTTCGAGTCCAGGGATAAATCGAAAGAGAGGTCTATCCAAGAATATCCAGCGGGTTGGAAGGACGCAGAACATTACTCTTCGGAGAGCGTTCTGGTCAGATTGAGACCTGAGTTGGTGCAGAGAAAACTCGAACACGGCGGAAAGAAACTTTTGAAGAAAGAAGTGGACTCTTTTGCACAGCGGTTAGGCGCCTCTGCCTCAAGGATCTTTGAGCATACTGGCGCGGCCGAACTGAAGCTCAGAAAAGAGATAGACGTTAAGAACACTATAGAAGAACTCAAAGACCGTCCTGAGGTGAGATACGCGGAGCCGAACTATTATGTAGATATAGAGAGTAAGCCGGACGATCCAGGTTTTGACTCTCTCTGGGGCATGCAAAAAGTGAAGGCTAGAGATGCTTGGAACGTGACGAAAGGAAGTGGAGATGTGGTGATAGCTGTGATCGATACGGGCGTAGATTACAACCATCTTGACCTTCAAGATAATATCTGGACGGGAACGACAGAGAACGGCACAGAGTATCACGGTTATAATGCTATAAATGACAGTTATTGCCCCATGGACAACCATGGACACGGGACCCATGTAGCAGGCACCATCGGGGCTGTAGGAAACAACAGTAAAGGCGTTGTCGGGATAAACTGGAACGTTAGCGTGATGCCCGTCAAATTCCTCGATGCAGCCGGGAGAGGGACAACGGCCGATGCTATAGAGTGCTTTGAGTTCGTTCTGGAGAGAAAGCAGGAAGGCGCCAACGTAATCGCTACCAGCAACAGCTGGGGCGGCGGAGGGAAGAGCAAGCTCATGAAGGAAGCCATAGCAAAGAATAGAGACGCTGGCATATTATGTATAGCGGCTGCGGGAAACGACTGGAGCAATAACGACGTTTCACCCAGCTATCCAGCGAATTACGACCTGACGAATATTGTCTCCGTGGCCGCTACCAAGGAAAATGACGAACTCGCATCCTTCTCCAATTACGGTAACAGGAGCGTTCATGTCGCCGCCCCGGGAGTGGACATAAACAGTACCCTGCCGGACGGAGAGTACGGTGAATACAGCGGCACCTCTATGGCGACGCCCCACGTTTCCGGGTTGGCCGGCCTTTTAGCAGCTGGTAACTCGTCCTATAGCTACACCGAGCTGAAGAACATACTTCTCTCCTCCGTGGACCCCCTTGAAAGTCTGGAGAATCTGACCATGACGGAGGGAAGGATAAACGCCTCTCGCGCTTTGAACACCTCGCCGGACCCAGACGATATCAATTTCAGAGTCCATAGACCGCTATCCTCTAGGGTCAATGAAGAGACGAAGATAATTATATCGCTGGATAACGACATTGAACCGGTCACCGGGAAGAACGTGACCGTAAGTTCCAGTTTTGATAAAGAGAAATTCTACTTGAGAGACGACGGCACAGGGGCTGATCAGGTTTCCAACGATGGCTACTACACGGCTTCTTGGACGCCCGTAACTAGTGGAAAGATAAATCTGACCATCAAAGTAAGGTTGGAAGAAAAGAACTTGACTAGGAAACTGCATATGGATATCTGGGGTGACACCGGTGTATCGGTGCAGAACTCCAGTCATTGTCTCCTTGAAGATATCAGCGTGACACAGTATGATATGGGGGTCGGTCTATCCTCTTCGAGTGATATCTCAATGCTGAAAAATAATGCTACTTTGAATCAGCAGGGCTTCACATTACGCAAATCCTCTGGGATTCTCCTATCCAATAGCTCCGTTTCCGGTAACGATAAAGGTCTGTATTTGGAAGAGGCGGAGAACAACACCATATCATATAATGAGGTCTTGAAGAACGTTTACGGTATGGACCTGCAAAATTCTATCAACAATTCCATCGTCGAGAACAATATTACCGCTCAGTGGGTCGGTGCCCAGGTGATGGGGTCCGACCAAAATGATCTCTATCATAACAGTTTTGCCGATAACATCTACGGGATCGGCATCGTGAGGTCCGATGATTGTGATTTTGTCGAAAATCAGATCAATTCAACCATTGGCGATATGTGGTATGGACTGGTTGTGAGTCAGTCTAATGGGACTTTGGTCAAGGACAACAAGATCGAGAGAAAGTTGTTTGGCATCGACGTTTGGCAATGTGGAAACAATAGACTTCTCAACAATACATTGACCAGTCAGCTCGATATCGGTATGTCAAGTGTCTGTAACTTAACGCTCGTAAACAATACCATGCAGAACGGGGTCCATATCGGAGGGAAAAGACTGGACCATTGGATGTCCCATTCGATCGGTCCTTCAAATACCATCAGAGGCACTCCTCTGTACTACTGGAAGAACAGGACCAGCGTGGAGGCACCGGAGGACATCCATCAGATCATACTGGTTAACTGCACGGACGTCGATGTTACGGGTCTAGACCTTGACAACGAGAGTTATGTGCCTATATCGGGAGCCTTCTCTGACCATATCACGGTTTCCCGCAACGATATCACGAACAATACTTATGGGGTATATCTGATGGAATCAGAAAACAACACCATCAGGCGAAATAACATCTCACACAGCGCTGGCGCCGCTCTAGAACTCTATAAGGTTCCTAGAACCGAGATATATGATAACACGTTCTACAGGAACGGCAAAGGTATCTATGCCGATTTTAGTGATGAAGTGCAGATATATAACAACACGATATCATACACCAACGGATTGGGAATTTTTGATGGATGCGATATCAGCCTAGGAGGGAGTGAAAACAGCACTGTCACTGAAAATATGATCATGCACAATCGGGGTGATGGGGAGGGTATATTTCTCCCTAGTTGTAAGAACAGCAGAGTGACAGACAACATCATCAGAGATAACACCGGCAGGGGCAACGGCATATACTTACAGTTCTGTAGCGGTATATACGTCTCTGAGAATATAGTAACCGATATGCGCAGGAAGTTCAGCGACGCCCTGACCTCGTATCACAACGGTAACGGCATATATCTGGGCTACGAGTCCCATGATAATATCATCTTCAATAACACGGTCGTGGAAAACGAAGGTGTGGGCATCCATATCGGTAACGATCATTTCGATCTAGAGGAGTCTAACGATAACATACTCTACTCCAACAATATTATCGACAACGAGAGGCAGGCCTCCGATAACGGTGAAAATCAGTGGTACAACGGCACGACAGGAAACTATTGGTCAAACTACGAAGAGAGGTATCCAAAGGCGAGGGCCTTGGTAGATGAGGGGATATGGGACAAGCCATATAATATAACGAAAGGTAATAATTCTGACGAGTATCCTTTGTTAGAGCCGACTAAACCGATGGTCTCGATAGAGTATCCCATCAATTATGATGATATAAACACCTCGGATATAACGGTGAATTGGACGGTGAAACACCGCTACGGCTCAGATCTAGAGTATGAGATAAGGGTCGATGAAGAAGTATGGAGATACGCTGGCTCACTAACCAGATATGACCTTACCAACCTCTCTGATGGGTACCACCACATCGAGGTCAGGGTAATAGGATATGAAAAGGTCTCGCTAGGGAGCCTCCATATCAATGTGGATACTTCCAAACCAGGGCTAAACATACTCTACCCGAAGGTGAAAACGGAGTTCGGTCGGAACCATGTGAACGTGGATTGGAATGGAGTATCCAACGGCACTGCTATCGAATACTATGAGGTGAAGTTAGGGGAGGGAAATTGGACAGATGTGGGATTAGCCACGGAGTACGAGCTGCTGGATCTAAAGGACGGCAACTGCACCTTCAAGGTAAGGGCCACGGACAGGGCCGGAAACACGGCTGAGAAAGAGGTTTCTCTGTTGATAGATACAGCGCCTCCAGACCTCGATATAACAAAGCCCGGGGAAAACGCTCTCTTGAAAGAAGAAGACGTTAGGATAGACTGGGAAAGCAGTGATAACGTCAGTGGAGTTTCAGTTTACAGGATGAGTGTAGACGGCGCGGGTTCTCTTCTGGTCAAGGGTTACAAGAACGGATACACCGTTGAAGATTTAGAAGACGGTAAGCACACGGTCAGGTTAGAGGTCGGCGATAGGCTGCAGAATACCGTCAACGAAACGATCAATTTCACCGTCGATACGACCATGCCAGACCTGGAGATCACGAAACCTGAAGAGGGTAGAGAACTCGACGAAGACGATGTGAAGATCGGGTGGAACTGTACCGACGAGATGACCGGTGTGGATCACTACGAGGTACGTATAGAAGGTGAAGAATGGAAGGATTTAGGCGAAAATAGGACCTACACCTTCGAGGACCTAGAAGACGGCTCCTATGATATAGAAGTCCGGGCATTCGACGGGGCTGGAAATGAACGCCTCAGGAGCGTATCCTTCACCGTGAAGACCACTGATTGGTGGGTCATCGGCTTCGTGCTGGCCTCTTTAGTCATTTTCTTACTGATGCTGGTCTACATCCTGAAGCTGAACAGAGATATGACGTTTGTAGAAGATAAACTACAGGATGGATTTGAGGAGGAAGAAGCTTTTGAAGATGGAACGCTGGAAGAGGAAGGGTCGGAACAATTCTTGGAGGAGGACGATATCTCCTCTAAACGTGTAGCTACCGAAGGGTCTTCTAGCGTAAAACAAGAGGATATCGAGGAGGGCGAGTCGGAGGAATAAAAGCACAGAGGAGAAAGATATATTTCACTGTACTCATCGATACCTATATCCTAGTCCAACTCGTTGGTGTCTATGCCCATGTTTGAATACATGTCCCTCAGGATCTCTTCTCCCTTGGGTACCTCTGTGTAGATGGACGTTATCCTGATACCATTCCTGGTCTTGGTACTCTCTATCAGCTCGCTGAGCGGCCCTTCAATCTTTTTATCCAATCTTACCGAATCTAACCCGGTTATCTCACCCACATAGCCTTTGTTCAGCTGGGCATCCGTGGTTATCCAGAGGATCTTCAGGCTGTTCATGTCCAGTCTATCTATCGTCTTCCTGTCGGCCATGGAGATACCTTTCTTCATGACTTCACCATCTATGTTCTCTTTTTCACCCCTCAGGTTCCAGGCGTTTTCGGTATACTTCATGAAGGACCTCAAATTGCCGTTCGACCGGGTGAATGCCATCTCTAGAGCCTTCTCGCTGAAGGGGAATTCGAATGAGTCATCGGAAGTCAAGCAGTTCTCCATCCTCTTCTTCAGCAATTCTCCCAGTTCCGAAGGGTCCTGGAACTTCGGCAGCGTTATCTCTTCGGAGACCATGAAGTCCCTCTCTTTGAGTGTCTCGTGAGACCTTTCGTTGGTGTCGGTGAATATGACGACCTTGCAGTCCTGGACGAAGTCCTCCGCCTCTCTATAGAAGTCTTTAACTTCTTCATCGCACAGCCTGTCCGTGTCGTCGAGTATCACTATCTCGTTGTTCTTAGCCATCTTGTTCGCATCTTCAAGGTCTTCCTGCCTGTTCGTGTAACCGACGTCGTAGTCCTTTTCCTTCGCCATCTTCTTGGCGTAGTTGAGCATACTGGATTTTCCTTCACCAACATCGCCCACTATGGAACATATCTCTGAGAACTCTTCATAGGTCGTATCTAGAACAGAGCGTATGATCTCTAGTTCCATATCCCGGTTTATGAACAATTTGTCCATGTATTTCTCTTCTATGGGATAAAGATAGAACGGTGTGATCTCGAATTCATAATCCAAGTATATTACCTCCTTTTTAGTCTACTTTTCTTAAGGATATACGATCGACATGCAAAGATGTTACCTTTGAAACACTATTTAGCCTTTAGGGGATAAAATTCTATATCTCACTGCGTAGTATATATGACCCTCTAGAGAGTTTATCGAAAATTATTAAAATCCACATAGACTCTTTCATACTGACTATTACAGCGTGATAAGATGGATTGGGACCTGATAATAGGAAAGAACTGGGGGCAGAGAGGGATCATATTAGGTACCGCGCTCCTTTTACCTTTATCTGATCATATTTCGGCCGGAGGATGCTTTCATAGGTCTAAAACGAGGTATGATGATGCTGGCCGGGCTTCTGACTCTGGTCATAGCCGCCATACTGCTGGCGAGTGCCATCCAGATACTGGTGCCGAAGGAACTGATCTAGGAATATCTGGAGCCTGAGGCTGGGCTGAAGGGAGTTTTGACCGGCGGACTCCTCGCCGGTCTTATCCAGGGAGGTCCCTACGCGGTATATCCGATAATAAGAGGTTTACAGCAGAGCGGAGTCAGTGCTGCCGTTGTGATCGCCATGATGATTGGTTATGGTGCCATAGGCAGCGGGAAGATAGTTTACGGTCTGGCGTTCTTCGGAACTAAGGTGATATCATTAAGAGTGACCTTTGGCATAGCTCTTACTCTTATAGCCAGCGTGATACTTTCATTGCTGTTTCTGTGAGATGAGATTACACCTCTGAAAAAATATCAATCAAAAATCTTATTATTCTTGTCTTCATTACTGTCTGGAAGTGACATAAAGGGGTCAAGCGATGAAGAAAGATAAGAAAAGCAGGGTGCTGGATAAATTTGAGGCACTGAAAGAAAGGACGCCTGTGGGAGATATAGCACTTTTTAATGGGCTAGGTGAGGTGATATTAACTACTCAAGAGGACGACCTCAAAGCCGAAGATCATCATTACGCCCTCATCTCCGGTGCCGTCGACATGATCTCACAATCCTATAAACAGCACGGCCAGGGCATAACGGTAGAGCTGGAGGATACCGAGTTCTTCCTGCACTATGCTCAAAAACGTTCCTCCTTGAGCGAAGACCTGATAGTTGGACTAGAGTACGAGCCCTGCAGCATGGAAAGGTCTGAAAGGAAGCGGTTGACCAATAGGGTTATAGGGATACTCCATGACTGATGTAACGATCAATTTGAAGAGATAACCACCCCTTTTGATGTTAATATTTTTAAAATAAAATGGTCTAAGGAGGAAGCTAGAAATGTGAAAATGTGGTGGAAGCACGGCTTCCCCCCACTTTTTTTACTTCCCTCACTCCGCTCGTGAAGATAAATAAGTGCGGGGGATTGATATCCCCCTTTACTTCGGGAGGCTAACGCCTCCCTGCATATCCGGGGGAAGGGAAACTAACGCCAATTTGTATACAGCCTTCCCTCTTTTATCAACTTCTTCACCATCGTTCAGAAGGTTGAAAATGCGAGGGAAGGGATTCGAACCCTCGGACCTCTACAGGACAGCGCCCTCAACGCTGCGCCGTTGGCCATGCTTGGCTACCCTCGCTTTATGAAAGCGAGAATCTCTTCGATCTAGTATGGATAAATTCAAATAAATGTAAATTGGTTTTTTAGATGTGCTCTGTCATCTCTCGGACGTTATCGAACTTGTCCTGGAGTACCTCTAGTGCCTTCTTCAGCGTATCCTCGGCGGTCAATGATCCGTCCGTCTCGTACCTAAGTATGAACTTGTCCTCTCTACCCTCGACGTTTATAGCGTCGACTTCACATGCGTCCTCGCAGGCCGAACACAGTTTACATTTCTCGATGTCCGTGACTTCTATGCCTCCGTCGCTCTCTTCCAATATATCAACGGGACACTGAGTTACACAGTCTCCACAGTCCTCGCACTTCTCATCGTCTATCTCTATCTGTGGATAGTACTTGTAACCGACTCCGCTGGTGGGCTGCCATTTGGCATGCTCTTTCGCCGTGCCCAGCTCGGCCGTCGCATAAAGTAGTATAGCCTGATTTTCATTCAGCTTGACTATAGGTATGAGATCTTCAACCACTCGAAGGTCGTTGCTTCCGACTGGAACCAGGTCCCCAGAATAAACGGTTCCAGGTCCCTTCTTGTTGAGACTGTATATAACCGTACAGTTCGGACAGCCCTCACCACCGCACTCTTCACAGTCGTCCCTGTAATTGAAGAGATCCAGGTCGGTCGGGATCGGTATAAGTCCTAAGCGATGAGCTATTATCTCGTCGAAGAGCGGCGTAGTACTTTCATACTCCTTCTCATCTTCCTCACTCCCTATGGAACCTAGATGGAACTCGACGTCCTCTATAGCCAACTTTGGAACATCGGCTATCAATGCCCGTCTCAACGAATTGGCTAGTGGGGGATGGGTATCCGATAGAATCAGTTTTGCCTTCTTATCCGACATCTCTCTGATTTCTAAATCCATTTTTATTACCTTTCCTACAACAGATTTTAAACACTATGCGTTTGAAACTCGATAAATATTCGAGGGCTTAAACCCTTCTTCCTCTTCTTCCACCCTTCGGTTTTGTAGTGTCGTGTGGAATCGGAGTGACATCTTCGATGGTACCTATGCGTACACCTGAGCGAGCGAAGGCCCGTATGGCCGCCTGAGAACCCGGTCCTGGTGACCTTGATTTGCTTCCTCCGGGGGCTCTGACCTTCACGTGCAGTTTTGTTATTCCCTTCTCCTTAGCTTCACCGACGGCCTTCTCAGCGGCCTCCATGGCCGCATAGGGCGAGGCCTGGTCCTTATCCTGCCTAACGACCATCCCGCCGGAGCATTTAGCTAAGGTCTCGGCACCGGTTATATCGGTTATAGTTATTATCACGTTATTGTAAGAAGCGAATACGTGGGCTACTCCCCATTTTCCCATATCTATCTCCTCCTGTCATAGCTTTGTTGTTCTTCTTTCATCTGTTCCGCGATCCGTTTGGGCGCTGTCTCGTCCTCGGGTCTCTCTGGATGGAGCTCTTCTGCAAGCGGCGAGGTGGGTGAGTAATCAATGGTGGTTTCCTCCTCTTTCTCTACCTTGTACCCTGGTATCGTGACCCTTCTTCCATTCACCTGGATGTGACCGTGGGCCACGAACTGTCTAGCCTGTTTTGGACTATGAGCCAGTCCTTTGTGGTAAACGAGGCTCTGTAATCTTCTGTTCAATATGTTCTCAACGCCCAGATTTAAAACATCGTTCAAAGAGGCATCCTGACCCTTGATATAACCCTTCTTGAGTAGTTTATCTATGAGCTCTTCGGTCTCCTCGCTAGCCTGCTTATCCCCGTAACGCAGTCTAGCCTGCAGATTTCTAGCCTGACCTCTGATCTTCTTGAGAACTGACCTAGCCTTCCTGAATTCTTTCTTATTCTTCAGACCGTAATGGGTGATGTAGTCGTTCTCGGTCTGAATCCTTTCCTGCTGCCAGGGATGCGAAGGGTTCTCGTATTTCTTCCTGCTCTGTTTTGGATCTCCCATCTTTCCTCACTCTCCTTCTCCTTCACCAGCGGCTCTGGCCTGGGCCAGCTTCTTCTTCACACCCAGTTCCATCCCGGTTCTCCCGTTGGACTTGGTTCTCTGACCTCTGACCTTCTGACCCCTTTCGTGTCTAACGCCCTTGTAACAGCTTATCTTCTTCATCCTGTTTATATCCTCTCTGTGGATCATGTCGAGGTTGTTACCGAAGAAATGATCGGATTCTCCGGTCACTGGATCTCTTTTTCGATTTAACATCCAATCTGGAGCGTCCTCTGTGAAACTCTCCAATATTACTTTTAATTCGGCAACTTCATCGTCATCCAACTTACCGATCCTTCTGTTAGGGTCCACGTCGGTCTCGTTGACCACGACTTCTGCAACCCTAGTTCCCACTCCTTTTATCTGTCTCAGCGCGTAAGTCACGGGTTTTTCACCGTCTAGATCGGTGTTCATCAGACGAACGATATAATCGAAATCTTCGTCATGTTCTTCTTCCGGCAAGATATTTCCTCCATTATACTGGTTGAATTTGAATCCAATGTTAGCAGGACTCTCCAAGACCCCAAGTGGTATAAAAGAGTTACCCTTGGCCTCGACGTAGATCGAAGGGCTTTCTGGTTCTTATTCTGAGTATAGATGGAAAGAATTATTTATGGATTTAGTTCTTCTTCTTTAAAACAGGGTTATAACATGGGTCAGAGTGAAGAAAAGATGATCGATTTTCTATCTTCGATGGAGGAGTATACATGAGGTGGAAGAGTCTGAGAAGAACATCTCAGGTCTTCTTTTTACTCCTATCTGTCTTGGGTATCTTTGGGATAAGCATGTCAGGTCTGATCTATCCCTACTTCTTCTGCTATGCCTGTCCCTTCGCCACCGCGGCCTGTCCTCTCGGCCTTATGGAGCATGCGGCTATCGACATGGTCCTAATAGGTGTTTGGGAAGGCCTGATGCTCTTGGCCTATACCCTGGGTTTCCTCAGTATAGTCGGCTTGATATTCGGGAGGACTTTCTGTGGATGGGCTTGTCCTATAGGTTTTCTACAGGACGTTATAACGAAGATAGAGAAGGGAAGGATCAGTAAAATAGTAAAGGATAGAATCCATCTACAAAATTTAGATTTCGAATTTTCAAAACTCAAATACATAAAATATCTTTTCATACCCTTCATACCGATAGCTTCCTATCTTACACTTGATCTACTCTACACCAGGGCCTGCCCGATCGGAGGGATAACTGGTACGATACCCTCCCTACTTTTCCAGCAGGACAAATGGGTCCCTGGACCAGACTTTCCGGTCAAAGTTATATCGGTGAGTCTCTTCTTTGTTCTAGTTATTGTAGTGGGCAGGGGATGGTGCAGGTTCCTCTGCCCGATCGGAGGGATCTTCGCTCCCTTCAATAAGGTGAGTGGCGTCACCCTGGAAAGGGATGATGACTGTATCCACTGCGATATATGTGCCGATGCCTGTCCCATGGGTATAGAAGAACCTGGGGAAGAAAGGGAGCCGGAGTGCATCCTCTGTGGGAGGTGCGCGGATGAATGCCCACATTCCGCTCTCGAACTGAAGTTCAAGTGGTGGTGGAAGGATGAGTAAAAAGATGGTCTGGATAGCCATCCTGCTGGTCTCCTTGGTTCTATTCTCTTCCAGTATCCAGCAGGGTGCCTATCAACGTTCGGATGATATCTCCAGTGTACCGTGTCTCGGATGTCTGGGCCTGAACCTGAGATCCAAGTCAGATTTTACCTTTGAGTCCCATGGTGAGCACCCCGATTTTGTACTGGATTCCCTAGAGGATTCCGTGGTCTTCATCAAGTACCGGACCGACGCGTGCTCCGCCTGTGATGAGATGGAACCCGTGGTTGAAGAGCTTCAAAACGAATTCACATCGGTAGAGTTTGTCCACATAAACCTAGACCATGCCTCGAAAATGAGGAGAGAATCCTACAAGGTCTATGACCTCAAGGGCGGAGAGGACAAGATGACGGGAGTGCCCATGTTCGTCGTCATGACCCTGGAAGAAAAAGACGGTGAGCTGAAACCCTATTTTAAGGTCTCTTATGGTATACAGGAAAAGGGAGACCTGGCGGATGATCTACAGCATGCTATAGATGTATATCCATATGATAACAGCCTTAAAGAAGACATGTTTGTCGAGTTGGAGTTAAAAACAGCCCGTTTATCGATATCACCCGGTCAAACCAAGAAGGTTCAACTGTCCATCGAGAACAGAGGCAACAGCACCGTCGATGTTAGTGTGAAACTCAACAGAACCCATGATTGGCCCGTGAACCTGAAGAACAACTTAAGTCTGCAGAGTGGGGAAAAAAGAACGGAATACGTTTCCATAACGTGTCCAGAGAACACCACTTTAGGTGCAAAGAGTCATATAAATATGTCCGCTGATGTATCGGATAAAAGGTACAATTCCACATCTATGGGCCTTGTTTGCATCGTAAAAGAGGATTCCGAAAAACCAAAGATCAAATCTGTTGATTTCATACCGGACGAACCCAAGGCTTCCGATGAACTGAAGATTCTGGTTTCAGCCTCGGACGACGAAGGGATAGAACATGTAAACATCTCGTACTATGAATGTACCGACGAGCTATGCACGCCACCCAAGACTTCCACTTTGGAAAAGGAAGACGATAACTATTCAGGGGTTATTGGTCCCTTCGATAGTGAATACAAGTATCTTCATCTGACGGTCGAAGTGACGGATATAAACGGAAACACCAATGTATCTTCAGAGTATGAGATCGTCTTTCAGGAGGAGCAAAAGAAGGAGGAAACATCCCTATCACTGCTCCCGATCACCCTGGGTTTCACCGTGGCCTTACTGATAACCCATATAAAGAGAAGGTGGGATTGAACGCTCTCATCGAAAGATTTTTCTTTAGACCCGCTATTTTTGACATCATGATACACCTAGGACCCGGCGGTACACCGCATGGAGTGAAGGGAACGAAGAAGAGTATGAAATACCTGGCGGATGAAGGCCTGGATGCCATGGAGGTCCAGTTCGTCAGGGGAGCCCGTATGAAGGAGTCAACAGCGGAGGAGATTGGTAAGGAAGCGGAAAAACACGGCATCCATCTCAGTATACACGGCCCTTATTACATAAACCTCAATTCTAAGAAGGAAGACACCATAGAGAAGAGTAAGGAGAGGATAATGAAGAGTTCCCGCCTGGGCCACATAATGGGGGCCAAAGTCATAACGATACATGCAGGCTACTACTCTGATATGTCGAGCGAACAGGCGACGGAGATAATCGGTGACGGGGTCGTTGAATGTGCGGATAAGATAAAAGATGAAGGTCTTGACGTGAAGATAGGCCTGGAACAGATGGGAAAGCAGAAGAGCTGGGGGACCCTAGATGAGATAGAGAAAGTTATGGAGCGCACTGATGTAGCGGTCCCGGTCTTGGACTTCGCTCATTACCACGCCAGGTACGACGGCACCCTGGAGAACGAAGATGATTTTAGAGAGCTTCTGGATAGATACGAATCTATACATCCAGGACCATTACACTCGCATTTCTCGTCCATCGAGTACAACGAAACTGGAGAGAAGGAGCACCTTAACGTCGATGCCCACGATCCTGATTTCAGACACCTAGCACCGGTGCTGAAGGAAAAGAACTACGATATAACGATCATCTGCGAGACACCTGAACTGGATAGAGACAGTCTGAAGATGAAAGAGATACTCGGGATGTGAAGACTTCAGATATATTTTACCATCTTGAAGGCGTCGTCGCCGTTGGTGTAGAAATTTTGGATACGCCCGGTTATCTGGAACCCCCTTTTCTGATAGAACTCTATAGACTCTTGATTGCTCAAGCGGACCTCTAGGGTGACCTTAGAAACGCCCCTTCCGGCGCTCCTATTTATGAATGCCTGGAGTAGAGAGCTTCCTATGCCTCTCCTCCTCTGGTCAGGACGGACAGCCAGCATGAGAATCCTAGATGAGCTTTCATCTGGCAGAACCCCAGATATAAAACCTAGAATACACCTGCCCTCCTCGGCTACGAGAAAACCATCTGGCCAGAGACTATGGATCTTGATGTAGAGTTCCTCTGTATATATCTCCTGAAGAGATATCTTAGCTATCTCAGCGACCTGTCTAAGGTCCTGCTTCCTGAATTCCCTGATGTATCCCATCGCTCAGATGATAAGGGACCATATAAAATATATCTTACTGATTCAACATGATTTCTCAGAGTGATCTGATCGAACTGAAAAATCACCAAAATCTTTATTTATTCTTTCCCGGATTAGCCTCCCGTCGGGGTATTCTATGCTGGATAAAGAAACTATAAGTCGCCAGAAGATAACTGAAGTTACCCCGGACTCTGCTGATGAGAATTTTATCGAGTGCCTCTATCGTGCCGATGACGTGGTAGAGGAGGACGATAATGACAACCTGCAGGAATGCTTCAAGAGGATCATGAAGATGAGCAGTTGATCTTTTTATACATATCGAGTTTCGAAATGAAAATAGATACCAAGGGAAACAATATAAACTCCGATCGACCGTTTAATTAATAACAGTTAGAAAACAAGGTATCACCTATCATATCTGACGATAATCACCCTCCCTCCCCTTTTTTTCTCTATTTTTCAACCTCTATATCTAAAATTTTTTATAGTCTTATCTACCTATAGGTATGTAGGGAAATGGGGTTGAAAATTGGTTTGATAATAGTATGATAACATGAATACTGAGGCTATCCAGAGGATGGACATAGATGAACTGACCGTATATCTGTCCGAGAAAAGAGGCGTAGACGAGGACATCGATGAGATTCTAGAGAATGCGTTAGAGATCGCAAACGGGATCTCAGAAAGGTCCTGGCATCGGGCTTGGGCATTGAGGTCGGTAGCCGAGGCATTTGCACGATGTGATAAGATCGACAAGGCCCTAGAGATAGCCTCTAAGATACCTTCAGAATCTGAGAGAACCAAGACGATCTATTTTTCGGCTATCCGCGATATCGGGAGGAGGATGGCCGAAATAGGTAATACTGATAAGGCGGAGGAACTGGCTAAAGGGATCCATGATGAGTATGAGCGCTCTTTTGCCCTCTGTGAAGTGGCCAAGGCTAGTGCTGATATAGGTGAAACGGACCGAGCTCTCAAGATGGCTAAGGAGATACCGGACGAATCCAGCAAAGATGAAGCTATAAGGAAGATTGCAAAAGAGATGGCGATTTGGGAACCCGGTAGGGCACTCAGAATAGTCCAAGATATATCTGATGAGGCTCTTAAAGTACGTGCTCTGAGCGAAGTAGCCGTCTCTTTAAAGGAGATCAACGAGTTCGACAAGGCGAAGAGAGTGCTTGAGAATGCATTGAAAAAGGCTAGGAATATCTCATCTGATACCATCGTAGCCAAGGAATTGAGTCTGTTGGCTATCTCGTTCAATGAGGTGGGTCAAAACAAGAAGGCGGAAAAAGTGGTCCAAGAGGCATTCAGAGTCGCTCAAAGTATATCCACTGGTTTTATGAGAGCGAGAGATCTGACCAGTGTGGCCCAGGCCCTGGCCAAACTTGGTAGAAGAGAGCAGGCAAGAGAGATAGCGGAGGAGGCATTAAAAGTAGCTAAAGGTTTTTCCTGGCAGTCGAGCAGGGCTTCTGCCTTGAAGTCCATCTCGTTAACCATGTCTGAGATAGGAGAAACAGAAAGGGCTGTAGAGATAGCTGAAGACGCCTTAGGTGTGGCTCAAAGTATCGACAGCAAATTTATGAAGGCAACCGCTTTGAGGGCGGTCGTCAAGGCCATGGCAACCGCCGGTGAGACCGAGAAGGCCCTAAAGATGGCTAAACAGATCGAGAGCGAAACGGTGAGAGCCGATGCAGTCAGCGATGTTATCGAGGCCTTGGTAAAAGAGAGCGAATTTGAAAGAGGTCTCGAGATAGCTAGATGCCTTGATGAAGAAACTGATAGGGCATGGGCCCTCAGCCAGATAGCTACTAGCATATACAACCGGGAAAAGGAGGGCGATTTTCTACCTACGGGCTTCATAGATACCCTCATCAAAGCGAGAAAGAATGATTCATCCGTCCTAGAGGACCATGAGGACGAGATCAGGTCGATCGCTGGGAAGATAGCAAAAGGTAAATCATCAGAGAGGGAGATCAAAAGGTTAAATTACAGCCTGGAGAGGGATATAGATTCAAGGAGGGCTGAGTGATGCAGGAAAGTATAGGATGGAAACAACTAAATAAGAGATATATTTTAGTTAGTCCTGCATCAAAGAAATTTTACCTATCTGTATTAATCTCAATCAAAGAGATTATAGATATAAGGGACTGAGTGTGAAAATATGGATCAAGAAAATAAGAAAGGTACAACGACGTTGGGTCTAGTTACTAAAGATGGGGTGATCCTGGCTACCGAGAAAAGAGCCACTAAGGGCCATATGATATCCCATAAGGATACCCGTAAACTGTATAAGGTTACGGACAGGATCGGCCTCACTATATCAGGTCTGGTTGCGGACGGACAGGCGATAGCCCGCTACATCAGCTCTGAATCTGAGCTTTATGAGTTGAAGAGGAATAAGGAGATATCTGTTGAAGCGGCTACAACTCTGCTTTCGAATATAATGGCAGGCAGAAGGATGCTGCCCTACTTTGTCGGTCTTCTGATGGGAGGTATCGACTCCGACGGAGGCCACGTTTATTCCATAGATGCACTTGGCGGTGCCATATCGGACAAGTACGCATCCGAAGGCTCTGGTTCTCCTTTCGTCTACGGTGTGCTGGAAGATCACTATCATGAGGATATGAGTATGGATGAAGGTGTGGAACTGGCTATACTCTCTTTACTGGTTTCAAGCAGCAGGGATTCGGCTTCTGGGGACGGCATAAGGGTCGCGAAGATCACCGATGAAGGCTTTGAAGAAGTAGGCGAAGAAGACATCGAAGAAAAGATCAAGGACGTGAGAGAGGAGAAGGATTTACCCGCCCTGTGAACACTAAAAACCCTTCCCATAAAAAATTAAATGATATAATTTATAATTCCCTTCATAAGGCTCTATTCGTCTGGTGTATCGAGAGAGTCAAAAGTAATAGTACCCCACAGGATTAAGCGACGAAACATTACAGAACGTGAATATTATGAGTGTAGAAGACGTTTTAAAGGAAGCCAAGCAAGCGGTGGAAGATGTCATACCATCTTTTGTGGACATCACGGAGATACAGTTCGAAGGCTCAGAGATTGTGATATATACGAAGGACCTGGATAAGTTCACACAGGATTCTGATATCATCAAGAAACTGGCGGAGAGACTCAAAAGGAGGGTCTCGGTAAGACCTGATCCTGCGCTACTGGATGATCCTAAAGAAGCTGAAAGCAAGATAGAGGATATCGTTCCTGAAGAGGCCCATATCCAGGACCTCTATTTCAAGGAGGATATAGGTGAGGTCACGATAGAAGCGGATGCGCCAGGTATTGCCATAGGGAAGAAGGGAAAGATACTTAACCAGATCAAACGAGAAACCGGATGGGCCGTAGAAGTGGTTCGTTCGCCACCGATAGAGTCCAAGACGATAAAGGATATCAGGGACTATCTCAAGAAGGTCAGGAAGGAGAGAAAAAAGTTCTTACAGAGGGTTGGAAGAAAGATAAATCGTGACAAAAGACCGGGCGACCCCTTCGCTAGAGTGAGTGCTCTCGGGGGCTACCGTCAGGTGGGAAGGTCCGCACACCTGTTGCATACGAAGGACAGCAAGATACTGATAGACTGTGGTGTTGATGTCTCTTCTCCAGATGACGGAACACCCTATCTGCAGGCTCCTGAGTTGATGCCTCTAGATAGTCTAGATGCCATAGTACTCACTCACGCTCATCTCGATCACTGTGGTATAGTTCCTGCTTTATACAAGTACGGTTTCGAGGGACCGGTTTACTGTACTCCACCTACAAGAGACCTAGCTGCTTTACTTCAGCTCGATTATATCGATGTTGCTGTGGGGGAGGCTAGAGAGCCACCATATAAATCTAAACATATCAGGGAGCAGGTAAAACACACCATACCCTTAGAATATGGTGAGACCACGGATATAGCTCCGGATATAAGGCTGACTCTTCACAACGCTGGACATATAATTGGTTCTGCCGTGGCACACATGCATATCGGTGACGGGGAGTATAACGTGGCTTTTACCGGTGATATAAAATTCGCTGATACGTGGCTCTTCAACCAGGCTACGAATAAATTCCCAAGGGTCGAAACTGTCGTCATGGAGGCCACCTACGGAGGATATAACGACCTTCAACCCAGCAGGAGAGACGCTGTGGAACAGTTGAAGGATATCCTGGAACAAGCGCTAGAGAACCGGAACAGCAAGGTGATAATACCAGTCTTCGCGGTGGGCCGTTCACAGGAATTGATGCTCGTCATAGAAGAGTCCATGAGGAATGGAGATATCCCTGAGACAACGGTTTGGTTGGACGGTATGATATGGGAGGCTACGGCTATACATACCGCTTATCCAGAGTTTTTAAATAACAAGCTAAAGAACAAGATATTCCACGAGGAGGAGAACCCCTTCCTTTCCGAAATCTTCAACCGCGTGGATAGCATGGAGAAGAGGAAGGAAATATGCGATGCAGCCGAGCCGTCTATCGTTCTAGCCACCGCTGGTATGATGAACGGAGGTCCCGTCCTCGAGTACTTCAAGGCCTGGGGGGACGATCCAGAAACAACCCTTATATTCGTAGGGTATCAGGGCCAGGGCACCGTAGGAAGTAAGATACAGAAAGGATATGACAAGATAACCCTGACTGAACAGGGAGAACCCATCGATATCCCAGTAAAATTGAATGTTCACACGTGCGAGGGTTTCTCAGGTCACAGCGACCGTATACAGCTACTTCACTACATCAGCGATATGAACCCCAATCCGGAGAGGGTCATAGTGAGCCACGGTGAAGAGGGTAAATGTACCAACCTTGCAAGTACCATCTACAAGAAATATGGTATAGAGACCAGGACACCGAAGAATCTTGAAACGGTCAGACTATACTAGTCAATACTGGTGAACTCTCTAGTAGAAAGTTAAAGAGTATTAGAAAGTAGGAAAAAAGTTAGAAAAGTTTTCTCTTTAGAGGCTCTGTTCGAAATCGTCGACCTCGTAATCGAATTCGTCCCTGCTCTCGATCTCTCCCTTTATGATCTTCATCTCTCTTGCGAGGAGCCAGAATATTATGGCCAGGGATTTTCGACCTTTGTTGTTCGCTGGTAGGGCAAAATCGATATTCTGCAGGTTATTGTTGGTATCTACGAAACCCACTATGGGGATCCCAGCAGTAACGGCTTCTTTGACTGCCTGCCTATCCGCCGAAGGGTCGATGACTATTATGATCTCCGGCTCGACGAAACAATCAAGGGACGGGTTGGTCAATGAACCCGGGATAAACCTTCCAGCAAAACATGAAGTGCCCATCACGTCGGAAAATTTTTCTATGGGTTTCTTGCCATAATGCCTGGCGGAGACCAGCAGGATCCTCTCTGGTGAGTATCTCGATAGGAACTTGGCAAGGACCTTGATCCTTTCATCTGTCTGGGCCACGTCAAGCACGTAAAGACCGTCGTTTCTAACCCTGAAGATGAAGGGTTCCATGCTCTTGTTTTTCTGCTGCGTGCCGATATGGACTCCAGCAGTAAGGTACTTGTCCTCTTCGACTAACATCTCTTCTTCTTCATCATCTACCATCTTTATTCCTCTCTGATAACTGTTATCGGGATAACGCCTTCTTCAAACTCCTTTATAGCGGCATCAACCGGGTCTAATAGACCTTCTTCATCGGAAAAGTCCAACATAGGTGGTGCTCCCATGGATATCTGAAGCGATCGAGCACCGATTATCCTAGCCTTCTCGTAGCGCGTATATTCTCTCGTCATGCTCTTCTCCGTATCTGTTCTGGAAGAAAGGGTCCTATTATAAGTTTTTTGCTCTATTTTCCCTTTTTCTATCTCTAAGATATTCCATGATATAGAATACGATAATAGTTAAATATATTTGGTCACTCTTTCTGGGTAGATGTCTCCCAAGCTGATCAACCTCCTGTCCGTAGGTATAGACTCCCCTGTCGCCGCTTATCTCATGGCGGAGAGCGAAGCCGACGTTTACCTGCTCCATCTCGATAACGGTTCTACGGGAGTAGATGGGAATATAAAGGCTATAGAGGAGATGGCTGAAAAGATCGGAGTTCACTACGACGTTCATCTCACCATCGCTAAAAACTTTGGAAAATTACAGAAAGATCTATTTTCCCAGGTCGATAGACACCTTCAATGCGTACTCTGCAGGAGGATGATGTACAGGGTCGCGGAGAAGTATGCAGATAAAATCAAAGCGGAGGGTATCGTGACCGGGGAATCCATGGGCCAGGTGGCCTCACAGACCCTATCGAACCTGGTGACCGAAGACGAGGCTGTAGAGAGGCCGGTTTACCGCCCTCTCATGGGTCTAGACAAGAACGAGATAATAGAGATATCTAAGGAAATAGGCACCTACGAGATCTCTATCCAGCCCTCTACGGGCTGTATGCTGACTCCGGAAGGTCCCAGGATAAGGAGCGGAGGAGACGAGGTGAGAAAAGAGGAGAATAAATTGGACATAAAAGAACTCTTAGATATGATAAAATTCGTAGAGAGATATTGACATAACATAGGAAGATATTCAGACGCTGATGTAAATTATATATACCATGACCACGGCTAAACGGGTTAGATGTTTTCAGACAAGATAAAGTGTGCCGTGGTCGACGATTCCAATTTTATGATAACCGTTCTTTCAGATATACTAGAGGAAGATGAAGGCATAGAAGTCATAGCAACAGGTTACAACGGAGAGGAAGCCGTGAAATTGAACAGGGAGCACGATCTAGACGTGATGCTCTTGGATATAGAGATGCCCAAGATGGACGGTTTAACGGCGACGAAAAGGATAATATCGGAGAAGAACACCCCCGTGGTCATACTTTCAGCCATGGGCGGAGAGAACATCGACATGTCCGTAAAAGCATTGGATGCAGGGGCCGTTGATTTCATACCAAAAACATCTGGCAGGCTCTCCATGGATATAAGGAAGAAGGCCGATGAGATAAGGGAAAGGGTGAAGAAGGCCGCCCAAAACAAGGTCTCTCGGTCGGATATCGAGACCAAAGCGAAGGCACCTAGAGTGTACGAGCCAGTCAAGGAGGGATACGTCGTCTCGATCGCCTCTTCCACCGGTGGCATAAGAGCGATACACGAACTTCTTTCGACAATCCCGTACAACTTTCCAGCCCCCATAGTCATAGCACAGCATATGCCCCCGGAGTTCACATCACACCTGGCGAAGACTTTAGACAAGCAGCTGCCTCTAGAAGTGAAGGAGGCCGAGCAGGACGAGGTCCTGAGGCCGGGAACGGTTTACGTGATACCGGCGGATTTTCACGGTGAGCTCGGCCAAAAAGATGGTTCTACGGTTATTAGATTGAACCAAGGACCGAAGCTTCACCGGGTGAGACCCGCCGGCGATTACCTCTTCAAATCCAGCGCTGAACTCAAGAAGGACAGATCCATCGGTATCGTTCTGACCGGCATGGGAGAGGACGGAGCCGAAGGCGCCAAATATATAAGAGAAGAGAAAGGTTTTGTAGCGGTTCAAGACGAGGAGACCAGCGTGATCCACGGGATGCCCGCCCGGGCCCAGGAAAAAGCGGGTGCAGATTTCGTTGGTTCCCCCAACGAGATAGGTAAAAGATTGGTCAAAACCCTGATGGAGGAAGTAAATTGACCGAAGACTACGAGCAGATGTTCCAAGAGGAAACGAGAGAACATATCAACTCGATGAACGAGAACCTGTTGACTCTGGAAGAGGATCCACAGGATGAAGACGCCATCGAGGAGGTCTACCGCTCCAGCCATACGTTGAAGGGCATGGCCGCCACCATGGGATACAAGGGCATAGAGAAGATAAGCCACAGGATGGAGGAACTGTTCGATATAATAAAGAAAGGTGAGGCTTCCGTGAATGAAGCCCTTTTTGACATCCTCTTTGAATGTGTGGATTCCATAGAACTGCTCTCCAGCGGCGAGGAAACGGACGTAGAATATCTGGTCGAAAAGTTGGATTCGGTCATCGAGGTCAGATCTCAACCCGAGAAGAAGGTCAGTATGGTAGAGAGAGAACTACCGGAAGAAGTCGGGAAGACTTTGAAAGAAATTGAGGAAGAGGAGGTCAGATTGTTCATCATAAAGGTGTCGGAGGAGCAGAGATTGCCTTCTCTGAGGGGCCTAGAGTTGAAGGAGAAGATAGACTTCGATCATCACCTTTTTTATCCTGATCCAGACGAGGTGGAAACCGACCAAGACGTTTTTTACCTGATAACCTCCACAGAAGTGGATAAGGAGGACGTCGAAAAGACGTCCATGATAGATATAGATATGATGGAGGGAAGGCCTAAAGAAATCCTAGGTGGTGGCGTTTCTTTAGAAGGCGAGAAGACCGAAGAAGAGAGTGTGAATAAAGAGAGCGAGGGATTCGAAGGTCCTGTGGAAGAAGAGGTTGAAGAGAAGACCGTGGAAGAGAGGAAGACTGAGGAAGAGGTTGAAGAGAAGACCGAGGAAGATAGCGAAGAAGGGAGTGAGGAGTCAGAGGGTGAAAAAAAACCAAAAAAGAAAAGCTCCAGGAAGAAGGATACGATAAAAACCTCAGATAAGATAAAGGTAGACCTGGACGAGATCGAGCATGTCATGAACCTCATAAGTGAACTGGTCATAGCCAAGGGCTCCTTGGAGGACATGGCTACAAAGATAGAGTCCCAGCGTTTTTCCTCCCTTACAAAAAGGGTCGACCGTATAACCGGCGAGCTGAGAGGATCCGTTCTAGACATGAAGATGACCGAGGTCAGGACGGTCTTCAGGAGATTTCCTAGGATGGTCAGAGACATAGCGAAGGAGAACGACAAGGAAGTGGACTTCGAGATGGAGGGCGAGGATATAGAACTGGACAGGACGGTCTTAGAAAGGATCACCGACCCTCTGGTACACCTTCTGAGGAACGCCATCGACCACGGTATCGAGCCCGTTGAAGAAAGGAAGGAAAAAGGCAAGCCAAAGACGGGAAAGATCGAGCTTTCAGCGACTCAGCGAGAGGAGAACGCGGTCATCGAGATATCAGATGACGGTCGAGGCATAGACCCCGAGAAGATCAAACAAAAATGTATAGAGAAGGGGTTGTTGACCGAGGAAGAAGCGGAGGAACTGGACCAGGAGGAATTGTACCGATTCATATTCAGCCCCCATTTTACCACTCAAGAGGAAGTCACAAAAGTATCTGGAAGGGGCGTCGGTCTGGACGTTGTTAAGAAGACCATGGACGCCCTGGGTGGAGACGTTAGGGTCCATTCAACATTGGGTGAAGGCACCACTTTCCAGCTTACATTACCGCCTTCGGTTTCTATCGTAAGTGCATTCCTCGTCGGGGTAGGTGAAGGTACCTATGCTATTCCCTTGGAAGACGTTGTAGAAACGACAAAGGTAGATAAAGAGCAGATAGAGGATATTGGCGGTAGCGATTTTGTTCGTATCAGAGATGAGTATCTTCCGCTGGTGTATCTAAAAGAAGAGTTCGAAAACGAAGATGTAGATGCCGAAACCTTAAAAGTCGTCGTGGTCAACAAAGAGGACAAAGTGGCCGGTCTAGTCATAGACGAAGTGAAGGACGAGAAAGAAGTCGTGATCAAGCCGCTGCCCAAGAAGTTGCAGGGTCTAGGAGGCTTCATGGGCGCCACCATACTTGGAGACGGGACCATAGCCATGATAATAGACAGCCTTCACTGGATAGAGTCCACATCCTGATTTATTTCTTCACAAAAATCCTCCTTTTCAGATCGTAGGGCTCGACCTTTTCTCTCACCAAAGGCCTTAGATTCTCCGACATGCCTATAACTAAGAAACCGTTCTCCTTCAGACCGTCTACAAGTCTGTCCATCAGCTGGGTCTTCGCATCGTTGGTAAAGTATATCATCAGATACCTGCAGAGGATGATATCATATTTTCTGAAATGTTTGTCCTTTAGAATATCTCTCTTCTTGAAGTCGACTAGATCTTTAACTTTATCTTTTACCCCGTATCCTTTTTCCACTTCTGAAAGAAAATCTCTCCTCTCTTGGGCGGTTATGTTCTCCAAGGATTTTTCAGGGTATACACCCTCTTTGGCCACCTCTAATGCATGCTCATCCAAGTCAGTTGCGGAGATCTCACAGGTGATGCCGTCGTCCCCTTTGACCCCATTCTGAAGGAAACACATGGACAGGGAATAGGGTTCTTCTCCGGTGGAACACCCCGCAGACCAGCACTTAATCTTCTTGTCCCTCGAACTAGGAGAATTTTTTTTCTTCTCTACTATGTCAGGTATAACATCGTCTTTCAGCAGGTCCCACATATCCCTGTCTCTTTTGAAACGCGTTACGTTCACCGTAAGGAGGTCTCTAAGCTCTTCAAGTTCTTCTTCATTATCCCTCAAAAACCGCATATATCCCCTGAAGGTGGGGATCTCATTGACCCTCATCCTGGCGTGAAAACGCCTAGATAGATGACTTTTCGAGTAGTTGTTGTAATCCACCCCTATCAGATCAGAAACCTTTCCTCTCAGCATATCGAAGCCTTTAGAATCGGTGTCGCTCTCAAGCTCCATCCTCTACAAACCCCTCTCCTTTTAGTTCTTCCTCATCTAACATCCTTTCTAATAATTTAGAGATATTGAGTATCCTCACCGTTCTCTTACCCTGGCTTACTATCCATTTTATCGCGTCCCGGTCTAGATTCGTTATCTTCTCTGGATCTACGAAATCCTCATCCTTAACTTGGACGAGATTGTCCACTTCATCAACTGGTAGAGCGTATCTTTTTCCAGAGTATTTTATCAGTAGGACCTTTTTCCAGTCATCATCTACATTACCGATCCCTAGTGACGCCTTGATATCGATGACAGGTATAACATCGCCTCTGAAATTTGCGGCTCCGAGTATTATATCTTCAGCTCCAGGAACGTCATGTATCTCTATTTTCTGAACTATCTCTTCCACATGCTTTACCTCTATGCCGTATTCGGAATCGTCCAAACTGAAGAATGTGAAGAGATTGCTCCTACTTTTCTCAAGGTCTCTATCCATGTTGATCATTCCAGTTTTTACCCATATAAAAATCCTAGGTCGTTTTCACGTTTCAGTTATTACTGATCAAGACTATATATCTACTGATATAGAGTGTCTTTGTGAGCCTTTTGTGCCATTCTATGATAGTTCTCCAAGTAGATATTCTGCCCGGTATGCCCATAGCGTCGTACCTAGTTCTTCGGCACGTTCCTTTGTCTTTTGTAGTGACTTCTTGGCTCTATCTATCTCTCCTTGTTTCATCCATAGTAGAGAGAGTTCATAGAGTAATCGCCCTTCTTTTTGTCTTTCGCCCCTCTTCCGGGCCTTGGTGATGGCCTCTCTGAATAGTTCTGCGGCCTTTTCGTAATCCTTATTCTCTCTATAACATATACCCATCACCGTTTGGATCCTGTATTCTAAGGCGGGTGACGCGATCTCGTCCATCATCGCCTCAGCTTTTTTAGCCATCTCTAGAGCTTCTTCAATTTGATCACACTCTATGTTATCCTCTGCCAATCTACATAGACTGTATATCTTACCCTCTTTTAGTCCTATATTACTCGCTATCAGGTCGGCCTTCTGGTGGAAATTTGATGCCTTATCGACATCACCTTCCCATCTACAGATATCCCCTAACTGTATAAGGCTAGAGACTATGTTCTCCTTGTGATCGATGTTCTTTGCCATCTGAAAAGCTCTTTTGAGATAGTCCTTAGCTTTATCCAACTTGTTCTTCTCCCTGAATATCAAAGCAATATTGAGGAGTGTGCTTGATATCTTCGTCTTATCTCCCAATCTCTTAGCTATCTCGAATGCCTTTTTATGATAATCTAATGATTTATCTAAAACACCTTGATAGAAGTATACAGTACCCAGTTGGTTGAAGGAATCGGCCAACTCCCTCTCCTGTCCTATCTTGTTTCTCAATTCAACGGCCCTCTCTAGATGATCGATGGCTTCCTCGAATTCTGCTTTCCTCGAAGCTACGCACCCTAGGTTGTGGAAAGCTAGAGCGATCTCGCCATCGTTTTCAATGTTCTCGGAGACCTCTTTCTCCTCGTTAAAAACCTGTGCAGCTTGGCTGTATTCACCCCGCTGCATGAATATCCAGCCCTTGTCGTTCAACAGTTTGCAAAGTTCTTCTGTACCCTGACTGTATGAAAGCCCCTTTTCAACCTGGAGGGAAAGGCCCTTTTCTATCGAGTCAAGAGATTTGACATACTTTCCTTGTGTGAAATGGGTCTCTCCTATCTTCCTGCAGATACGCTGCTTTGTTTCAAGATCCTCGACCTTATCCAAGGCTTTCTCTAGAAATTCCCTACCTTTTTTTGCCTCCCCAATGGTCTGGTGGGAATCCCCCAATTCTTCATACAGTTCTGCCTCTTCTATGTATTTCTTCTCGGCGTCTTTCAATAGACCTAGGGCCTTGTTGAACATATCGATGGAGTCCTCATATGCGTAGACATCCTTCGCCTTGACACCTGACCTGAAGTAGTATTCGGCTGCCTTGCCTTGATCTTCTCCTTTCTCAAAGTGGTAAGACAGGTCGCTATAATGCTCCTCTAGCTCATCGCTATAGATGGTCTCCATCTTCTCTGCGGTCCTTTCATGCATCTCTCTCTTTGACTGTTCATCCATCCTGTCATAAACAGCAAGATGGATAAGGCCACTCGTGTATGCGAATTTTTCTTCTCCTGCCTTCTCCTCCCAGAGGTTAGAATCGATCAGTATATCTATATGTTCTAAAACACTCATCTCGTCCATTTCACAGCATTCGGTAAGGAGAGAAAAAGGGATCTCCTCCCCTATCACGGCACCTGTACGGAGAACTTTTTTCGTATCTTTGTCGAGGTTGTCCACACGTTTGGCTATAACGTCGTCTATTATATTTGGTATGCTCACATCGGTCTCGGAGGTGGGATATTCATCTTCATCCGGATTTATAGTGCCCTCCTCCAGCATCTGCTCGATACATTCCTCAAGGAACAACGGATTTCCTTCAGATTTCTCATACATCAATTCCAGAAATCTGTCAGGGACGTCTTCCCGACCTATGATCTCCCTACAGATCGCCATGGACCCTTCTTTGTCCAGATATCCGAGTTCGATTTCACTGTACAGATGCTCTCTTGACATCCTTCTCTGGATCTCTCTCAGGATGTGGTCCCCAGACACATCCTCTATCCGGTAGGCACCGACGAATAGGACCGGTTTCTCCCCGAGATTAGCGCTCATATAGTGAAATAGTTCCAGGGAGGCTTTATCAGCCCACTGTAGATTATCTAGGAAGATGACCAGACCTTTCCTGGATGCTATCTTCCTGACCTCGCTGGTACTCTCCGAAAATGTGGCCTGTCGATGGGAATCGAACATCCTCTTCTCTTTCACTTTAGGGGCCGAATCGAATCCCATGCTAGCTAATCCGCTCTTCTTGTCCTCGTCTATAGAGGGCTCCTCCATGTATTCTTCAAAGGCCTCTTTGAACGGCTGATAGGGCTCGGAACTATCAAAATATGAGCTCCCCTTTAAAAAATAGAAACCTTTGTCTAAAACTCGCGATCTAAATTCGTTGATCAATCTGGTTTTTCCAGTCCCCGCTTCTCCCTTTATGAACACGACTGAACAGCCCTTCTCTTTTACGGATACTAGCTCCCTTTCGAGGGTGTTCATCTCCTCTTCTCGATCGATGAAACCAGCCATCTCTATTTTTCACTCCTGTGATTTATTGTAAATTTTCTATCAGAACTTCACGATTCTTCTTATATCCCAGATTATGGTTGGAAAAGTATAAGTATATTTTGACCAAACACTGAATTAGTCTATATCTTGAAGCAAGTCTCGAACCACTAATAATACCGTCAACCATAGACGAGAATCAATCTAAATAAGGGTCGGCCAATATAAAATAGTGGCTCAATTAATCTATGGCCCGTGTATTTAGGATGAGACACTATTCTTTAAGATATTTTCCTACGATTACTATGATATCACTAGCGTAAATAAAAAGAATGTTTATAACGCAGTTATCCATATATAGTATGAGTATCCAAATAAATATAAAATAATAGAGGCTGGAAAAAATGATACCTGAATGGTCCATCCACCTTGGCGAGGTCGTACTCTTCGTAATCAGCTTTTTGATCGTTTTTTATATACTCTTTAGAGGAAGCTTTTTCTTCAAGATAGCTTCACAACTGGTAATCGTGGCCGGGGCCTTTGATTATATAGGCGCAAGAACCGCTGGTATGTCCGCTTCCATCCGCGTTATCGTTGCACTCCCTCTGACTATCGTCATCGCTTTGATATTCCTATATACTACAAATAAGTTGATCATAAAGCCACTCACCGAGGTAAGAGATACCTTCGAAAAGATGTCTAAAGGGGAACTAGATGTTGAGATCGAAGCGGAAAAAACAAACGATGAGCTGGGCGATATGATCGGAGCCTTCGAGGATATGCAGAACAGCTTAGAACAGAATATGGATGATATAAAATCCTCTTTCAAAGCCCTGTCGGATGGAAGATTGGCCCAGGCCAAGATGGACATAAAGAACAAGAAGGGGGATTATAAAACACTAGCAGGCTCCATCAATCAGAGCATCGAAAATCTGGTGGAATCATTCGATGAGATAGAAGAAGTTCTCTTCCAACTCAAGAAGGGAAACCTAGACGATGAGATAGAAACGGATGCTCTAAGAGGGGAGTACAAGGAGATAGGTGGCTCTATAAATGAAAGTATAAACGAGATAAAAAAGGCCTTGAACGAGATAGAAGAGGTACTCCAGGATTTCAAATATGGGACTTTAGACCGAGATGTGAAAACTGCGGAACTTCAGGGTGAGTATAGGACCATAGGGATAGCTGTCAATCAGAGCATGGATGAGATCAGAAAGGCCCTTGCCAGTATAGAGAGAGGTCTTGAGGAGATAGAAGAAGGCAGACTCAACGAGGAGATAGATACGAAAGAACTGCACGGCGAATACGAAAAGATGGGTCTATCTATAAACAACACATTGAGAAACATAAAGGACTCTCTAGATATGATCGAGAGCGTGCTGAAAGAAGCAGAGAATGGAAATCTAGAGGTTGATATAGAAACAGAAGAACTCGAGGGGTATTACAGAACGATCGGCACATCTATAAACAGCAGTATTGGCAGTATGTCCGAAGCACTAGGGGAAGTATCCAAGGCCAGTCAGAACCTGAAGGAAGGAAAGCTAGACATCGGGGTTGAAAGTGCAGATGTGAACGGTATATATAGAGAGATACTGGTTGATCTAGGTGAATCGATAAGAAAAACTAGAGAGAACATAGGTGAAACACAGAAAGCGGCCAAGGAATTGAACAGCGCCGCGGAATCCATAGCGGGTTCGGCGGAAGAGCTGAACTCCATGGCCTCGGACGTTTCCTCTTCCGTTCAGAACATATCGAACGGGACTGCAGAACAAGCAAGGATGTCAGAGGAGTTGAGCCAGAAGATAGAGGACGGAGCCGCTAACATGGAAGAGACGTCAGCGTCCGCGGAAGAGATAGCCGCCGCTGCGGAAGAAGCGGCGGCTCAGACCGACGAGGGCAAAGACCATGCAGAAAGGGCTACAGATATGGTAGAGGAACTTCAAGAGGTACTGGCTAAAACCTCTGAAAGAGTCCAAAGACTGGATGAGCAGTCCGGTGAAATAGGCGAGATAATAGATACCATATCTGATATAGCCGAACAGACCAATCTTCTGGCACTAAACGCTGCCATAGAAGCGGCTAGGGCCGGCGAATCCGGAAAGGGCTTTGCCGTCGTGGCTGATTCAGTCAGAGAACTGGCTGAAGAGACTCAGGAGGAAACGGAGAATATAAAGGAGATCGTCAAGCAGACTCAGGTGAACACCTCTAGAGTAGTCGAAGGGATGGAGAAGGTCACGGACAAATCCGAGGATGTTAACGAGGTCACAAAACAGAATCTGCAGTCACTAC
>CAYMXS010000001.1:0-135784 GCA_964394465.1 uncultured Thermoplasmata archaeon | reverse complement strand
CTTTCGATTGGAAGGCCATGGAGAAGAAGGACAAGGAAGAGTTCATAAAGGAATCCATCGATAGCTATATCAGGAGCAGGGACTTGAAGATAGACGAAATATCCAAGGAGAGGATCACGTATCATATCGTCAAAGATTACGTCAGGTATGGAAAACTCGACGCATTGATGAGTGATGAGAAGGTTGAGGATATCTCTTGTGACGGTATAGACATACCCATATTCATCTATCATTCGGAGTATGAATCCATAAGGACAGATGTGAGGTTTGAAGACGAGGAGAGGTTGAACTCATACATAATCCAACTCGGCCAGAAATGTGGAAAACAGGTCTCGGTCTCAGAACCCATCCTGGACGGTACGACTCAGGAAGGGCACCGTGTCCAGGGTACCTACGCAAAGGAGGTCTCCACAAGAGGATCCTCCATGACGATCCGACGTTTCAAGGAGGAGCCGTTCACACCTGTCAAGCTCATAAAGTACAATACCGCTTCTCCAGAGATGGTAGCCTACATGTGGCTCATGGTGGAGAATGAGATGTCCATGATCGTAGCGGGTGGAACAGCATGTGGGAAAACAGCCACGTTGAACTCCGCTACGTTGTTCATACCTCCCGGGCCAAAGATCGTGTCCCTTGAAGATACCAGAGAAATCAACCTGCCCCACGAGAACTGGATCCCTAGTACTACGAGATCCGGAACTAAGATGAGCGGAGGAGAAGGGAAGGCACCTGGCGAGGTAAACATGTACGACCTGGTGAGGAACGCCCTGAGACAAAGGCCCGATTATATCATCGTCGGAGAGGTCAGAGGTAAGGAAGCGCATACGATGTTCCAGGCCATGGCGACGGGGCATACAACATACAGCACGATGCACGCAGATTCTGTAGGTTCGATGGTACACAGGCTGGAGAACGAACCGATCAACTGTCCCCGTGTCTTACTCACGGCTCTAAAATTCGTGATAATCCAGAGCTTCGCGAGGGTCAACGACGAGCAGGTGAGAAGGATCAGGGAGATCACAGAGATCGTTGGCTTCGAGCCGGAGAGTGACGAACTGGTGACGAACACCGTCTTCGAATGGAACAGGAGCAGCGATGACTTCTCCTACAGAGGGCACAGCTATAACTTCGATACTATCCAGGCAAGAAAGAACCTTACTCAGGAAGAGATGGAAGAGGAGTTCGAGAACAGGACCGAGATAGTCGAGTATCTAGTCGAAGAGGACAAGACCCATTATCAGGACATATCCAAGGTTGTCACTTCTTACTATAAAGAACCTGAAGAAACGCTTTCAAGGATCAGAAGAAAAAGGGAAGGTGATTTCTGATGGCTGAAGGAGGTCTGTTCAGCGGCTTCGATTTCGGAAAGGGTTCGCTCTCCAAGACGAAGAGGGCTGAAAGAAGCGACAAGATAGAGAAATATGGGCCCCATAATATCCGGCTCCCTAAGAGCACCGTGCCGGAATATCTGGAACTCAGTGCGTATCAGAAGTTTTGTTGGAGTGCGATGCGTGGATTCCTGGAAGATAAAGATATCGAAGACGAAGAGCTCGAAGCGAATCTGGTAGAGGCACATATGAAGATAAGGGTTGAGGAGTACATCGCATTTGTTTGGATGAGCACGATCATAGCCGCTATCGGAGGCGTTATGGGTGCTGTATTTGCAGGCTATATGATGTTCAATCTCGCCGGTTTACCCATGTTCCTGTCCATAGTGATAGGCGCATTGATAGGAGTTTTGACTCCGGTCGCTACTTATATCGGATTGAAATCCATGCCAGGATTCAAGGCCAGCAGCCGGGCGAAGAAGATAGATAAGAAGCTGCCCGATGCCATGAGCTTCATCGCCTCCATGGCCTCGGCAAACGTCAATACAGACGTGATCTTCAAAGAACTAGCGAAGCAGGAGCTCTACGGTGAGATATGCGAGGAAGCGAAATGGATCACCAGAGACACTGAGTTACTGGGCATCGATATTCTAAATGCTCTCCAAAGGGCAGCAGATAGATGTCCTTCAGACAACTTCAAGGAGTTCCTGCAGGGAGTTATAACCACATCGAGCTCCGGTGGAAAACTGAAGCCCTTCTTCACCAGCAAACTCGAAGAATACCAGGACGAGAGAGAACTAGCTGCCCAACAAGATATGGAAACTCTGGGTATGCTCGCGGAGTCATTCGTTACTGTGGTCGTTGCGTTCCCATTGTTCCTTGTGGTTATCATGGCGATCATGTCCATAATGGGTGGAATGGGCGGCGGTGCCGGCACTATACGTCTGCTCTACGCCATCGTAGGTATAATGATACCTGGTTCCCAAGCTGGATTTATTGCCATAATTTGGATGATGAACAACGATTGAGGTAAAGATAACATGGCTGAAGAGAAAAAGAGCGGTTTTGAAAGGATAATGTCGTTGGGCTACAGTCGAGAGATATTATATTTGTCTATAGCACTTTTTGTTATATTCATGGTACTGATGTTCATAGACATAAAATACGTTCCCATGTCGCAGCCTCAGGTTGCAGGAGATCCTTCTACCAAACCTGTCATGCCGCCGGATATAGATATACCGGTCTTAGACCCCCTAGACTGGGGTATGCTGGCAGCTATGGGATTCTTTGGTCCCTTTGGATTTTATGTCAGTCACAAGCAGAGCCAGATCGAAGATATAGAAAGAAGATTGCCGGATTTCCTAAGAGATGTTTCGGAAGCCGGTAGGTTCGGCATGACCTTAGCGGACGCTATCGTAGTTTCTGCATCCGGTCGTTATGGCCGTTTGACTCCAGAGATAAAGAAGATGGCCGCCCAGATCAAATGGGGGGTCCCTGCCGACGAAGCCCTAAGGAGGTTCTCCAATAGAGTCGATACTTCTCTGGTCAACAGAGTAGTCGCTATCATCATCAAGGCGAACGATGCAGGCGGTAACGTTGCGGACGTACTTACCATGGTTTCAAAGGATGCAAAACAGATCCACATGGCTGAGGACGAACAAAGGATCGCCATGACATCGTACCTGGCTGTTATATACATATCCTATGCAGTCTTCATCGTGGTTATCATAATTCTCAACACACAGTTCCTGTCTCAGATGGCAAAGGCCGGCGCCCAGCTTCAGGGCAACACTACGGAACAGATGTCTCAAGTGAGTGGCGGAGGCATGGGCGGTGCCCAGATAAAGGCGGAGAATATCCCCGTTATAAAGTATATATTTTCCTTAGCGGTATTTGCTCATGGTATCGGAGACGGTATAGTTGCAGGGGTGCTCCAGAACGGGAGATTCACGGAAGGAATGAAACATAGTTTCATCCTGGTCCTTATCGGATTCATAGCCCTGAGAGTACTCTTCGGGGGCATAGGCTTGATTTAGACGATTTGAGTTAAAAGGTGAAAGCGATGACGATAAATATAGGCGAAAAATTAACTGGAAACAAGGCCAAAAAAGTGTATCTACCATCTCAACGTGGCCAAGAAAGGAGCTTTGAGGAAGAGATTACTGAGATCCCTAAGATAGCGGATGAAGACGTGAAAGAGATAGAGACCAATCCAGTGGAAGAAGGGATCACCTACGTCAGGATCAAGTATGACAACTCATCGAATGAGTACATCTACGAAGTGATAGAACCGGATCTAGATGAGGACGAAGAGAAGATATTAGAGACCATAAAAGAGGAGTTTATCGATAGAGTCGAACTGATAGAATTGGACTCGAAAGATGAAAAGGAGGAGTACGTCAGACATAAGGTCGACGAGATACTCACCGACTTGGAAACGAATATTAGGCCCGTATCCAGAGAAAGGATAATATACTACGTTAAAAGGGACTTCCTAGGTTTCGGCCCAATTGAAGTTATAATGAAGGACGTGGATCCCGAGGATATATCCTGTGATGGTGTGGGAATACCCATCTATGTATTCCACAGAAAGTATGGTTCGATGAAGTCCAACGTCAGTTTCGAAGATCCAGAAGAACTAGATAGGTTCGTAGTATGGTTGGCCCAGAGGAGCGGAAAGCATATCTCCGTTGCGGAACCGATGTTAGATGCGACCATGCCCGACGGTTCACGTCTGCAGGAGACTCTCGGAACTCACGTGACCCAGAAGGGGTCTTCATTCACTATACGACGTTTCGAGGAGGAGCCCTATACCCCGATAAATCTGATAAATTTCAAGACGTTCAGTGCAGAGATGATGGCCTACGCATGGATCGCCATAGAGAACGGACAATCCATGCTCATCTGTGGGGGTACAGCTTCCGGTAAAACGACTACGCTCAATGCGATCCTTCTGTTCATACCACCACAGATGAAGATCGTCAGTATAGAAGATACAAGAGAGCTGAACCTTCCACACGACAACTGGGTTCCCTTACTGACCAGGAGCGGTTTCGGTGAAGAGGACGAGAGCGGCAAGAAGGCCGGAGAAGTGAACATGTTCGAGCTGTTGCAGGCTGCGTTGAGACAGAGACCGCAGTACATGATGGTCGGTGAGGTGAGAGGTGAAGAGGCCTACGTCGTTTTCCAGGCCATGGCCACAGGTAAGAGCGCGTATACAACTTTCCATGCAGACGACGTACAGACCATGGTGAACAGGATGGAGAACGATCCGATCAACCTACCAAGAGCTCTGGTGGGCGCTCTAGACGTGGTTGTCCTGCAGGCCAAAGTAAAGGTTGGAACGAAGATGGTGAGGAGGATCAAGTCCTTGACCGAGATCGTGGGCGTGGACCCCGACACCGAGGAACTGATAACCAACAAGGCCTACACGTGGAATCCAGCAGATGATTCCTTCAATTACAGTGGACACAGCTATGTATACAGTGAAGTAGCGGAGTCCAAGAACTGGACACAGAGAGAGATGGAGAGAGAGGTCAAGAGAAGGAAGATGGTCTTGGAGTACCTCAAACAAGAAGAAATATATAATTACGAAGATTTTGCAAAGACCATTTCAGATTATTACCGAGACAAAAAGGCGGTCTTGAACAAAGTGAAAGGTAAATTGGAAGATTCACAAAAGAAAACTATGATGGGTTGAAAAAATGATATCCCTACAAGATGATTCAAAGGAAGAGAGAGTCGGACTGCGTCGAAGATTGAAATCATCAGAGAGCGGAGTTGCTACGACAGTAGGTACCATAATGGCATTACTGGTGTTCATGAGCATCCTGACCATCATTACTCAACAGTACGTACCTATAATGATGGAGGATAAGGAAGCGTCTCACATGGATACCGTAGAAGGGCAGTTCGCTCAGCTCAAATCAGGTATAGATAGCTTGGTACTTAACCAATACACGGGTTACCCTCGGTATTCACCTGTGAAGCTGGGGTCTGAAGGCGTGCCCCTCTTCGGTGGACAGACAGCCGGGATCGCTCGCTTGAATACGAGCTGGGTCGGAAGAGACAAAGGTATGAATCTCTCCTTCGATCATCCCAGCTATCGAGAAACGCTCAACTTCTGGGGCGGAGGCAAATTCTATCTGCATGTTTACAACCGATACTATGAACAACAGAGATATGTGTATGAGAACGGTGCTATCCTGCTCAGCCAGAGCGATGATCAGGTGATGAAAGCCGATCCGCCGATATTTATAGAGAAAGTGGGACCAAACTACACCATGAAGATAACCATGGTGGAGATCCTTGGTGAAAAAACAAGCATCGGTGGTACTGGAACTGTAGGGGTTACGAGTGAATTACTCTCTACCTCGAGGAAAACCTTTGAAGACCCCGGGAATCTGACCCTCGATCTCACATCGGAATATGGGACCGCATGGTACAATTGGCTCCTGAACGAGACTGATCTCCGAAAAAAGGACATCTCAAAAAATAGTGAGAATAAGGTTGAGATAGAGCCACAGAATGATATAGAAGTGTCCAGCCTACAGTTGACGCATGCGAAGATAGAGATGACACTAGAGGACTAAAAAATCCTTTTTACGTTCCTTTACTTATTTGCTAATTTTCTAAGGAGTAGTGTCGATAGTGTAGATAAATGGCTTCCGAACATCTGAATATTGTATCAGATTAAAAGTACCTCTTTTTACCTATACTATTCCAGTCTGGAGATAGGACAAGGTACTCTGCATAGGAAGCTTATGAATGTAATTGGTCCCATTCCGCCCTTTCTGATACCCCAAACAACAGGATTCACGCCGATCTATTCTAAATCAAATCGAAACAAGGAGTGACTGGGTCCCATGATCCTCCTGGGTCAACAGGGCTCAACAGAAGAGATAAGTTGTAGCTCTTTTTTCCTTACACAGCAAAACAGGGACAGTCAGTTTACTAGTCTCCTAAAGTTTTCTCTTCAGAGGAGAACCAACGATCAGTCCACAGCGGGCCCACTAGGTCAGATGGTATCCCTAACAAATACACTCAAGTCATCAGATCCAAGGAATGAAATCATTCACAGTAAAAACTCTTATCCATTTGATATGTTATAATGTAAAAATTAAAGGGTTTTTGGGAATAGCTGGCCACTCTCAGAAGACTACTCTTCTTTGGGCTTCTTGACTACCTTCTTCTTGACCTTCTTCTCTTTGGGCCTCTTCTTTACCTTCTTTACCGAACCTGATTCTTGCTGCTGTTGTGGCTGTCTCTGCTGCTGTTGTCCACTGCCCTGTTGCTGCTGTTGTGGCTGTCTCTGCTGCTGTTGACCTTCCCCGCCTCTACTGTTTCTGCTTTGCTCTCTTCCTTCTAGTTCGATCAATGGACTGCCGCATTTCTGACATATGGCGTCATCTATACTGTTAAGAGCACCACACTCAGGACATTCTAGGCTTCCCTCTTTTCTTCTCTTCTCTTCACGTTCTAACCATTCCTCGAAGGTCAGATATGACGGCTGCTGCTTCCACCATCTCATGAATTGACTCTTGGTAAGATCTCTCTTACCTAAGTCCTCTTTAGCCTCCTGCATGAAGTTCTGTACGTACTTCTGATACTGTTTTCTCATCCTTTCTCTGTAATCTTCGACCTCCTTACCAGTAGCTATGAACTCAGCACCGCAGTTCGGGCAGTTCTCAGCATCCGCTGGTATCCACTCACCACATTCACTACACTTGACCGTGCTCATGTCGAAGTCCACACCACATTCAGGACAGCTAGTAGAATCTGCTGGGATTGTTGAACCACAGTTGCCACACTCGACCATCTCTTCTTCCCCCATGAGTTGGAAGTAAGCTACGACTACCACGGCTATCGCCGCCGCTGCAATTATCACGGCGATTATCCACCAAGGGATCAATCCTCCTTCCTCGGCGGATTCAACTGATAGAGTGCCCGTTTCCTGGGCCTCCTTGTCCATCGGCTGGACCACTATAGTGTAGTCACCTTCTTTGGGAGTGGTAATAGCAACACTGAAGTCTCCGTTATTGTTGGTGCTCGTGGTCATCAGGTTGGTCTTCCGGTTCCCTTTATCGTCGGCCAAATAAACTCTGACCTGTATATTACCTACACCTTGTGAATCAGATTCCCTGACCACTCTTCCACCTATTGTTATCTCCGTGTCTGGTTTTGGTTTCTCATCGGGAGTATCTAGACCTGTTATCTGAAGATCGAGCTCAGATATCGTTATATCCTGGGCTGTAGAGAAGGAGTATTTTGGATTCTTCGCTGATGAATTGACCCATGCAGTTATGGTCTGTGAACCGGTCAACTCCACCAACCAATTCTTTGAGAACGTCTTCGATTTACCAGGGGTGAGCTCGAAGCCCTCTATAGAGGTTATCGTTCCACCCTTATATGAGACCATGAACATACCATTTTCGATGGCGGTTCCTCCTGAATTCTCCATCTGAACGGTGACGTTCAAGGTGTCCATCTCATATATCGTTGTATCGTTGATCTCCTCGCCATCCACCATCAGACTCATAGACAAGCTCAGTTCTGGCGGGGCTCTGATGACTAAAGAGGTCTGAGCCTCATTGTTGGCCAGGTTGGTATCGTTCAAGGGCTGTACCTGTTCGCTAACAACGACCCGGATGTTCCTTGTTTCCACTTTCTTTTCAGAATCGGACAGGGCTGCATCCCAGGTCATGCTTGTAGCTTCCTGACCCTTACCGGGTACGCCCACGATCTCATCAGTACCTATTAGCACATCAGGACCGACCTTTACCGCGTAATATTTGACCTTGACCTGATTAGCGTCGGTCTCACCGTTATTCCTGACAGTACCAGATATGGTTATCTCATCGCCTTCCGTGACCTCCGTGCTACTGAGAGCCACTCCAGATATGGCCAGATCGGGTCTTAAATTCACGGTGAGAGTCTCAGATTCTTGATTGTTGTCTTCGTTCTCCTCTATGATGGTATCTGCGGGATCTATAATTGCATATATCTCATAGTCACTTGTATATTGACCGGTCCCCACTTCCGCTGTCCAGTCAAAGGAAAGGGTCTGGCTGGATTCAGAATCAATAGATATCGTTTCTGATTGTATCTGCTGGCCCGTCTCCGGATCGTCCAGTTTGAAAACGACGTTTATGTTGTCGACCATCGTGACACCAGTGTTCTCTATGACGGTTGTCACAGTAACCGTTGTACCGTGATCCACTTCGTTTGAAGGTGCGAGGCTCATGCTTCCTATTCTTAGATCAGGTTTTGGATAGATCGTGAGGGTGGCAAACCCATCGAACATGTTATTATCTTCATTAGTTTCACTTACATTGCCGTCGGGGTCTATCTCAGCGGTTATATTGTATGTACCAACACCTGAATACCCATCCCATTTGATAGATTCAGTATCGAAGTTTTGCGGATCATCGGCTAAAGAGACCGTGACCCTGCCGATCTCATCGCCCGTTTCATTGTTGATGAACGCTACAGGAACATCGTCTGTTCCGGGGACTCCTGTGTGCCTAACGTTTGCCCATACATCGAAAGTGCTGCCTACCGATCCCTCAATCGGGCTTACATAAACACTGTCGATCCACATATCGGGAAGTCCAACTTCTAGGGTGGCGAATGCTATATTATTTCCCTCTTCGCTCTCGTCGGTCGTATTCTCTGAATCAACCCTTGCTTTCACAGTGTACTCCCCCTCGTCGAGGTTATAATCCCACGGTAGAGTATCGGTGACCACTGTACTCTGTCCAGGTATCCTTGGAACAGTTGTACTACCTATAACTTCCCCACTGGTCTCATCTGTGAATCTCACAGTAACGTCGGTGGCAAGGCCTGGCCCAGAATTTCTGATAGATGCAGACACATTGACATCCGTTCCGGTTATGATGTTTGAATCTGGATTGATAACGACTTGATCTACCTGAAGATCTGGCTTTCCTTTAACCTCAAAGGTCTGATATATGGTATTGTTATCTTCGTACCTCTCTAAGAACTCATTATCAGGATCAACCTTTGCTGTCAGATTATGAATACCTGCTGGGATGTCAACCATCCACTCAGTCCTGTTGGTCTCGATCGGGTTATAACCATTGGCCGAGGTCAATGTGCTTATCGTGGCTGTTGTAACAGGGGTTGCGGATCCATCCAGATAGAAGGCGATCTTCACGTCTTGACCGGCGGCAGAAAGGTCGCCATTGTTCTCAACTGTCGTGTTTATACTGAGATATCTTCCGCGGGTGACTGGGTCTGGATGTAAGGAAAGATCGATAGGTGTGAACTCCCAATAAGAGAGGGTTGTGTTAAATTTAAGTTCCCTCTTAGGATGGTTACTCTCCCAGGATATATCGGGGAAAGCAGCGATGGACTTTTGCTTCTCCACCCAAACCTTGTCCACATCGTGTGTAGAGTTCTGATAGGTCCCGTTGACAAGGTAGTTACCAACGTGGTTGGCATTCGGCCAATCGCCAGGATGTTCTATTATGTCACTCAAGAGGAAAAAGGTAACGTGGCCTTCTGGACCAGTAACGTATTGCTCATGAGACTGCTGGTAATGGCCTTCATAAGCCCACCTCATATAGTCCCAGGCTACGGTATTGTTCACTGGGGCGTTGAGGCCGTTTACTTTCTTGTTAAGGTTTTCCTGTTCCGTATCGGCTCTTACAGTTATATTGGCCCCACTCATCGGTGTGCCTGGCTTGTCCATAGCCTTGATCTGTGTCCACCTGTATATATAGGATGTAGATGAGTCGTCCTGTGCTACGATCGGATCTCCGTTAGATATAACATCGGTGGACGCATTTATACCATATATCTTCGCCTGGCTATTGTCAAGCAAACGTATCGCTCTATGGTTGTAGCTGGAGTCCATCAACCATGTTGTACTATTGGTCGATCTTTGGACATCGAACCTTGGGTCTATATCAGCAGGATTGAAATCGACATCTATCCGGCTGTTTATCACGGTAAGATCGGTGTTGAAGAAGGTAAGATCGTTCTCGTAATCATACACCAATCTGATCTGAGTGAAATTCGCTCCTCCCTGATCTGGATCGTTCGTGTTATCGAACCTGACCTGAAGATCATTGATCTCCGTCAGATTATCCACGTCCAAGGACCATATTATGCTGCCGTCTGCAGTTCCATCGGAGGAGGGGTCTAGCAATGTCGCGGTGTTCCACCCACTGCCAGTGTTGTACTCTAGAGGCATACTGTTCGTGTAGTTCTCAAAGGTGAAGTATCTCGCCTGGAGGTAAAGCGCCGAGATCCGCTTGTTAGGATGGAAGTCCCGACCCGATAACGTTACCCAGTCCTGGATAGTCAGACCACTACCGCCTTCGACGTTATGGTAATCGTCATCGTTCTCCTGCAGAGCGTCATAGTTCTCCGGAACGAAGTTCTGATCGGTAACCTGTAGTTGGCCGTTTCTATAATATGACTCGATCTCGGAGTCGATTATATTGACCTCTGAATCGTAGGTGATCAGCCTAGGACAATCGTCCTCTCCATCTCCAAGGCCGGAAACATTCAACGGCCTTAAGGAAGAATTTATGATATCTATAGATGCAGCTCTCCCATAGACCCAGCCGGGGAACTCTAAAGAGGATCCATGATGCATTGTCATACTACCCCTGACATCGATGGTCGTGTTATAATAAGGTCTTAACTGACCACCCTCTCTCAGGGTCGTGGCGATCTTTGAATTGTTCAGCCTGAGTTCTCCTCCAGATTTTACCGTTATATCCCAGCGATGGAACCTATCCAAGGTCAATCTGAAGGTAGCGTCGTTTATCACTAGCTTACCTGTACCGTTTATCTGGACGTTGTAATCGCCAGAGAAACTGGCCTGTCCCTCGCTTCCGTTCATGTACACGGTATCATCTATATACCATGTATTTCCCTCTATGGCGGCTGGCATTTCAGAGGCCACAGTGGACGGCTCTTCAGAAGGTGTGGCGGCCACCCCGTTTTCCTGGAAGGGGAATATCTGACCTACACCTCCAAGGACAAGTAAGGATACTATTATTAGTCCGAACCCTCGTTGAAAGTGTTTCTTTTTGGCACACATATTTTTCACCATAATTACTAAAATCTAAGTGTTTTTCTATGGGATAATCCGGCCAATACTATAAATTTTTTTGCCCTATAAATTAATTATCTAACACATCTAATCAGCTAACGATTAAATAAACCAATCATCGTAACGGTAGATATGCACGCCTACGAGGCCATAATCTCGCGGAGGAGTATCAGGAGATACGAAGAGAGAGAGGTCCCCGAGCGGGTTTTAGAGAGATGCGTGAACGCGGCGAGGCTTTCTCCGAGTGCCGGCAACATACAGCCCCTCAAGTTCATCACTATAACCGATAACCTAGAAGATATCTTCGAATGTACGAGTTGGGCGGGTTATCTAGAATGGAAACCGGAAGTAGAAGAGATGCCCCGTGCCTACATAGCCATAATCAAAGAGGACGAAGGCTGGTCTTTAGACGTTGGTTTCGCGGCTCAGAGCATCTGTATAACGGCGGTTGAGGAAGGACTCGGCACCTGCGTTTTAGGGGCCCTAGATAAAGAAGAACTGGAGGAACTACTACCGATACCAGAAGGGTACAGCTTGGAATTACTTGTCGCTCTAGGATATCCCGCGGAAGAAGCAGAGACTGTAGAGTACAAAGACTCGATCGAGTACTACTATAATGAGAATAATAAGTTGTATATACCTAAAAGAACTCTCGAGGATGTATGGATCGAATATTAGCTGATTCTTAGCGGATTCACTCCTAAAAAGATATATCTCCGGAGTCAAGGGAGGAACAGATATATATATGACCTATCTGTAAGTCCGTAGTTACAAATGAGATGGGCCTGTAGCTCAGCCAGGTAGGATAGAGCTTTATTGCTCTTTCCCTGGATAGAGCATCTGGCTTTTAACCAGGTGGTCTGGGGTTCGAAATGAATTGCCGATCAGGCTATTCTCGAAAATCCCCACAGGCCCATTCAATACCGCTATGGCCGTCGAAATGAATGTACCTTGCCCAGCCTTAAAACGAGGTTAAAAAGTATGTATACGTATATTGAAGCGAGTAAGAGTTGTAATATTGTAGAGACCAATAGGGGGATACCATGGGTAGCGTAAACGTTTTGAAACATGGACTAGTCCCAGAGCACCATCTGCTCCCAAAAGACCAAGAGGACGAAGTCTTGGAAGAACTGGATGTTTCAAGGAAGAACCTACCGAAGATCCTTAAGTCCGATCCAGTGATCCATCAGCTTGAGAAGAAACACGGTGATATAGAGGTAGGCAGGATCATCGAGATAAGAAGAGAGAGCAAAACCGCCGGTATGGCTAAAGCCTACCGCCTGGTAGTAAAAAGATAAAAACATATTATGAGGTGAGAGATCTATGAGAGATTTGGTTGAAGCGTTCTTTGAGGAAACAAGCATCGTTGACCATCATATGTCATCCTACGACGATTTTATACCTACAAGAGACAATCCAAACAGCAGGGCTCAAAAGATCGTCGACAACATACGGATAGGATTTGAAGAGGAGGGTTGGGGAAAGATAAAGTTGGACCCGGAAAAGGTAGATGGACAGGATATCCAGATTAGGGTCGGAAGAAAAAGGCTGGAGAACGGGCAGATAGACCCAAATGCGGAACCCACTATACGGATGAAAAGGCCCTCAGTTAAGGAGGCCAGCGGTTCAGAGCATAAACAGACACCGCAGGAAGCCCGACTGAGAGACCTGTATTACGATTCCGAATTACAGATGAGATTCACAGTGATCCGAGAAGGGATGGAGGAGGAGCCCCAGTGGATCACCATAGGAAGGATGCCTGCCATGATAGGCTCCAAGATATGCAATATAAACCCGGACAACGTCGGGAGCACCATGGAAGAGATCCTTAACATGGATATAGAGAGTGAAGAGTACCTCGATATGGATTACCACGATAAACTGACGGCCCTGAGAGAAGACCCAGTCGATCCACAGGGTTACTTCATAATTGGTGGAACGGAGAGGAACCTCATGGCCGTAGAGGACATGGCGTCCAACCGGGTCATGTGCGAGATAAACGAGAAGTACGGCAGGGAGATAGAGGTAGCGAAGATATTCTCACAGAGACACGGCTTCAGAGCGTTAACGGTCATGGAGAAGAAGAAGGACGGTCTGATAACGGTTTCAGTCCCAACCGCCAGTGGAGACATCCCCCTCATCGTGCTGATGAAGGCCCTGGGTATGGAGAGCGACGAGGAAATATACGATTCTATAGTGACTGACCCAGAGATGGCCAGCATCGTCTTCGCCAACATAGAGAAATGCCAGGACGAAGAGGAGTACTCCCCAGAAGGCGTCTTCAATAAAGAGGACGCCATGGTATATCTGGAGAGAAAATTCGCCACTGGTCAGGCCGAAGAGTACAGGCGCAAGAAGATAGAGTCCATCCTCGATAGGTCTTTGTTGCCCCACCTTGGAGACAAGAAAGAAGACAGGCTGAAGAAGGCCGTTTTCTTGGGCAGGATGGCTAGAGCCGTTCTCGAACTATCTATGGGTGAGAGAGAGCCGGATGACAAAGACCACTACGCCAACAAGAGGATAAAGTTGGCCGGCGATCTTATGGCGGATCTTTTCAGGGTCTCGGTCGTGAACCTCCTGAAGGATCTCAAGTATCAGCTCGAGAGGAACTACAGGAAGAAGGAGGACATAAGGGTCAAATCGTCCATCAGACCGGATCTGCTGACGAACAAGCTTCAGCACGCACTTGCAACTGGAAACTGGGTCGGGGGACGTACGGGTATATCACAGCTACTGGATAGGACCTCCAACATGAGTACCATATCTCATCTTAGGAGGGTAAAATCGCCTTTGTCCAGGAGCCAGCCTCATTTCGACGCTAGAGAGCTTCATCCTACCCACTGGGGAAGACTATGTCCCAACGAGACGCCGGAGGGTCAGAACTGTGGCCTTGTCAAGACCATGGCGCCTTTGGTGGACGTCTCTAAAGGGGTTGACCCCATGGAGATAAGGTGGAAACTGCACGAACTAGGACTCAAAAGGATGCAGGAACAGACCGGGCCGGCTTCAAAGGTATATCTTAACGGCGACCTCGTCGGACTGGTAGAGGATCCAGAATCATTCGTCAAGAAAGTGAGAGAGGAAAGAAGGAGCGGGGAGATATCCCATGAAGTGAACCTAAGGTACAACCCAGGCATGAACGAGGTCATCATAAACTGCGACGAAGGCAGGGTAAGAAGACCCCTGCTAGTCTTGGACGAAGACGGCCATATCCGGCTCACTACGGATATACTCGAGGATCTACAGGAAGGTAAAAGAGACCTGCAATCTCTATTCCAAGAAGGGATCCTTGAATGGATCGACGCTGAAGAGGAAGAAGACATCTACGCGGCCATATATCCCTTCGAGATACCATCTATGTGCGACGAGTGTGAATCACCTTTGTCAGAGGACGACCTCAGATGGCCGAACATGGGGAAGAACGACGAGACCGCGAAGCTGGAATGTAAGAAGTGTGGAGCTGAGATCACCCGTGATATCGATCTGACCAAAGACCACACGCACATGGAGGTGGACCCGCTTTTGATCCTGGGTGCCTCTACGGGATTGGTACCGTACGCCGAGCACAACGCCTCTCCACGTTGTTCCATGGGCGCGAACATGATGAAGCAGTCCTTGGGCCTGAGCGCGTCCAACTATCGTTACAGGCCAGATACAAGAGAACATCTGATGCATTATCCTCAGCTGCCCATACTGCAGACGAAGAGCATGGACCTGGTCAACTTCAACGAAAGGCCGGCGGGTCAGAACTTCGTCGTTGCAGTGATGTCTTACCACGGCTACAACATGGAAGACGCCCTTATCATGAACAGGGCTGCGATAGACAGAGGATTGGCCCGTTCAACGTTCTTCAGAACTTACACTACTGAAGAGAGAAAATATCCTGGAGGTCAGGAAGACAAGTTCGAGATCCCAGATCCAGATGTAAGAGGAGCAAGAAGCGACGAGCATTACAAGAATCTGGACGAAGACGGTATAGTGAGTCCTGAGACCAAGATGGAAGGTGGCGATGTACTGGTTGGAAAGACCTCTCCTCCAAGGTTCCTTGAAGAAGAGACGGATTTCATGGCACCGCAACAGAGGAGAGAGACCTCTAAGATCGTACGCCCCAGAGAACAGGGATGGATAGATTCTGTGATGCTCACTCAGAGCGGAGACGGCAGCAGACTCGTCAAGGCCAAAGTGAGGGATCAAAGGATCCCAGAACTGGGAGATAAATTCGCATCTAGACACGGACAGAAAGGGGTCATAGGAAAACTTGTAGAGCCGGAGGACCTGCCGTTCACCGAGAACGGGACCGTTCCGGACCTGATACTGAATCCCCACGCTATCCCTTCCAGGATGACCGTCGGTCACGTTCTAGAGATGCTCGGCGGTAAGGTCGGTTCTCTGAAAGGACGATTCGTTGACGGTACGCCCTTCAGCGGAGAGAAAGAAGATGCGTTGAGAGAGTCGTTGAAAGAGGCCGGCTTCAAGTCCAACGGGACGGAAATACTTTACGACGGCAAGACGGGAAAGATGCTCCAGGCTGAGATATTCGTAGGAGTCATCTACTACCAGAAATTACATCACATGGTCTCCGGAAAACTGCATATGCGGTCTAGGGGACCTGTTCAGATCCTGACGAGACAGCCCACTGAGGGACGTTCCAGACAGGGCGGTCTCCGTTTCGGTGAGATGGAAAGGGACTGCCTTATTGGTCACGGAGCCGCCATGGTCATCAAGGACCGGTTGCTGGATCAGTCGGACGGCACAACGGAATACGTCTGCGGCAACCCCGACTGCGGTCATATAGCCATACTGGACAGCAATGGAGAGCTGAGATGTCCTGTATGCGGTGAGAAGTCTGATGTTCACCAGATACAGACGAGCTACGCATTCAAGCTGCTCATGGACGAACTGAGATCGCTTGGAGTGACCCTTAGACTACAGCTGGAGGATCAAAAATGAAACGTAACAAGGGTATCTCTAAGAGGATCGGCAGTATAAAGTTCGCCTACATGTCACCGGACGAGATGAGGAACCTTTCAGCCACAAAGATAATCACTCCCGATACCTACGACGACGACGGTTTCCCCATCGAGATGGGACTCATGGATCCTCACCTGGGAGTTATAGAGCCCGGTCTGAGGTGCAAGACATGCGGGGGAAGAGTAGACCAGTGCTCAGGCCATTTCGGCCATATAGAGTTGGCCATGCCCGTTATTCACATCGGCTATGTAAAGGAGATAAAAAAACTGTTGAGATCGACATGCAGCGAGTGCGGCCGTATACTTTTACCGGATGAAGAGAGGGACGGCTACCTACACAGGATGAACGAAATCCTCTCCATGGGTGGAGATCCCTTGGATACGAGAGCGCTTGCAAAAGAGGTCTCTAAGAAGGCTAGAAAGAACAAGGTCTGTCCCCATTGTTCGGCCGAGCAGAGAAAAGTAAAACTAGATAAACCAACGACGTTCAGAGAGGAGAACACGAAACTAACGTCAAAGGAAGTACGTACAAGATTAGAGAGGATACCAGACCGTGATCTACGGCCCTTAGGCATAAATCCAAAGGTGACCAGACCGGAATGGATGGTATTGACCGTCCTATTGGTTCCACCGGTGACGGTAAGGCCATCTATCACGCTGGAATCCGGTGACCGATCGGAAGACGACCTGACCCATAAACTTGTGGACATCTTGAGGATCAACCAGAGGTTGAGAGAGAACCGAGATGTTGGCTCACCTCAGCTCATCGTCGAGGACCTATGGGACCTACTCCAGTATCACGTTACGACTTACTTCGATAATCAGACTTCTGGTATACCCCCTGCCAGGCACAGAAGCGGCAGGACGCTCAAGACCCTTATACAGAGGTTGAAAGGTAAAGAGGGTAGGTTCAGACAGAACCTCAGCGGTAAGAGGGTCAACTTCTCGTCCAGAAGCGTGATATCTCCAGACCCCTGGCTCTCCATAAACGAGGTCGGCGTTCCGGAGAAGGCAGCTAGGGAGTTGACGGTTCCCATAAACGTCAACGCTATAAACCTGGAGGAGGCGAAGAATTTGGTAAAGCGCGGTGAAGACCCGCTCTCGGAGAAAGGTGATTATCTGCCTGGAGCCACTTACATCACCAGACCGGACGGTAGGAGGATCAAGATAACGGACAGGAACGCCGAAAACGCAGCCGAGAAGATAGAGCCGGGCTTCACGATAGAACGTCAGCTGAAAGACGGCGACATCGTGCTGTTCAACCGGCAGCCTTCGCTCCACAGGATGTCCATGATGGCCCACGAGGTGAAGGTCGTCCCGGGAAAGACGTTCAGGTTGAACCTTGCGGTCTGCCCGCCCTACAACGCTGACTTCGACGGCGACGAGATGAACCTCCACGTTCTTCAGAGCGAGGAGGCTAGAGCAGAGGCGAAGGTTCTGATGAGAGTCCAGGAACACATACTCTCACCCAGGTTCGGCGGACCTATAATAGGAGCAATACAGGACCATATAAGCGGGCTGTTCTTCCTGACTCATAAGAATCCTTCTTTCTCGAGAAGAGAGGTAGCGAGTATATTCTCGAACCTGGAGACGGAGAACCTGCCGGAACCTGTGCAGGAAGACGGCAGAGAGATGTGGAAGGGCAAAGACATATTCAGTCATTTTCTTCCAGATGACCTCAATATCGAGTTCGAAGCCGCGATATGCGACAAATGTGACATATGCGACGGAAAGGAATGTGATAAAGACGCCTACGTTTCGGTCGAAGACGGGGAACTAGTAACGGGTACAATAGACGAGAACGGAGTCAGCGCCTTCGCGGGAGAGATCATGGATAAACTGGCTAGGGATTATGGTACCGACAGGGCCAGAGAGTTCATAGACAGGATAACGAACGTTGCCCTGGGCGTTATAACGTTGAGAGGCTTCACCACCAGTATCGAAGATGAGGACATACCGACTGAAGCTAGGAAAAAGATAAATGATGTTCTAGACAACGCAAAAGATAAGGTCAGAGAACTGGTGAATGCCTACAGAGACGGCGAACTGGAGCAGATGCCCGGTAGGGACCTCAAGGAGACTTTGGAAGTGACCGTGATGAAGGAACTGGGCAAAGCTAGAGATGATGCGGGTAACATAGCTAGCAAACATCTAGGTCTCGGTAACAACGCAGTTGTCATGGCACAGACAGGGGCGAGAGCCAGCATGCTAAACCTTACCCAGATGGCCGGAGCTCTGGGCCAGCAGGCGATCAGAGGCGAGAGACCGAGCAGGGGCTACGAGGAAAGAACATTATCTCACTATCAAAGAGGTGAACTGGGAGCTGAATCAAAGGGCTTCGTCAAATCATCCTACAAGGACGGTCTGGATCCGTCGGAATACTTCTTCCACAGCATGGGCGGGAGAGAAGGTCTGGTCGATACTGCCGTCCGAACAAGCCGTTCAGGTTACATGCAGAGAAGGCTCATCAACGCTTTAGAGGACCTCATGATCTCTGATGATGAGACCGTCCGTAATACTGCCAATACGGTCATCCAGTTCGATTACGGTGAAGACGGTGTCGATCCCATGAGGAGTAAGAGAGGAAAAGCGGTCGATATGGACGACATAGTCCGTGAGTTAAAGCTGGGTAAAGGAGGGAGCTGATATCCATGGCTAAAAAAGATACCATAAATGCTTTGACCAGAAGAGGAGTCGACGAGGAGTCAGCGAAGAAACTGGCCGACGAAGGTTTTCTTCTCGGCGATGTCAAATCTGCATCTATAGACGAGCTGAAAGAAGTCCTTTCCGAAGAGAAAGCTAAGGATGTACGAAAGAAGGTAGAGAAGAGCAAGAAGAAAAAGAAATCCAAGAAAAAGAAGGGCAAGAAGAAAAAGAAGAAGAAAAAGCCTGAGGATATAACCATACCAAAGAAGTTTGAACCCCTGGAGGGTACAGCGGAAGACCTGAGAGATATATGCGATGAGAAGGGCTACGACCTACCACGTTCTATTATCCAGGATGCTGCTGATAAGATAGATGAGATAGATATCCCTGAGGATGATTACGAGTTGATGATGGAAACAGTAAACAGACGCTATCAAGAGAGAAAGGTGGATCCGAAGGAATCCGTCGGTATAGTGGGTGCGCAATCCATAGGCGAGCCAGGTACACAGATGACCATGCGTACCTTCCACCACGCAGGTGTTGCGGAGATAGGTGTGACCCAAGGTTTGCCTAGGATGATCGAGATCGTGGATGCTAGAAAAGTGCCGGACACACCGGTCATGGAGGTACATCTAGAGGAGGATATCAAAGGGGACAGGGATGAAGCGAAGAAGATCGCCTCCCAGCTGGAGATCACGAGGTTGATAGACATAGCCGACGTAGAAGTCGATATGACCAACATGAAGGTGACCATCAAACCAGATAAAGCCGAGATGGAGGACAGCAACATAGATTTCGAGGACATAATGAGCAGGTTGAAACAGCAGAGGAAGATCAACGGAACGATAAAGAAAGACGGGGACATCATCTACATAAGCATAGAAGAGAGCAAGTACAGTCTTCTCCACGAATCGGCGGAAGAGGCGAAAAGTACGAAGATAAAGGGCCTTAAAGACGTACACCGGGCGATAATAAGAAAGGTGGGAAACGAGTTCGTGATCTATACTGAAGGTTCAAATCTTGAGGAATGCTTGAAGATAGAGGGCGTCGATGTCGAAGATACCACGACGAACAGCCCCACAGAGATATACAACGTGCTGGGTGTTGAGGCTGCAAGGAAGTCTATAATTAAGGAAGCAAAGCAGACACTAGAGGAGCAGGGCCTGACTGTCGACATTAGACATATCATGCTGGTAGCGGATATGATGACCAACGAGGGCGACATAAAAGCCATAGGTAGACACGGTGTCTCCGGCAAGAAGACCAGCGTGCTGGCTAGAGCCGCCTTCGAGATCACCAGTACACACCTTCTGAGAGCCGCCATCGTCGGCGAGAAGGACCACTTGGATGGAGTCGCAGAGAACGTCATAGTCGGTCAGCCGATAACTCAGGGTACCGGAGATGTGAAGGTCAAATACAAGACCAGCCCTCCAAAAGAGAAGTGAGTGTGAAATAGAGGTAAGATTGATATACCAGCGTAGATTATTACTGGATGCTCAGATCAAAAAGAAGATGTTAACCAAACCTTATGTAGAATAAGATAATATAATCATGCAAAAAGGAGGAAAAACAAATGGACGTTAGAAGAGAAATACGTGTAGCCGTGAACACTGGGGAAGCCACTTTCGGTGTAAAAGAGGCCTTAGAAAATCTAGATGAAGGAAACGCGGAGATGCTGATCGTGGCGAGAAACTGTCCAGAAGAGAAGTTCAGCGGAGAGGAATATGAGGATGTTCCGATATACCATTTCAGAGGAACGAATCAAGAACTCGGTTCAACTGTTGGAAAACCCTTTGCCATATCTACTATAGCCATACTAGACAGCGGGCAATCGAACGTCACTTCGTTAAAGGCGGACTGAATGAACATGACTGAAGGCGTAGAGGATATCACTTTCAACGAAAAAACCCTTCGATACATATCTCTTTTCGAGGAGGTCACCGATACCAAGGTGAAGGACTGTATCGATATACCAGAGAAGGTCATATTCCTGGTCAAGGAGGGGAGCATCCAAAAGGCTATCGGAAAGGGCGGCAAAAACGTCACCAGGGTAAGCAACAAGATCGACAGGAACATCCACGTGATAGAGTACAGCGACGATGCGGAAAAGCTTTTGGAGAGCATATTTTACAGCTACGGGGTGAAGGACGTGACCATAGAGGATAAGAACGGCGTTAAACACGCCACGGTAGAGGTCAAACCAGAGAACAAAGCTAGAGCCATCGGCAAGAACGGCCGTAACCTATCCATAGCTCGTAAGATAATGATGAGACACTCAGATATCTCCAGCGTATCGGTCGCGTAGGATCTTTGGAGTTCCTCTAAAATGCAGGAAGGGCTCGAGTTCTTTCTCCTTCTTCCAGGTCTCCCTGCAGTCACAGATATTTTTTTCCTTTAGAGGGTTGAATACGTCCGGATCCTGAGTTAGATTGAACTCTTCTATCATTTCTATAATATTTTCGTTACAATCTTCGCAGTTGTGGCAGCCCCTTCTGGTACCCAGGCCCGCTTTAGAAGAGACCACAGTGGCGTCGGTATCCAATTTTCTGAGGACCTCTACAAGAGACCACAACCAGGGCGGCCTGTACAACTTTCTCTTATGGAGCCAGTCTACAAGGCTTCCTCGTTGTACGTTCACAGGATTTATGGAGATCATATCCGTCAGGCCCTCGATCTTCTTTATGGAATCAGAGATATCGTCCATGGCCTCCAGTTCGGTCAGGAAGGGGGGCTTGAAAAGGAGGTAGGTTCGGGACCTAGCACCGACATTCTTGATCGTTTCAGCCGCTTCCCGGTAGTCCTCGAAGGTAAAACCCTTGTTGATGCAGTGTTCTAAAACGAAGTCGTTGGCGGATTCTAGACCTATAGCCACTTCTAGTTCCTCCGCCTTTTCCTCGTATCTTTCCAGTTCCCCCTCCTCCACGTACTCCGGCCTGCTCTCTATCAGTATCTTCTGCGCGTCGAAGGAGCCGAGTATATTTAAACCAAGTTCAAAAGAGACTTCGCCCGTATCTAAAAAGCTCCCAGAGGTATAGATCTTTACTATGTCTTCTCCGGTGTAACGCTCTAAGGCGTCATTTAGTTGGTCGTTCAGATCATCTTCTGTTATATCCGGGTTCGTAGCCGTATAATATCCACACATCGAACAGCCGGATTCATAGCTCCAGGAACAGCCTCTAGTTCTGAAAATGACTGAAAACACGTCCTTTACCTCGCCTCCGTGGAGCTCCTCTTCAGTCCAGGTCGTTATAAGATCCGTTCTATCTTCCCTGTCCGTGTAGCGATGAGAGCGCTGTATCTGTTCTTTTAGGTCCATTATATCCATAAGATATCCGATTGAATAAATGGTTTTGGAATGAGAAGAAAATAGAAAGGAAAAGGTTTAGGTTTTATCCAAGTAGAGCTCTTAGTCTCTCCAGTAGTTCCGTGTTGGCCGGTAGTTCACTCTTTACTGAAGGTGTTAGCTCGACGGTCTCTCCAAAGGCGTTCCGCAATGTGCCTTCCTTCTCGACCCAGGAACGTATCGGCACCACTATATCGGCCTTTCCACTTATACCTGTCATCTCATCGGTGAAATGCACAACCGTTTTACCTGTCAGATCAGGCAGTTCTTCCTCTTCCATGCTGCCGTAGACCAGTACGGTATCAGTTTCTAGTTCCTTCTTGAAAAGACCCAGATCGATCAGCCCTTCGGCGTTGGCTCCATGGTGTGCCACTATCATATCTTCATGTTCCTCATCGCTCTGTTCGGTCACCACTGCGATACCGTCGTTAGACAACTCGTCGAGCGTTTTGACCGGCTTGGCACTATTCTCCTTTGCCCTCTTGACGAACATCTTGAGCAGTGGGTTGATCTCATACGCTTCTTTGTCCGCGTATATACATTCAGCCTGAAGTAGATCTTCTAAAGTTGCGGTGGACGATTTTTTGTTTACAGGCGCCGATATATTCCCTTCACCGGTCTCCGCGATATCCACGAGCTTCTCGGCCTCTTCTTCTGTAACATCGGATGAGACTATAATATCGAATTCATCACCGAGTGTACTCTTTACTTCATTCAATATATCTTCGTGCTTCTCCGGTCTAGTATCAGTATCCGCTAGAGTCTCGAACTTCCCTATGTCGCACAGGTGTCTCTGATAGGTCTCGTCGTCCGCGGGCCTCAGCATGACCGGTCTATCATTTACCATAAGCACCTCGACCGGACAGGTCAAGGAACAGCCGGTACAGTGAGTCTCTCCGGCCACCTCGGCTTCATGAGGACCTGGCTTGACATCGTCTAACTTCTCTTCGAAGGCTCCAGTTGGACAAGCATCCGCCAGATCACCTAGGATATCGCTGTCCACTTCGCTCAACGGCTCACCGAAGGCCGGCTCTACGACGGTCTTGAAGCCTCTGTCCACGAACTCCACTGCTCCCTCGCTGTGTACCTCTTCCGATGTTCGTACACATGAACCGCACAGGATACATTTTCCTGGGTCCTGCACAATGTCGGGATGTGACTCATCTATATCGTATTCATGCTTGAAGCCTTCATATGTGTGCTGTTCCGCGTCGTATCTCTCGGCGTAATCCCTCAGTTTACAGTCGAAGCGATCAAGGCAGCCGCACTCCAGGCATCTTTCGGCCTCTTTCTCCGCTTCTTCTTTATCCCATCCAAGTTCGATCTTTTCGAAATCATCTATCCTTTCTTCGGGATCTCTCATAGGCATGCTAACGCGCGGTTTCTCCGTATAGTCTAACAGGTCTTCCTCGGTGACCTCGTCTTCGTGCACGTATCCGTAGGGCATCTGGTAGTCTTCCGGCACTTCGTAGCTTTCCAGTTCTTCGTTCAGGTAGGCGTCCATGGCATAGGCCGCTTCTCTCGCCTGTCCCGTGCATTCCACTATAGAGGAGGGGCCCATCACGGCATCACCGGCAGTAAACACGTCCTCGAAGTTGGTCTGGAACTTCTGGTTGAGGTTCAGGGTATAATCCTCTACTTCTAGACCTTCTTCTTCCAGCAGGTCAGCATCGGGCTGCTGGCCTATAGCTAAGATGACGGAATCGGTCTCTATATCTACCGTTTCATCGGGTATCTTTATGGGCTTCGGTCTCCCGGACTCGTCCGGCTCCCCCAGTTCCATGCAGGCGCACGTGACCTTTTCGATGCCGTCTTCTTCACAGCCGCATACCTTCTCTGGACTGGCCAGGAATTTGAACTCTATGCCCTCTTCCTTGGCCTCCTCTATCTCCTCTTCGTTGGCGGGTGCCTGTTCCTCGGTCCTTCTGTATGCTATTGTTACATCTTTTCCCAATCTTTTGGCCACTCTGGCAACGTCCATGGCCGTGTTTCCGCAGCCAACGACCACGACTTTTTCACCTACGTCCAGTTCCTTTCCGAGACTGTGGTCTATAAGGAAGTCTATACCGCCCATGACACCCGGCAGTTCCTTCCCTTCGATGGGTATGATCCAGCTCTCCCAGGCACCTGTAGACATGAAGACCGCGTCGTTTCCTTCCCTCAGTTCGTCCATGGTGATGTCTTCGCCGAGCTCAGTGTCCGTTTCGGCTGCTATACCGAGATCCAATATCCATTCTATCTCTTTGTCCAATAGGTCGTCAGGAAGCCTGTAGTTCGGTATACCATACCTCATCATGCCGCCCAACTCGGGCATCATATCGTATATCTTGACGTCGTGGCCTTCCAACCGTAAGAAGTAAGCTGCAGTCAATCCGGCTGGACCACCACCGACCACCGCCACTCGTTTTCCCGTGCTCTCAGGTATCTCAGGGGTCCACGGATCTTCGATATCGACTTCGGCGGCGTACATCTTCAGCTGTCTTATAGACAAAGGATCTTCGACCATCTCTCTCCTGCATTCGTCTTCACAGGGTGCAAAACAAGCTCTTCCCAAAGATATTCCCAGAGGGGTCTGTTGTTTGATCAGTTTAGTGGCTTCTTTAGGTCTTCCGTTGGCTATATGAGCCAGATAGCCCTGACAGTCTGTACTGGCTGGACACTCCAAAGAGCAGGGTCCTACACAGTCGCCCGTATGTTCTGAAAGGAGCAGTTCCAGAGCCATCTTCCTGCCTTCTTGTACGTCCTCCGTATCGGTGGTTATCTCCATGCCTTCCTGGGCCGGGGTGTCACACGTCGTCGTAACCTCAGTACCTCTATCGGTCTTAACTTCGGCCAGGCAGACCCTGCAGCCGCCGAAGGGCTCCTCTATATACTCGATCTCACACAGCGTAGGTATGAAAACGTCGTTCTCTCTGCATGCATCTAAGACCGTATTGTGAGGATCGGTCTCACACTCTTCTCCGTTTATCGTGATGTTGATCTTTTCTGACATATTCATTCCACCTCCACGGCAGAGACGGGACACACTTCTTCACAGGCCCCGCACTTTATACAGATATCCTGATCTATGGTATGCTTCTCCTGCTGCTCTCCGGTTATTGCGTCGGCAGGACACTCCTGAGCGCATTGACCGCAGCCTATACAGTCTTCTGTGATGGTATAAGTGATGAGGTCTCTGCAGACGCCGGCTGGGCACGTATCCTCTTCCAGATGCGCCTCGTACTCGTCCTCGAAGTACCTCAGTGTTGTAAGAACTGGATTCGGCGCCGTCTGACCAAGGCCGCAGAGCGAATGGGACTTGATCTTATCGGCCAGGTATTTGAGTCTTTCTATGTCCTCGGCGTTTCCATCACCCTTAGAGAAGTCATCCAGCATCTCCAGCATCCTTTTCGTACCCACTCTACAGAAGGTACACTTACCGCAGGATTCCTCCTGGGTGAAGTCCAAGAAGAATTGAGCCACGTTGACCATACAGTCGTCCTCGTCCATCACCACCATACCACCGGAGCCCATGATGGCGCCGGCTTCGGTCAAGGTTTCGTAATCAACTGGTGTATCAAGGTGTTTACTCGGCAAACAGCCGCCGGAAGGTCCGCCTAACTGAACGGCCTTGAATTCCTTCTCGTCGGCTATCCCGCCGCCTATGTCAAAGATGACCTCTCTCAACGTGGTACCTATAGGAACTTCGACCAGGCCGCCTCTCTTGATCTTTCCCGCCAGAGCGAAGACCTTCGTTCCACCGCTCTCTTCGGTGCCAATGGATGCGAACTCGTCCGCTCCGTTCCTCAGGATCCAGGGCACGTTAGCCCACGTTTCCACATTGTTTATGTTAGTAGGTTTTCCAAAGAGTCCCTCCTGGGCCGGGAACGGAGGCCTCGGTCTGGGCATGCCTCTTTCGCCTTCGATAGAATGCATCAGAGCGGTCTCTTCACCGCACACGAAGGCACCGGCTCCTTCTTTGACCTGTATATCGAAGGAAAAATCACTGCCCAATATATCTTCACCGAGGAAACCTTTCTCTCTGGCCTGTTCGATACCGAGCTTCAATCGTTTTACCGCTATAGGATATTCGGCCCTGCAGTATATGTAACCCTTGCTGGCCCCTGTAGCGTAAGCGCCTATGATCATCCCCTCCAAAACGGCGTGAGGGTCACCTTCTAGAACAGAACGATCCATGAAAGCCCCGGGGTCTCCCTCGTCGGCGTTACAGATCAGGTATTTCTCGTCGCTCTCCGCATCCTTGGCGAACTGCCATTTGATACCTGTCGGGAAGCCTGCGCCGCCTCTACCACGGAGGTTACTCTCTTTTATCTGATCTATGACCTCCTGGGGTTCCATATCTAGAGCCTTCTTCAATGCTTCGTAGCCTTCCCTTTCGATGTATTCTTCTATACTCTCAGGGTCTATCTCTCCGCTGTTTCGAAGGACAACTTTTTGTTGCTTTGAAAAGTAGTCGTATTCTTCAGACGGCGAGGTGATCAGCTTCTCTTCGTAAGGGACGTCCTCGATAATATGCTTCTCTACTAATTTATCCACGTCATCGCCTTCTAGATTACCATAGGTGTAAGTGCCCTCTTCATCCTCCACCTCGACTATGGGCTCGTTGTGGCACATGCCTATACAGCCGACTTTCTCTAGGTCGATATCCAATCCTTTTTCGTCTAAACTCTCCTCCAACCGTTTGTATATCTCCTTTGCGCCAGCGGCTATGCCACAGGAGGCGTAACCGACCTTTAGGGTCCTTTCAGTCATGCTTCTCCCTCCCTGTATTCATCGATTATCTTCTTGGCTTTCTCTCTCGTCAGGTTGCCATGAGCCGTATCGTCCACCATCATGACCGGCGCGAGGCTGCAGCAGCCCAAACAGGCAACCCTCTCTAACGTAAACGTTCCGTCCTCGGTGGTCTCGCCTGTCTCGATATCGAGTTTGTTTTCCACAGCCTCACCTATCTTCTCGGCGCCTTTCACGTGGCACGCAGTCCCATGGCAAACTCTTATCATGTGATCCCCCAGAGGTTCAAATCTGAACTGGGCGTAAAATGTTGCTACGCCGTAGACCTTGCTGGCCGGTAGCTGTAGAAAATCAGCTATCTTTTCAAGGACGTCACGTGGAAGATAGCCGAATCTTTCCTGGGCCTCTTGAAGGATCGGTATCAAAGAACTGCGTTCCGCCTCATATCCTTCCAGTATGCTTTGTACGTCTCTCTCGGGACCTACTTTGTCCTCCTCGGTTATCTTAACTTCTTCATCGCATCCCGGGCAGTTCACGTATGATCCAATTTTACCCTGATAATCCCATTCATGACCACAACACTCACATCTAACCTTCATCTTTAAACCTCCAAGGGTTTCTTGCATTGATATTCATACTATCATCTTTCCGTTTTTTCCATCCACGAGAGAAGGATTCTGATTTGTCAAAATACATCATCCTTCTTCAAGGATCAAATAAAAGGGTTTTGGGGTAAGGGGTTTATCTTTCTCAGATTACGCCCTGGTCGAGCATCGCCTTGGCGACCTTGACGAAACCACCTATGTTAGCGCCCAGCATCAGGTTGCCTTCGTCTCCGTATCTCTTAGATGTCTTGTAGCACGTCTCATGTATGTTCTGCATGATACCCTGCAGTCTGTTATCTACTTCTTCGAAGGTCCAGCTCTCTCTTTGTGAGTTCTGGGCCATCTCCAGACCGGAAACAGCTACGCCGCCAGCGTTAGCTGCCTTGGCTGGCCCGTATAGCATATCGTTCTCTTGATATCTCTCGATAGCTGCTGGAGTCGAGGGCATGTTGGCGCCTTCACCTACGGCTATTATGTCGTTGTCGACCAGTTTTTGTGCATCTTCTTCCTCGATCTCGTTCTGTGTAGCGCTGGGCAGAGCTATATCGGCGTCGAAGCCCCACGGATTACCGCCTTCTACGTATTCTACATCATACTCCTCAGCATACTCTCTGATCCTCCCTCGTCTGACCTGTTTCAGATCGAAAACGTAATCCTTCTTATCGCCGGATATTCCTTCGGGATCGTAAATGGTTCCGTCTGAATCTGACAAGGTAACCACTTTAGCTCCCAGTTCGTTACATTTCTCAAGGGCGTGCAGAGCTACATTCCCTGAACCCGATATCAACACATCTTTGCCTTTGAGATCCTCGTTCGCACTCTTCAGCATCTCTTTGGTGAGATAAACCAGACCGTATCCAGTGGCTTCCGGCCTTACGAGAGAACCGCCCCATTCTGGGGATTTACCGGTGAAAACACCTTCGAATCTATTCTTCAGCTTCTTGTACTGGCCGAACATATATCCTACTTCTCTTCCTCCGACTCCTATATCACCCGCGGGAACGTCCGTGTCGGGTCCGATGTGTCTGTAAAGTTCATTCATAAAATTCTGGCAGAAACGCATTATCTCATCGTCGGATTTCCCTTTGGGATTGAAATCAGAGCCGCCTTTACCGCCGCCCATGGCTATTCCAGTCAATGAGTTCTTGAATATCTGTTCGAATCCTAGGAATTTTATTATACCGATGTAAACCGATGGATGAAATCTTATACCTCCTTTATAGGGGCCTATAGCGCTGTTGAACTGTACCCTGAATCCTCTATTAACATGGACCTCTCCATCATCATCTTTCCACGGGACCCGGAAGATTATCTGCCTTTCGGGTTCGACCAACCTTTCAACGATCTTGGCATCCGCAAATTCAGGATGTTTTTCCATCGCCGGTTCAATGGAATCTAGAACCTCTTCAACGGCCTGATGGAACTCTTCCTCGCCGGGATTTCTCTCCACAACCTGCTCATACACTCTATCTAACGCCATCATATCATACTCCTTTTTATTCTTCTTTATTCTTTAATCGAGTGGAGGGGGATTTTCCCTTTACAATTTAAGTATTTCGTACCAAAGGTTGGTTAATTTTTTCCTATTTTTTTACCATGATATACAATATCTTGAGATGGTACCCGATGATCGGAGCTCATGCAGCAGTAAAGTAAAAGTAAAACATTGTGATTGATTTAGACAGGTTGGTGTTCTGTCTGAAATGCATGTTCACCTCTGATCTCCACGGAGATAAAAAGAAGTACAAAAGATTGTTCAAAGAGATCGAAGAAGACCCTCCAGACGGAGTCTTCATCGGGGGGGACATCTTACCTTCTGGAAGAAATAAAGGGCAGGGCCCCGAGGAGTTCTTGACCGATTTTTTATCAGAAGAGTTACGAGAGATCAAGGACTCCTTATATGATGATTTTAACGTATTCATAATAATGGGCAATGACGACCCAAGGATATACGAAAAACATCTTGAAGATATGAACGAGGAAGGACTTCTTCATTACATACACAACAGAACGGAGAGATTTGGTGACCTCTACGTGAGCGGATACAGTTTCATACCTCCGACTCCCTTCCGATTAAAAGATTGGGAGCGTTACGACGTTTCTAGATTTATAGGGGTTGGGGCAGTATCGCCGGAAAAGGGCACAAGGACCGTAGATATATCGGAATACGAGAAGAAGTATATCACCATAAAAGACGACTTGGAGAGACTGTCAGATGAGTCCCCTCCAGAGAAGACCATCTATCTATTCCATGCGCCGCCCTATGAGACTGATTTGGATAGAGCAGATCTGGACGGGAAAAAGGTGGATCACGCGCCCCTCGACGTACACGTGGGCAGCATCGCCGTCAAGAGGTTCATAATGGAGGAACATCCTTTGATAACACTCCACGGCCATGTCCATGAAACGGTGGACATCACTGGGAATTGGAGAGAAAAGATAGGAAGGACTTTTTCATTCACCGGTGTTCATTCTGGACAGAAATTGGCTTTTGTCAGGTTCGATACCAAAGAACCGGAGGAGGCTGTCAGAACGGTGTTAGACGTGGATGCATGAGGTCGATAATGATCAATCAGTATCTTGTAGAGTGATCTCTCTCGCTGATTTATGCCTCGAGGTTATGTGCGTGGCCCATGACGTTCCTTTCTCCAGGTCCTCATCCGTTATGAAATGGACATCCAGGATACCGTCGATCCGCTTCCCTATCCTCTGTTCGTTCTCCTGAACGAGTCTTTGGTCCCACCGATCGAAGAAGTTATTCAGCTTGTCTTTCTTTTCCTCGTCTCCTTCAAAGTGCACTATCAGGTCTATATCGCTCTCAGGTCCTGCAGTCGCTTCCTTCGTGCTCCCGACCACGTACAGTTTCTTCACGCCATAAAGTTCTGGATCAAGGTTCCTCCCTATCTGTTCGACCTTCTTCATGCGCCACTGCCAGTGATCCGAGGGCTCTAGATAAGCCAGAGCTCGATTGGCTTCCCCGTCCATGGTAACGGTGAGGGTTCCGCCTTTACTTATGTCTCCTACGTCGATCACCCTTACGACGTCCTCGAAATCCTCATAGCTCGGTAAGAACTCCGTCAACTTGTTTTCGGACCTGAAGAACATCTCCTCTTTCCAGATGTTGTGCTCTTCCTCAGGATACAGTGGTAGGTACTTTATACCGGATTCAACAAGGTCTTGGAAGAAGTGAGTCCCAAAGGAGAGTTCGGGCTCATATCCCCCTCTCTCCTTCGCCACCTCTACCAGTAATGCGGTCCGGTGGATCTCCCTGTACTTGACCGGTACTCCCAGCTTGATATCGCCCCTGCTGCCCCATCGACCGGGGCCCATCAGGACGAATCTCTCCTTCGGCAGCTTTTTGTTGAGTTCTCCTACAAGACGGGCGACGTTCTGCATCCTTTCCCTGCTCTCCAACGAGGTGTATTCTTCTGGGACCACATAAACGATATACTCGATGTTCTCTATCTTACCCGTAGTCACGTATCTATTCGCGGAGAACAGCTTCCTTTTATCCTTGACGTCCCTCGGGATCTTCACCCTCTCTTGATCGAGGGTCTGGCTCTGTGGTCTGCACTGGACTATGTAGAGCTTCTCTCCGTCAGATGCGAATTCTACATCAACGGGATAGCCTATCTTTTCCTCCAGTACGTTCAAGATCTTGTTTATCTTTTTCAAAAAATCGGTCTTATCGAATAGCTTAGAAAAAGTGACCACCATGTCCTCCTTCTCCGGGTGGAGTATCAGACCGGAAGGTGTTTTTAGATCACCGTTTTTGTATAGTGAAACGACCTTCTCCAGACCTGGATATTCATCCGAGTGTTCTTTGAAGAACTGAACAGCGTCTACGGTTTCCAGCCTCTCCTCTTCAAGATTTATAACGTCCATGTATCGAGGGGAATATTTGACCCGCTCTTCCACTGTAGAATTGACCTTCAGACCGGGTCTGTTCGGCGATGCTAGGATGGGGTAATCGTCACCGACCCTATCCACGGCCCTTGTAGCGAGACCGGGCACCAGTCTCACTATCCCGTCGTCTCTTCCGATCCTGGGTGACCAGCGGAATTCGTTCTTGCTGAAGGCTACACCTCCATAGGTGGGCAGATAATAGTCACCAACTTTCGTGCCGACTACCTGCTGTACCATTATGCCCATCTCTTCGCTGAAATTTAAAAGACCCCTCTCTCTACGATATTCGATGGGATCAGCACAGAACGTTGAGGCATAGATCTCGGCTATAGCGTTCTTCAGATCGCTCAATCTTTCTTTTTCGCTCCCTGTATTGGGCAAGAAAAGGCTCTTGTACTTGCCAGAAAAAGCGGCCCCGAAATTGTCCTCTAGGAGGCTGGAAGACCTGACGATTATCGGATTATCACCTATATCCCTCAGTATCTTCTTTAGACCTTCTGTTATCTCCGACGGGAAAGTGGCGTTCTTCATCAGCTGTTCCAGGAAAGGCTCCTCCTGTCTTATCTCCTCAGGATCTAGATACTTAACGTGGATCAACTCATCTAGGTCATTATAATGGATCAGGTCTATCATCGTGTCCGAGGTTATGTACCAGGTCTTGGGGGAGGAGATTTTTTCGGTCAAACTATCATCGAGTTCCTCATGCAGTATCTTCTCGGCGAGATAGGCCCCGGACGCCTTACCGCCCAGTTTACCCGCTCCTCTCGCAGGACCGACGATCTGTTTAACCAGAGGTTCGTAATCCTTCACCTTGATGTATTCCTTTGCCACGTTCACAAAATCCAGTCTATCCGTGAAGAAACGCTGTATCAATTGGGTCCGTATGCTCATCCGATCTTCCTTGGCCAGAGCCTTCTCCGACTCCGGTTTCCTGAAGAAGCGGTTCAGCTCTTCAGTTATCTCCACCAGAGGTATGCCTCTCTTCTGGGAAGCCAATAAAAGAGGACGGGCCTTATCTTCCTTCAACCACCTGTGGAAAAGATCAGAGATCTCCTCGGGCTCCATATGCTCTTTGGCGACCTCGAACACCTGTTCCTGGACCATCCTTAGAGAATCGATATCCTGTTTCGGATTGGGCATGTTGATCCCACACCATTTTGGGGCACCGGCACCGTTATCCACGGGGCAGACATCGTTCAGCAGGGCCTGTATCTTCTCGTTCTCATGCCTGTAAAGGTGATAGACCATCTTCCTCGTTATCCGGAGAAGGGTCCTCGGATCGGTCTTCATCAACAGGTCTATGATCACCTCCCAATCCTGCCTCTGTGTAGGAGATCCTGGCTCGGCCTCCTCTTCACCCTCAAGGATAGGGGCTTTCTCCTGCACGAAACGCCCCAAGAGATCTGCCAGCGTATCTATCAACCTTCTCTCTTCCTTCAAGAACGGTCCCTCGTCCATCTCTGGTTTCTCTTCATGATAGACCACCTCTATGGACCCTATATTCTCACCCTTCGCCCTGATGTCGCTCTTCTGTCTCCACTCAGTTTTTTCGAAACCCTCAGTGGTATATTCTTTCTCTCCTATCTTTATCCTAGCCGAGGTGATATCCTCATACTGCCAAGAAGGGGGTAGCACCTCTACTATGCTTTGAAGAGCCTCATCCAACGATAAAGAATCATCGTTCACGAGCTCAGATATCCTGTAAAAGCAGTTCAGTTCCTTGACACGTTCCTCCAACTCGTCTATCTCTTCCCTCTCAGAAGGCGCGATCTGTTCCTTCTCTTCGTCTTGAGAAAGACTCCTCATGCTCTTTTCATCATCCATCGATTTCTACCTCTAGCTTTCCTGATTATCATCTGTGAGTTGATCATATATCAATTTGTCTCCGGTCCCTTTTGTACTTTTTTCATTATCACTCCTTTTCCCTCCTTCCCATCTATCCTCACCTCGACAGGTTCTTCGAGACGGACATGTTTGATCTCATCCATCTCATCCTCTACATGTTGATCCTCCAACCATCCCATATCTATCATGTCCTCATCATCGATCACAAGATAACAGGTCTCTGATGATATCATGTCATGGAAGAAATGCGAGCCCTGTGACGGCTCGATGGCACGGCCCTCGGCTGGAGTCTCTAAGATGACCTTGGCTCCCGCGATATCACCCCATTTGACAGGTATGCCCATCCAGTGGTCCGTGGTGCCCCACCGTCCCGGCCCTATCAATATGTACTCTTTATCCTCTCCCATGAGTTTCTTGTTCATCTCGCTCACCTCATCTGCGGCCCTTTCACTGTTCTTCATCTCAAAATGGTCCGGCTTGGTGTAGACCACATCCTTTATCTCGGTGATCATCCCACTCCCCAGCACCTTATCACTGCGGCACACCAGCTTCTCTTCGTCACAACTATTTATGTCTATATCCATGAACATCTCTTTAGAGATCATGTTCCTTATCTGGAGTACCACGAGTTCCGCCGAGTCTCCATCTTCCTCGAATTCTACCGCGAACTCTATCTCTACTGGATAACCTAAAGCTATCTCCGTGACCTCTAGAAGAAGTTTGACCGCATCAGCAAGGGGTATAGAACCGTGATTTATTATCGGAGCGAAATCTACAACTCTCGTCCCTTCTCTGCCGATGCCCGGGTATAGTCGATCATCTCGGGGAGAATAGGTGGAGGCCACTTTATCCAATACCCCGTGTTCTTCCGCGTCCTTTATATCGAGTTTGACCAGCGAGGTCTCCTCGTCCTTTTCCACCCTCCTGTAAACAGATTCGAGGTTGAGAGCGTAAAATTCGGTCTGGGAATGAGGTATGAAGTCCTTGGGGGTACCGAACATGGGTGATCTAGGACATTCAGGACAGAAGAAGTAAGACCGACCACCTTCGACTATCTCCTTTCCCAACCCCAGGGCGAGATAAACTATGCCGTCCTCAGGTTCACAACCCTTGGCCGGATAATAGTTATAGGATTTAGCCACGCCGGAGATCGTCGGATAAAAATATTTTCCGTGTCTTTTACCTACCACTTCCTGGAGGATGACAGACATCTTTTCATCCCCTATGTTCTTGGGCGTCGATCTCAGATAGCTCCTTGCATTCTCGAAGAATGTAGAGGCATAGACGTGTTTGATGGCATCACACACCTCCCTGAACCTGAGGCTGGTCTCCCAGGATTCATTGGGCAGGAACATGGAAGAGTAAACCCCTGCGAAGGGACGGGTCATCGAATCCTCCAATAGACCAGAAGAACGCACTATCAGAGGATTTCTCGTTTTCCTTATGAATGCCCGGATGTCTCCTATCACCGTGGCCGGAAGGCTCCCCTCGATGAATTTAGAGGATATACGTTCATCAGACCTCTCCAAGAGATAGGAGTCCATGATGTCGTTCTCCTCTAAGAATTTGTCAAAAACGTCCGATGTGAGAACTATCGTCCTCGGAACCGTGATCTTCAGGTCTTCAAAAATATCCTGGTCTAGGAACCTTGAGAAAAGTTTGGATATGAAGGCGAGGCCCCTGGCTTTTCCTCCAAGAGCTCCATCACCGATGCGACGGATCCTGCTTTTTATATCCTCTCTCTCTCTCCTGAAGTCGGTGACCGCCGTACTGTAGGATGCATACCTGTGTTCCTCAAGTAAATCTAAGACCTCTTCCCTCACTCTTCTTGAGGATGCCCCGCTTTCGGCAAGTGACTCGATGGTCTCAGCCATCTCGAACTCGGTCAGATTTCTCAACCACTGGACCAACCGTGGTTCCTTGACAAGTTCGTGTATCTCCTCCTCATCGAGATCTTTGACCTCGTCTTCCAACTCACGTATGGTCTCGATACTTCTCCCATCTAGATGCTCTTTCTCCGGAAAGGACAATTCCATAGGAGTGAGGTTTTGCTCGACGAATTCGATGATCCTTTGGTTCAGGTCCGGAGCATTTTTGTTCACGTACTTGAGATCCTGATCTTCCATACCTTCTTTCACTTGAGAGGATGACTGGATGAGGACTGGAAGGTCGGGTCGATCCTCCTTGATATCTCTACCAAATTCCAAACCCGCATCTTTTTCGATTTGACCGTTTTTATCTAGACGGTTGTCCGTTATGACGCACAATACTTCCCTCTCTATCGCATCATAGACCTCTCGTCCTTCCTCTACGTCTTCAGCGTGGATCACGAAAGGCCTTCTCATGTAACGTTCGACTCTCTTTTCTTTCGTCAATCCTTCATGTAGGAGCCTGCCTAGATACGTCCATATCCTGTCATAGATATGGGTCAAGTAAGTGGAATAATGCTGCCTTGAGTCTTCAACGAGCAGGATGGGCCGTGCGTACTCATCGAACTCACGGTTCGAAAAACAGATCCTATCCTCCATGTACTGGATGATGGTCAATATTATCTCGCCGTCGCCGTTCCAGGTGAATATCTCTTCCAAGTTCGTTACTTCTTCATGGTCTAAAGAGCCCGAGCTATCATTACTTATCCATACGATCGGCACCTCTCCATGTTCTTTTTCCATCTGCTGTAAAAATTCAGTAAGAGAAGTATCCATGGGTTCGTCGAAGACGATGAGTAGATCTATATCCCGTTCCTCCAAAACTTCTCTACACCGTCCTTCCGTCTCGACGTGGTCTATCCTCGGTGGCTGCCTCACGTCACCTATCGAGAATCTATCTTCGACCAAGGAGTCGAGGCGACCTTCTTCCTGAATCAGGAAATAATCGTAAGGAGTGGAAAAAAGGAGGACATCACTGAGAAGTGATGCCTCTACTCCTGGGGAAGTGGTTTCTAGACCGGCCAGATCTACAGACTTTCCCGTAGCCCTTTGCACGGCTTCTTCGATCTTCTTGACCTTCTCTTCCATATCTTCGCTCTCTATCGTGCTTTACGATCTAGACCCATCCTCTGGCTTCGCATGCCTCTGCCACTCTTTGGATCGCTATCATGTAGGCCGCGTCTCTCATCCTGACGTTCCGTCTCTGAGCGAGGTCCCAGACCTCGTAGAAGGCATCGGTCATCTTGTTGTCCAATTTCCCTAGAACCTCGTCTTTTGACCAGTAGTAGTTTTGGTTGCTCTGTACCTGCTCGAAGTAACTGCAGGTCACGCCTCCTGCATTCGCCAGGAAATCGGGTACGACTATTATATCCCTATCTTCCAGGATATCGTCAGCTTCTGGAGTGATCGGACCGTTGGCGCCTGAGACGATCATATCGACCGATGTAGGGATGTCCTTCACATTATCTTCCGTTATGGCGTTTTCAAGCGCCGCCGGTATCAACACATCCACTTCATGCTTCAACCAATCCTCTCCAGGCAGACGTTCATAGCCTCTCTCCTTTGCCTTATCTTTATCTATAGAGCCGAAGCGATCGGTTATGCCTATTAATTCCTCAAGGTCTATGCCGTCCTCTTTGTAGTAACTGTAGGCTTTCTTATCTTCTTGGTCCCAACAGGATACCGAAACCACGGTTCCGCCGTACTCGATGAACAGTTCTGCCGCGTACTGAGCCACGTTACCGAATCCCTGGATCGAGGCTACTGTATCCTTCGGGTCCCTGTCCAGTTCCTTCAGTAGTTCTCTCAATACATAGACAAGGCCGTAGCCGGTAGCTTCCGTTCGTCCTTTAGAACCGCCCATATCCTGAGGTTTTCCAGTGATGACGCCGGGATATTTTTCACCCTGGATGTTTTCGTATTCGTCCATCATCCAAAGCATGTGTTGGGCACTGGTCATCACGTCCGGAGCCGGGACGTCTTGAAGCGGCCCTATGTTTTTGTTTATCGCCTTGATATATTCCCGGCATATGTTCTCCTGTTCTCTATCTGAAAGATCATGAGGATCACAGATCACACCTCCTTTCCCACCGCCTAGGGGGAGGTCCGCGACGGCGGTCTTCCAGGTCATCCACATCGATAGGGCTCTAACGGTATCGACCGTTTCCTCTGGATGAAACCTGATGCCTCCTTTACAGGGTCCTAGTGCATCGTTGTGCTGGACTCTGAAGGCTTTGAACACTTCCGTACTGCCGTCGTCCATCTTCACGGGAAGATTGAATCGGAATTCCCTCTTCGGTTCTCTCAACAGATCTCTCAGGCCCTCGTCAAGATCCAACTTTTCAGCTATCCTGTCGAACTGTTCCTGGGCCATCTTATACGGGTTATAACCTTCTTCCGTCATATTTCCACCTTTAGGTGCTGATGGGAGAAAATGGGTGGTATAAAAAACCTGCTTACAGAATTGGATGGGAAAATTAGATAATATGGTTAAAGTTAGGTAAAAAGATAGTACAGTTTTCAAAAGTATTAAAAGGTATCAACCTTAAATTTAAAATTCATGGATGATATATATCATAATCTGACTCAATTTATCAACTCCTAAGTTCCCATAACCTCCTCTCGATGAAGCCGAGCGAGACTTTCTGCGGATCTAAAATATGCATCATCCTAGAGGACAATATGGTCTTTGATATGGCACCGATCCCTTCATTGAACTCGGAGTTCAGCCTCTCCCCCCATTCGAAGAATTCTTCTATACTCCCGAACGCCGAGAAGACCAAAAAGTTATACCGTTCCGTGCTGGTCTCCACCGCTCTGGGAACGTTATCGTCTCTTTTAAGAAAGTCTTTAATGCTGTCTCTGTCGGATCTAGCCTCGATCATGGTCACGATCAAATTATAGCCCGGCGGGATCAGCAGATTTGGAAAGTAACACCCGGGATCGGCGATGATGTTCTTATCTAGAAGAGAATCTATCCTCCTCTTCACCGTTTTTCGATTCGCCCCTATCTCTCTACCGATGTATGAATAATTGGTACGGATGCCTTCTCCCTTCATCACCTTCTCTAGTATACGAAAGGTATCTCCCTCGATCTTTATCCCGTTCAACTCAACGAAGCCATCTTTTTCGAATTCGTCCACCATCTTGTGGATGAAACAGGTCGGTTCATATTTGAAGGTCAATCTGTTGCTGAAGAATTCCGACTGAGCCGGTGTCCTTTCGCCCCTAGCCGGGATCTTGTTCTCTCTGACTATCTTGCTGCGCCAGGAATGATATTCCTCTAATCCTTCAAAAAATTCGATCAGGAATGTGTTGTAAAAGCCCTCCATGCAGGAAAATGCCGCGAATATATGTGAATCGTCCCTGTAGAAGTTCCTCACGCCCTGGATCCTCGGCATGTCCGCCTTGACGAGGACCAGCAAGGGATATTCCTCGAAGAGCTGGACGAAGGGATAGAAAGGTGAGGTCAATATATCCTGGTCGTACAGGAACTGAAGTTTTTTCTTCGCCGTGGCCCAATGTATATCTAGGTCCCTTGAGAGCCCACTGACGTTGACGTGGACGCCGTCCCCTGAAAGAAGGAAGCGCAGCAGACGCAGGTCGAGTTCATCTTCGCGATAGGTCATATATTCATGAATGGTAAAATATACATTTAGACTTTGCCATTAAGCTTGTTTAACCTACCTCGTTAATATTTCATGCTATGGAAAAAGCAAATGTTTTAACCGAGCAGCTATTTCAAAAACTATGTCCGAGATAGAAGAACTGTACAAGGACGTCGATGATATCTACACAAGAGATGAATTTGAACAGACGATAGAGAAAAGGAGGGAGGAGTACAACGGACTGTTCACGGATGAAGTCATAGCTAAACTGCTTCTAGCCGAAGAGGACCGCTACGAGGTCTCGCAGCACGACATCGAAGAACTGGAGGCGGGCCAAGAGGCGACCGTTGAAGGCAGGATCATAGACCTGGGCAGTGTGAGGACATTCAGTAAGAAGAACGGTCAGGGCAAGGTGAGAAATGTGAGGATAGACGACGGTACCGGTTCACTGAAAGTGGTATTCTGGGGAGATAAAGCGGAAGAGGTGGACGAAAGATTCGAAACAGGCGACGAGATAAAGGTCATAAACGGTTACGTTCAGGACAAGGGCTATGGATTACAGATAAGCGGGGGTAAATGGGGCACCGTTAGGAATACGAGCAAAAATGATTAATATCCTAAAGAGTATCATCCAAACGCATGACACCCGAGAGCCAAGGCGAAGAGGAAAAGACAGCTTACATCGAGGTTTTCATGGTATGTCCTTTCTGCGGAGGACTGGTTCCAGACGATTTTGAATGTATCAAGTGTGGCGCAAAAGTATTGGAGACTCAGGAAGAAGAGGAAACTAGTTTCGTCTGTTCCAACTGCAGTGAAATGGTGGACGAGGACGCTGAAAGATGCCCTTCGTGCTCTGCCCATTTCGTCGGCTGAAATATTACTGTAAAAATCCTATTGGCTCACCTTCCAAAAACACTAATAGCATCTTTTTCTATGCGATGTAGATGGCCGAAGACGAATTCGACTACGACGACCTCGTGAACGCTAGAGACGCAGAAGCCAGTTCTAAACAGCTTTCTTCTATCCCGGATGATTTCTACGAGGATCTGAGACGATATATACAGGACCTGGACGAGAGAGTCTCGGAGATTGGCCTTCCAGAAACTAAAAGAGAGAGATTGGTCCACAAGGAATTCAAGCAGGTGAAAAAGATAGCCGACGATTTCTTCAAGAAGAGGCAGAGGAAGATCGTTCTGGCCGCGTATCACGACTCGTTAGGCGAGAACGTGGATATGAGCAGGATGGTGGATAGAGAGTTGGATCTTTTCGAGAACATCACCAGCCTGCTGAAGGAACTCAAAGAGGAGGTCTTCTTCGGAGGTTACAAGCGCAAGGCACCGTCGAAGAAAGAAGTCAGCGAAGAGGAAAAAGAGAAGACCGTTGAAGAGGACGTAGAGCAGGGACTGGAAGAGGGATTGAAGAAAAAGACTAGCGATACGGAAGAGTTAGAGACGGGGGAAAAGACTGAGACCATCGATATAAGAGAAGAGGAAGGGGGAGAAAAAAAGGAAAAGGAGAAAAAAGAGGAGAGTGAAGGGGGTACAGAGAAGACAATAGAGGAGGAGATCGAGGAGAAAAAAAAGGATACTGAAGAACCCGAGAGCTTCGACGAACTGCTGATACGTATAACGGAGGATATGTCACCCTTCATCGGTCTGAGAGATACCTACGAGTTGAGAAAGGAAGACGTACTCACCATGAGGGAAGACCTGGCAAACGTACTGATAGAGAGAGGTAAGGCGGAAAAGGTCAAACTCTGATGATAGAAAGTGGTGTAAAAACGAAAAAAGTGTTTAAGATTTAGAAGAGTTTTTACCTCTAGACCTAGAAAATCTAGAAGGCCGAGTCGTACTGTCCTTCATCTATGAGCATCAAGATCTCCTTCGGCTCTTTACCCTCGACTGTAACTCCCATGGAGACACATGTGCCGATTATCTCTTTAGCCTTCTTTTTGAGGTTCTTGCCGAGAAGGTCCGTATCCTTCATCTCAGCTATCTCGACTATCTCTTCCATGCTGAGGTCCGCAACCTTATTGCTCTGGGGACTGCCGCTTCCCTTCTCTATACCGGCCTTCTCCAAGATGAGGCCGGATGTCGGCGGAGTCCCTACCTCTACCTCGTGTTCCCCCGTCTCGGTATCGACGGTGAGTTTGATGGGGACCTTCATACCTTTGAACTTCTCGGTCTCCTCGTTTATCGATTCAACTATATCCATTATGTTGACTCCCAGGGGGCCCAACTCGGGACCCAAGGGAGGTCCAGCACTTGCCTCGCCAGCGTCTACGAGAGCTTCTATCGTTTCTTCAGCCATATCGATCAACTCCTTTAGTTTTATCTTATTTAAATCTTAATACACTCTAAGCGTTTCTGATTCATTCTTCATCCTTTTCCAAGACCCTTACATGGTCTCCTCTGACCGTGACTGGTATTGGAACAGTTGCCTCGAACAGTTCGACCGTTATCTCATCGTTGTCCTCATTTATCTTGGTCACCCGGGCGTTCTCGCCCTTGAATGGACCCGCAGAAAGCTCGACTATGTCCCCTTCGGCGATACCTTCTACGGCCAGTTTAGGCGTCAAGAAGTGCTCGACTTCCTCTATACTGGTCTCACCTTCCACCACGCTCTTCGCTTTCCTTGTACCGCTTATGGCGTCCTCTACACGATGAGGGTTCATCGCCTCCAGAAATATGTAACCTCTGACGGGTTTGGGCGACAGTATTGAGAAAACTCCTTTATTGCCTTTTTTCGCCCACTTTGAGATGTAATCCGCAACGTTCTTCTCCTGATTTATCTGGGTCTTGACCGCCACTACAGTCGGTCTAGCAGTAGTTATAAGTGTTATCGAGTCGGATAAAAGCACATCCTCAGCGGAGGATGCATCTATTATTATCTCGACTTTATCTCCATAGCCAGCATCTTCAGGTGGATTCACCCCAACGGGGATCCTTTTCTCGCCCCTTTCATCTACTTCTACCGTGGTGCTGAACTCGTCCTCAGGATTCGAAAGTGTTTTTTGGTTTAGAATGGTCACCTCCCAAGGTATCCATTCGTCTCTATCGGTAGTGTATATCAGGTGACCTTTGAGGTCTATCTTCTGACCGGAATTTGTCTCGTTGACCAGTTTGACCAAATAGTCTGTTTTGTTCTCCGTTGTTACTGTCCTTTTGTTATCCTCACAAACGAGCTTTATACCGAGTTCCTTTTCTTCTTCTTCTTCCTTCTTTTCTTTAGGTACAAACTCTTCTTTCTCTTCTTCCTCGGCTATTTCCTCTTCCGTAAAATCATCAAGAAGTCCCATGTATACCACTCTATCCTATCAAGAAAGGCAGATAATCGGGAACGTTGTTCCACAACCAGTACATCAAGAACCCAAGACCTCCTATGAGCAGGATACCTGCCACGCAGATCATCAGTGTCTTTCTGTACTCCTCTTTGTCGGGTTTTCTAGCCATCTTGAGTATCCGGCCATACTTGCCTTTGCCGATCTTGCCGGCCTTCTCCTCGATCTTCTTCTGAACCTTCCATGATTCTTCTATTATATCCATTGGTCCGACCTCATGCTACAGTTTGGATTCCTTCCTTCTCCAGGTCTTCTCCTTCTTCACCGAATATCTGGCTGGATTTAACGCCTGTTATGACCACCATGACCCTTAGCGTTTTCTCTAATGTGGGCTCGACTGAAGCCCCCCAGATGATCCTAGCCTCTTTCCCTATCTTGCTCTCGACGAGTTCTGCGGCCTGTTCAGCCTCGCCGACGGTCATATCGTTTCCGCCGACCACGTTTATCAGGGCCGCGTTGGCGTTGCTTATGTCGACCTCTAACAGTGGCGAATTCAACGCCTCTTTTATGGCCTCTTCGGCTCTGTTTTCAGAATCGTCCTCTCCCATGCCTATCATCGCTACACCGGCGCCTTCCATCACAGTCTTAAGATCGTTGAAGTCCAGGTTAACAAGACCAGGTTTGGTGACGATCTCCGTTATGCCCTTTATCGAACGGGTGAGCACTTCATCCGCCACTTTGAACGCTTTGTTCAGTGATAACCTTGGAACGAGATCCAGCAGCTTATCGTTGGGTATGGTTATGACGGTATCGGCTATGCTCTTGAGTTGTGCTAGGCCCCATTCAGCGTTGTCCATCCTTGCGGTGCCTTCAGCGGTGAAGGGAGTGGTGCAAACGGCAACGGTCAGAGCGCCGTTGTCCTTGGCTATCTGGGCTATAGTCGGTGAACCGCCGGTTCCTGTACCTCCACCCAGCCCACAGGTGATGAAGGCCAGATCTGTACCCTCTAGGAGCTCATTGAGATCATCCCTAGCTTCCTCGGTAGCTTCTTTGCCGACCTGTGGTCGAGCTCCGGCACCTAAACCTCTGGTCTTCCTTCTACCAAGCAGTATCTTTCTCTCTGCATGCACGGTCAGAAGGTGCTGAGCGTCGGTATTTGCGGCTATAAGTTTAGCTCCTTGTATGCCCTCTTCGGACATCCTTTCTATGGTATTGCAGCCGGCTCCACCTACACCGACTATCTTTATGTCCGTCTTTAAATCTGATAATACCTCTTTGAGTTCCTCGTCATCGGCTGATAGGTCTCTTGCGTCCTTCTCCATGCTCTTCTCAGCCTTCTCACCACCTACATTAGACAGTGCCTCATCGACTATTGATTCCATTGATATACTCTCCATTCAACATTAAAGATGAAGTATACTCCTTATCATCCTCTTGTATAAAACGTTTTGCCCCTCACATATATATATTTTTGCTCAAGGAGTGTCGGTAAAACACATCGAAAAGCTTTGTATATCACCATCCCATTATCCCTCATCAAGTAAATCAAAAAGGAACGGAGTGAGATCAGATATGCCAGAAGATAATATAGTATATATAGGGAAAAAAGAGACCATGAAATACGTTACGGCGGTGCTTACACTGTTCAACAGTGGAACTGAAGAGGTCGTAATAAAGGCTAGAGGAAGGGCGATAAGCAAAGCTGTAGATGTGGCCGAGATAACGAGGCATCGCTTTTTAGAGGGCTCGGAGATAACCGATATAATAACTGATACGGAAGAGATTCCCATCGAGGAGGAGAACAAAACCACCAACGTTTCAGCCATAGAGATAACCATGGAGAAGTAGAGGGAAAATCCCCTGATGTGTATCTCAATTTCTCCCGTCCCGAGTATCTTGTACGATTTCAAACTATACCTTTTCCCTAGTTTAACATCTGAGTTTCCTATCTAGCGGAATCTAGGTACCAAGACGATCATGCTGTAGAGTATGACCATAACAAAGGCGCCTAGAAGGACCAAGATCGGTACCCTCATCCCACCCGTGACGTCGAGTCCTATCGAGCTGTAGAACGCTATGAACCCGCCCATGAAGGATACTACAAATCCCAAGATGACCGCGTAGATCAGCTCCTCATTTGACTTCTTCTTGTAATCGACCAACGAAGGTGGTATCCCGCTGGAATGGGCTTTATTCTCTATGCCCTCTACCAAGTACGACCTCCTGGTAAGACTCCAAAAAGCGAAGAACAGGAAGAACATCCCCAGGCCTGTAGAGATCGTCAAGGTGTTCACAGGAAGCATATAGTTGACGATATAGAACGTGTATATGGTGCCGAACATGCCTGCGCTGACGAAGAGCTTCTTCTCAGAGAAGGTCCCCCCTATAGCTACGATGCCGACCAAGGAGGGCACGTACCAAAAGGGTGAGCCCAAAAGGATGGACACCAAGCTCACTATAGCTATATAGGACATCACCAAGACAAGTTTTCTCTTGTTCTCCTTCAACTTATCCTTCACTTCAAGTGCTGGTATCGTACCACCTCCTCCAGCGCCGCTTCTAGAGGCTCGGTCGGGTCCCAGTCGACTACGGGTCCATAACTCCAAAGGCTCTCTATTACGTTCTTTCTCCCCATATCAAGAACCTTCTCAGCCGCGGGCTCGTAGCTGTCGAGAACCTTCTTTTCAAGATCTACCGGGTTGGGTGAAATGATCATCACGTCATACTCCTGACGGCACATATCAACAACAGTCTCCGTCACCTTCTCCTGTATCAGGGGCGAGATAAAAACTATCAGGCTCCTAGCCGGAAAGAAATTATCTATCAATGCCCGAGCGTCCTCCAGCTGCCAGACGCCACCGCCCTCGACTTTACTCAAGCACTCCATTATCTTGTAGTACTGCTCTCTTCCCGAGCCAAGATAGACCCAGCTCAAAAAATCGCCCAATACGATCAGACCGACCCGATTTCTGTCCTTCAATATGTCCGCTGCAAGACTGGAAGCTGCTTGTATGGATGCCTTCGTGGTGTTCTGTCGTAGGGTACCAACGTTGCCTTGGAGATAACCATCTACAACTAAGATAACGTCGCCGCTCTTCTCGCCCTCGAACTCGTTGGTTATGGGGTTCAACTGTCTAGCGGTAGCCTTCCAGTTGATCCTCCTGAGTTCGTCCCCTGGTACGTACTCACGCAGGGAGAAGAACTCGGAGCCTATACCTATGCTCTTCGAACGTATGTTACCGAGCCAATTTTTAGTGTAGGAGGGCCTGACCCTGGTCCTGCTCAGTTCCTGGGCCCTGGGGAGTATATGAAGTTCGAGTTTCTCCGGTATAGTTGAACCTTGATGATAAAGGTGTAACGGGCCCCTATAACGGAGCTTCAAGGGGCCTATCTCCAGTTCTCCCCTGGTCTTACAAGAGATCTTGTACTTCAAAACCGTTGCTTCATCCTCTCCGAGCTCCACCACTTTCCTGTTCGAGCCATCTACCATCTCAGCCTCGGGTGGAAGCTCGTCGTATATCTCCAGAAAGCGTAAAGGATGGCCCCTGTTTTTCACCTTGACCCTCACCCAGACCTCTCCCTCTTCGTATATGTTCATCTCGGTTGATTCTCTCTCCACTTCGACCTCGATATCCTCGGGTGGTAAACCTCTCAGACTGGCCGCGAGCACGGAGAGACCCGCTATAGTGACGAGTAAAAATACCCAGCTCCTAAGGATAATCCCGGAGATAAAAGTCAGGGAAATGAAGAATATAAGGAAAGCCATGTCACGCGAGAGGCTCGTTTCTTTTTTATCACTTATCCAATTCACTATATGGCTGAAAAAGTACTTCACCTAAAAAGGTTCCGTTTCTTAGCGACTCTCTTTCTTTTCGTATCGGTGTCAAAAAGAAAAACTATTAAAGTAGTTCTAGATTGAGGGCCGTGATCACATGGTTTCAGCTGAGGTCGTAATCGAACTGAAGGAAGGGGTCGCCGACCCAGAGGGTATGAACACAAAGAAAGCCTTGAAGCTGCTCGGCTGGGACGTCGAGAGCGTCGAGACCGGCAAGATATTCGAGATCGAGCTGGGAGAGGATATATCTAAAGGGGAAGCGGAAAAAGAAGTAGAAGAGATGTGTCGCAAGCTCCTAGCAAATCCCGTCATCCAGCGCTACGAAATCGAGATAAAGGAGTGAACAGCATGACCGAGAAGCCGGAGCACTACATAGAGAAGGACGTGCCCTTCGAACTCCACGAAGTCAATCTACTGGAAGCGGACGACGAGGCCTTAGAGGATATCAGCCGGGAGTCCGGGATAGGTCTGAGCCTGGAAGAGATGAAGATGACCAAGCAGCATTTCGAAGAACTTGGGAGGAATCCAACAGATCTGGAGATGGAGGCCATAGGACAGGCCTGGTCGGAACACTGCTGTTATAAATCCTCCAAGCCCATACTTAAGGACACCGTCTTCGATATAGATGCGCCACAGAACATCTACGTGGTGGAAGAGGATGCAGGTGTCGTCGAGTTCGATGATGAACACGCCTATGTCGTAGCTCTCGAGAGTCATAATCACCCTTCGGCCATAGAGCCCTACGGTGGAGCAGCAACGGGCATAGGAGGCATAGTTAGAGACGTGACGTGCATGGGCGCTCAGCCCCTCGCCTTCGTGGACCCATTATTTTTCGGACCTCTGGACATAGAGGATGAGGAACTACCTAAAGGTACGAAACATCCAAGATACCTATTCAACGGAGTAGTCGAGGGTATAAGCGGCTACGGGAACCGTCTGGGCATACCTACCATATCCGGCATGGTACACTTCGACGAGAGCTATCTCACGAACTGCCTGGTCAACGTTGGATGTATAGGTATAGCTGAAAAGGACGAGCTCATCCGGAGCAGGGTCAAGGAGCCAGGAGACGTTTTCATCCTAGCCGGGGGAAAAACAGGTAGAGATGGAATACACGGAGTGACCTTCGCCTCGGACGAGCTCCATGAAGAATCCGAGGAAGAGGACATAGGAGCGGTCCAAGTGGGAGACCCGATAACCAAAGAGCCATTGATACATACCAGCCTGGAGCTCAACAGAAAAGGTCTACTTCAAGGCATGAAGGACTTCGGCGGCGGAGGCCTCTCATGCGTGGCTGGAGAGATGTCTCTGGATGCGGGCTACGGAGCCCAGATACAGCTGGACAAGGTACCGTTAAAAGAAGAGGATATGGCGCCCTGGGAGATCTGGGTGTCCGAAAGCCAGGAAAGGATGATGTACGCCGTTAAAGAAGAAGACGTGGACGAAGTCCTGCATATCTGCAGGAAGTGGGACGTCGAAGCAACGATAATAGGAGAGGTCATCGAAGAACCGCATATCAAGGTATTCCACCACGGCGAGAGGATAATGGACCTCGACCTGGAATTCCAGACCGGAGGCCCAACGTACTGTCGACCTACGGAGAGCGTGAAGCACACGGAGAAGATAGAGGAAGAGGAGCCGGAGGAACCCGATGACTGTGAAGAAATACTGCTCCAGCTCTTACGATCAGATAACGTAAACAGCAAGGAATGGGTGGTAAGGCAGTACGACCACGAGGTGAGAGCGAACACCGTTATAAAGCCGCTCCAGGGAGAACTGGGAAAACAGGGTCCCGGAGACGCTTCTGTGATCAAACCGCTGGAGGACTCCTACAAGGGTATAGCCGTTACGACGGACGTGAATCCCCAGATGACTTCACTGGATCCCGAAAAAGGAGCCATGTCCATACTGGACGAGGCCTTCCGGAACCTTGTAGCCGTAGGAGCCGAACCTCATTCCCTGGCGGACTGCCTCAACTTCGGCAACCCAGAGAAACCTGAACGTCTAGGAGACTTCGAAAGGGTGGCCGAAGGTCTAGGCCAGATAGCACATCACTTCAACATACCCTTCGTCTCTGGAAACGTCAGCTTCTACAACGAGACCGACGAAGGACCGGTGAAGCCTACACCCTCTATACTGGCTTCCGGCCTGATACAGGACGTGAGAGAAGCGGTCACCATGGACCTGAAAAAGAAAGATAACATCCTATTCCTGGTCGGTGAAACGAAGGACGAGATGGGGGCCTCCGAGTATTATTCTCTAGTAGGAGGAAAAAGCGGCGATGTTCCTTCCGTGGATATAGAACAGCTTGAAAAGAACATGGACGGCATGTTGAAAGCTCACTCAAAGAAACTTATAGAGAGCTGCCACGATGTCTCCAACGGCGGTCTAGCTGTAGCTTTGACCGAGATGTGCATCGCCGGAGACCTGGGCGCAGACGTCTGCTTAAGGGAAGGACTCAGGCCCGATAAGCTTCTCTTCTCGGAGAGCAACACGCGTTGGATCGTGGAGGTCAAGGAAAAGAACGCTCAGGAGTTCGTTGATACCTTAGACGTTCCAGTTTCGAAGCTGGGAGAGGTCACCGGTGAGAAGATAGAAGTGGAAGTACAGGACGAAAGGGTCATCGATATCGACGTCCAGAAGGCCAGAGAAGCCTGGAAGGACGCTTTAAAAGAGAAGATGGGATAGGTTTTTTGTTCGTTCACTGTTCCGAAGTTATGGCCACATCGTCTATGTACCAGCCCTGATACGCGTTATCGTAATCGTCGACGGAATCGAAGGTGAACTCTATGTCCACGGTCTGTCCAGCATAATCGGATATGTCTATGTTCTCAGTGACAAAATTGCCCTCAGAACCCACGTTCTCATCTGATGCATCCTTGTAGTAGACCTGCTCTCCGTTCACCTTGACCTTACACAGGTCATATTCTCCTTCGTGGTTCTCCGTCTCGAACCAGTGGGCAAAACTTAACTCCGCGTTGTCAACACCGGTCAGATCGACGGAGTTCAATGTGAGATCCCCCGTGGTCCTAGAGCCAGTGTCGTAGTTGCCTGTGGAATCCTGACCGTACCACATCGAATTAGAACCGCTTTTGCTGTCCCCATACTGGTCTTCCTCAGAGACGGGGTGCCATAAACCGGAGGAACTCCAGCCCTCGGATGTCTCGAAGGACTGGGAGTATATCTCCTGGCCTTCGTCACTGCTTTCTGCTTTCACTTCTACATCGTCCACGTACCAACCCCTGTAACCGTTCTCATAATCATCTATGGAGTCGAACTCGAAGGTCACCTGTATCGTCTGGCCTACGAAGGATGAAAGGTCTATGGTCTCCTTCACGAATTCGTTCTCTGAGCCGACGTTTTCATCCGAGGTATCCTTGTAGTAGACCTGCTCTCCGTTAACCAAGACTTTGACCTTGTCGTATCCACCGTCGTGGTTCTCGGTCTCGAACCAGTGTTGAAAGGTCAGTTCCGCCTGTGAAGCTTGGGTCAGGTCGATGCTGGGAGAAGTGAGTTGGCCGGTCGTATGTGAACCGGTATCGTAATCGCCTGTAGAGTCCTGTCCGTACCACATCGAGTGAGTTTGACTGTTACTGTCTCCGTACTCGTCGCTTTCGGAAACAGGATGCCATAACCCGCTTGTAGACCAGTCATATGAACCTTCGAAGTCCTCCTTGAATACCGTGTCCATGCCTTCCTCTTCGCTGCTTATAACTATCGTCTTCGTGATAGAATCCGAATCACCGTCTTCATCGGTCACGGTCAAGGAGACGTCGTAAGTACCCGTAGAGGAATAACTGTACGTTGGATCCTGTTCGTCTGATACACTCCCGTCTCCGAAGTCCCAGCTGTAGGAAGCGATTGTGCCGTCTTCATCTGAAGAGGTGGATGTGAATTGAACCGTCTGTCCTTTTTCAGGTTGGTCAGGTGAGTAATCAAAATCAGCCGTAGGTGCGGAGTTTTCGCCACTTTCAGTGTTAACTCTTATATCATCTACATACCAGCCCCGATAATCGTTAGTGTATTTGTCCACGGAATCGAATATGAACTTCAACTGTATGGTTTGACCGACATAAGAGGAAAGGTCTATGGTCTCGTTGACGAAATTGTTCTCGGAGCCAACATTATCATCTGAGGTGTCTCTGTAGTAGACCTGGTCTCCGTTCACCGTTACCTTTACCTTGTCATAATTACCTCCGTCGTAGTTCTCCGTATCGAACCAGTGCTGGAAGGTCAGTTCCGCCTGTGAAGCTTGGGTCAGGTCGATGCTGGGAGAAGTGAGTTGGCCGGTCGTTCGAGAACCGGTATCGTAATCACCTGTAGAGTCCTGACCATACCACATCGAGTGAGTTTGACTGCTGCTGTCTCCGTACTCGTCGCTTTCGGAAACAAGGTGCCACAATCCGCTGGTGGACCAGTCTGAAGCACCGTCTTCAAAATCTTCATCTAGCTGAGTAGTGGTGTCCCCATCATTGTCGGATTGTACGGTTATTTCTTCACTGGTGGAGTCCTCTGCTCCATCGTTATCTGTGACGGTCAATCCTATCGTGTAAGTGCCAGACAAGGAGAAAGTGTGCGATGGACTAGCTTCCGTAGAACTCGACCCGTCACCGAAGTCCCATGAGTAAGAAGCTATGGTGCCGTCGGCATCCTCCGATGTTTCAGTGAACTGGACAGTCTCTCCCGTTGTTGGATCGGTAGGGGCAAAACTGAAACCGGCCGAAGGAGCACTGTTATCCCCACCGCTGGAATCAGCTGTCACCTTAACGTCGTCTATATACCAGCCTCTGTAGCCGTTGTTGTAGCCGTCTAGAGAGTCGAAAACGAATCTTATCTCTACCTCTTGACCAGTATGATCGGATATATCTATCCCTTCCTTCACGTAATCATTTTCAGAACCGACGTTATCGTAAGAACTGTCTCTGTAATAGACCTCCTGTCCGTCTACAGTGACTTTGAGTCGGTCGTAGCTTCCGTCATCATAGCTCTCCGTCTCATACCAGTGGTGGAAGATCAGCTCGGCCTGTGTGGCGCCGCTCAGATCGACGGTCTTGCTCAAAGCGCCGGTCGTTTGAGAACCGGTATCGTAGTTGCCTGTGGAATCCTGACCGTACCACATCGAATGAGTTTGACTGTTGCTGTCACCGTACTGGTCGGACTCTTCAACTTTATGCCATAAACCACTAGTAGACCAGTCGGAAGAACCTTCGAAATCTTCCTCTAGTATGGTCTCTTCAGAGGCCTCGACTTCGGTCTCCTGCTCCACGCCTCCTGCAAAGGATTCAATGTTGCCAGCTCTATCTTCCGCGACGAACTGCCAGCCGTAGGTGCCTTCTTCGTTTACCGTGACGGTCATAGGACTGCTGCAATCCGTGTCCTCTCCGTATTCTTCCCATGTCCAGCCTCCGTTCCTGGTATAGTAAAGAGTGACGGATTCAAGGCCGGATGAGTAAGTCTTATCTTGGACCTCATAGCTCAGGTCGAAGGAGAATCCGTTCACGTTTTCTGGTCCAGTCGCCTCCGTTTCTGGTGCATAGTAATCCACCTTGGTCACTTCGTCGCTCCCGTTCGGTATCTCTTCGTAGTTGCCGGAGTCGTCTATGGCCCTGGTATAGAACTGGTACTCCCCATCGCCTCTATAATAGGTATTGAACGACCAGTCCCAGCCGTTGAAGCCCCAGTCGTCCGTATCGTAGTGCTTCCATTCACCTCCGTTGTGCCTGTAGTATAAAGATACGGCATCAACTCCTTCATCATCGGATGCCGTGGCGCTCACATCGAAGGACATGTTTCGATTATATTCCGGCAACGGATCTACGTGTGATTCTGGAGGGATGGGATCCGGTGCATCGTCCACTATCTGGAACTCCCTTATTATGGAGTAGGAATAACCCTGGAAGTCATGTGCCTTTATCGTTACTTCATAATCACCTGTACCGTATGGCTCGATTATATAATCCTGTACGTATCCCCACCACCACGTGTCTCCCGTAGACCATATGCCGTCTCTGAAGACCGGTATCGGGATGTTGTTCACGGTTATATCGCCCGAGTCGGAGAACTTGGTCACGTTCAGGGTCACCCAGGCCACTACGTCCGGACTGTCAGTGGTGCTGAAGGTTATATTGAAGTCTTGAGGTTCAACTTCCTCATCCTGCTGAGGGCTCATGAACTCCAACTCAGCGGGCTCGTTGTCTATGTCCTCCATGGAGTAAGCAAATAGGAAACCAGGAGCCACATGTATCGAGTCGAATATCAGGTCCACGTATTCGTACAGCTTTTCCTCTATGTAGGAAGGTAATATGTCCTCCAGTTCCTCATTTATGGCGGCAAGCTGCTGCATTATGTTGTCTACTAGATGATCCTTGACCCTGTCCAGCATCGTTCCGTTGAAACTCACGTAGATACCTTCCACTCTGGTTATGTTCAGGCTGAAGTGTGTGGGTGCCTCCCCTATGGTCGGATAAACTATGGGCACGTGATAGCTCTGATTGATGGCCTCCATCTGCATCCCGTCGTAGACCCCTATCTTGAGCGGGAAGTCACAGATTATCTTCTGGATAAGTCCTGTAGTCGGATCTCCAGTCGGTATCAGCTCGATCAGTTTCTGGAGTGATAAGCCCGTAGTGACCGCGTCTATCTGCACGTGAGCCCACCCGAAGTTACCTATCTCGTTCATATCTAGGTCTTCCTGGACAACTTCCTTGACGGAGACGTCCTGTATATCTTTCTCAGCCTCGTGATAGCTGTCAACAACGACCAAAGGAACGTTCCATTCATCCGCATCTTCGTCGAAATACTTGACAGGGTCGTACAGGACGCCCTCTACTCGCAGGACTCTTGTATTGGATTCACCCACCCCGTAATCCGGGATTATGCCTATAGCTCCGTACTTCCAGAATGCCGTTCCGCTCCCGTTGAACATCTCTCCCGATCTCTCGTCGAACAAGAATGCGAAGGCTGGATTCTTGAACGTGGTTATGCTGTCGATAGTGCTGGCCGTTCCTCTATCCATCTCGAATATGTCCACGAGACCGTCTATCACGCTGTCTAGGTCTACTACAAGACTGTACGCCTTTGCGCTGACCGAGTCCACCTGCATGTATGTATGGGGTTGGTCCAACCTATCCCACAGGCCGGTCACCGAACTCTGCATGTAGTCGTCGTTCTCCAGTTCCGTCAAGATGCCGATGTTGACGGAGAACGATATATTCAGATCGAAGTCGAAGGCATCGTCTCCCAGATCGGTCACGTTCTCTATCAGGTAGGTCAGGCTGGAAACCGAAACGCTCAGGTTGCATATACCCTCGAAATCTTCGTACTCTTCAGAATCGTATAGGATGAACCAGAGGTCCGTATCGCTTATGCTGTTGTCCTTCTCTGAAAATATCGCAAGACCTATGCCGAGTTCTTCGACCATGTCCTTCATCCAGTCTATACCAGGGGTCCTGAACTCAGATGCCAGATCATGCATGTCTTCCGGGGTGATGGTATCTATCACGTCGCCCTGTACTTCCGTGTTACCAATGTAATCCAGATGGTCAACGAAGAGTATCTTCGTGTAGTTCGTCTCTATACCATACTCTGAGGATATGTTCTCCGTCTTGTCACTGTCTATCACACCGAAGACCTGCTCGCTCACATTTTGGGCCAGAGAGACTAAAAGGTTCGTCGGGAACAGAACGCCTTCGGCCCTCACATCGTTGAAAACGGTGGGATAGCTCTCGTTCTGGGCCATCCAGAGATAGTGATCGTCGTTCGACCAGCCCATGCCGTACGTATCTTCGTCGAAGACCAGGCTGCAGGATGTGAACTCTTCCACCGCGTTGTTATGATCCGATTCCCTGTAACTGTCTACGAGCAGTAATGGTATGTTGTCCATATAAGAGCTGAGGTTTAAGTATTGAACCGGGTCGTGGAGGACACCTCTCAGCCTTAAGTATCTGAAGCCTGCCTGTTCTTTCTCGTAGTCCGGTATTATACCGATCCCGGTGTAGTGCCAAACGTTCTCATCGTCTATCTGTTCCGGCGTATCGGAATCCAGCATGAATACGAAGGCGGGATTCTTGAGGGTAGTCATGGTCTCTAGTTTTCTTGCCGTACCGTCACTTATGTTCAACATATCTCCCACGAAGTCCGTTACCGTATCCAGGTCCACGACGAAACAGTAGCTGTTGACCTCTACGTTCTTCAGCTGTGAGTGATGATGGTCATCTTCGATCAGAGACCAGAGATCATGTACGCTTTCTCTTTGGTAACGCCGACCTCTAGCACCAACTATGATGCCTAGATTGACCTCGAAGTCTATATCCATGCCGAAGTCGAAGGAATCATCGTCCAGATTTATGTTCCTGGCAAGCAGAGTTGGCAGATGGGAAACGGAAACCTTCATCTGGCATTTACCCGGGAAATGGTCGTATCTCCTGACATCGTAAAGCAGGAACCATATCTTGTTGTGTTCTATGCTGCTGTCCTCCTCGGTCAGTATGGCAAGTCCCGTATCACTTCTATCGGCCATGTTCTGGAGCCATTGCGTGCCCTCGGTCGTGTAGTTGGAGGTGAGCGGATCTAGATCCTCCGGAGTTATCGTGTCTAAGACGTCGCCTTCTATCACCCTGTCCGGTTCGTGCTCTATATCCGAGACGAAGAGGAACTTGGTCTCCGGTCCGTATATGTTGACGCTGTAATTGTCCGAGTAGGTTTCCAGGTCTGAAAGGCCGAAGCCCTCGAATATATTACCGGTCACTTCTTCAAGCATCGCCACGATAACATCGGTGGGCATGATGACTCCTCGAGCGGTAACGTCGTTGAGGACAGTGGGAAGTGCTTCTCCCTGGGCAGTCCAGAGATAATTGGTTTCATCGGTAAATCCAACGCCGTACGTATCTCTACCTACGACGACGCTGGCCGAGCTGAATTGGACCTCCGTGTTGACCTCGTTAGACTCGTGATATCCGTCGGCGATGATCAATGGTACGTTATGATCACAGGAGTCGAGTTCGAAGTAAGTGACCGGGTCGTAGAGAACTCCTTCGATATCTAGATAGTTGAAGTGGGAATCTCCTTCTCTATAATGCGGGATGATGGCGAAGCCAGTATAGTCCCAGATGGACTCATCGTTTTCTTCATATTCAGAGGGGGCGGTCCCGTCCAGCATCAATGCTATAGCTGGATTCTTATCCGAAGTCAGATCACCTATATCCTCGGTGACATCGCTGTCCATGCCGAAGAGGTCTGATAGGACGTTAGAAGCGGTCTGAAGGTCCAAAACGGCGGAATACGTAGTGGTCTCTACGTTCTTCACCTGGCTGTACTGGTCGTTGTCTTCTAGCAGAGACCACATCTCAGGTAAGGTCGTCTCTTCATAATCCGTGGTTTCCATCCTCTTCAATATGCCGAGGTTCACTTCCACGTTCATATCTATGCCCAGGTCGAAGTCGTCCTCATCCAAGAAACTGACCTCCCTGAACAGCGTTTCGTAGTGCATCCTGGAGACGTTCATCTCACAGATGCCCGGGAAACCTCTAAATCTCCCCTGGTCGTAGAACACGAACCAGAACTCGTTATCGCTCCAAGTGTTATCCTTTGACGCTACGACGGCTATACCAGTGTTGGACCTCCTACCTGTATCTTGTACCCAAGAGGTGCCGGAAGTGAGAAAACCGTCGGAGACGTTCTCGTTTTCAGGGTTGTTCTCCAGGAGTCTATCTGAAAGTTTATTCACCACCTTATCAGTCACCATGGAGCCCTTAACGGATAGTCTACCGCTTACACTCTTCTCTAGACCGTTGTAGTTTCCTTCTGTAACGTTGATGAAGCCTTCCTGTTCAACTACATCCTGACCTTCTCTGCTTAGTAGGATATCTATGAGTTCTTTTTCTAACCCCATGGGTTCGCCGTCGGTATAAACATAAAGTTCCCTAGTCATGGGGTACTGCTCGGTATTGATGGCCGTCTTGTCCGGTTTGACCCCGTGAACGCTCAGTGATCTTATATCATCATCTAGGTAACCGGTGCTGACGTAACCTATGCTGTACTCGTTCCCTGAAACATCTTTGACCTCGTCTATCACCTTTTCGCCTTCCTTTACGTGATTATCAGCCGAGGTCGATCCCTCCCCTATGAACTGTTGAAATGTACTTTGTGCATCGCAGCTCTCTGTCCTTCCGATCGTGTGTATCGGCTCGTTCGGACCTCCCAGGTACTTCCAGTTGTCTATCTCGTCGGTGTATATATCGTGTATCTCCTCTTTATCTAGGTCCGATACCCCTTCCTCGTAAACTCTTTCATCCACTATCAAAGAAACAGCGTCTCTAGCTATAAGATAGGAGTTAAAATCACAGTCTGGATAGAGGTCTTCTTCTTCCTGGGTCACTTTTCTGGTGGTCATGGCCGCATCGCAGGAGCCGTTTCCCAGCGCTTTTATTCCCTCAGCGGAGGAGGACTTGTGCACGTCTATATCTATGTCCCTTGGAGTGATCGTATCGACTACATCGCCGACGACGTTTCTATCCCCCAAGTATTGAAAGTCGGAGACAAAGATGAAGTTGGTCAACAGGCCCGTATAATTCATCTCTAGATCCTCGCTCACCTCAGTAACAAGACTGGGATCGATGAAATCTTCGGTAAAGGCAGAGAAATTCTCTATTATCGACTCGAGGGCGTCTTCGTCTAGAACTGTTCCTTTCACCCTCACCTTGTTGAAGAAAGACGGATAAGACTCGTTGGGCATTATCCACATGAAGTCCTCCTCATCGGTACAGCCTATCCCGTAGGTGTTATCTTCGATGGTCAGGCTGGCGGATTTGAACTCTACCTCTATGTTCTTGAACAGGTCGTCTATGACCTCGTCCATCTCGCTTTCGATGACCTCCTCAAAACTGTCGTTTATCGTCTCTTCTAGGACGTGTTTCTGTCCATCGTAGCTTATCCTGAACTTCCCACCTATGACCGAACCGATATCCTCGGCATCCTTCAGTTCGAACACCTTTAATTCTTCCAAGGATTCATTCTCTTTGTAACCGACGAACAGTTCGAAGCCATACTCCACCGAATCGGAAGAAGTGTTACCTATGAGGTAATTAGAGGGTATGATCGCCCCTATGTACTCCTCACCTTCCTCTTCATCGGCAAGCCACGGACTACTTCCCAATGGGGTGAAGGCTATGCTCGCCGTTGAAACAAATATGGATAGAACGGCCACGAGCGCAAAAATCTTGAGGTTGTTTCTTTTCATGGTTGATCCCTTCTCCGAGGAGGGGGTATCCTCGGTTCTTATCGGGGTAAAAAAGTATTGGTAGATATATAACGCTCAGCCGCATATATGCGCTTCTAGAGGGGCATATTAGATGGAAAAGATAGAAAGAATTTTTTGATTTTGATTCAACCTGTTGTGACTGCCACGTCGTCTATGTACCAGCCTCTATACCCGTTGTCATAATCGTCTACCGAATCAAAGACGAACTCTATTTGGACCGTTTGTCCCGCATATGACGATATATCGATCGTTTCCTTGACGAAGTTGTCTTCAGAACCCACATTCTCATCTGATGTGTCTCTGAAGTATACCTGCTCTCCGTTCACCTTCACTTCACAGTGGTCATAGCTATCTTCGTGACTTTCAGTCCTGAACCAGTGTCGAAATCTCAGCGTAGCGTCTGAAACGCTCGATAGATCTACCGTGGGAGAACTCAAAATTCCATTGGTGCGTGAACCCGTATCGTAGTTTCCTTTTGAATCCTGACCGTACCACATCGAATGAGAACCGCTGTGACTGTCACCGTATTGATCGTTTTCTGTTACACTATGCCACAATCCACTGGTCGACCAGTCATGCTCTCCTTCGAAGTCCTCGCTTAAGAGTTTTCCAGTGGAGGACTCCCCATCGCTCAAGACCTGCGGGTCCGGTTGACTCACGACCCAGTCTTCAACGGTGTCCGTATCTTCAGAAGTATCTTCCCTTCTTATGACCTCTCCTGTAGAGGCTGAAAGGTTGCTCCAACCGTTCTGTTCCCAGCCCACCTTATCTACTGTCTGGCCGTTTGTATCGTACAGTGTAAGTGTATCCCCGCCGTTGTTCAGTGAAAGGGCTAGGTCCCAAGCGTCCGGACTTTTATTGTACCGGTCTTCGAAGGTAGCCTTGTCCCTGCAGACCGTTAGATAACTGTGTCCCGGTATAGCAAGGGAGTCTTCGAAGGTGTAGTTGGCACTGGTATCGTCTCCTATAGTCCATCCAGAAAGATCCACTGCTTCTGAGCCCTGGTTGTATATCTCGATGTACTCGCCGTCTGAGTCCGTACCTTCTACGTCGTAGTATACCTCTGAGATTACCACCGAGCCAGAGTCTTCATCGTCTTCATCGCCGTCATCGTCCTCATCCCCGCCGGAGTCCGCTGTGACTTTCACGTCGTCTACGTACCATCCTCTGTAGGCATTATCGTAATCGTCTACCGAGTCGAATACGAACTGGATCTCGATGGTCTGGCCCGTGTATTCCGAGATGTCTATCGTCTCCCTTACGAAATTATCTTCCGAGCCCATGTTGTCGTCCGTGGTATCTCTGTAATAGACCTGCTGATCGTTCACTCTCACTATGACCTTATCCCAGTGGCCGTCGTCACAGTTCTCCGTCTCGAACCAGTGCTGAAAAGTCAATTCCGCTTCGGAAGCTTCAGAAAGATCGAGAGTAGGTGATACAAGAGAACCAGTGGTATGTGAACCTGTATCGTAATCTCCGGTGGAATCCTGACCGTACCACATGGCATTGGAACCGCTGTTCGCATCGCCGTACTGGTCGTTCTCGGTAGTTAGATGCCACAATCCACTGGTTGACCAGTCAACGTCCCCTTCGAAGTCCTCGTTCAGTTTATTTACGTTTTCATCCTCAGGGCTGACCGTTATCTGTTTGGTCGATGTGTCTGTTTTGCCGTCCGCATCCTCCACGGTCAGTTCTACGGTGTACGTTCCAGGTGATGAATAACCATGTGATGGCGAAGTTTCAGTTGAAGTCGAACCGTCCCCGAAGTCCCACGAAAACGAACTTATATCGTTTTTATTCCCGCTGTGATCGAATTGGACCGTATCCTGCACGGTAGGATCGTCCGGGGACCAGGTGAAATCAGCTTCCAGGTAGTTTGACGGTCTGATGGTCACTTTTTTAGTGTTATCTTCAGGGACATCGGTCAAAACGTTGAATCTGAGATAGGCCCCGATATCTTTCATGTTCCTTACCGTACCGTTCTCAACGGTGTAATCGCTCCCGTCGTCAGGGACCTTGAAGCTTATGGAGGCGTCTTCAAAGTACTCGTAGAGACCGTTCTCGATCGTGGCTACCACCTTACTGTTATCACCACTGTTGGATGGGGTGTACTCGACGGATAATTCACCTGTTGGTATACTGGAGTTCGCCGGCCTCTCGCCGTCTCCATCTTCATCGTAGGTATAGTCGGCTATATCGTTTCCCTGGACCCTTACTAGTCTGTAATTGTTGCCCCCCTCTATATCCGAGACTGTAGCATGTATCGGTTGGGCCGGGTTTCCCATCTCTCCGGTCTGCTCGTTTCCGTAGGCATCATGGATGGACTCTATATGGGTGTGTCCGGTCAAAGCCATGGATACGTTGTAATCTATGAGCGTTTGGGCCAATTCAGACCTAACACTCTCGTCATCGAAATTGTCTGGATACACGGGATGATGATACCCAACGAAACGCTGGGTCTTGTCTATGTTCTGCTCCAGATCGTTCTTGAGCCAATCGATACCCTCCATCCCCATGGGACTGTCCGGGTTCAACCACCCAACGTAGCTTTTGGTATCCATGTAAGAGAAATGATGATCGCCGTAGTTGAACGAGAAGTTGAGATAAGGATTGATCCATCTCTTGTAGGACTCTATATTCTGCCTCTCGTCGTTATAGCCGTCGTAGGACCAGTCGTGATTGCCGCTGCCCACGTAGATGGGGACGTCAAACATCTGGAGTAACTGGAGGGTTCTCCTGTCCTGATCTATGGGGTCTGGATGCTGGTCTTTGTACCATCCCATGACCTTGTCACATACATCTCCAGTTATGAAAACGAAGTCTGGGTTTATCAGATTAGCTTCTCTGATGGCCTGCTTCACGTTCGGTATGGAATAGAAATCCTCATCGTATCCCACGTGTAAGTCCGACATATGGATGAAGTTGAACTCGTCGTCTATCTCATCCACTATCTGTACTGCGTGGTACTCACTGTCTGATCCGAACTCATTGCTGACGACCAGATCGTAAAGTCTAGACTCCATGGACCCCGGTATCTCACACTCCAATCTCCATCTATCGTCTTTCAGTTTGGTTATATCCTCGATGTCCAAATCTGTTGGATATCTAGAAGGGGTGAAGAGCTCGACGTTCCAGGTATTGGGTTCCTCGCTGGAGGTGACAGTGACCTCTATGTTCTTCCCCTTCTCCTGTATCTTCGGCACCGTAAAGATAGGTCTTTTTATGTCCGGTCTGCCCTTCTCGTAAACGTTGAACAGCAGATTCGTATCCTCATCGTCTCCACTATCATCCCACTCACCGCTGGTCTTCAACCAGTGTATCTCGTTCTCTTCAGTTCGGTCTCCCCCCACGGTGTGGTTCTCCATCCAGTAGACGCCCTTGAAAACTTTCCCGTCGTCGTCGAACCAGCCCTTGTCCGGCCGTTCTGATATGTCCGCGGTGTCGTCTAGAGCGGAATCTTCATCTTTTAGGGTCATCCGGAACAGTATCTTGTCATTGGTCACGTCGAAGAAATGCTCGTTATCCACGATCATGGTATCTTTACTGTCGTCCAAAGGTTTTGATGACTCTCGAACCTCCCAGGTCGAGCCTCCATCGTCGGATACCTTCAGTTCGTAGTACCACTCAGCCGAACCAACGGCATCCATATTATCCAACTCCTCGATCTTGTGTATCTCTATGCAGAACTTGTCGCTTTCACCGCTGGTGGTGGATTTAGACTTGGATCCATCTGTAGTTTCGGCGGTAGACCCGTCAGAGTCTAGGTCTGAACTGGAGGGAACACTCTTAGTGTCCTCCTCTGTCTCTACATCACTCTCGACCGTCCCTTGAGATAGCCCAGCATCATCCGTGTTCGAATCATTTATAAGGTCCAGTGCGGGAGTGGAAAAAGAGCCCAACACTAGCAAAGCGGCCAAGATCAAACTTGAAGTTATCAACTTTTTCTTCGTCCATTCCATCTAGAACACCTTTTATCTACAAAAATGGAAAAAGGAATATGGTATATAAAGCGTACCCCCATATATGGGGGGGGCAAAAGGGTAGAATATCAGCGCTAAGAAGTTGTATTCTAGGAGAAAAATCGGAGGAGGCTAAGGAACTAAAAAAAGTAAAAACAAGGGTTAAAGGTTTTTTTAGAAGAGTTTTCGACGGTAATAGCTTGCCGTATCGATCTCGATATCAACGTTCATGTGATCCAAGGCATCAAGAGAGGTATATTGCTCGCTCATACTGAGGAGAGGAGCGCTACCGTCATCAGTGCTTTCTACTGCCGTCGGAGAGGTGGTACCAGTTGTGACCTTGACATCGTCCACGTACCAGCCGCGGTATCCGTTGTTGTAGTCATCTACTGAGTCGAAGGTGAACTTGATATCCACCGTTTGACCCGCATAGGATGAGATGTCTATCGTTTCCTGCACGAAGTTGTTCTCGGAACCAACATTGGAATCCGACGTATCTCTGTAGTAGACCTGGTTTCCGTTCACCGTAACTATGACCTTATCGTACTGACCATCATAGCTTTCAGTCTTGAACCAATGCTGGAAAGTAAGTTCTGCCTGTGACGCACCGCTCAGGTCAACGGAAGCACTCAATGAACCCGACGTCGGTGAACCGGTATCATAAGTTCCAGTGGAATCCTGACCGTACCACATCGCCTTGGAACCGCTGTTGGCATCGCCATATTGGTCGGAGTCTGAAACAAGATGCCACAGACCTGAAGTGCTCCAGCTGGACGCTCCATTTTCGAAGTCTTCATCTAGTACGGTTGAACCGCCGCCCCCACTTCCGACCGTGATATCCTTAGAAGTCGAACTGGTAGCCCCTTCATTATCCGTTACAGTTAGGGTAACGGTGTAGGTACCGTCGGACCCATATGAATGTGTGGGGTCCTGCTGTGAGGACGTTGAGCCGTCACCGAAGTCCCATGAATAGGAACTTATGCTTCCATCACTGTCCGAAGACGAGTCAGTGAACTGAACCGTTTCTCCTGAAGATGGATTCGACGGGGAGTAACTGAAGTATGCTGAAGGCGCACTATTTCCACCGCCTCCACCACCGGAGTCCGCTGTGACCTTGACATCATCCACATACCAGCCACGGTAGTCGTTGTCGTAGTCGTCCATGGAGTCGAAGGTGAACTTGATATCCACCGTTTGACCGGCATAGGATGATATGTCTATGGTTTCCTGCACGAAGTTGTTCTCAGAACCGACGTTGGAATCCGACGTATCTCTGTAGTAGACCTGATTACCGTTCACTGTAACTATGACCTTATCATACTGGCCATTGTCGTAATTCTCAGTTTCGAACCAGTGAGAGAAGCTCAAGGTAGCTGATGAGGTTCCACTCAGGTCCACAGATTTGCTCAAGGACCCCGTTGTACGGGACCCCGTAGCGTAGTTACCAGTAGAATCCTGGCCATACCACATCGCCTTGGAACCGCTGTTGGCATCGCCGTACTGGTCGGAGTCTGAAACGAGATGCCACAGACCTGAAGTGCTCCAGCCTGAGGCTCCATTTTCGAAATCATCGTCAATCACGGTGGAACCGCCACCGCCTCCGGAACTCACGTCTATTGACTGCGAGGCCGTGTCGGTCGCCCCGTCGTTGTCAGTCACGGTCAATGAAACCGTGTAGGTCCCTTCGGAGCCGTAGGAGTGAGTGGGGTTCTGAGATGAACTCGTGGAACCGTCACCGAAGTCCCATGAATAGGAACTTATGCTTCCATCGCCGTCCGAAGATGTATCGGTGAACTGGATCGAATCTCCCGGAGATGGATCGGTCGGAGAATAAGTGAAGGAAGCGCTTGGGGCGTTGTTTCCTCCACCGCCGCCACCGTCATCTGAAGACACGGCTATATCATCGACATACCATCCACGATAGTCATTGTAGGTCCCGTCCATGGAATCGAAGGTGAAACTGACGGATATGGTCTGACCTACGTAGGAGGAAAGATCTACTGTTTCCTGCACGAAGTTGCCTTCGGAGCCCACATTGGGATCACTCGAGTCTCTATAGTAAACCTGGTCCCCATTGACTGAAACCATGACCTTATCGTACTCACCGTCGTAGCTCTCCGTCTCGTACCAGTGGTAGAAGGTCAATTGAGCTTGGGAAGCCTGAGTTAGATCTATCGAAGGCGAAACCAGAGAACCAGTTGTCTGCGAACCGGTATCGTAGTTTCCGGTTGAGTCTTTACCATACCACATCGCATTGGAACCGCTGTGACTGTCCCCATACTGGTCGGAGTCAGAAACCAGATGCCAGAGACCTTGCGTGCTCCAGCCCGAGGCTCCGTCCTCATAATCTTCGTCCATCTCAGAGGAACCACCACCGCCGCCGTCATCTCCATCGCTGGTGACTTCTATGGTCTGGGAGGCCGTGGCGGTGGCCCCATCATCATCTGTCACGCTCAGTTCTACCGTATAAGTACCCTCGGAACTGTAGGAATGGGTCGGATCCTGAGAAGAACTGCTGGAACCGTCACCGAAGCTCCAGGACCAATCGGTTATGGTACCTCCGTCCTGGTCCTCGGATTGGTCGGTGAACTGTACGGTCTCACCAACGGCTGGTGTATCAGGGGAATAAGTGAACGCAGCATCCGGCGGGTCGTTTCCTCCGCCACCCTGGAAGTCAACAATTACCGTTGCGGGGGTATCTGCCGGGGTATCAGATGATTCACCGGATGTGTTATCCGGGTTTCCTGGTGTGTATCCCGTGGGGTATGCCTCGACCTGGAAGGACGAGATAGTGCTGGAGCCGGAACCGGAGCCTATGTGAAGGTAGTACTGAGAATAAGTATCATCGGTTTCTAGAGTGGTCATGTCGAAGCACATGAAGGACGGAAAGTCGTGGGAGCCGCCGTCCCACTGTGGGGAGTGAGTATCGCTTGGATCGTCTGGGTCGCCCGCTCCAAGCTCGACTTCTGCATCCCTTGGCCCGGTGGAACTCAACTCCGTTGCCCCTATCATCTGAGGATATGTAGTGCCGTTGTACAATGACCCGGTATAACGATAGGCCGAACTGTAGGCTAGGGTCTGGAAACAGTCATAGGTCATGTAATACGTTCCATCACCGTTTGGACCCCATGATTGACCCCAAGAATTAGCTATCTTGAAGGCCCCGGTTTCACCGTCATCACTCACGCTGTCATCGTATCCCACGACGGTATTGGCGTGATTCGGGCTGCCTGCATTGTATTCCTGTGAGGAGAGAACGTTGTCACCGTCGAAGTTGTACTGATCCGCATCTACGGCCATGCTGACAACGAAACCATCTGAGAGCCAAGACTTGACCACATCTACGTTGCTGACACTGGTAGATTCATAATCTTGGGCCCTGTGCTGCGGAGCGTCCCGCCAAGCCGATTCGTCTCCCCAAGAGATATGATCTGAATCGTCGTAGGGCATGGTCTGCATATCAGCGTTGCCGACCGTTTCTACCAGGGCCATCGGGTCCGCAAGGGTTGAACCACCATCGCTCCCACCGTTCACCTTGTTGTAGACCCATGAAGGACTCATCAAATGATCGTCCCCTCCGCTAGAAACGTCCCATCCGTTGGCCTTCGCCTGCATGTACGTGTTGGCATAATATGCGGTAGACCAGGATGCGCATGAACCCTGAGAACCCTGGTTCCCTATCGGCGGGAAGTACTGGTCTTCGGTCAAGTCGACCGAACCGGATAAGGGCTCGTTAGAGTCCACGTGTTCCACCACCTTTACAGAGCCTTCCATCTCCTTGTAATCCTCTGTAGAAGGTGGTGCTAAGCCAGTTCCATGCCCGTTGATTATCTCGTTATAGTTCTCTCCGGGCTGGTACATTCCTACATTCTTCTTCAGCTGTTCCACTTCGTCCTCCGTCATCAGGTGTGTGTCATTAACTTCCTTAGAATTCTCTTGAGGTTGATCCTGATTCCATCGAGTCCATTGGGCTCCAGATACCGCTCCCAGAAGCAGTACTAGGGCCATCACTACCGTGAGGGATACAATTTTAGAGGATTGCTTCATTTTAACTCTCCTCTTCTATCACTATATATGGTAAGAAGGTCCTTTAAAGGTTATGGAAAATATTTTAATAACACTTTTTAGATAACCTCCGAGATTCTGCTTATATCACAAAATAAATTGAAAACTAAAACATAGATGAAAATGAGATTATAAAATATAAAAAGGTTTAAAGGAAATCTTTTCAACCTATATGTTCCTCGTATCCCTCTGGGCTCATAAGTGAGTCCAATTCAGACCTATCGGAGAGCTCTATCACGGCTATCCAGCCCTCACCATATGGATCACTGTTGATCACCTCAGGGGCGGTCTCTAGGTCTTCGTTGACCTCTTTTACTTCTCCGGACACCGGCGCATAGAGATCCGAGACCGTCTTCACTGATTCAACGACTCCGATCATATCTCCCTTACTAAGTTCATCTCCCTCTGACGGTAGTTCGATATAGACGAGGTCACCCAATTCATCTTGAGCATGGTCAGTTATACCATATCTTATAGTCCCATCTTCGGTCTTTACCCACTCGTGCTCCTCGGTATATTTCAAATCGGACGGAATCTCGCTCATTTTACCACGTCCGGCCTAACAAAATGGGGTTATATAAGGTAATCGGAAGAGGGAAAATAAACTTTTTTTAAAAGAGCTCAGTCTCTATCGTCATAGACCACGTTACCGCCCACGACGGTCATCTTGACCTCTATGTCCTCAACATCGTCGACATCCAAGGGATTATCGGAGAGTACGACGAAATCGGCTAACCTGTTCTCTTTGAACGTACCGAATTGGTTCTCATCTCCAGTCGCGTAGGCTCCGTTCATGGTATAGCTCTGGACCGAGTTATAAGCGGATATCCTCTGTTCCAGTATCGGGTGGTTCACGGCGGAATGTATTCCGAAGAGGGGGGACATGGGCATGGAGTCGGAACCGAAGGCCATCTTGACGAGGGAACGCTGGATGTCCCAGTAAGGATTGCACTTCTTGAGCCTTTCCTTACCCAGTCTTTTCTCGTTCATGCCCCCCGGTCTGGACCACTTGTAGGCAAAATTTGGCTGAGTAGATAGGACCAGGTTCTGGTCCCTTATCCTTAGAACGTTCTCTTCATAGAGTACCTCTGCATGTTCGATCCTGTGCCTCAGTTCCGCACGGGTGGAGGCCTCTTCATAGGCGTCCAAAGCTGTGGATATGGCTCTATCACCGATGGCATGCAGCATAACCTGGAATCCCTTGGATTCCGCATCCCGTATGATATCTTCAATCTCGTCCTGCGATAGGAGCAATATACCCCGGTTACCCGGATCATCCGCGTATTCTTCATGAAGGGCGGCGGTATGACCTCCTATCGAGCCGTCAGCGAAGGCCTTAACCCCCTGGAGTTTCAGATACTCGCTCTCATTCACGGGCTCCAGGTCATCTATATCTTCATGATACATGTAGCATCTGACCCTGAGGCCAAGGTCCTTTTCTTCGTCCAGCTCTTTGTAGGCTTCCCAGCCATCTCTATCAACGATATCGTGGATACTGGTGATACCCAAGGAATGGGCCGTTTCTATCCCTCTCTCTATGGCCTCCTTTCTATCCTCTTTAGAGATGTTCACAAGTTCGTTTAGATGTAAGATCGGGCCTTCCTTCATCATCCCCGTCTCGTAGTCTATGTTCTCCCACTCATCGTCGATGATCTCCAGAGCTTTAGAATTCGCGACGCCTATATGGCCGCAGACCCGCTTGATTATCACGGGGTGTTCGTCACTGACCTCGTCCAGTTCTTCTTTTTCCGGGAACTCCGTGGTCTTCCATTCAGATTCATCGAAATCTATGCCCACTATCCATTCCCCTTCTTCCGTCTTCTCCGCCTCCTTCTCCAGATAGTACTTAGCTTCCTCCAAAGAAGTGGCTTCGGAGAGGTCCAAGCGGTCCATGTTGAGCCCCATCTCTATCAGATGGGTGTGGGCGTCTATAAAACCGGGTAAGATGTGGAGCCCCTTTAGGTCCACCTTCTCGTCACTCTTCGACATTATCTTGTCGTAGTCGTCGATATTCTTTATCCTACCCTGCTCTACCATAAATCCATGATATAACTCAGAACGATTTTCTATAGGTATGACATTACAATTAATAAAACCAATCCTGTCGTCTGTGATGTTAAATCCCCCTTATCGATTATAGAGAATCCTGGATATCCTCTATAAAGCCTTTAATATAATCTAACACGTCTTCGATGTCAGCATCTTTCTCCAGTCTGGATACCAGTAGGACTGAAGGCCCCGCGTCCTGTATCAATATTATACTCTCCTTCAACTTCACCGAGACATAGGAGAGTTCGTCATCCAATTCCGATGTAGCGGTTTCAGCAGAACCCAGTAATATGGCCGACATCGCAACGAAGGTCTCTCTGTGCGCCTTTTGAGGAACATCTCCAGAGACGTGCATACCGCTCCTGGAGACCAAGGTTACCTCGGTTATCTCAGATTTCTCTTTTATCTTTTCTAGTATAGATTCCAGTGAATTTGCTGGAGACATTTTTACCCCTGCTAGTGTATAATGAGTACCTTTTAGATTGCTCTTGATGATTATAAACATTTTGCTTAGATATTAGTGTTTTTAGCCGTTTTTAGAAAAAGAACGGTCATTCGCTCGATGAGAACGCTTTTTTCGGCTCTTCCTCCATATCTTCGAAGATGGTCTCTACGGTTATCTTCCCCCAGATGAAGGTTATGACGGACGCGGTCAGATTGCCAAGAACTATGCCTGCCCATATACCGATCAATCCATAGCCTAATGTTATACCAAAAAGGAAGGCGAAGGGTACCTGGAAGAATATCGTCCTCAATATGGTCACGATCAGAGACCTGACACCCATCTTCACACCCCTGAACATGGAGGACGTCAACATGCCCAGGGGAACGACTATGAACATAAGAGATGTGATCCGCAAAAACGTAACGAGATCCCCGTAGATACGGGCCGAATCCGGCGAGTAGGTGAAGATATACGCGATCTGGGGAGCGAAGAGTAAAACGATCAGGAAAGCGGCGGCCTCTATCATGATGCCTATCTTGACCGCATAGAGGTAAGATATCTTCAATTTCTCTTTTTCTCTGGCACCGTAAGCCGCACCGGTCACGGCGGTGACCCCCATGGCCATGCCGATCAGAGGTATGATGCCTATATTGATTATCCTCCAGCCCGAGGTGAAAACGGCCACGCCGTCGCTGCCTCCGGCAGCTATGACTATCACATTCAGGGCCACGATGGAGAACGACATGGAGAGCTGAGCCAACGAGGAGGGTATCCCCACTTCGAATATCTCCTTGAGTATATCCTTATCCGGTCTGAAGTGCCTGAGGTCCAGGTCAACGAAGGTGTCCTTCTTGTGGAAGAGCCAGTAGATGAATATAAGAGACGTGGCGGACATGGATAAAACGGTCGACCACGCTGCACCGGCCACCCCAAGGTCCAAGGTGTATATGAGTACCGGATCAAGAGAGGCGTTCATGACCGAGCCGAAAATGATGGCGTACATGGCCCTCTTCGTGTCTCCCTCACCCCTCAGTATAGCGTTGGCCATGTTATAGAAGATGAGGATGAACGCCCCACCCAGGATGATGGAGCCGTATTGAGTTGCCATCTTCACAACGTTCGTGTTACTGGTCATGGCGCTGAACATATCGTCTAGGAACGGGAGCATCGGGAGGCTTATCACCAGAGCCAGTACTATACCTATGATTATAGTGTGGTCCACAGTGTTATCGGCCCCTTCTTTATTGTTGGCCCCTATCCTCCTCGAGATGGCCGAGCTGCCGCCGACCCCTATCCCAGCACCCAATGCTATAACGACCATGAAGAAGGGGAAGAATAGACCAACAGCAGCGAGAGCATCGGCCCCCAGTCCGGCAACCCAGAAGCCGTCCACTATGTTGTATATGGAGTTGACCAGCATGGCCACCATCATGGGCAGCGAGATGGACAGTATCGCTTTCTTTGGCTCTCCTAAAAGCTTCTTCACACCCTCGGTCCTATCATGCATTTTGGCCGTTCTCTCCCTCTAGGTTCTTCAATATACGTTCGAGATATCCATGCAGTTCCTTCTTTTCACCCTCATCGAATCCCCTCAGCAGGGTCTCCTCCGCTTCCCTATCTATATCCTGTATCAGACCCTCTAGCTCCTCTTTCTTCTCAGTCAGGTATATCCTTGTTGCCCTCCTATCTTCCTGGTCCCTTTCCTTCCTCAGGTATCCCTTATCGACCAGATTGTTTATCATCTTGGACGTGGTGCCCTTCGATATAGGAATCCTTTCGCATATATCCTTCTGGGTCACGCCGTCCCCCTCCCTCAGTAGATGGAGCAGGAAGGGGAACTCCCCCCTGGTAAACTCGTATGGCTCCAGTTTATGCCTGAACTTCTTGAGCGTCCTCTTGTGGACCATGTTGAGTAGTCGGTGAACTGAGAAGGCGTTTCCCATATTAGTTTCGGATGAAACTATATCGTATATAACCTTTTCTACGCGGTAAAAGGCGGGTGACCAAAACTCACAAAAAAGTTATAAAGGCTCCTCTCGTAGTTCCCTTCCATGCCGATAAAGAACTTCAAATTGAACTCAATCGAAGGAGAGAGGTTCAGTGATGCGGATGGACAGCAGCAGAACGTGCGCATAGACCACAACAGCTCGGTCACCAAGATAAAGAAGTTGGACAAGAAAAAGAACGAGATACACTTCAGATTTACAGCGAATTACTCCGGTCTGGGTATCATAAAGCTCGAGGGTCAGATACTTCACGTAGGGGGAGACCCGAACCTAGCGAAGAAATGGAGGAAGAAGGACCAGATGCCCAACGAGATAGCCAAAGAGGTACATTCGACCATAATAAACAACTGCATCCCCCAGGCCGTTATAATAGCAAGGGACCTCCAGCTCCCGCCGCCGATACCCTTACCACAAGTAAACCTCCCCGGTGAAGAGGGTGAGGGCCAACAGGTGAAGGGCGGTATGGAAGTGGCCTGAATTTTTCCCTTTAGCATCATCTCGAGAAGATAGGACGGTCTCAGCATGACCTATCACGAGGGGATAGTGGTCTCCTGGGATGAATTCCTTAACGCGGCGGCCATGGGAGGAGATTTGGAAGGCAAGAGCATAACGCTGAGGGTCTACCGGCCCTGTGACACCGCTGAGAATCTATCCGTTGGATCGAGATTCACCTTCTCTCTGAGCTGTTCTCACGAACTGTTCTACAAAGCTGCCTTGACCGGGCACAACAGAACCGGTTATTCAGAACTGGATAAAGACGAACTTCAAAAGAGCGAGGGATACTTCTTCCCGAAGCACGCCACCAAGACCTACTTCTGTGAGGTCATCGACCAGGAGGAGACTCACGAAAAGGACGAGTACGGAGAGGCGAGGATCAAAAGGATCAGGGGAGAAATACTGGAGGAAAGGGGTGAGGAAAAAGGTCTAAGCAGAGAGGACCCCCTTCTAAACGCGATGGTGCACGCGACGAGATTACCCTTGGCTGATGAGAGACAGAAAAGACTATTAACGAAAAAGATAGAAAGCTTATTAGAGAAAAGCACTGAAAACGAAGACATGAAGGAACTCATCAGGGATGAATTGCGATGAAGTTCGACCTGCATATACATTCCAAGCACTCGGGGGATTCGAAGTCCTCGGCCAAGGACATACTGAAGGCAGCGAGAGAAAGAGATCTGGCCGGCCTGGCATTCCTGGACCACAACACCTTATCCGGCTACAAGGAAGCGAGGAAGATAGCTGAAGATATGGACCTGATCCTCGTTCCCGGTATAGAGGTCAGTACTCCTGCAGGCCATGTAGGCGCTCTGGGCCTTCAGGAGGAGATCGGAAGGCAGGAAGACATAGAGAGCGCGGTGGAGACCATAAGGGAGCATGGAGGTTTAGCAGTAGCGGTGCACCCGTTCAGGTTCTGGTCCGGGATAGGCAAAGATAACGTACTGGACAACCACTGGGACTCCATCGAGGGCATGAACGGCAGGACCTGGCCCCGGAAGAACAGGATGGCCCAGAAACTCGCAGATAGTTTAGACCTGCCCGTGGTGGGCGGGAGCGACAGCCACCGGCTGAAAACCGTTGGAAAATCCTACACCATCTTCGAAAAGGTAGACTCCTGGGAGGAGGCCATAAAAGAGATAGAGAGGAAGAACACCCACGTCGGAGGTGTCAGCAGGACCCTGACTCAAACGTTCTTCTACGTCCGAAGAGCAGTATGGCAGTGGTTGAAGCGGGGCTGCACCCGGATATGAGCGTTTTAACCCCAAAGGACCGTTATTCTTATATAGAACCTCAATGAATTAAATTATAGATGCACAGATTAAAGTTGATACAGGAAGCTCAGGAAATCCTGACGAAGGCCGGGTTCTATACAACGGACACGTATCGGGAGAGCGGCATCGCCTTCGATCTGATAGCCAGGAAAGACGAAGACCTGATCATCATCCGTGCCGTTTTAAATGCAGACAGCACGAGAGAGGAGAACACGAGAGGTCTGAAGGTCCTGAGTGATACGCTGGACGCTTCACCACTATACATAGCGAAGTACGGGGGGAGAAGGGAGCTTGAAAGAGGCGTGGTCTACTCCAGGAGAGGCATACCATTACTGTCCATAGGGACCCTGGAAGACATGATGCTGGAGGGCGTTCCTCCCTACGTGTTTTCGGCACCGGGAGGCTTCTACGTCCAGATGGACTCGGAGCTGCTCAAGCAGGCGAGGAAGGAGAGGAAGATATCGCTCCGTAAGTTGGCCGATGTGGCCGGGGTCTCTAGAAAGTCCATACAGAAGTACGAGAAGGGTATGGGAGCAGACCTTGAAGTCGCGGTGGAACTGGAAGAGTTCCTGGGGGAGGACCTGATACTGCCATTGAATCCGTTGGAACATAAAGAGGAGGAAGAAGAAAAGCCTTCAGCATCCCTGGACGGGTTCTCCGGCTTGGAAAAGTTGGTCTTCGACTGTCTCCAGTCCATGGGCTACAGGATAGTTCCAACACAGAGATGTCCCTTCGAGGCCGTGACGGCAGACGACGCAGAGGACAGGATAATGCTGAGCGGCATAACCTCGGAGGACAACCAGAACATAAAGAAGAAGGCTAAAGTAGTGTCCAGCCTTTCAGATATAACCGAAAAAGAGTCGGTCATATTCATACGGAAGAGGTACATCCATACAAACATAGAGGGGATCCCGTTGATAGACAAGGACGAGCTGAAGAAAATAGATGACAGGGAGGAGATCGTGAAGATACTCATGGAAAGGAAGGAGGCAAAATAGATTGAAAGAGTTGAACTTGAACGGTTCCAGGGTCTTTCTGATGGGCGTGGTTAAAGGACTGACTTCCGAAGCCGAGAGGGTGGAATCAAAACTCGAAAAGTTGGACCACGATTTTAAAGTCGGCACTTTACCGATATCGGGAGAGGAACTGGACGGGTTGAAACAGCTTCTAGACGACGATTCGAAGGATGTGGACATACAGCCGAGCACTCCGGAGAGGATCTACGCGGAAAATCTGGAGCGTTTCGGCGAGGTCAGTCTACCGCCTCCGTCTTACATTTTCTTCCTCAGATACTGCAGGGAGAACGACAAGGAGATCGAAGGGGTTGACATGGACGAGGAGCATTACACCATGGCCTACTGTGACCACGTGACCGGCGTACAGTGGCTGAGGCAGTCGTTCAGGGAGAAAAGACTGGGTAAGAGAAGCATCGATGCCGAAAACTCAAGAGAGTTCGCCATGGAGTGGGACAACCTGATAAACAAACTGAAGGGTTTCCAGAAACTGGAGGAGCACCGCGAAGAGGTCATGGCTAAGAACATCAAAAGGTTGTCCAAACGGGGAGACCTTTTCTGCATACTCGAGGTGGAAAGGATGGAGGGCATAATAGAGAATATCCAGAACGGTTGAGATACTGGATAATTCTTATAAAGTCTTATATAGCTTGAGATATAATTAGAGCAGCGAAACCGAGTGGAATCGATGGAAGGAAACACTGAAGAGGACAAGAAGGAATACATCCAGAATAAGATCAAAAGCTACCTCAAACAGGTCAAGAGCCTGAAGGAGGAGAAGAAGGAGCTTAAAGAGAAAATAAATGAGTTAGAGAAGGAGAATCGAAGGCTTTTAAAGAGGCAGGAAGAACTCCTCGAAGGGAGAGGGGGAGGAAACAAGGAAGAGAACTCTCAGACAGAAGCGATCAATAAGCTGGAAAGGGAAAAGAAGGAACTGAAAGGGGAGATAGAGGAGTTGAACGAAGAGAACGAGATACTGCTCGAAAAGGTAAAAACTGAAGTGAAAAATGTAACAGTGATATCCTCCAAAGGCGACATAGAACTGAGCGAGAACATGGTCGTACAGGGAGACATAAGATCCTCTAGAGATGTAAAGATCGGACGAAAGGACGTGATCAAGGGCTCGATATCTGCTGTAGGAGATGTGGATATCCAGAAAGAGGTGAAAATAGAAGGGGAGGTGATCAGCGAGGAAGGTATCGTGAATATAGGGACCAAAAGTGAGGTCCAAGGCGCTATAGAGGGGGGGGAAGTCCACCTAGAAGAGAACGTTCTTGCAAAGGAGATCATGGGCGAGGACAAGATACACATCAAAAGCGGATCCAGGACCGAAGATATAACATGTGAAAGAGATGTGTGGTTAGATGAGGATGTAAAAGTCGAAGGTTCCGTAGAGTATGGGGGAATACTCAGGAGAGCCCAGAATGCAGAGATCAAGGATGGAGTGGTACCGATAGGAGAGGACGCAGAGGAAGAAGAATACCATAAGAAAACGATAGATGAAGAAGAGGAGGCTGTGATAGAAGAAGCGGTCCTGGTGGAGGGATCAGAAGAAGAAAACGAAGAGGACAAGGATATAGAAAAGAAGGAATGTCCTGTGTGTAAAGAGCACAATCCGATCACGGCCGAGACCTGCGAAAACTGCGGGGCGAAGTTAGATATAGAGTGAGCCGATAGGAGTGGTTAAGATGAGCTTTAGAGACAGCGCTAGCCGAGTCATAAAAAATCGAAAGAAACTGTCATTCGATTACGTTCCAGACGAACTGCCAAACCGGGACGAGCAGATGAACGAGCTGTTCGGACTCTACAGGGGCGTGCTGGATTCCGAGATCTCGCAGAACGTCTTCCTCCACGGGCCCGTAGGCACAGGAAAGACTGCAACGGCCAAACGTTTCTGCATGGACTTCAAGAAGTGGGCAAAGGAGAAGGGACAGGCCCTGGACCACGTTTTGGTGAACTGTCGAAGGAGGAACAACAACAGCGCCGCCATGTGGAAGATAGTGCATCACTTCGATAAGGGCTTTCCGGACAGGGGCTTCTCCGTGGACGAGATGATGAAGACCCTAGACAGCAAGATAAAGGAGAGGAACACACATCTTATCGTAGTTTTAGATGAAGCCGATGCCCTCATACAGAAGGAAGGGTCGGAACTGATCTACTTACTCTCTAGATTCGACGAGGAAGGTGTAGCACCTCAGGGAAGCGTTTCCCTGTTCCTGATCTCACAGAAGAACGCCTTCGAACTGCTGGATGAGAGCGCCCTGAGTTCCTTTAAAAGGAGCAACAGGATCAAGTTTCCTAAATACAATCCTGAAGAGATGTATCCCATCCTGGAGCAGAGGGCAGAGATGGCTCTTTATCCGGGCGCCATCCAGGATAGCGAGCTGTCTCTTCTAGCCGATATATCTGGAAGAAAAGGGGACGCCAGGTTCGGCATTGAACTTTTAGAAAAAGCGGGACTGATAGCAGAGATGGACGGCCGGGACCAGATAAAGCCAGAAGATGTTAGATCGGCCAAGGCCGAAGTTGACCCCTATATGACGGAACGTAAATTGAAGAAACTGAACGAGCAGGAGAGACTGATCCTTCTGGCTTCCACTCGAAAACTGAAGAAGCAGTCCTATACTCAGACAGGGGAGATAGAAGAAACGTATAATATTATATGCGAGGAGTACGAGAAGAAGAAGCTGGGGCATACACAGTTCTGGAAGTATATCAAGACTCTAGCCGACGAAGGGCTCTTGGATACCAAAACGATATCGGACGGTTCTGGAAGAACGACCAAAGTATCCCTGGCGGATATACCCGCCGAGGTCTTGGAGGAGAAACTGACTGAATTCATAGGATAGATAAGATGCTGGATATATTGGGTGAGAACAAGAAGAACAAGATACTTCTGATATGTGTGGTCGTCTCTTTGATAGGAACGTCCTCTCTGTACGTTTATACCGCACGGCAGGACGCGAAAGAGATAGAGATATCTGACATTGACTCCAATATGCTGGGAACATCCATCAAGACTAGAGGATTCATAACCGAGTTAGATAAGTATCAGGACACTTACTTTTTAGTGCTGAGAGAACAGTTCTCCACTTCCTCCATAGATGTGATGGTTAAGGACAAAGTGGTCAAGAACCTACCTTTGGAGGAAAAGAAGAAACTGAGGTCCGGTTCCGAGGTCTTGGTTACTGGGCAGTTGAGCGAGTACCAGGAGGAGTACACCATCCAGGTCAACGGGATCTCGGACCTGAAGATAACTAAAAAAGCGTATTCGAGTTTCACACCTATCTCATCACTACTGGAAAATCCAGAGTGGTATGAAGACATGGAAGTAAAAGTTAGAGGCGACGTCCACCATTTGAGCTGTAATTACAATACCACTAGATTCGAGCTATCACCTCTAGAAGGTGGCGATCACTACTTAAGCTGCAGTATAAAGGGATGGGATTACAGTGAAGATTACACAATCACGAACGACGATCCAGCCGTGGTCAAAGGTAAGTTCCTTTACGATTCATCTTCCGGTCGATGGGTTATCGAAGGTGTTGAAGCGCCTACCGGTCACTGACTAAACCTTCTAGGCTCTTCTCTATTATCTCTTTCAACTCTTCAGGCTTGGTGAATAACATCGGGACATCTTCTCCATTGAGATAGAGCCACTCCCAATTCCACGGAGAAACACTGTATTTTATGGCATCCTCATGCGTATCTATAACGTGCTCTATATGCTCTATACGTTGTTTATCGACCTCCTCTAAAACATCCCTCAATTTTCTCGAGTTGTTTATACTGTATGGGCACCGGTTGCTGTGGGCTGAGTCAACGGCTAGTTTTGATTCCCCTGATAAATCTCTAGGTTCGAAGCTCGGTCCTACCAAGGATGGTTTTTCAGCCCCCTCTTCAAAGGCGTGCCACATTACCGAGAGGTGTTCTTCGGAATCGATCATCTCGAACTCTAGGTCCTGCAGCATCTCGGTTGGAAAATGTACGGGATGATCCCATCCGAGGGTAGCTATACCGGCATATCTTTCCCGGGCATCGTCCAAGACAAGTTCTATCAGTCTTTCTTCATGGTCGAGATGACTTTCCTCTTTTTCATTTCCTGAACGTACCCAGTGGTAACACATCAGGACAGCGGCTTCAGGGCCCTCTATCGGAAAAGGCGCTTTCTCCGCCGGCATGTACTCTATAAAACCTCTTGGTTCGTCTCCCAGGTAGGATATAAAACCGGTCATCCCTTCCTCGAGCATCTCTCTCTGCCATTCTACAGTTTTGTCAAGGTCACCCTTCAAGCCCTTGCCCTCCACCTCCGCACCACCGGGGCAGCAAACTATATCTTCTAAATTGTCCTCTCTTAGGCGGATCTCTTGAGTGCGCCTCATCTTCTTTCTCCCTATCTTATCATATATTGAAAGAGGATAATAACCTTTGCCTTATCTTGGGCAATAATTTTATATCTATCAGCGTCGATGCTTATACTGGTCAGGAGACCGAGGACGACCGACGGGATCATCCTGAGGAAAGTCCCCTCTCCACAGGAAAGGTGGACCGTCGCAAGGCGGTGGGGCGAGAGTCCAGGTTTCAGGGCGCAGAAACGACACGTCCTTCGGGGAGCTATGAGGTGCGCGAAGTCCGCCGCAAGGCGGGTGAGTCAACCCACCGAGCACTGAACTGAAGGGAACGATGAAACGGCCACTTACCTCACTGGAGCAAGTCCAAACGCGCCGGGATGAGCTTTCCGCGACCGGCAGGTAGGACGCGCAGGTGAATGTCGTCTAGCGGGTAGAACTGCGGCAAAACAGAAAGGGGCTTACTTCGGTCACCTGACCTTTACGAAGTAAACCTTTAATACTCCTCTTTTAATGCTCCCGTGAGTGAGAACATGACTAAAGCATACTGTGTTAAATGCAGAGAGAAGGTAGAGATCAAGAATCCAGAAGAGACCGAGATGAAGAACGGAAGACCCGCCGTTAAGGGCGAGTGCCCCAACTGTGGCACCGGAGTCTACAGGATAAAAAGCAGCGAGTAAAAACCCTTTTTTCTTTTTACTTTAGTTCAAATCGGTATTTTTGGCGGTTAGAGTTCTTCTTGAGCTGGAAGAAAACAGAAGATTTTTCCACTAGGTCGCATTTTTAGAAAAAACGAAAAATGCGTAGGAATCACAGATTCCTCCTTTTTACAATTTCTTCACTTGGCTCAGAAATGTGTAAATGCTCCCGCGTCAGAAAATCACTGAAGATTTTTCCATTGGGTCGCATTTTTAGAAAAAACGAAAAATGCTCCCGCCGGGATTCTGTTCAGAATCATTCGTTTCACTCATGATTCCAAACGCTCACAAAATTAACCAAAAAATTTTGTTCACGAACTAAAGTTCGAAACCCTCTGGTCGCATAAAAATGCTCCCGCCGGGATTCGAACCCGGGACTTTGGCTCGAGAGGCCAAAATGATTGGCCGGACTACACTACGGGAGCAAAATTGAACGTAGTGAAATCTTGCGACTCAGGGGAATCTCTGATTCCCCGTAGGAGCAAACGTATAGCCATTTGCTCTTATTAGGAAACCTAAGCCAATCAAGGCCAAGCATCAACCAACACATATTTTTCATATTTAACAATTTCCTCAAGAAAAATACTTATTTACTCTCTATCGGATTCCTCAAACATGTCGAGGAAGCTGGAGGATAGAAGGGCTATAGTGACTGGAGCCTCGAGAGGCATCGGTAAAGCTATCGCCGTTAAATTCGCGGAGAAAGGCGCTGAAGTCGGAATAAACTACCACAGCAACGAACAGAAGGCTAGCAACACGCTAAAAGAAGTGAACCAGAAGAGCGAAGGCATCCTCTTACAGGGCGACGTGGGCAAAGAAGAGGACTGCCGAGAGATGATCACTAGATTCACAGAAGAGTTCAACGGTTTGGATATCCTTGTCAACAACGCCGGCATCTACAGGAGGAAGGATCTAGAGGATTCCACGATAGAAGACTATGACAGAACGATGCAGGTCAACTCCAGAGGTCCCTTCATGCTGAGCAAACTGTCACTACCACACCTGAAAGAATCGAGCCATGGGAGGATAATCAACATGTCCTCTCAACTAGCCTTCAAAGGCTCCGACCATGGGACCGCCTACGTGATAAGCAAGGCCGCTCTTCTCGGACTGACTAGGGCTCTAGCTTTAGAGCTGGCCCCCGAAGGCATAACCGTCAACGGCATAGCGCCTGGTACGATAGATACGGATATAATCTCCAGCTATTCCCAGGAGAAGAGAAAAAGAAGGGCACAAAATATCCCGGTCAGGAGGTTGGGAGAGCCGGATGACATAGCTGAAGCGGCTTTATATCTAGCTTCGGACATGGGCTCCTACGTGAACGGAGAGATAATCGGAGTCAACGGCGGCTCTTCGATACATTGACTTAAAGGGTTATACCGCTCACCGGCCTGTCCGGTGTCACTGTGAGCCAACCTTCATGTTCAGTTATGTATACCTTCACCCCATAGACCGATTCGATGTTCTCGGGCGTTATAACATCTAGACCTCCGGAATCATATACCCTACCGTTCTTCAACATGACTATCTTGTCGCTGTACCTGACGGCCATGTTCAGGTCGTGGATGGCTAGTATGGCCGAAGGTCCAGAATCCACTTCTCGTCTGATCATGTTCAGGACCTCCAGCTTGTGTTTCAAGTCCAGGTCGCTGGTGGGCTCGTCCAGGAGCAGTAACTCTGGCTGCTGAGCTAGAGCCCTGCCGACGAAGACCTTCTGTCTTTGTCCACCAGAGAGCTCGTTTATCTCCTTCATGGCAAGATGCTCAATATCCAGCATATCTATTATATCGGAGACGATCTTTCTGTCTTTTTCACTGGGCTTCCAAGAGATGTACGGCTTTCTTCCCATGAGTATGGTATCGTAAACGGTGGACGGGAAGCCTTTGGATTCCACCTGGGGCACGTAGCCTATCTTTCTCGCACGGTCCTGCTGGTCGAGCTCACAAAGTTCTTCACCGTCCAGCCTTACATTTCCTCGGTCGGGAGTGAGTATATCGCCGATACACTTGAGAAGAGTTGTCTTGCCTGAACCGTTAGGACCGATGATCGCCAGTATCTTTCCCTCGTCCAGAGAGAACGCGATATCTTCCAGCACCTTCTCTTCCTTATCGTAACTGAAGTCTAGACCGTCAACTTCCAGTCTCACCAGTACGACCTCCCTTTCACCAATAAGTAGATGAACAGAGGAGCGCCCAAAAAGGAAGTCAAGATCCCGACGGGTAAGACTATCGGGGAAAGGACGGTCCTAGCCACGGTATCGGAAGCCAAAAGAAAAGCGCCTCCGAAAACCGCGGAAGCTGGTATAAGGAACCGTTCGTCGCCTCCAATGACCTTTCTTACTATATGTGGAACCACAAGTCCCACGAAGCCGATTATACCGAAGAAGGAGACGATCACGGCGGTGCACAGAGAAGCTAATAACATGCCGTAGGTCCTGGTTTTTTCTACATCTACCCCAAGACTTTTAGCCGTCTCGTCTCCGCTGTCTAGAGCGTTGTAATCCCAGCTATTCCAGACGAAGTAAAGCAGGACCGGAACTATGACCGCGACCATTATGCCGAAGTCTCTCCAAGACGCTTTGCCCAGATCACCAAAGGTCCAGAATATTATAGCTGCGAGTTCCACGTCGCTGGCGAAGTACTCTAAAGAGGTCATGCCGGCGCTGAAGAGGGAGCCCAGGGCCACACCGGCCAGAACCAAAGTCTCGGGCGTGGCGTTCCTCATCTTCGAAAGTAAAAGTATGCCAACGGTAGAGACAAGCGACCAGAAGAAGGCCGAGATGGTTATGATGTATGGATTGTTGAGCATGACCGCATCGGAAACGGAACTCTGGGTCGAACCAGCCCCTAGAACTATGACCGCGAAGGCGGCCCCAAAAGCGGCGGCTTGAGAGACGCCCAGCGTGAAGGGTGAGCCCAACGGATTCCTCAGTATGCTCTGCATGGCCACTCCGGCTATGGACAGACCCAAACCGGCCAGTACAGCCGACAGAACTCTAGGGATACGTATCTGCCAGATTATCTGTACCTTCCAATCTTCGCCCCGCCCTAAAACGCCTCTACAGGCGTCCATCAAGGTGATGTCAGAGGCACCCAGCGTTATCGAGATGAAGAGGAACAAGAGGAGAAGCAGCGCCGATATGATGATGAACAGTATCTTCTTCGAGATGAATTCCTGGTATCTTTTCCCGAGGGTCTTTTCTTCCGTCATCTCCTTTTCCTCTTCCAGTAGTATGATATAGATACGATGCAGGATGCGGCAACTACAGCTAAAGGAAGATAAAATGAGCCCTGAGATAGTGATCTATCACCGTCTGAATTTATCTCGGCATCCAATTCTTTATAGCCTCCAAATGATCCGTTCATCTGACTATAGACCTCTTCTCCGACCAACTCCTCGTATATACGGTCTGCTTTTTCCTCTATATCTATATCTTCGAACTGTTCCTGGTAGAGCACACTACCGATGTAGTAGGCGTTCGCTAGTATGGTGCCGTAGTTAGCGGTGTAGTAGTTGTAGGGCAGCACACCGTAAACTTCTGAGTTCTTTATAGCGTCTATCTGTTTGTACTCTGAACTGTTCTTCAGGTCGCTCATGACGAGTTTGTAGCCGCCCTCGTCGACGAAAAGAACTTCTGGATCCCACTGGATTATCTGCTCGGGGTCCACCATGGCGTGCTCCATGTTTAAGCCGTTAGCAACGTTCCTGGCGTTCAAGAACTGGAAGGGTGAGTAATCCGGCTCCGTGGACTTGATCCCATGAGGTCCCTTGAAACCTATGCCGCCTACATAACAGGTGGGTTTCTCCTCTTCAGGTATGTCCTTCGTCCTCTCGTTCAGGTCTTTTATGGTGCCATCGAAGAAGTCCTTCAACTCCTCAGCTCTCTCTTCCCTCTCAAGAACGTCTCCGATCATATCTAGGGCGTCGTAAAACGTTTTACGTTTATCGTCTAGGTCTCCGTACTTCAGTCCTATAACGGGTATGCCGGTCTTCTGTTGAAGGTCGTCGGCTTCTCCTACTGTGGTATAGGTCCAAAAGATGACGTCGGGCTGCTGTGCCGTTATCAATTCAGGGTCTCCACCGTGCTGGGGCCCTATGCTTTCTTTCTCCTGTAGCTCTGGGTTGGCCATGATGTAAGGTCTGTTACTATCACTCTTCTCGAACTGCTCCACGCCTACGACCATATCCGTGGCGTTCATATAGGTGAGAAGGCGAAGCGCACCCGCCTCTATACCGACGATCTCGTCTATCTCTTTGGGTATCTCTACCTCTCTACCCAGCATATCCGTTACCGTTCTGGTCTCTTCCTGTCCCTTTACGGAGTACGCACTACCTAGTATAGAGATGGTCAGCAATGCTAGAACGAAAAAGGTCAACTTCCTATGCATCTTTTAACCCCTCACGATGCCGTAGCCGGTCAGTTCGTTAAAATCCTGGCTGGAACAGGAGAGGCAGTAAACAGAACCGTCCTCCTCAACGGTTCTGGTCGCCATGACGCTTTCTCCACACCTATCACAAACGTAACTTTCATGGATGGGCGCGTATTCAGGTATCTCCTTCATAACATCCTCCACTTTGAACAACTTCTCAGCGGGGACGTTGACAACATGGTGTGAGACCTCTCTAGCCAATCGAGAGAACCTTTCTTTGTCCTCTTCAGTGCCCTCCCTCTCTTTCACTATCTTCTCGAAGAGCCTTTCATACTCGGGGAATTCACCGTTCCAGTTCTCTCCAGCATCCTTTCTTGTCACGAACCTTACACCTTCTCCATCCCTTCTTGCCAGGGTGAAGGCCGTCTTGCCCAGGTCTCTAAAGATCAGCGAGTTATTACCGAAGGTACAGCCCGTGACGAACTGGATACCGTCCGTCGAACAGTTGTTCGTCTCGACTATCGCCAGGACGTCTTCCATGCCCTCTGATTTGAGGCCCATCTCTTTCACCGCTTCGAAGGCGGCCTTGACTCCCAACGCTAGACCGGGACAGTAGTGGCCGTGAAGTCGGGCAGCTTTATCCAAGAGAGAATCGACGTCATCTTCTTCTATAAGTCTCCATACACCGGTCCTCGGATCATCTTCCTGAGTCATATAGATCAGCTTGAGTAACACGTCTTAGATAATGATGTTATTAATAAGTTTTTGGATAAAGGTAACACGATAGGTATATCTTTTTAACATCTATAACAAGGAGCCAAAATCTCAATATTTAATAATAACTACACATAAGTGTAAAACATCGGGATATCTATGAGAAGAAGAAAAAGAAGAGGGCAGGGCGGACCGCCAGAAACGTGTGTATGCCCTAACTGTGGACACGAGGAGAAGCACCGAAGAGGGACGCCCTGCTCGAGCATCAGATGTCCCGAGTGTGGAGCGAGGATGATAGGCAGATGGGAGTGATCCTCACAGATGACCGATAAAGATGAAACGCTGAAGAAGGGTGAGAGAGCGGCTCTAACAACGACCATACTCACGGTGGTTTTAGCAGCAGCCAAGTGGATAGCCGGCGTTCTGTCCGGAAACCTCATACTGATCACGGACGCCCTGCACTCCGCGGCGGACGTCTTTCCCATATTCGCCTCCTGGTTCGGTCTTAAACTATCTAGAAGAGACCCGGACAAGGAGTTCCCTTACGGCTACTACAAGGCGGAGTCCATAGCAACGTTGTTCGTCTCTCTCTTCATCATGTACGCGGCCTTCGAGTTCATCAGAGAGGGCTATTCAAAACTGTTCGAGGTCTCTCAGGTCTCTCACACCTACGTCGCGGTCTCGGTCGCTCTTTCCTCGGTCATAATTTCTTTCCTCATATCCAGGTACCAGAAGAAGATGGGAGAGGTGACGAACTCCCAGTCCCTCATAGTAAACTCTAAGGAATCCATGATGGACGTCTTGTCCTCTCTTGTGGTCCTTTTAGGGGTCATCTTAAGCTACTACCAGATACAGTACGTCGAGGGTCTGACCACCATAGCTATAGCCCTCCTGATAATGAAAGTGGGTGTGGAATCGATCAGGGACAGCATATACGCCTTGATGGACAAGTCACCTAGCGAGGAGATAGAGAAGGAAGTGATCCGTGTCATAGGTAGTATCTCGGGTGTAGAGGGCTTCAAGGACCTTAAACTGAGGAAATCCGGCCCCTTCATATTCGGCGAATCCACCGTCATGGTGAGGAAGTTCGTGGACGTCGACAGGGCTCATGAGGTGGCCGATAATCTAGAGAACAAGCTGAAGGAGGAGATAGACAGGCTGGATGATTTCACAACGCACATAGAGCCCTATAAAACGTCCAGGAGCAGGATCGCCATACCAATCGATGAGAAGAAGGGCCTAGATTCCAACATCTCGGACCATTTCGGTAGAGCTCCATATTATGCCGTGGTCTCCGTGGACAAAGAAAGAGACAGCGTAGAGAGCTTCGAGGTCATAGAGAACGAGTACAAAGATAGAGAGGTTAGAGCCGGGCTCAACGCTTCCCACCTGCTTATAGACGAGAAGATAGATTACCTCTTCACGAGAGAGATCGGGGAGATCTCTTTCCATACCATGAGGGACCATCTGGTGGACATATATCACGTGAAGGGAGAGAAGGTCAAGAAGGCATTGGACAAGTTCTTTGAAGACGAGATAGAACTGCTCAGAAGCCCCACGAGAGAAAAGGATTAAAGAGACAGTACAGTTGGTGAAAACATGGACGAGATAAGATATGAATCCATAGGAGTCATCCATACGCCGAACAAAGAAGCCGAGGGAACGCCCATCCAACCGAAGGGAGCTGAAGGTGTAGAAGGAGAGGTCGAGATATTTTCCAAATATGCGGAAGGTCTAAAAGACCTGGACGGCTTCTCACATATAATACTGATCTACCACTTTCATAGAAGCACCAAGGCGCCACTGGAGGTAAAACCGTACATGGACGAAGAAGAGCACGGCGTCTTCGCCATGAGGGGGCCCAGCCGTCCGAACCCCGTCGGTATCTCGACCGTAAGACTGAAGAGGGTAGAGAAGAACAGGCTCTTCGTCGAGAACGTGGATATAGTGGACGGAACGCCTCTACTGGACATAAAACCCTACGTGCCCGATTTCGACAGGCACGAGGTCGAAAGCTTCGGCTGGCTGGAGGAGAACGTCCAGAAACTTTCACATACGAAGGACGACGGAAGGTTCGTGGACGAGGATTGAATACCTCATCTGGATTTCTTAGCTCCGATTACAACGAAGGAGCCCTCGCCGCATCCCTTCTTCGGTTCTTCGACCTCCCTCGTTTCTACTCCGAAGAGAGTTTGAACATAAGAGAGATCCTTGAATCCTACATCTTCAAGCAGTTCCGTGACTTCCTGAGCAGAGAAAAATACAGCTTCCCTGTAGAACACGTTCTCCTCCTTCTTCTCCTGGTATCTTCTACCTATAGGGCTTTCCCTGTCTATAAAACCGATGATGATGGCACCGCCAGGCTTTAGGACCCTTTTCGCTTCCTCTAGAGCCTTTTTTGGTTCTTCAAAGAAGCATATCGTGGTGACTATCAGAACCCGATCGAAACTTTCACCTTCGAAGGGGAGTTCTTCACCCGTACCTTGCACGACCTTTATGCCCCTTTCCCTCGCTATCTTCAGCATCTTCAAAGACGGGTCTATGCCGTGTTCAACTGAAAAAGGTTCGGAGAACCTGCCAGTTCCGACTCCCACCTCTAGGGCTTCGCCTTCATCCGGTAACAACTCATCAACGGCTTTGAGCTCCGATTTATACGCAGATCTGTTCCTCTCGAACCAATCCTCGTAGCGTTCCGTGTATCGTTCAAAGGGTTCCATGTGGCTCACTAGTTCTTTCATTTGATGAAGTTCAGAACACAGCCTTCAACGAGTCCCTCGTCGTGGGCTATCTTCCCGTATATCTTATCCTTGAGTTCTAGGCCCAATTCCTGTACCTCGTTGGCCACGTCTTCCACGCTCATGTCTTCGAACTCACCCATGGGGAAGTCCTCCTTGGTATGTTTAGGATAGACGGACAGAACGCCTTCAGGTTTCAGTATCCTCCTGGCTTCCCGATACAGTTCCCTTCTATCCTCTCTTTCCATGTAGTGCAGTATATCGAAAAGCAGTACCCTGTCTATGGAGTTTTCCTCGAACTTGAGCTCTATACCGCCGGAGTTCTTTATCGTTCTAACGTTCCTCAGTCCGTGTTCAGAGGCCTTATCGGCTATGGAATGAAGCGGACCCTCCTCCTTATCCACCGCGTAGACCGTTCCAGCGCCCTTGACCACAGCGGCGGCTGGAAGAGTGTAATGACCGTGGCCGGCTCCAAAATCTAGGACCTTGTCGCCCTCTTCGAGCCCTATCTTCCTGAGAAAATCAGGTCCTTCCTCTCTTTCCCATCTCTCTATCTCTTCAGTCATGTACTACCCCTGGGATTCATCCTCAAGCTAGTTTTCTCATATAGAATTTTTCATCCTTGAACTCCGTCTCTATAAGTTTTTCCTCTTCGATGAGTTCCTGGACCTCGGACCAATCACCCTTAGACTTCGAGATCAGCTTCTCCACCTGCCTCTCTCTCATGGGGTGCACCGAGGTTATGCTCAGTAGGTCCTCTTTCAGGTCACCGGAGGAAGCGAATGTGTCGCCTTCATAACCGATAAGATATTCAACATCGAGACCTTCTTCTTCGAATATCCTGTAGGCCTCGGTTATCTTCTTCTCATCCGGCGGCTTAACCCAGTCCTCGGCTGGAGGCCTCGTCGGTATCCCGATATAACTCTTATCCGCGTCTATATCGACCAGCTCATCAGCTATCTTATCCAGCTCCGATGTGGAGTCGTTCACTCCTTCGACCAGCATGGTCTCGGTGTTCAAACTTCCTTTGAACATATCTGAGAACTTGTGTATGCCGTCCATGATCCTTTCCAAGTCCAAGTCCTTGTGCGGTCGATTGACTTTCTTCCACCCCTCTTTGGAAACGGCGTCCATCTTAAGGGAGACCCAATCCGCCTTGGATAGGTCTTCCCTCACTTCTTCATCGTAAATCAGGGAAGCGTTGGATATGACCGCAACTTCTTGACCCAGGTCTTTTACCCTTTCTATCTTCTCTCCTAAACTCCTATCCAGAGTGGGTTCTCCGTCCGGTACAAACGAGATGTGATCTATCTCTTCGTTGTTCTCTTCAGCAGTTTCGACCTTCTCCTTCACCGCCTCAAAGACCTCTTCCACTGTGTAGAACTCCTCCCTCTCCACCTGCATATCAAGAGTCCTTCCGAGCTGGCAGTAGATGCATGAATAGGTGCATATCTTGGGAGGTATGTTGTTGACCCCTAGGCTCTGGCCCAGACGTCTTGACGGTACCGGCCCGTAGGAGAGCTTCTCTTCCATGTTGGATGATATGGTTTACATCACCTTAAATGCTTCGTTGACCAGTATCAGAAACGATATCCTCGATACGATGGGAGTTGTTTTTGATCAGTAAAGCGACCTTACATACCGCCTCTGGAAGGTTATCGCACTTCACCCGTTCCGCGAGGAAGTTCAAGCTCACTGGAGTGCCGTTCACCATCTTGATACCGCCCACGTTCTCCTCCTTTTTGGAGGACATGATATCCATCCTCCACCCCGTCTCGCAGAGTCTTTTGACCACCTTCCAGGAGGAGGAAACGTCCTGAGAATAGTCACCAGAAACCCCGTCCATCAGCTTCTCGGCAACCCTTTTGTTCATCTCCTCTCCGGGCTCCATGGCGAGTATCTCTTCGTCGTCCATCGTTATCATCTATCCTATGTGAAATAGTCCTCCATCCGGTCGAAGGCCTTGTTTATCATGTCCTCGGAAACGCAGAACGACATCCTGAGGTGGCTTTCTCCCGTCGGACCGAACGCTATCCCGGGAGTAGCTGAAACCTTCGCCTCTTTCAGCAGTCTTTTAGCGAAACTGGTAGAGTCTTTACCCTCTTCGAGTTTAACCCTGGGGAACATGAGGTAAGACCCCTTTGGCTTCTGATAATCGAAGACCTCGTCCAGCTCGTCAAGACGGTCGCACATCAGGTCACGTCCAGAAAGGTAATGCTCTCTGAACTCTTCAACGCAGTCCTGTGGTCCCTTTAGAGCTGAAAGTGCTGCATATTGAGAAACAACTGGAGCGCATATCGCGAAGGGTATGTGTGCCTTCTTTATCTGCTTGATCATCTCCTCGTCGGCGTGAAGATAACCCAGACGCCAGCCAGTCATGGCATACGTCTTCGTAAAGGTAAAACCGCTGATCGTGTTCTTCTTCATCTCAGGTATCGAGCCGATACTGAAGTGCTCCTGACCGTCGTATGTAAAATACTCGTAGGCCTCGTCGGTGATGACCGTTAGGTCGTGTTCCAATGCTATATCGGCCAGCTGTTTTAGTTGCTCTTCGGTGTAAACAGCACCGGTCGGGTTGCTCGGTGAGCAGTATATTATAGCCTCCGTTTTCGGCGTGATGGCCTCTTCGATACCTTCGATATCCAGAGCATGACCTTCTTCCTCTATACTGGGCACGAAGACTGGTTTGCCAGAAGCAAGTAAAATCTCCCTTATATGGGTCGAGTACGTCGGTGAAGGAAGGATGACCTCGTCTCCTGGGTCGATGGCGGTCATCATGGCGGCCGAAAGTCCCTCTATAGCGCCCACTGTGACCATCACTTCCTCCTTTCTAGCGTCTATATCGTTGTCCCTTCTCAGCTTCTTGGCGATCTCTTCTCTGAGTTCCGGTAATCCTTCACTCTGTGAATAGCCTCCGACCGAGCCGTCCTCTATGGCCTTTATAGCACCGTCTCGTATATGTCTGGGCGTCTTAGAAGTCGGCTTCGCCCAGGAGATGAACGCTACGTCGTCTATATCCTTGGACAATCTGGTCATCTCGTGTATGGCTGATTTCTCTATATTTCTAATCCTTTCAGATACATCTATCTCGTTCTTCATCCTTTTACCTCTTATATTTCATGATCTTTTCTCCTGCTTTACAGATCGATCGAACTAGTTATCTTCAAACACGAACATCATCCCTTATCAGATCTCTATGACCCTTCCAACTCCCCCTTCCATGTACTGCTCAGGATATCTCTTCCTGATGGCTTCTTTGTGCTGGGTGCAGTGGGTTGCGCATATCAACTCGAGGCCCTTCAGCTGTCCGCTCTTCGTCCCATGAAGTCCCCCGATTATACCATGGACATCGCCGAACTGAGAGGCAATCTTCAGTATATTTCCCATATCTGGATGGGAGCAGCCCGCCAGAACGACGATACCACTTTCGGTCTCCACGCACAGCGACTGCTCGATACCCTGCAGTTCTCCCGTAGAATGGACTCCGTCATGCAGTTCAGCCGGCCCTTCGACCGTGACCACTTCCTCTGCATTCTTGACCCCTCTGAAGGAAGGGGGTTTCCAGACCGTGACTTCTCTGTTCTCAGTGAGGAGCGCGGACAGTCCCCCAGTATGGTCATAATGGGCGTGTGAGATGAAGACCTCTTCTATCGATCTTGGATCCACACCCAGCTTGTCCATGTTGTTGAGCAGTATACGTCCACTGCCCCCTGTATCGAACAGTATCTTGGGGACACCTTCTTTTTCAACGAGGGCAGAGATGCCCCAGTCACTCTCTAAACCTTCCCTATAGACCGTGTTGTCATATACGATGGTCACCTTCATATCCATCACCTTTAGATCTCCTTCAGCTGAGGTATCCTTCGCTTCCTGACGGTCTCGGCCACATCCTTTATCTCCTGCAGCATCTCCCTTTCGATCGGCACGTAGACCTCGTCAAGAGCGACCTCCTCGTTCGCTAACCTATCTACGGTTAGATAAAGTTTCATGTCATCTCCCATCCTGGAGAACATCAGGTTGTCGGCAGCCTCTTCCCAGTCTCTTACAGCCTCTCGGAAGGCACTGGTGCTTACATTGAAGAGGAATGATCGTCCCCTCTTGTCTCGCAAAAGCCTCTCTATGTTATCTACCGTCAGTTCCCGGTATGTGGGGGAGAACAGGAGGATGTTCAATGCAGAGGCGAAGACCAGCGTACCCAATTCTCCACCATCCGCCATCGAATATTCGGCTTCATCTATCATCTCATCCCATATGTCCGGCATCAATAAGTTTGCTCTCCACTCGTTCTGGCCTACCTTTTCATGCCCTTCGATCTCAGGATCGAACTGCACGTAGGAGGTGTTCTCTTCGTATCCCTCCAAGTCCATATCGTAAAGGTCCTTCAAGGTCTTTTTTACGAAGACCATATCCGGATACTGGAGAGGCACGAATACGACGTTGCCTCCGGCCCTCAACCAGTCGTGAACGAAAGCGAATCCTATCAACGGTTTTCCTGAGCCCCCAGGTCCACTTATCAGCGTTGACGACGGATATGGTAATCCCTGCGGTACCACCTCGTTCCACCACTCCTTATCTATCTTCAGTCTGTTCATACTATACCTCCTTATCTCATCTTATTATCTCTCTTTATCTTACTACCAGGTCTATCATTCGGCCTCCTCTCCATGGTCTGGAAACGGCTCGATGAAGGTGTCCTCGGGGTCCATGGTCGAGAGGGAATATTCCTTGGACATGCACAGAGCATCTGTGGGACATATATCCTCGCAGAGGGCACAGAAACAGCACTTACCCAGGTCTATCTCAGGATAGGTTTTGGGGAACTCCTCTTTCAGCTCATCCGGAGCCCCGATCATCTTTATAGCGTTATTTGGGCAGATTTTGGCACACATGGAACAGGACACGCACTTCTCTACATCATATTCATGAGCCCCTCTGTAATCCTCTGGTATGGGGATCGATTCGTGGGGATACTCGACCGTCATGGGCTTCGTGAACAGGTTCTTCAACAACCTAGGGAGCATTCCAAGCATCTATATTCACCTATCCATATCTGCGGGACACACGTTCAGACTCCAGTATATCGCGGGGACGTCCGCTATTTGGGCACCTTCCAGCATGTGCTCGAAGAGCGGTATCATGTGCAAGAAGTCTGGGCCCCTGATCTTCACTCTATATGGTTCCTTTTCCCCGTTACCCACCATATATATCGCTCCTTCTCCTCTGGAGACCTCGTTCCTCACGTAGACCTCACCTTCAGGTAGGTCTCCTCTCAGTTGGGGTTTCTCGAGATCGGAGTTTATGGATCTTCCCTCGGGTATATCGTCCAGAGCCTGCCTGATTATCCTTCTAGATTGCTTCATCTCTTCTATTCCTATTATGTATCTAGCTCTAGCGTCTCCCTTTTTTCTGGTCGGGACCTCAAAATCGAATCTATCGTACACCTCGTATGATTCTTCCTTTCTAACGTCCTTCTTCACTCCTGATCCTCTGAGGACTGGACCCGTTGCACCGAAACGTTTTGCTTCCTCTTGAGTAAGGTGTCCTACATCCTTGGACCTTTTGAGCAAGGTGTAATGATCGGTCTCCTCCATGTTTATCATGTCTTCCAGGTCCAGTAATACCTTGAGTATCTTCTCCTCCGATCCCTCTGGAAGGTCTCTTCTCACCCCGCCGGGACATACATAGCCAGCGGGATAGACCCTACCGCCGGTTATCATCTCGAACAGGTCCAATATATAGTCCCTGTGGCCGAAGGCTATCTTGAAGCCGGTGTCGAAGCCTATAGCCTTGGAGAAAACACCGTACCAGATCAGATGTGATTGTATCCTGGACAGTTCAGCCATTATCACCCGGATATACCGTGCCCTTTCAGGAACCTCTATCCCCGCCAGTTCCTCCACGGCCTCGGCATGTAAAAGGTTCCAGTTAAGACCGGCTAGGACGCACAATCTGTCCGATAGGACGGAGTTCTGTATCGGAACCCTATACTCCATCAGTTTTTCGAAGCCCCTGTGCAGATAGCCTGGATCGGCTCTAGCCTTGACCACTTCTTCACCCTGAACTCTCAGCTTGACACCGAAGTTACCGGAACCTGGATGCGCTGGACCGAAGTAAAGGTCGTATCCCTTCTCTTCTGAGCCTTTCCTTGAGTCGTTCATCATCCTGGTCAGGCCCTCTTGACTAATCAAAGTACACACTCTCCCTCTCATCCTCTTCATCATAGAATTCGTCCTGCACATACTCCCTCCAGTTGAAGTCCTTTCTGAAAGGGGGTGGACCGTTCCAGTCCTCCAGGAATAGAGGTTCTAGGTCATCGTTCCCTTCGAAATCGATGCCGAACAGCTCGTGTATCTCCCTCTCATGTATCTGGGCGTTCTCTCTCCATATCGGTACGACTGAGTCTATTATGGGATCACCTCTCTCCATGGACGTTTTGACCGTGATGAGCACGTCTTCGCTGTAGGACCAGACATGATAGGTCAGTTCGAACTCTTCATCTTCGGGCCAGTCCGTCGCCGATATGGCAGAGAGGTGGGTAAATCCTGACTCATCGAGCTTAACACACAGCTCGATCAGGTCCCTTTTATCTATCGTTACCCAGATCCTACCATCCCTCTGGATCCTCCCTTCGAGGTCGAACCTAGACTTCAGTTCATCCAACATCTCTGTCTCTTTCAAGGGCATCTATTCCATCCCCTTCACGTGTTCGAATATCTGCACACAGGCGTCGAAGACCGCTTCGGGTCTCGGGGGACAGCCAGGGATGTACATGGTCACCGGAAGATACTCTTCCAGATCCTTTATGGTGTTGTAGGAATCCCAGTACATGCCTCCGGTCATGGTGCATGAACCTAACGCCAGTACGACCTTGGGCTCGGCCATCTGTTCGTACACACGCTGGGCTTTTTTTATCGATTTCTTGGTCTGATAACCAGCGATGAACAGGACGTCCGCGTGTCGAGGTGTTCCCACCACCTTCATACCGAAGCGTTCCATATCCCATCGGGAACCAACGACCGGTATGAGTTCAGCGAACCCACACGAGTTGAACCAGTTGAATATCCATATAGCCTTTATGAGTTTCTTCATCTTCTTCGGGTCATGACTCAAGTTATCCGTCTCCCTGCAGCATTGTGTAAGCTTTTATAGCTGAGTTGATCGATCATACAGATATAACCTCATTATACAGGTGGGTTTATTTGTAATTTTGGTTAACCGAAAGATTTTTGGTAGATAAAATATATGGTGGGTTGTAAAATAGGATTTGAGGAACAAAAATCAGGATGACTCCGAGACCCTTGAAGTTTAAAAGATGAACTCTGTTTAGAGAAGAGTCAACCATGAAGCTACACGGACTCAACAAGAAGATAAAGATATGCGAAGGATGCAGGCTCTCCGAGAGTAGGACTAACGCGGTGTGTGGAGAGGGGGACAGGAACGCTAGGGTCATGCTGATAGCACAGGCTCCTGGCGAGAACGAGGATGAAGAAGGCGTGATGTTCATAGGTCCTTCGGGAGAGGTCCTAGATGAGATGTTGAACAACGCTGGAGTCGAGCGTGACGAGATATACATGACGAACCTGATCAAGTGCATGCTGCCGGATTACAGGAAACCGAAACAGGACGAGATCGAAACGTGCTCCGAGTACCTAGATAGGGAGATAGATATAGTGGATCCGGATATACTCGTACCTCTGGGATACTACTCCACAAGATATCTATTCGGGAAGTACGACCTTTCGTTCGAGGAGGAATTCTCGGAGATCACCGGGGAACTGTTTCTAGCTGATAGCAAGAAAATATATCCTCTAGCTCATCCCGCTTCCTTACTGTACGACGACTCCTTCGAGGAGGACATGAAGAGGCACTATGAGAAATTGAATGTCTTCTTGAAACAGTGCAAATGGTACGATGTATGTCCGATGAAGCGGTTCTATGAAGCCGGAAAGATAGACAGAAGATGGGTGGAACTGTACTGCAAGGGCGACTGGAAGAGCTGTGTAAGGTACCAAAAGGAGGAGAGAGGCGAATACCATCCAGACTCCATGTTACCCAACGGAGAGATAGATGAGGGGATCGAAGGATGAGTGATGAAGCATGAGGAGAAGAACCTACGATATCAAGTGCACCGAATGTGGAAGACTCCTCTTCAAATACGTGAAATACGGGGACGGAAACCTAGTTAACTGCCACAAAGAGAGGATACTGGAGGACCACAGCGTAGTGGAGGGTAAAGAGGTGAGGTGTGAGTGCGGCAATGTAGTAGGGATAAACAGGTCTCACAGGATCAAGATGAAACAGCACGCGATAAGTCTAGAATGAAATAAAAAATGAAATAGAAAAAAGAGATGATAATATGCCATGGATAGATGAAGACGACTGTATAGGATGCGGAATATGCGTAGAGAAGTGCCCTGTAGATACGATATATATGGCCGAAGATGAACCGGAGATAGACATGGACGGCTGCATACACTGTGGTCTCTGTCATGGAGTATGTCCACAGGACGCAGTTAAACACGACAGCGATAAGATACCCGAGGAGATCGAAGCCAACGTGGACGAGACGAAGGAGTACATGAGAGCATGCGCCGAACACCTGGACGGCGAAGACGAAGACCAGAAATGTCTCAATAGGATGATGAAGCACTTCAACAAGGAGAAGACCGTGATAGAAAAGACACTAGAAGAACTGCAGGCGATGAAGAATCAGTAACGGTCCGTTTTACTGCATAGAACTCCGATGAAGCCCAGGGTATGCATCCGTTGAGGGTCTATCATATCTACTCAGGTTATGAAAATCATGGAGAACGGGTAAATATTTATATTCTTACACGATTGAGTAGATTCGAAGAGGAGGAAAATGGATGTCAGACGAAAACATAGAGATCACAGTGCTGTATGATGATAAGATATTGGATGAGGATCTGTATCCAGACTGGGGGGTCTCTATACATGTCAAGATAGAAGATAAAGATATCTTGTTCGATGTAGGGCATGATGAGAACATACTTCAACACAATATGGAACAGCTCGGTATCTCCAAAGAGGATATCGATATCATCGTCGTATCACACAGACACTGGGACCATTTCAATGGTCTTTCACTCTTCAAGGACCAGGACGTTAAAATATTCGTACCCAGCTCCCTGATCCAGAGGATAGAAAAGGAGTTCGATCTGAAAGGTGACCTCATGGCCGTTACCGAAGGGGAGAAGATCGTCGAAAATGTGTACACCACGGGTGAACTGGGCAAGGCCATCAAGGAACAGTCTTTACTGGTGGAGGGAAAGGATGGGATAAACATCATCACAGGCTGCGGTCACCCAGGGATAGGCAATATAATCGAGAAGGCCTCTGAGTTGGGCAGGGTCAACAGCGTGATAGGTGGCTACCACGGTTTCAGCGACCTTGACGTCCTTGAAGATATCTCGGTATTGGTACCGTGCCACTGTACCATGCTCCTGGATAAGATCAAGGAGAGATATCCAAAAAAATACAGGGAGTGCGGCGTCGGTTTCCGGATGGATATTTAAGATCAAAGCTTCTGGTTCACTTTTTCTACAGTTTCACCGAAGGCTCTAGTTCCTCCTCCTTCTGATATTATCTTGAACAACCTTTCTGGATCGACCACTCTAGATCCAAAGAGATAACCCACGCCCTCTTCTTTAAAGACTGGGCTGTGTGTGGTGGACGGTCCCATGATACCCACAGTCCCATCACAGAGGGACAGCAGGTGATCTATCGTCTTGTTTATCAAGGTGGAACCAGATATTATGACCTTATCGCACCTCGGCAGTAACATGCTGGATGTCCAGTCCGGGTAGATGTAGTCCTCGCTGTGGTCCTTTCTCTCGATCACATACAGTTCCTTACTCCTCTCTTTTATCCTATCTACCAAAGGTCTGAAATGTCCCACCATGCCTACCGTATCTTTTTCCGATATATCCAAGGACTTCATCATGGGAGGACAGTCACTCTCTATATCGGAGTTGACCACGGCGTTTATGGTCGCTAGACCTAAAGACGAACGGATAAGGTCCGTGCTCTTCAGTTCCTCAGCCAACTGCAGGGCGTTCTCACCAGAAAGGTCACCGGCTCTGTCCTGCAGTGACCTGCAGGGGCTGTCCGTTTCTATTATCGTGTTGGCCAGACCGGTCCGTCCGTCATCGAGTTTTACCATGGTATAGGACAGACCGATCAAAACATCTTGAGCTTTTCTCTCTTCCAGCTCATACTCCACCGTCTCGAGTATCTCTTCTACTATCATCATACCTATCTCCCTTTGATGCATATCTACCGATCAGAAAGATCTATACGATCGGTCTTCTCCCACGTGAACTCTTCTTCATCTCTACCGAAGTGTCCGTAGGCCGCCGTTTTTCGATAGATCGGCCTCAGAAGATCGAGATGCTCTATCATATCCCGGGGCTTCAGCGGGAACCCTTCTCTTATGAGTTCTTGTATCTCGGATTCAGGAATATTACCCGTATCATACGTATTCACGAGTATACTCGTGGGCTCTGAAACACCGATAGCGTAGCTGAGTTGGACCTCGCACTTCTTGGCCAGACCCGCTTTAACCACGTTCTTGGCGATATACCTGGACATGTAGGCGCCGGACCTGTCCACTTTAGAAGGATCCTTCCCCGAGAAACAGCCTCCTCCGTGGCTGCCGTGACCCCCATAGGTATCCACTATGATCTTCCTGCCCGTCAGACCGGTGTCTGCATGAGGACCACCCCTGACGAACCTTCCCGTAGCATTGATATTGTAGGACGTTTTTCCATCCAAAAGTGACCCGCAGACGGGCTGGATTACCTCCTCTTTTACATCCTCCCGCAGTTTTCTCATATCTATCTCTGGATCATGCTGTGCCGCTATAACAACGTCATCAACCCTTACAGCCTCGCAGCCTCGATATTCCAGGGTGATCTGAGATTTGCCGTCGGGTCTCAGGTAGGAAAGGATATCCTCTTTTCTCACTTCTGTCAGCCTCTCCACCAGTTTATGTGCCATGGTTATGGGCAGTGGCATCATCTCCTCCGTTTCGTCAGTAGCATAACCGAACATTATACCCTGATCACCGGCACCTTGGTCCTCTCTCTCTACGCCCCGAGCTATATCTGTACTCTGTTTATGTATCGCCGTTGTTACACCACAGGAATTGGCCTCGCAGCCGTATTCGAACTCCGTATAACCTATGTCTCTAACGGTCTCTCTGACCACGTCGTTGATATCCACGTAGCCTTCACTGGTGATCTCTCCCGCTACAAAAGCCATCCCGTTGGTCAAGACGGTCTCGCAGGCGACCTTGGAGTTTGGATCCTTCCTGAGGAATTCATCCAGTATCGCATCGCTTATCTTGTCCGCCATCTTATCTGGATGACCTTCTGTGACGGACTCCGAGGTCAAAAGATACCTTTCATCTCCAGCTCTTCTTTTCATATCAAAGACCTTCTATCCTATTCCTGTACCGCAGGATGATCAAAATATTAATAATTTTGGTTAGCCGAAGATTATCCGAGCGATAGAAATATGCTTGGTTATCTCTCTACTCTTCGTCCGGGGTATGTCGCTCCAGATCACCGGTCTCGTAATACTCCTTGAACCTATCGAGCCAGGGCAGCTCTTCATGGCTCTCGATGAAGTCCACGAATTGGGTCAACCTGTCCATCGTCTCCGGCCTTACAACATGCTCGATATTACAGGCGTCCTCGTCGGCGATATCCTCATCGACCCCCAGGATGACGAAGAAATCTCTAAGGACTTCATGTTTCTCCGACAGTTCAACGGCCTTATCTTCCCCCTTCTCAGTCAGGGTCACTCCGCTGTACTTCTTGTAGTTTATGTAGCCCTTATCATCCAGTTTTTGGAACATCTCCGTTACCGAGGAGAGACCGACATCCATCACATCAGATATATCCTTCACCTTGGCGTATCCTTTATCCTGTACCACTTCGTATATAGATTCGAGATATTCCTCTTCTCTTTTTCCAAGCATCGAGTACACAATTATTCGGTGGGTCTAAAACCTTTCGGTTTTTTATCTCCATAACTTATAAAGCCTCACTGTATCCTTCCTGCTTCTTTGTTCAGATAGACATAGTATAACACGAAGAGGGTGAGTGGCAAGAGAAACAGGGATGGAATATAGGGCGGTGAAAAGCTGGAAAGAAAACCGTCCCAGGTATTGAACCAGCGGTCTTCCCCTCCGGGTGTGGCTCCCAGCAATGTGCTGAACAGCTGCATGCCCGCGATGACCCATATCATGATCGAACCTACCAACGTTTTCGCCTGCTGGTGGATATCTGAAAAATCCTTCACACTGCTCAGATAAAAGAGACCGGCGGAGACCAATATCAGTCCGCGCCAGAGCATGAAGTATCCGGAGAATATAACAGCACTGGACTGAACTGTCTTGTTCAGAGCCCCCAGTATCATCTCTGCAGCTCCCGTTGAAACCACAAGAAGACCGAGGATTCCAAAGTAGATACTACCTATCTTGAAGCTCTTTTTATCCTCCACCTAGCCCACCCCCGATACGATCCAGATGAGATGCAACAGGCCGCCCCATACGAAGAGTACCGTCAGTAGAACTAGAATACTCCCTCCCAGGTTCTCTAACACCCCTTTTATACCCCTCTCACTGCCCTCCTTCATCATCATTATGAACGTGGCTATACAGGGGAAGTACAGGTTGACAAGAACCACGGAACTGATCAACTGATACTTCGTCATCTCTATAGCGGATAGCTGTGCTACGGCTAGGTCCTTCCTGAGGAACCCGGCTATAAGGGGTCCTATGGTCTCCTGGGGTACTCCGAACCAGTTGGTGAGAATTGGCCCTAGAGCCCCAGCCAAAAAATCGATGACTCCACCAAGATAAAGGATATTGACCAACGCAACGCCGAACAGCACAAAGGGGATCGCCGTAGTGAAGAAAGACTTCGTCCGGACCCACAGTTTCTTGGATACGTTGTCCAGGGAGGGCATCCTGTAGGGAGGTATATCGATCAGTATCTCAGGGGACCTGCCGGGTATAAGTTTATGCAGTACGAATCCGAAGAAGAAGAAACCTATCAACAGGTAGATCAAGATCATGCCGGCGTACTGAGGTATCAGAGAGAAAATGACACCGAGCTGAGCGCCGCACGGTATGAATATGGCAAGGAGCGTCATCATCATGAAGCGCTGTTTCTTCGTCTGCAAGGTCCTAGTCGCAGCGACACCAGGAACATTACATCCCAGTGAAAGGACCATCGGAACTATAGCGAATCCGTGCAGGCCTATCTTGTGCAGTAATGTGTCCACTAACACGGCCAATCTGGGCATGTACCCGCTGTCTTCCAGGATTATAAGATAGAGATAGAAGGCGGTGATGGCAGGTAAGACGACACCCACGGCCACGAACAGACCGGAGGTGAGGACCCCGAAGGCCTCGAAGCTGTTTCCCGCGGCTGGGTCACCCACCAGTATGAAGTAGTACCAGGAGCCCTTGCCGGGAAAGGCACTCTGAAGCCAGGGCAGCCAGTGCTCGTCGAATATCTTCACGAAGAAGCCGTCCGTGAAGAAGCCTGCAAAGGCCCCGAAGAAGGCCCAGAAGCCGTATAGAACCGTTATAGCTATAGGTATGCCGGTCCAGGGCTTGACCGTTATCTCGGCTATGGCGTCCTTCAGCGTGGTCTCCCTCTCCCCGTAGTTGACCGTTTCCTCGGCTATCCTGTCGACCAGGTCCCACCTTTCATCGACGTCCAGCTTCATTTAGGGCTGACCTCCACTTCCTCTTTGACCCTTGAAACATCCACTGGGTCCGCTCTCTTCACCTCGGATACCAGCTCCTTCACTCCTTTACCGCTCACCGCGATCGTTGGGATCACTGGTACCTCTAGGATCTCCCTCAATCGCTCTACGTCTATATCGATCTCCTTGTCCTCGGCCACGTCCCACATGTTCAAGGCGATGATCATCGGGAAGCCCTTCTCCATGATCTCTAACGCCAGGTAAAGGCCCCTCTCCAGCTTTGTGGAATCTATGACGCATATGACCACCGAGTCGGGATTATCTTCCAGCATCTCGACAGCCACCTCTTCCGCCTTGTCCCTGGGTTCCAGCGAAAACGTTCCAGGTACATCGATGAGCTGTATCTCTTCGCCGTCCAACTGCATGTACCCCTCGGTATAATCGATTGTAGTGCCCGGGTAGTTCGACTCAGTCACGCTGGCGCCGGTCAAACGGTTGAACAGGACACTCTTTCCCACGTTTGGATGACCCATCAACAACAGCTTCATTCCTCGACCTCCACCGTTATCTTGCCGGCTAGACCGGCGCCCATGGACGTGGTAGAACCTTCGACCTCTATAACAACTGGACCGTTTATGGGATGTCTCGTCTTGAAGATCAACCCTTTACCTTCTCGGACCCCCATCCCGGAGAGCTTCATCTTTAGCTCTTCTTCTATCTCTTTTATGACCCCCTTCTCTCCGTAGTCCATGTCATTTAGTTCCTTCTCCATGCATATCACAACCGTCTCACTCTGATCTTGCTAGCCATCCCCCTACCCATGGAGACCATGGAGCTATCCACCTCTACCGTCAAGGGTCCGTGATAGGAGATGACCCGGACTATGGAGCCCTCACGGACGCCTCTCAAGGCCAATTTCTGCCTGAAACCACGACCACCCTCTATAGAAACGATCCTGCCTTCTTCCCCTACATCGAGGTGGTTTAGAAGCATGATTAGTGGTATCACAGAATATGTGGTATAAAAGTTTTTGCAGGCCGAATCATATTCGGGTAGAAAAACTTATTTATATTCCTTAACATTTGAGTAGTCCGATGAAGAAGATAGCTGTAATGAGCGGAAAGGGAGGCGTCGGCAAGAGTACTGTAGCCGCAAATCTAGCATCCAAGCTGGCCTCGGAGGGGAACCAAGTAGGGGTCTTCGACAGCGACTTTCACGGGCCCTCCATACCTCAGATGCTGGGAGTCAAAGAGGAGTTGATGACGGCTCAAGAAGAAGATTCTATAGAACCAGTAGAGGCTTCATCCAACCTGAAAGTGGTCTCCATGGAGTTTCTGCTGCCCGACGACGATTCCGCGGTGATATGGAGAGGTCCTTTAAAGATGAAAGCGATCAAACAGTTCATGGAACAGGTCCGATGGAAAGGTATAGATCATCTCGTCATAGACCTACCCCCAGGTACGGGAGACGAGCCGCTGAGCATCGCGCAGCAGATATCGGATATCGACGGTTCGGTAGTCGTTACGACTCCCCAAGAAGTCTCAGTCCAGGCGGTGAGAAGATCCATATCTTTCTCAGAAAAGGTTGACATGGAGGTCCTGGGCGTCATAGAGAACATGAGCAGACTCACATGCCCGAGCTGTGGAGAAGAGATTGATGTCTTCGGCTCCGGTGGAGGCAAAAGGATGGCGGAGCGTGCGGGAGTTCCATTCCTCGGGAAGATACCGTTGGACCCAGAGATCATGTCAAGCGGTGAGGAAGGTGAACCCTTCGTGGATAAGAAAACGGGCACAGATCCCTTTGAAAAGATTACAGAGAAACTGAAAGAAAGATTGGGTGAATGATATGAATGTTGCAATATCAGCAAAAGATCCGGATGAGAAGGCAGAGATAGACGAAAGGTTCGGCAGATGCCCTTACTTCGTTATAGTAGATACAAAAGAGATGGATTTTGAATGCATGGAGAATCCTCATTCCAGGGAAGCCCATGGCGTCGGTCCCCAGGTAGTCCAGACCCTTTCTGACATGGAAGTTGACACGGTTATAAGCGGTAACATAGGCCCGAATGCCTATCGCACATTGAATTCTGCGGACATCGAGGTATATAAGGGATCCGGAGAGGTCGAGGAAGCGGTAAAGAAGCTCGAGAAGGGTGAACTGAACCAGCTAGATGATGAGACCGTCCAGGGTCATTTCGGGGGAGGAAAACCATGAATGCAGAAAGGAAAAGCAAAGGAGAAAACACCACCGAGGTCATCCCAGACAAAAATGCACCTGAGAATATGCTCAAGAAGGGTATAGAGACAGGGTTCGATGAAATTTCTGGAGAGACCTCATTTTCTAAAAGCTGACCAAGGCAATGATCATTGTAGAATTTGTCTGAATCCCTAGGATCAACGGGATTGCTCTGCGATCCCAATAGATATTTCTGGAGCTTCGCTCCAGATACCACAGGAAAGGATTATCTTTCCTGCAAGACGTCAAAGACGCAAAAGAATAAACAAAAGTTCCGTCTTTGACCAAATATATAAGTTTAGACTAAAGAAATCGAAAAAGAGGGTCATAACATGAAGGAATCCGACATAGTAATCATAGGCGGAAGCGCAGCGGGCATAGCGGCAGGTATAACTGCAAGACGACATTATCCAGACAAGGATATCACGCTTGTCAGGAAGGAAGAGCAGGTCCTCATCCCATGCGGTATCCCGTACATATTCGGTACCGTGGACGAACCGGAGAACGACCTGATACCTGACGCGGTACTGGATAAGAACGATATCGACCTGGTGATAGACGAAGCCGAGAACATAGACAAGGACGAGAGAGTAGTCGAACTGAACGAAGAGGAGGACCTATCCTATGAAAAACTGGTATTATCGACTGGCTCCGAACCCCTTGTACCGCCGATACCCGGTATAGACAAGGAGAACGTGTTCGCCATCCGTAAAGACGTGGACCATATAGACGAAGTTCTAGATACGGTAGATGATATCGACGACCTGGTCATCCTCGGCGGTGGATTCATAGGTGTCGAGTTCGCCGACGAATGCAATAAAGAAAGAGACTTGGATGTAACTATAGTGGAGATGCTGCCTCACTGCCTGATGCGCGCCTTTGGAGAGGCGTTCTGTGAGGAGGCCGAAGAGAAACTAGAAGAGAGGGGTATCGAGGCCAAGACAGAGAAGAAACTGACAGAGATCCTAGGTGACGAGAAGGTCGAGGAGATCAAACTGTCAAACGGGGAAAAACTGACGGCCGATGCCCTGATCGTGGCCGTTGGAGTTAGACCGAACACTGAACTTGCTGAAAAAGCCGGGATAGACTTCGAGGATAACGGTATCGTGGTGGATTCCAACATGAGGACCTCCGATGCAGATATATTCGCATGCGGAGACTGCACCAAGAAGAGGTCGTTCTTCACGGGAAAAGATGAGAACCTCTGGTTGGCATCTGTTGCTGCCAACGAAGCCAGGATCGCGGGAGCCAACCTCTTTTCAACTAGAAGGGAGAACCCCGGCGCCATCGGCGTGTTCTCCACCATAATAGGAGATACCGCCTTTGGAAAAGCTGGATTAGATGCGGAGACTGCAAGAGAGGAGGGCTTTGAAGTAGTGGTCGGAGAGGCCGAAGCAGCGAACCGTCATCCAGGCGGCATGCCGGGTATGCACAAGATGAAGGTGAAATTGGTCTTCAACGAGAAGAACGGAGAGCTTCTGGGCGGAGAGGTCAGAGGGGGAACCAGTACTGGTGAAGCAGTGAACACCATAAGCGCGTGCATACAGAAGAAGATGTCTGCCGATGATATAGCTACATTCCAGCTCGGGACCCATCCGGCCGTGACCGCTTCCCCCATCGCCTATCAGCTGGTGAACGCGGCCGAAAAGGCCTTCATGTCTATGGGGGAATAGATGTATAAGAGTAGAAAAGGGACTCTGAACGAATACGATTCAAAAGAACCCCCAGAAACAGATGGGGGCCTTTCTCTTACATATCAAGAAGATACTAAAAAAGGAGGAGATCAGATTGGATATAGTCATAGCGAGCGGTAAAGGCGGAACCGGAAAGACGCTCATCTCGACCAACCTTGCCTTGGTCCTCGACGAGATGGGAGAAGACGTCAGTTATCTGGACTGTGATGTAGAAGAACCAGACGGTCACCTGTTCCTGAGGCCCGAAAGTGTAACGGAGGAAGAGATAAAGCTGAGATCACCGGACGGCGTGGATCAAGAGAAATGTACTACCTGCGGCAAATGTGCCGAGGCATGCAGTTATAACGCCATCGCGGTGGTGAACGACCAGGTGCTCTTCTTCCCGGAGTTATGCCACGTCTGCGGCGCATGCACCATCGTGTGTCCAGAAGACGCCGTCATCGAGAGAGAGAAGAAGATAGGAGACCTTAAGAAGGGAAAAGTTGACGGTATAGATATCACATACGCGAACCTGGAAACGGGAGAAGGTGGTATGTCTCCACGTCTGATAAACGCCGTCAAGGATGAGACTGGAAACGGTATGAACATAATAGACGCGCCTCCCGGTACCGCATGTCCTGCCGTTGAAAGCATCTCCGGGGCTGATCTAGCCGTTCTGGTAGCCGATCCGACTCCCTTCGGTCTCAACGACCTCAAACTTTCTGTAGATATGTGCCGTGGCATAGGTCTGGAGCCCGTTGTCGTAGTCAACAGGGCGGAGTACAGAGACAAAAGTTTGAAGGAGTACTGCGAAGAAGAGGACCTGGAGATAGTAGGGGAAATACCAGACGATAGAGAGATAGCGGAGACCTATTCCAGGGGCGATATGGTCGTGGATAAATTGGGGCAGTACAGAGAACTGTTCAAAGAACTGGCAGAGACGATAAAGGAAAAGGCCCAGGAAGAAAGAGAAGTGAGACACCCCGGGGAGAGGAAGAACATAGGTGAGAAGACGAAGTCGACGGAACTGAGTCAGGCGAAGGGATCTAATGGCTCAAAGAACCGTAAAGAACTGGTCATCATAAGCGGTAAAGGCGGTACCGGAAAGACGTCGCTCATGGCCTCCTTGGCTGCTCTTGCAGAGGACCCAGTCCTTTCCGACTGTGACGTAGATGCGGCGGACCTTCATCTTTTAACGGATCCAGAGATAAAAGAAAGAGGGCTCTTCAGCGGCGGTTACGAAGCCTCCATAGACCAGGAAAAGTGTATCTCATGCGGCAGATGCCAGGAGGAGTGCAGGTTCAACGCCATAGATTCGGAGGAAAAAGGAGGAGAAACCACATACAGGATAGACCCCATGGAATGCGAGGGATGCGGTGTATGCGATATCGTCTGTCCAGTCGACGCCGTTGAGTTGGAGGACGCTATAAACGGGGAGTGGTTCTTATCTGAAACGAGGTTCGGCGACATGTCTCATGCAAAATTGGGTATAGCCGAGGAGAACACCGGTCGTCTCGTAACTTTGGTACGTGAAAACGCCGAGACCATGGGCTCAAAAGACGGGATAACGATCATAGACGGAGCCCCAGGAACCGGCTGTCCCGTGATAGCGTCCATAACCGGCTCGGATTACGCCCTCGTAGTCACCGAACCAACGGTCTCTGGGATACACGACATGGAACGGGTTTTAGACGTGGCTGACCATTTCGGTATAGAGGCCGGAATTGTGGTCAACAAATCTGATCTGAATGAGGAGATGACCAGGAAGATAAGGGAGATCGCAGATAAAAGAGGCGTGGATGTCATGGGGGAGATACCCTACGACAACTCGTTCACAGAGGCCCAGATGGAGAGAAAAACACTCATGGAGTACACTGACAACGATACAAGTCAAGCCATCAAAGAGATCTGGTCCCATATTTTAACGGAAAAATTGAGCTAGACGGTGATAGCATGAGATATAGGGATACAAAAGGTACCTTCCAAGGTCGCGGTCAAGGGGGCAGTAGAAAAGGCGGACAGGGCAGAGGGCAGAGAAAGAGCAGCGGCAAGGGCAGAGGTAAAGGAGGAGGAAGCGGTAGAAAAGGGGGTGGAACGAACGATCACTGCGTATGCCCCAACTGCGGTGAGAAGGTACAGCATCAGAGAGGTATTCCATGTGCCGAGCAGAGATGTCCTTCCTGTGGAAGTGCCATGAGGAAAGACATGGGGCAGAGCAGCGTCAACCAGCGAGTGGGAAGTTCGGTACCTCGGACTGGAAGATCTGATACAACCATGGGTGGAAAACCACATGTAGTGCGTGGAAGATGCGTCGGCTGCGGTATCTGTGTTGATGCCTGTCCCCACGACGCTATCACTATCCAAGACGGTAAGGCGAGCATAAAGGCTGAGGTCTGTAAAAACTGTGGAGCCTGCATATCAGCCTGTCCTCAGGACGCCATCGAGCAGTAGTAACTCAACTTTTCTTCGGAAGCTCCTGCATCTTGCCCAGCTTCGCTATGAAGAGTCCAAAAATACAGACGAAAGCCATCCCGGCCCAGCCATAGACCAGGGCTGAGGATTTCAATATATGTGTCGCTATGGGGGCCACTACGTTGGCGGAGTTTCCCAATAAGCCCAAGGCGAAGGCACCTCGGCTTATCATATCTTCAGGGAATATGAGGGATGGAGAGCTCCAGAAGACCGGACCTACGCCCTGGATACCGGCTATGAGGAAGAGTGAGAACGGAATAAGCATACCGATCTCAGAAGAAAGGGAGTATATCATCAAAAGGGCACCGGAGAACCCGATTATGTAGGAGATGTACATGATATGCACGTAGGAGTCGAACAAAGCTCTGTCCGTTTCTCTAGACCGTGATATCCTGAAGGCCATGTAGCCTATGAAGATGGACCAGAACACTTTAGCAGAGTTCAGAAGCATGTGTAGGTTCCTGACCTCGGCTTCCTCCATCCCTATCTCGAAGCCGGTCGTTGGGAGAAAGCCCTGTATGGTGAAGACGATCCAGATCGTAGGGAAGAAGGTAAGGCCCCATATCCAGGTGAAACTGCTGCTCCAGACTCCTTCGCTTTTTTCAGAAACATCCTCCACATCCGGGACCTCGGTGAAAATCCACCAGATAACGAGCATCGAGTAGAGAAGAACGCCGGTCAGAACGAAGGTCAGCCTCCAGCCCAGTATCCGGTTCAAAGGACCGGCAGAAAAACTGCCGAAGATGCCTCCTAAAAATAGACCGGACAGGACTATACCGACCGCTAAGGGCTTCTCGTCCTTCAGGATGCGGCTTATCTGAGCCGAGAAGAGAGGTACCATGGAAACGACGAACCCCTGGACGAACCTCAGCAGTATTATGGCATGTATGTTACCAATGTAGGGTATGATGAACTGAGGTACGGCGGCGCAGGAAGCCGCGATGACGACCCCCTTCTTCAGGTTGTGCTCGAAGAACTCCGTGTGACCGATGAGAAAGGCGGCGAAGAGACCGATCGTATAGGCCAGTATACTCCATTGGAATATACCTTCAGAGACTCCAATAGAAAGGCGTATCGTATTCTGAAGATCAGGGTAAAGACTCATGGTGGCGAAACTGAAGGTCATCAGAGCTAGGTTGAGCACCACGGGCGTTACCTTCTTCTTCATCTCTATCTACCGTGAAAACGGCACTGTATTGGTAGGTCGTATTTAGTGTGTTCGCCCTTCCCTTTAGTAACACGAAAGATATATATCCGTGTTAAAGATGACATCATGGTGCCTAAAAATGAGCGATACTACCAGGTTCGGCGTCTCCTTACCGACGGACCTTCTGGAGAAGTTCGATGAACGCGTGAAAGATAAGATGTACGCCAACCGGTCGGAGGCCATCAGAGACCTGATCAGAGACTTTCTGGTCGAGGAGAAATGGGAGGAGTCGGACGAAGAGGTCTACGGCGCCTTGACGATCGTCTACGACCACGAGAAGAAGGGTATCTCGGATAAGCTGACGGATCTCCAGCATCAGGACCACGCTCATATAGTCTCGACGATGCACATCCACCTTGATAAGCACAACTGCATGGAGACCCTGGCTATAAAGGGGAAGCCCCAGGACATAAAGAAGATCGCAGACAAGATGATAAGTACCAAAGGGGTCAAGCACGGCAAACTGATGATGACCTCCGTTTGAAAGGAAGATATATAAATTAAATAGTATATATGGTTTCGAGCACTTTATAGGAGCCCAATAAATATGAACGACTTCGATGAGTCCCTATCTAGAGAGAAAAGGTCGAGGCAGATAAAGAACTTCAGAGACCTGCTTGGAATCATACTGATGTCCGGTATGGCTGTCTTCTTCTGGTTCTATGAAAAGGACCCCATACCCAGGAAGCCCTTTCTGGTCATAACGATCATATACATAGCTGGTGCCGGATTCTTCCTCGGGAGAAGATTCGTCAAATATATCTCTTTATCAGATAGGTTGAAGTTCGAAGACGGGGACATAATCAAGTTCAACCCGAAATATGGTGGAGAAAAGTTCAGGATACCCATAGAGAGCGTCGAGAAGGTATATCAGTCCATAGAGGAGTATCCAGAGATAATCTACGTGGTTTATAGGGAAAACGGAGATAAGATGGCACAGAAGTTCATCAAGAGCAATATATACGATGAAGAGGAGTTCCTGGAGAGCTTGAAGGAGAAGGACCTTCTGATAGAAGAGAGTATTTCCTACAGGGATCTGAAGGAAGAGATCTCAGAGGAGTGAAAGTAAAAAAGGGAAATGGTTTTTAGTTACAGGCTCTCTCCGCCCTGGATGTCCATCATCATGAAGCCAGAATCCACCTTAGGAAAGAAATCCGTAGACTTCTGAGGCATCCGTTCTCCGTTCTTTGCAACGTTCAAGACCTGGTCCGGCTTCGTGGCGTTCACCAAGAAAGCCACTTTGGCCTCTCCGCTGTCCGTTTTCTCTATGGCGTCTTCCGCCCAACGTTCATAGGAGATATCTTCATCTATATGTAACTCCTCAGCGTCCACTATACCCTCGAAGATGACGTCCCTGAGGATGACTACATCCAGCTCTTTATAATCATCTGAGTAGTCCTCGGAGAGGAACCTTTCTACCTTCTCTCTGTCTCTCAGGCGAAGACCTAGGGTCCTGCTCTCGTCGTAGAGCACGAAAGACGACGTATCCTTGTTCTTTTCCAGGAAGTCGTCCGCTTCCTCTATATCTATCTCCTCTATGTCGAAATAGTCCTGGAGTTCGTCTATGTGTTCGTCAGTGACTTCCTTCTTCAACAGTAACCTGTGACCGGGCAGAACCTGCAGTCCAGGGTCCTCCACTGGAACCATGTATGTCATCCGCCAGTTGAAGGCCTCTTTTTCTTCATAGCCGGGATTCTTCTCTCTCATCTCGTCCCTGTAGTTCACCGCGGTCTCATACCGATGATGTCCGTCCGCTATGACGACCTGTTCGTCCTGCAGGACTTTTTCCACCTTCTCTATCTTATCTGGGTCCTCTATCTTCCAGACCCTGTTGTGAACGCCCAGATCGTCCGTTGCCTCGTAAAGCGGTTCTTCCTGGGCTATCTCATCGAAAAGACCTATGCTGACCTCTTCTGGATCGGAGTAAAGCATGAAGCCTGGCTCTAGATTCTTCTCCGTGGCCCTCAGCATCTTCAGCCTGTCTATCTTCGGACCCTTGTGGGTCTCCTCGTGCGGAAGCACGATCTCTTCGTCGAAGGGGTGTAATTTGACCGCTGAAACGAAGCCCTTTCTGGTGTACTGTTTTCCTAAAACCTCGAAGTCCTGGTAGTAAACGTATATCCCGGGTTTCTCTTCCTTTTTAAGGATCTCTTCTCTAAGCCACTTCTCCAAGCGTTCGGCAGCCTTCTCATAGCGGTTCTCTTCCTTCGGGAGGATGAGTCTGCAGTAGTTGTACTCGCTGTTACCGTAATATTTCTCCTGCATCTCGTCCGATATCTTGTCGTAGGGCTGAGTGACCACTTTCTCCATCTCGTGTATCTTATCCTTGCTGTACTGGATACCGTTGAACGGTCTTATCTCTACCATCTCGGGTTCACTCCTGAAGTTCGGATATGACCTTTTCCGCTGCCTGGGTGCCAGCTCTCACCTGACCTTCGAAGGTCTGGGCGCCTATATGGGGCGTGGCATGGAAATTGTCCAGATCGAAAAGTGGATCGTCTCCGGGCGGTTCCTCTTCAAAGACGTCCTTGCTGGCGAAACGGATCTTCTCTTCATCGAGCGCTTTGTAAAGCGCGTCTTCGTCGACGACGCCCCCTCTAGAGCAGTCCACTAGAGCAGCGTTGTCCTTCATCATGTCGAACTGCTCATCGCTCAAAAGATGATGCGTTGCGTCGTTGTGCGGAACGTGTACCGTTATGACATCGCTCTTTTCGAGCAGTGTATCCATATCCACCATCTCAGCGGGCTCCGGCTCGTCTATCTCCAGAACATCGAAAGCGACTATGTCCATACCGAAGGCGTCGGCCCTTTCCGCAACGGCCTGACCTATGTGGCCGTATCCGATTATCCCTAGGGTTTTCTCGTACAGTTCGTTGCTCTTCAGGTCGCTCTTGATCCATTCACCGTTCTTAAGACTGTTAGTACCGGCCACTATATCTCTGTACGTTGCTAGTATGTGGGCCATGGTCAACTCGGCCACGGATACCGTTGTAGCTGTGGGCGTGTTGTAGACCTCTATGCCCTTCTCCTTCGCGTATTCCAGGTCTATGTTGTCCAGACCGATCCCTGGTCTGCCTATAGCTTCTAGGTTCTCGGCAGCGTCTATCGTCGGCTTTCTCACCTTTGTGGAACTCCTCACTATCAGTGCATGATAGGGGGGGACTTTCTCCGTAAGTTCTTCTTTAGACATGCCGAACTCCTTATCCACCTCTAGACCCGCTTCTTTCAGCATCTCCACGCCTTCTTCCGCTATCGGATTACATATGAGTACTTTCTTAGCCATGGTTATCACAATCCAGCAACTTCTTCTATCGCATCTGTCAGTTCCTTCACGTCCTCAACTGTATGGTCTCCCATGTGTCCTATCCTGAAGGTCTTCTCCTTCAGTTTTGAGCCGTAACCGTTCGCGAAGACCATGTCGTACTTCTCGTCTATCTCCTCTCTCAGGTCCGCTATGTTTATACCCTGAGTGTTCTTTATGGTGCTGACGGTCTGAGACATGTAGCCTTCCTCTGGGAACATATCGAAGTGCTCGTAGGCCCAGTCTCTCGTGTACTCGGCCATCCTCTTGTGTCTTTTAGACCGCTCTTTATGGGTCTCCTCGAGCATGTGCTTCATCTGCTCTCTGTAGGCTAACATGAGGGATATAGCCGGAGTCGAATGGGTCTGGCCCTTCCTGTCGTAATAGTCCAGACTCCTCTGGAAGCCGCCGTACCATGAAGAGGAGTCCGATTCGACCTCGTGCTCGTAGGCCTTGTCGTTGACCACGCATACTGCCAGACCAGGCGGCATGGCGAAGGCCTTCTGTACCGATGTGAATATCACGTCTATGTTGCTGCCCTCGATGTCTATGTAATCGCCGCCCAGAGCAGATATAGCATCGACTATGAAGAATGTATCTGGATAATCCTCCATGACCTCTCCGATCTCCTCCAAGGGGTTCCTTATGCCGGTGCTGGTTTCGTTCATGACGCAGGTGAAGGCATCATAATCGTCCTTTTCAAGCGCTTCTCTAACGTCCTCTGGCTTCACTGCCTTGCCCCACTCGTATTCCAATTTATCGACGTCTTTTCCAAGCCTCTCCGCTATGTTGGCCTGTCTCTCGCTGAAGCTGCCGCACGTGGCACACAGCACCTTATCGTCCACCAGGTTGAGCACCGAGCTCTCCATGAACTCGGTACCAGAAGCCGTAAGAATGATCACGTTATTATCCGTATCCAAGAAGTCCTTTGTGTCCTCCACTATCGTCGTGTAAAGGTCCGTCATCCTTTCCGATCGGTGGCCGAACATCAGTTCGTCCATTGCATCGATCACTTCTTTCCTCACTTCCGTTGGCCCCGGAAGAAACAACTTTTTGTGTTTATATCTCACATACACCACCGGGTCGGGATTAAGGGCTATGTATTTAACGATTATGAACGTACTAAGCATATAGATAAACATAGGAAATGTCTTTATACCTTCGGCCGTATAGTTATAAACGATAGAGGGTGAGAAAATGAGTGAAGAATCGATAGAGAAATTAGAGTCTGGAGTGCATGGTCTGGACACCCTGAGCGATGGAGGTCTGATCAAGAACTCGACCGCCACGATAATAGGTCCTTCAGGTTCGGGAAAGACCACTTTTCTTCTACAATTCTTGAAGGAAGGCCTGGAGAACGGTAAAAAGGGCCTGTTCATCTCCCTGCAGGAGAAGCCGAAGACCCTTTTGAAACAGGCCGAGATGATGGGCTGGGACCTGAAGCAGTACTGGAAAAAATCACTCTGGTTCATACATCTCAGAGGGCAGAACTTTCCCGAGCTGATCGAGGAACAGTTACCTCAGCTGATAGACATGAAACTCGAGGAGGAGGAGAAAAAGGATTTGAGGATAGCTATAGACCCCTTGACGAGGGTCATGTGGTCCACCGAGGACAGGATAGCCAGAGAGGAACTTATCTCGAAGTTCTTCGAGCCCCTGAGCGAGTTCGGTACTGTAGTCTCCGCGGTAGACAACAACTCTAGCATGCCCGGTTACATGGGAGAGGAGGTGTACGTTCCACTGAACCTGGCGGACACCATCCTGATAACGGACTATTTCCCGGGTGCCATGGAGTACAAGAGGACGTTCCAGATATTCAAGATGAGGGGTAGTGCACACTCCGAGAGCATACATCCTATGTTCATAGTGAAGAAGACCGGTATAGTCCTGGGAGACTTCGAACACGAGGAGGAAGACAGGGAATACGAGAAGGATTTCGAGGAGATCATCGAAGAGGCGAAGAGTGGACAGGTCCCCGATTACATGATCGATAAGATGGAGGACATGAAGAAGACCTGGATACCGATAAAGTCGCCGAAGGAGATGCTGAAACCGGTGCTGGAAAAATACTGATCCCGGACCCCACAAACCTCTTTCTATTTTATAGTCAAAGACGTAACTTTTACTGATTTTTTTGCGTCTTTGACGTCTTACAGGAAAGAACAACTCTTTCCTGTGATATCTGGAGCCCAGCTCCAGAAATATCTACTGGAATTGGATTCCAATTCCATCGAGTCTCAGAAAATCACAGATTTTCTAAGTTAGTAGTAATTTCGTGATAGAAATTCCCACGAGTGTAAGAATTTTAGTAAAATTCTTACTAAATCGAAATCACTGATTTCGATACTTTGAGGAATTTTATTCCTCATAAAGTTGTGGAGGACGCAATGGAACAAAGTTCCACTTGCTCGTAAATCTCTGATTTACTCACGCAATGGAATAAAGTTCCACTTGCTCGCAAGGCACCTGTCTTGCTCACGCAACGCAATTACAAATTAGTTGTGTCTTCCACTATATTTCTTCATCTCTCTTCAGTAGAAGCAGCAGGATGATCACCAAAGCGAGAGAGAGGACCACCCAACGACTAGAACTCCCCTTTTCAGATCCTATCTGGACTTCTATATCCTTTGAGTGGGTCGCAATAGAACCGTCTCCATCCGTCACTTCTATAGTGACGTTGTATGTACCTCCTTCAGAGTAGTTGTGGACGACCTTCTTTCCATGTCCTATCGTACCGTCTCCGAAGTACCAAGTGATGTTTTTTATCTCACCCTCGTGATCGGTGCAGTTAGCTTCGAAGACATATCGATTTGGATTGGAACCGCTGCTCACATCGAAATCGGCCTTGGGCGGCGTGTTCCTTACGTGGATGGTCCTATTGCAGAGATAGGTGTAGCCCTGCTCCAGTTCCGCCTTTAGATTAACTGTATAGGCGCCCGGCCCATCATATATGTGGGAGGGGGCCTCATCCTGAGAGGTCGTATCGTCGCCGAAGGACCAGCTGAAGTTCTCTATATCCACATCGTTTGTATGTTCAAAGGTGAACTCTATGCGATCCGCTGCCTCCGGTTCATTGGGTTCCATGGATATGTTACCCTGAACAGGGTCCGTGACCTTGACGGTCCTATCAAAACTGGAACTGGCTCCCTCCTGGTCCCAGACCGTCAGGCTGACCTGGAACTCGCCCGTTTCTTCGAACACGATCTCAGGGTCTTCTTCAGTCGAGTTCTTAGCGCCTCCAAAGTCCCATAGATGCTCCTCTATACCTCCGTCATCGTCTTTCGCCAGGGACGTGAAAGAGACCGTTTGATAGATAGAGGGCTGTTCCGGTTCGAAGGTAAAGTTGGTCTCGGGCGGTTCGTTGGGACGGGTGGTGAAAGAAAAACTGAGTTTTTCAGAGAGGGTATTTCCGGCTTTATCCGTTATATTCGTCCAAAACAGGGTGTAACTCAAGTTCTTCTCCAGGGGGAATACGGGGCTTATCTTTAGACTAGTCCCGTTCTCCAGGAGGTCAAGATTGTAGTAATCCACCTTAGGCTCAAAGTAGACGTTATCCCAATCCACCGTTTCAGGACCCATGCTCTCGGAGAACTCTACCGTGATCTCTATGTCGTTGTCCACATAAGTCCCGCTGGATGGCTCGATATTCACGACCTCTGGATGGATGCTGTCCACAGTGAAGTTGTACTCCTTCTGTAGAAGCGTTGTGTTATCCGGCGAGACCACCTTACAATTTACGGTGATATCTTCATCGATCTCAGGGACATCCCAGGAAGTTCTATAGATGCCCTGAAAACTGCCTATCTGAGCGGTCTCGTTCCCGGTGGAATAGTTGAACTCGACCTCTAGCTGGCTGGCGGTGATATTTTCATGGGCTACGAACCATCTGAACCCAAGAGACTCTCCTCCGGGATGTATCGAGCCAGGGGTTGGGTCCCGAAGGTAGAAAAGGAAAGGGTCCGGCTTTATCAGACCAGCTAGATGGGCTACGGAACCAACGGAAAGCTGGGTCACCGACCTCACCATGGACATCGACATCTTGTCTATGGTGTCATTGGTGGAATGATAGTAGGGGCTGAACACCTTCTCGATGGTCATGGTTGCATTATACCCATTAGACCAGAAATAGGCATGATCACTGGCGCCCATATTGCTGTTGTATCTAGGTGTGATGTTCACCTGGTTTTCATATATTTCATCGATCTGGATCATGTGGTCTAGCTGGTCTTCAGATTTATGATCGGCGTGTATCTTAACTTCCTTGCTGCCGTTGGAGGAGTAGCCAATCATATCGTACTGGTACATCGCGTCTACCTTGATATCCTTCTCTTCGAGTGTTTCCACAAAATATCTGCTTCCCACGAGACCGACCTCCTCGGCGTTCCATGCGCAGTACTTTATCGTCCTGGAGAAGTTGTAACGACTCAAGATACGGGCTGTTTCTAGTGTGGCAGCTACACCGCTGGCGTCGTCGTCGGCTCCGGGGGCCAATTCCGTCTTATTTTGGGATATGGAGTCGAAGTGACCGCTTATGATCATGGTGCTTCTATCTTTCTGTGGGTTCACGCCCTCCTGGGTGGCTATCACGTTGGACAGTTCATGGTCTTTGTAGGTGAAATTCTGATATCTCGTTTTTACGCCAAAAGATGCGAACTTCTCTTTCAGCCACTCCGTGGCCTCTTGGTTTCCTTCTGTACCGATATATCTGGTCTCGAAGTCCTGAAGGGTCTGTATGTACTGCCGTATCCTGGTCTTGTTGACCCTGTCTATCATCTCCGATATGTTATCATCATAGCTGGGATCGTCGAAAAAAGGACGACTGGAATCCGTCGTTTCTAGGGTCGTATTTGACGTGTTAGATGCCCTGTGGCTTACAGTTGGTGAGACCAGACAGAGGATTACGAAAACCGTGAGGACGATCTTTTTGGACATATGCTCGTTTTCAGGAAAAGCGGTGTAAATAAAGGTTACTCTAACTTTTGAGGATTGTAACTTTTCTCAGTCACTCCCCTTTCAGGTCTATATAGAGAGAAAAAAGATGCATCAAATACTAAGTGCCAGAGATAAAAGGATAAACTTTATAGATGGTTTTAGAGTTAAGAAAATTGGGGTAAAAAATAATGTCTAAAGATAGAATCCTAAGGATCGATATGGACACACTAGAGGCAGATTTTGAAGAAGTAGGCGAAGACTATGAAACTCTAGGAGGAAGAGATTTTACATCCACAGTTGTTTCGGACGAGGTACCTCCCACCTGTCATCCACTCGGGCCCAATAATAAATTGGTGATCGCCCCAGGGATCGTCACAGGTACGGGCGCACCCAACTCCGGGCGTATATCTTTCGGTGGAAAATCGCCTTTAACAGGAGGAATAAAAGAAGCTAACGCTGGAACTCCCTTTGCGAGAAAATTAGCCCGTTTGGGTATCAAAGGCATCATCGTGGAAGGACAGCACGAAGAGAGATACTATCTCCTAAAATTGGATAAGGACGGCGCGGAACTTATCGATGCAGAAGAATGGGCAGGAAAGGGACTCTATGAAACATATGAGGAACTGCACTCAGAGTTCGGAGAGGACGTAAGCATCGCAGGGGTAGGTATCGCAGCTGAGATGAACGGTTACAATTCTGGCATCTGTGCGGACGATATAGACGGACTGCCGAGTCGTTACGCCGGCAGGGGCGGCTTAGGAGCCGTTATGGCATCCCGAGGGTTGAAGTTCATAGTCGTGGATGACGAAGACGCTCCGGGAGTAGAACTGGCCGACGAAGAACAGTTCAAGAAAGGGAGAAAAAAGTTGGCCGAAGCATTGAGAGAGCACGACGTGACCAAACCGGGCGGGGCCTTGAACAGTTACGGCACAGATGTACTCATCAATATAATAAACGAGGCCGGAGGTCTACCCCAGGAAAACTTCTCTCGTGGCAAAGCTGACCTAGCTTCTAAAGTCTCTGGAGAGCAGAAAGCCGAGGAGATAAAGAAACGGGGCGGAGAACGACCGCACCGCTGTAGCCCCAGCTGTATCATCGAGTGCTCGGAAGTCTGGACTAAAGAGGACGGAACAGACCCCGTGGGAGTTCTTGAGTATGAGTCTGTCTGGGCCCTGGGCCCCAACTGCGGGATCTACGACTTGGATACTGTCGGCGAACTGAACAGAGCCTGTAACGACCTCGGTATGGACACGATAGAAGCGGGGAACACATTAGCTGTTGCGATGGAAGGAGGAATGGCAGAGTTCGGAGACGGCGAGAAAGCCCTAGATTTGATGAACGAGATCCAAAAGGGCACACCTCTAGGGAAGATACTCGTGAACGGAGCAGAATTTACTGGAGATGCACTCGGAGTTACTAGAGTCCCAACCGTGAAGGGCCAATCCATCCCTGCCTACGATCCCAGAGCTATAAAAGGTATCGGAGTTACCTACGCAACGACTCCCATGGGCGCCGACCATACCGCTGGTTACGCCATAGCTACGGAGATCATGGGTGTCGGCGGGGAAGCCGATCCCTTGGATACAGATAAAGCGGATCTTTCGAGTGGCCTGCAAAAAAGCACAGCGTTCATCGACGCTTCCGGCTACTGCCTCTTTATAGCATTCGCGGTGATGGACATAGACAAGGGCCTAGAAGGCATGGTCGAGACCGTCAACGGCGTGCTCGGGACCGATTATACACTGGAAGATATAGGCAGGATAGGTAAAGAAATCCTAGATAAAGAAAGAGAGTTCAATAAAGCAGCTGGATTCACAGAGTCCGACGACCGTATACCCGAGTTCATGAGAGAAGAAAAGCTACCTCCCCACAACGAGGTCTTCAACGTGTCGGATGAAGAATTGGATAGTGTTTTTGGGGAGTGAACCGCCCCTCTAAAATCCTTTCTTTTTTTACGATAAGATGGTCACCGTAAAATTCTTTGCAGGCTTGAGAGAAGCTGTAGACTCTTCTCGATTAGATATCAGTGGAGGTTCTGTGGAAGCAGTACTGGAGAGACTTATGGATAAAAATCACGAACTTAAAGAACTGATATTCAAAGATTATGAAAACAAAGAGCTGAAGGACAATATTATCCTGATGGTCAACGGACGCGCGATACAACATCTTGAGGGTCTAGAGACACCGTTGAAGGAAGGGGATACACTTTCAGTGTTCCCGACCGTAGCTGGAGGATGATGATGAAGGTCAAGTTGTACGGCTCTTTAAGAGAGCACGGTGAGGAGATGGACGAAACAAGCGGATCCATAGGGATCAAATGGATGGACGTGGAAAAAGGAGAGAGGATCGAAGACATCTTTCAAAGGCTGGGGATCGATGAAGAAGAGGTGAGCCATATATTCCTTAACTCCGAATATTCCTCTCCAAGAAGGGAAGTAAATCCTAACGACGAGCTCGCCCTTTTTCCCAGAGACATGGCTCTGCTCTATAGCTGGTACTTCGATGAAAAGGATTGAAAATGGTCCACTTTGCAGTATATACTACCTGATTGGGTTTATCAGATCAAATATACCCCTTTTGTTTCCGTCTTTTTCCATCTCTAAAATCTCTTCCTCTATCTTGTGGAAACAGTAAGGGTCGTTGTGCAGTCGCCCGGTTATAGTGTAAGACATGGAATTACATCCACCTTTACACTTTTCACCGTACGGACAATCGTTGCAGTTAGGACCTAGATCAGCTTTTTCGAAATCTCTATTGTAGGTAAAATTTCCCTCATCATCCCATATTTTTACCAGGCTGTCCTCTTTAACATTACCTTCTATGAACCTGTCCTGACCCATGGAAAGACAGCCGACTATATTACCGTTGCTCGTTATCCCTATGGAACTAATTCCGGCTTCACATCCGTTCCAGTTCACTTCGCCTGGCAGTATCTCGGAATTGTACCCAAAGCAGTGTGCCCCAACAACAGGAAACTCCTCAAAGTTTCCCTTGACACCGTGCTTCGCTATGAAAAGCGCTGACGAATAAAAATCCTCCCTCGAAACGAGCATTTCCTCGTTGAAATTACCGAGAGGTTCGGCCACCTGTATCTGCCAGTTGACATCCTTTTTCTTCAAGAAAGCCATCATCCTTTGTAGGTCGTCAAAATTATCCGTGCTGATCGTGGTTATTATGGTCGTCTGTATCCCTCTATCGTTTAGGAGGTCGACGGCATCTATGGTCCTTTTGAATGTGTTCTTCCCTCTGATACTTTCATGGGTTCGCTTCATCCCGTCCAAACTTATCCCCACTACTCTTGTATCGAGCTTCTCCAGTTTATCGATAACCTCTGGAATCAGTAGTCCGTTGGATACAAAACTCAAGTCCATGCCCAGAGATTGGATATACTTGGCCACCTCGTACCAATCTTCCCTCATGAAGGGCTCTCCACCCATGAGACAGACGTTCTCACACCCCAGTTCAGCCAGGTCTTCACAGACCTCATAACACTCCTCAGTAGTCAACTCTCCCTCCCTCTCCTCTCCGGCGGACGAACCGCAGTGCTCACAATCGAGGTTGCACTTCAGCGTGAATTCCCATATAGCATCATCCAATCGGTAGCTCATATTTTCCCTCTAGTTCCTCTCTTGAAAAGACTCCATACTTCGGCATCATCATATACAGCGTAGAAAACAAAACTACGGTTATGGATAACATCAAAATAGTAGCTACTACCAGTGAAACACTATCTTTATCTCTAGCTACTAAAATAGAGGGTAAGACGGCCGCCCCATAAGGATAAGAAGAGCCAGATGGAGAAGATCCTTCAAGTAGTTTTAGCAACATCGTTATGTTACATAATACCAATATCGACAAGATGATTCCTATAACTGTCTTCTTTAACTTCTCCCGCTTCTTTTCTTTTTTTATCTCCTCTATGTCTTCTCCATCGACGTCCAGTTTTTCTCCTGTATCCTTAAGTTTATTATTCATCAGTCAACCCCCTTATTTTTGTGTTATCTAATTTATGACTTGAATTCTTATCGTCATGGAAATAGACGCCATACATCGGCATATAGAGAAACATCGCAAGAGTAAGGGTGAACAAGGTCATCCAAATAGTGGTGATGATTGGGTTCAATCCACGAGACGAAGATCTTTTGATGGAAAGGATCGGTAGGGCAGAGACAGCGTACGGATAGCCACGACCCCTTATAGCTGCACTCCTGAGTCTGATCCCCACCGCAAAAAGAAAGAATGCACACAATACTCCCGTAATGATATAGATTATCCTCTCCTCCCAACGCTCTTTCTTTATCTCCTTTATATCCTCCTCGGATACATCCACCTTTTTCCCGAGGTCCTTCAGCTTTTTATTCATTTCAAAATCCCTCAACCAGCCTCATGACTAAACCCTTTCATTTTTTTCCCTCCCTGCTGTAGACACCGTAGGCGCTTGGGATCGAGAGATAAAACTCGATAGCTAAAGAGATCGTTATAAGGAACATTATAGCTAGAGCGATGAACATATTCCTGCTCTGTATCTTTTCTTTCGAGAGGGCCACGCCAAGGGGAGCGGCAGCTCCCGCATAAGGATACGTAGGTGTTGTAGAATCCCAGTACGCATGTGTTAAGACCAGGACGAATAAAGAGCCAGCAAAGCCCAAAATATAGTACAGCAACTCCTGCTTTTTCTTCTCCCTCTTGATCTCCCTGAGGTCTTTTTTATCGACGTCTAACCTCTCACCGATGTCCTCTAATCTGTCGTTCAAGGTGTTTTTATACAACCTAAACGAACAATATTAATCTTTTCCATCTTTATCACTAGTTTATTTTTTACCATCGATAACTTCTGGACGCCAGGGGACTGGTCTGCTCGGAACCCTTTTTTGGGCTTTATATCTCTCAAACTCTCTTCCTGCCTTTTGGCGGACCTTTCCTTCCTGCAGAGAGTGCAACACGGATTCGTATTCCTTCTCGATCGGGTTACGGCTCTTTCCCAAAATGCACTTCAGCCGTCCCAGATTCCAGTGAGTCAGTGGATTGGCTGGGTTAAGTCTCACGGATTCTTTAAAATACTGATAGGCTTTCTCGAAGTCCTTCCTTTCAAATCTTTTTACACCCAGATTATACTTCTTTTTGGCCTCTGTCAATATGATCTTTATGTCGAATATCTCTGTATCATAATTGTCTAGATGTTCAAGATGGCTCAACTCCTCTTTTTCTTTGAGAGAATTTAGCAGTATTTCTTTCTGGTTCTCCACAAACTCGTCATAGTCTGACTGTATCTTCTTAGACTTCCTATTCTTTGTCCAGAGTGAGAAAATTTTCTTATGGAGATCGATTTCCTTGAGGTAGTTCATATACTGGATTTGGTCATTCAAATCTTCATCGCTTATCTTATCAAAGTTCTCCAAGAAAGCTAGAGCTATTTCGGGATGACATATCGCACTCTTTGCGATGATCTCATCTACGTCCTTTCTCTCTTTCAAACCATCTCTCATCTCTTCTATCCAGGTCTCCATGGGGATCAAAAAGAAGGAGTCAAGTTCCAATCTTTTCAACAGCTGGCTTCTGAAGAGAGCGAATGTATGAGACCTTCTACATCGTCTGGGTTTGCTACACACGACCCTCAGACCAGGTTCATAGGTATGTGTCTTCTGCTCTTTCTTCTTTATATCTGAAAAGCCCACTTTTTGAAGCATGTTCTTTAGTATCGGATAGGTGAAACCGGTACCGTGCCGCATACCAGGGCTGTCTATCCCGTAGATCCACTGCAGTCTTTTACTTCTATCCTCGCCATCAGCTGACCTGAGTTTTTTATACGATGCTTTTAGATCCGGTGTTTCCAGTACGAGTTTACCCTTGGGTTTAAGAGATATGAACCACTCGCTCAGGAGATATTTACAGTGTACATGGTCGAAATGCTCGATCAATTGTGAGGCATATATATCATCCACTGAGTTGGGTTCGAACGGTAGGTTCAAAACATCCGCTTTTAGATCGACTACCTCGCTTTGGTTATCTATATTTATATAACTAGTTCGGTACTCATCCCCACAGCCTAGGTTTAATCTTATCTCACCGGTCATCTTTTCTTTATCTCGATGATTTACTTAAAATATTTTGTATTATTTCATTCAATGACCATCATAAAAAACCAAAACAAACATTTTATATCTCGTTTCATATTTCTGATAACTAATGGCGAAAGAAAAGTTGATGGCGGCCGCTGGCCTCGCCTTATTACTGATCAGCATCGCCGGGATCATATTTGGCGGGATGAATGCATTCGACTCTCTCGGAGACCCCAAGAAAGCCTCTTTAGAGACACTCGAGTTCGACTCCAGCAGAAATTCTAAAAGTGTTACTTTGGAAGAGGGTGAATACGAGATATGGGTCAGAGGGGAAGATAGAGACATCAAAGATCTAGACGTCCAGGACAGCAATGGGGACTCGGTCTATCAAAAGAATACTGGCACATCGGTATCTATAAACGAGCGGTCCTACGAAAAGATGGGAAACCTGGATATAGGGGAAGATGGTACCTACACTGTAAAAACAGAGGAAGACTGCACCCTTCATATAACGGAAGAGCCCCTATTCGATTGGATGGGGTTCCTTAAAGCTCTAGGTATGTTGATAGGCGGCATAATCGGAGCGATCATAGGAGGAATCCTTCTACTCTTCAGCGGTATCATGTCCAGCGGCTCTCAGAGGAACGATGGCATCCAAAGGCCCAGTGATTCCCAAACTGAGTCTCAGCACTATGAACTATGAATATCTGAGACTCGGCGATATTTAGTTATACCTTTCAGGACCTATCATGTCGATGAGCGACGAGTGGTTGGAGGGAGACGAGAGCGTAATACTGGACGGGAAATCATTCGTCTGGGTTTCAGAGGAGTAGCAAGGCATATATCCCTTTTGATACATCTCATGGACGATGAAGAAGATCGCCGTTATCGGATCACCCGGGGCTGGGAAATCTACTTTTTCCAGAGAACTGGGTGAACGGATCGATATCCCGGTCCATCATCTGGATAAATATTTCTGGAACCCGGATTGGGAAGAGACTCCAAGGGACGAATGGATAGATACCCAGAAAAAACTGGTCTCCAAAGAAAGGTGGATAATAGACGGCAACTATGGAACCACTCTGTATATACGGTTGAGGGAAGCCGACACGGTCTTCTTCTTCGATTTCAACAGGTTTTCCTGTTTGTTCGGCATCCTGAAAAGAAGGATCATCTATCACAACCGGTCCAGGGAAGACATGTCCGAGGGCTGTCCCGAAAGGCTGGACTTGGAATTCCTGAGATGGATCTGGAATTTTCCTGATGACGAAAGAAAAAGGGTCGTCCAGAGATTGGAAGAGTTGGACGAGGAAAAAGAAGTGATGATATTCAAGGGTAGAAAGGACGTCATTAGATTCCTTTCTGAGCTCTGATTCAAACTGTCTGGATAGAACAAGACACGTTGTTACTGTCCGCCCATGCCTTGTAGAGTATCTTCATGCCTTTTTCTCCCAGACCTAGATCGTCCAGGTCCCTCCATGAGGAAAGATCGCCGTGACCCACCACGTATCCGTTGGCCCTTGCGACAGCGGTTGAATTCATCCAGTCGTCGAAGTCGGGGTATATGGTCCTATAAGCCTCGTAAAGGATCTCGTGTTCTCTCAGGTAACGCTTCTGGTGGCCTGGTTCGGCAAGTGAGAATCTAGCCAGAGGATCGAAGAGGCTGGGATTCGAGTTGTCTCCCAGAGCGTCCACCAGCTCATCATAGGATACCACATCCGGGTCGTAGTCCACCTGCACGAGTTCTTTTCTGACGGAGCGGTGATAGTGTCCCATGTCTTCGACAACGGTACGGCCTGCTCTCGTCCTGAGGACGCCCTGAACCACACCCAATTTTGTCTCCGCCGTGTGAAAGCATTCGACGCCAAAAGTTACCGTTCTATATTCATCAGGCCTCTCTTTGTCTATCTCCGGTATGTCCCCTGTCAGAAGCCCTTCTGGTCCCTGGTCCTGTGCAGGCGTGTTCAAACCCAAGCCCGCTATGACTAAAGCCATGGCTATGGGCAGAGTTATGATTAGACGTAGATACATAGTTCTCTTCTTCATCCAAGATATAAGAGTGTTATACTCGGGTTTATAGTTTTGGGATATTTTCGAACAACTACACCTGATCGTACCTCTTCAAAAGATCACCAGGAAGAGAGTATTCACCGGAACACCCTATATATTGGAAAATAATAAATAATAAGCCCCACTTCGATACATGAAGCATGAAACCTAGAGAAAAGCCTCAGGAGGAAGGGATGGGGACCGATAAAAAGATAATAGTGGTCGTCGTAGCAGTTATCTTGGCCATAGGCATAACGGTCGGTACACTGGTCTTTTACAAGAGACCGGCCAAGATCAATGATGTATCCTACGAGGTGCAAGAAGCAGGGAGATACTCATATATCGATCTGACGGTAGAAACCGAAGGCGGTTCGCTGTTAGGCAGTCCTACCCCCAGATATCAGTTCACTTCCTATTTCGAAGGCGGGGGCTCCGGAGGAGGGAACATGTGGGACGGTCATAGCGAGGGAGCTTACTCCCAAGAGCTCGGCCCATTCTCCAACGGCACGGAGGTCTGGATAGTCACATCACTGGACACCGGGACCGGCATCGAATGGGAACAGCTAACGGTCAGGATAGGAGGAGAACCCGCAGCTAACGGGGACGGGAGCCTAGCGATAGGAGACATCTCCGATATACCGGATTCCATGGAGCTGAAGAAGGGCAAGGAGATAACGGTGGACATAGAAGGAGAGCGTGAAAATACACAGGTCGGACTGCATCAGGCATACCATTACAGGTATGGAGATATATTTACAGGGTCTGGCAGCGGTGGCGGTGGAGGACTAGTGGTTAAAGAAGGTGACGTTTACAAAGGAACCGTGGGCACGGAACACCTTCACGATGCACCTTCATCCTATTCAGGCGTCCTGCTCTTCAGGATATCCGCCTACGATGAGAATAGAAGCGCGGTGAGCCAGACCTATGAGGTCCCTCTCGAGAGTTGACCTAGAGATACCGTCTTATCAGCCTTTTCTACTCTATAGGAGGATACCATCTATAGTATAGAACCTATGGAAATTTTAAATAGATATAGAGTGTATCATAAGAAATAAGATGAGCGATAAAGCCGGAAAAAAATTGATAGGTCTACTGAGCTTCGTGGGCTCGATCATGATCCTCTCGGGATTTGGAATGGACAGTTCACTAGGCTCGGCCTTAGCTGGAGCCGGAGCAGGGTTGATAGTGGGGAGTCTCATCGGTACATACATCGAAGGTGCCTCGGGTGCCTTGGTTGGAGCTATAAGTGGATGGTTCGTCGGCCTGAGCATAGGCTGGTTAATAAAACAGGATACAGGCGGTCTCATCGGAGGAGTAGTAGGCGCCTTCACTGGAGCCTTCTTGGGAGGGGTGGTCAAGACTGTAGAAGATGAAAAGAGCAGCGGGTGGTTCGTCGGAGTCATCGTAGGTGGGATATGTGGTCTACTGGCCGGCATGTTCTCTGGAGTCTATATCGGTCTTTTCGCTCTAGGACTGTTAGGATCCCTCTTTGGGAGCGGGGTGGGGGCCGTGGTGGGTGCTGTAGTTGGGGGGGCCAAGCCAACGGCCGGGATCGGAGCTTTGGTGGGGGTTACCCTCGGGCTATATATAGGAAACGTTTTAGCCATCTTCCTCGGGATATCTTTGGGATTCTCGATCGGCCTGTTGATCGAGAGCTATAAGAGAAGATAAGGGACTCACAGGGCCGCTATCAACACTGAGACTATACCGGTTAGAAATATCCCGTCGAAGGTGCCGGCACCACCTATGCTGACGGTCTCAGACTGTATCTTCGTCAGGTCATCCAGGTTCATCAGGTCGGCCCCTATCAGAACACCTAAAACGCCGGATACGAAGGCTATGACCGTATCGGGGCCCTGGGGTAGGACTATGGCGATCAAAGCTGCGACGATGGGTGGTATGAACAACGGGAGTGAGATCCCGACGCCCGGCACTATACGTGCGAACCTGTAGGATATCATGGATACAATCATGACGCCTATGGCGAACTGTAGAAGGAGCTCTGGATGTGTATAAACCAGGTAAGCTGAGATGAAGGTAGGGATTATTGCCCCTCCGAGGTTCACACCTATGGTGGTCTTTTTGAGCGTGTATCTAACCTGTTTTTCTGGATACAGAAAGTCGAAGGAAAAAGACGGAGGTCTCATCCTCACAGGCTGCCTGAACATCTTCGTGTAGAGCGGTATGTTGATGGTACTTCCGAGTAGGACCAAAAAGAACAGCATTATGGTAGTGATGGGAGAGAAACCTAGGGCCCTGAAGACCGAACTGACCGCTACTGTCAGGATTATCAGGACAAGGAATAGAAAGAGAAAGAACATCAGTGCCAGTGGTAGCGTTATCACTCTGCTTCTCCTCATCGGTACATAATAACGACAAGAAAGGTAAAAACTTATCTCTCGGCGATAGGAAAAAAGAAGGGGTTTAGTGTATTATCTCGGCGTGCTCCTCGAAGGGCATGACCGAGAGGTGTGGCATCATCTCCTTGAAGCCCTCTCTTATCTCCTCTATCTTGTGGAATTTCTCGTGGCTCTCTCTGCTGTCCCAGTAGGTTATCATGATGTATTTCGTCGGGTTGATCTCGATCTCTTCACGTTCTCCCCTCAGCATGGACCCTCCATAGGCCACGTCCGTGGCCTTCACCACCTTTGTACCGATGAAACCTTCCTTGTCCATGGTGAACTCACAGAGGTCCTCCATCATCTGCTCCACCTCTTCCTCGTGTCCCGGTTTCACCGACAGGTAGTTCAACGCGCTGACCATCGGCTTTCCGACCCACTCGTGCTCTTCGAACTCGTCCACAGGCAACTCCTCCGCTTCTACCTCTTTATCCTCTAAAAAGTCCAGCGCCATCTCGGTCCTCTTCCTTCTCGGCCCACAGTAGACCCTGATCGACTTGTCCTTCAAGAAATCCAGGTAAAAACCCAGGTCCCAGACAGGTATGTTCAAAGCCCCTTCTATATGATTCATGTAGTACTCCTCTCTCGTCTTTACATCGACTATCAAATCCATTTCACTCACCTCCTAATCAATGTTCGAAAGGGTATAAATAATTTGTTTAGAATTGCTTTATTAATTCTGAAGTATCATACTACGAGGAACTCTAAAAGGAGCCAGATCATGAAGATCGAAAGGACGCCCAGTAAGAAAAAGAGGGGTCTTCCCTCCTCCTCCTTCGGCAGTATGTCCCGGCTCACCATGAACAACAGCATACCAAGAACGAAGGCCAGTATACTCCTCTCCAAGTGCTCGTTCATCTGGAAGAATATGCCCGATAGCGCACCTATAACAGTGGAACTGGAGAGCAGGAACTTATCTATCTTCCTCCCCGTGGTTTCATGGATCTGGCCCAGTACGATGGAAGAAGACAAGGTATGGATGAAGAAGGGTATGGCGGTCAAGAATCCAAGAACGGGCTCGAGCTTGATTATCGTTACCAGGATAAAACCCTTTATGAAGTGGTCTACAAAGAATCCCGCTATATGAAGATGGTAGAGCTCTTCCTCCAGGGCAGATGGGTCTTTAACGTGCTGGTACAGGTACTTCTCGGAGACGAGGAAAACCACGAAACCCAGTAACATGAGCGGATAGACGATAACCGTTGGGGTGAAGTGCACGGCCTCGGGCAAGAAGACTAGAAATATGATGGCCAAAAGGGCTCCACTGCCGTAGCTGAGGAGTGTCTTTCGAGACCTAGCTATGCAGAGTGGCAGTCTCTCACAGAAGAGATGGAACGTACTCAGGAATATAGCGTAGAGTAACACTGCGAGCTGTAACCAAGATATCATCATATGTATCCAACCCCTTTTTAGTTCATATCATTTTTTTCTCGATTCAAATCTTCAAAGACCGTTGATCTCCAGAAGGTACATGATCAGGGCGAAGCCTAAAGAGACTACCAGGATGACCCAGTGTGTACCTATCCCCAGGAACTCGGGGATGGTTAGAGGGCCCATATCCGTTTCGTTCAAAAAGTCCTGTAGTCTGGGATAGACGGAAGCGAATATACCTGCACCCATCAACATCCCCAAAACGCCGAAGAGTGCATGTATCGAGCCTGTTCCAAGAGCGCCCGCGGCGGTCCCTGGGCACAGACCTAGAAGTGCGAAGCCTGCACCGAATATCAGGCCGCCTATAACGATGGCTTTCCACCTGCAGGGCTTCGGCTGGAGCTCTATAGGTAGATACTTAACTAGGAGATGAACACCTACGGTACCGGTAATGATAGCCGTGAATATTATCTTCAGAACGGTGAAATCCTTCAGTAGGAGCTGGTTGACGATTATGTTGAAGTCCGTGACCCCCCCTCTATCCAAGAGGAAGCCGAACACGACCCCTATCAGGAAGCCCAGCAGTAACTGTTTCCTCCTGTCTTCATGAAGTTCTTCAAGCATCTATATACCCCCGTAAAGTAGCATGGCTGTCAATATACCGCCTACGAAGAAGAATATGAAGGCCAGCCAGCTCCCCAGTGCGAGCTGTATCGTCCCGCTTATACCGTGTCCGCTGGTGCACCCTCCGGCCATCCTGGCGCCGAAACCCAGAAGTAATCCGCCGATGAAGGCACCTATGAACCTCAGAAGGGGACTGGCCCCGAAAGTAGTTTCCCAGATCGATGGCACGGTCTCGACTCGAAAGCTCCCAGATATCATGGAAGAGGCGAAGGCGCCGAAGACAACGCCTAGAACGAGCATCCACTCCCAGTCTATCTTGGGAACGAACTCCTTGTAATAGGGTTTTTCTTTTACTTTACTTCCCCTCACCAGCCCCTCGATCATGCCGAAGGTCCTGGCATAGGCCGTGGAACAGCCTATGGCATTGTTCGAGAGTATGAAGCTTAAGCAGACCAGCAGTCCTATGCCGAACCCTACGATATAGGGTGACCAGAGTCCCGCAGTCAGTGGGTTCATGATATCGAGTATCACACCATAATATCTCACTCTATTTCAGATTTGCCAAGTGAACAGGTCTTTTTCACGTGCTTCAACATCTCTTTCTTACCCTCTTCGTCCGCATAGCCCTCTCCCTTGAACAGTATGTTGCCATCTTCATCCAGTAGGAACACGTAGCCCAGCTCTTTATCCTCCAGGAATAGTTCTTCTCTGAATCGAGAAGTCGTTCCATAATAAGTAACTACATGGTCATGTTTTTCTTCCGGTATGCCTGACTTCATCCCTTTGTCTATAAAACCCGAAAAGATCTTCCAGAAGTGCCCGTCTATCATCGGTAACTCGTAGACGTCTTTTCCGCTGCACAGGTCCTCGAAGTAATCGGTCCAGGAGTCGAGCATGGCCTGCGCCTTCCTCTCAAAAGCTATCCCTATCAGAGTCACGTCTCCTTCCGCATCGTCAGGTAGAACGGTCGTTTTTCCCGAAAGGGATTTTGCTTTGATCGTCGGGAATCTTTTACCCTTTAACATATCGATCATCTCCCCTCAGGGCTGAAGCGTCCCAGCGAAGACCTGCCAGGCTAGAGCGGACTTCGCTACTAGACTGAGAACGATATACATCTTCTCTCCATAGAGGTAGTCCTTCCACTTCCAGACCTCCTTGTACTGCAGGTACATGTTGATGGCGAACAGATTGAAGAATATAGCTATGGAGATGTAGATACCTATAACGAAATCAGGAACGGAACCTCCAGAGGCGAATTGTGCGCTCAGAAGTGATATTGCAACGACCACCCAGGGGATGATCCCTGCGAAGCAGCCGATTATGAAAGAAGTCCAGTCCGTTTTCTCCGTGGTCTGATTGTGCTTCTCCATCATGAGACCCATCAGGTTCATAACCGCTACCAGCGAGAACAGAGCCAATAATGTCCCTAGGTCGTATATACCGGTCAGAATGGCGATTATAACGATCATCACCGAGGCGCTCAGGGAATACTCGAACCACCTGTACGGATTCATATGATCCTTCAGGTGTTTAACGTATTTCTTGTATAGAACGGTAGAGATCAGAAAATGTGCACCTGCGGATAAGAACAGGAACAGAGCTACTAGAGGTGCTAACTGTATTTCAGTCAGAACATCCGCAACCGGTTCTAAACTCTGTGTCTGTTCGTTGAACTGCAGATATCTCGTGGTTATCTCCCACGTGTTGTCGTTGCTCACTACCAGCATCAAGATCGCTTGGATCAGGTGCAGTACGCCCATGAACCCGTTGAACTTTCTCAACGATACGAATTTTTTAGATTCTTCATCATCTTCTGTCATATTCTCCCTCTACATATAAATAAATGAGTATATCTTATATAATATTTTTGATAAGAAAGCGGGGTCCCTAAAATTACTAAGATATGGTCAAAGCTCAAGTAAGATATGGGTTTCTATTTTTTACTGGGGCATAGATGAAGTCCAAATATGGAAAAGCTTAAAGCTCATTTATTACTAGAGATGTTGAATCATGGTTAAAAAAGATATTCAAGGGCAAAACCGTTTTTTAATTGCTCTTAAATAATAGGTGAATAAAATGATGGAAGTATTTTGGGATCTAATTCGGGTTGTGCTTTACGTAAGTGGATTTTTGTTAGGGTTTTATTTTATCTTCAAAAGAACCTTGATCTTTTCCTTCATAGTTCCCTTGATTGTAGTAGCCGGTGCTTTTTCTTTCGTTGGCACAACATTTTCCCATCTAGAAGGTCTGAGTAGATTAGCTCTCTATCTTCCTTTCACCATAATATCAGCCCTTCTTTCCATCTATTGGGTAAAACATTTTGCCGTTGATAAAGTAGCGAAGATAAAAGAGAGCGCTGATAGACTCGCTGAGGGTGATTTTAGTCAAGAACTCGATATGAACACCTCTAAAGAAGAGTTAGGATTTATGATGGGTCCAGATAATGAACTATACCAGATGACGGTCTCTTTTGAGAAGATGAAAAAGAATCTTGAGCGCTCCTACACGGGCATCAGCGAATCGATGAAAAAATTTTCTAGAGGAGATCTAGATACAAAAGTGAATACCAAGGAGTTGGATGGAGAATATAAAAAGATCGGGGTCTCTTTCAATGAGAGCCTTGAAGCGGTCAGAAACTCCATGCAGGATATCAGAGGATCTATGAAAGAGCTGTCTCAAGGTGATCTAGATATTGATATCGATGAAGAGAAATACGAGGGTGAGTTCAAAGAGATGGCAGAATCGGTCAATAAAAGCATCGATGCGGTACATAAATCGATGAATAACATAAAAATCATGATGGGGAAGCTTGCCGAAGGTGAATTAGATCAAAGTATAGACACGGAAAGCATGGAAGGTGACTATAAAGAGATGGCAGAATCCGTAAATGAAAGCATGGAAAAAGTCAGGGAATCCATGGACGAGATAAAAATGGTCATGAGTTCTCTAGCCGAGGGGGAACTGGACGTAGAGATAGATGACAGTAAGATGGAAGGTGACTACAAGGAGATGGTGGAATCCGTTAATCAGAGTGTTACTGCCATTAAAAAATCGATCGATCAAATAAACCAACTGATGCAGGACCTAGCCGACGGACGATTGGATGAAAGTATCGAGACTGATAGATTAGAAGGAGAATACGAGGAGATGGGTCGAACCGTGAACGGGACTTTAGAATCCGTCAAGAACTCAATCAGACAGATAAAAGAGGTCATGGAGGCTCTAGCTGAGGGGGAACTGAATGAGAAAGTAGATACGGAGGGGCTCAAAGGAGAATATCTCGTAATCGGTAACGCAGTCAATGAGAGTATGGAGAACACGAGAGAAAACATCAGAGAGTTGAAAGAAGCGGTGAATGAACTGAAGAAGGCGTCAGAAACCGTAGCGGCTTCATCGGAAAAATTGAGTTCCACTTCAGAGAACGTGTCCGAAGCCGTGCAAAATATATCTCAAGGGACCTTGGAGCAATCTCAGATGGCTGAGGATTTGTCCCAGACCATCGAGGATAGTGCCGCTAGTATGGAAGAGACTTCTGTCTCAGCAGATGATATATCCAAATCTTCTGAAGAGGTAGGAGCCCAAACAGATGAAGGACAAAGATACGCTGAAGAAACCTCGAAGGAGATGCAAGAACTCAAAGGACTGCTCGAGACAACGGCGGAGAAGGCAGTCAAACTCGAGCAGCAGTCCGATCAAATCGGGGATGTGGTAGATACCATCTCAAATATAGCAGAGCAGACCAATCTCTTAGCTTTAAACGCTTCTATAGAAGCAGCTAGGGCGGGGGAGCACGGGGAAGGTTTTGCTGTTGTAGCGGACTCTGTAAGAGAATTGGCAGAGGAGACTCAGGCCGAGACTGATAATATAAAAAATATAATAGAAGAGACACAGGACAATACCACCCAAGTGGTCAAAAGGGTCAAAAATGTGACGGAGAAGGCCAAAAAGGTAGATGAAGTCACTCAAAGAAATTTAGAGGCCCTAGAACAGATAAGGGAAGCAACGGATTCCGTTTCTCACTCTATACAGAATATATCGAAATCTGTAGATGAAGTCACAGAACAATTGCAGAGATCCGCTACGAAAGTAAATTCTGTTACAGAAATAGCCGAACAAAATTCTAGCCAGGCAGAATCAGTCGCCGCTTCAGCAGAAGAACAGAACGCTTCGGTCGAAGAATTATCCTCTTCAGCACAGCGATTATCAAACTTAGCCGAAGATCTCACTGACCTCGTAAACAAATACGGATCCTGAAACAGAAAACCACTCAACATACAGGTCCATACTATTACGCAGAGGTTGATGGGTTTAGAACTCTCAGGAATAAGCTATTTTCTATGAAAGCAAAGATCGGTGTTCGGATCGCGGTTAAATTTTAATAAGGTTGTAATACTACCTCTTTACAGCTCATAACAAGGAGGGCATAGGTTGAAAGAAGAATATTTCCACGATCACGATATAGTTATTATAGGTGGGGATTGTCAGGTCTGAGAGCATCCATAGAAGCTTTGGGGAGCGGAGATGACTAATCATGGGCAAAAAGGGCTACAAAAGAAGAGAAGATAAAATCGTGTTCATCCTAGAAGATCACCAAAAAGCGGAGGAAGTCTTCGTGGTGGGGAACTTCATGGGATGGGAGCCAGAAAAGGAAGAGTGGAGGATGGACTATGACGTGGAAAGTAAAAGGTGGAAATTAAAGGTTGAAAAAGAGAAACTAGATGGTGACTTTCTAGAGTTCACTTTCATCGTGGACGGAAGATGGTTGAACGCGGACAAAGAAGCCGACAACGTCAATTACTGCCCGGGCCACGGATATAGGTACACGATCTCTTAGTTGTGAGTCCGATCTCGTCTTCCTAGGATACATATCTACAGATAGTATAGAAGAAAGGTAGGCGATACCACCTTTCCGGTCCATAACAACTTTGACCATATATATATCCCACAACTCACAATTTTGATCTCCCTTTATTCTTGTTGCTTACCTTTTTTCAAAAAAATATATCAACAACATGTTTGTATCCTCATGCAAATATGCTTAACAGGATCAAGTCCTACCTGAACATGTTCACTCTCTTCAACAGGAACGCAAAGATGATGCTGATCTCTACCGTTATCTACTCCTTCGGCAACGGCATCTTTCGTGTCCTTTTCAATCTTTACATACTAGATCTAGGTTTCTCCGGTTCCTTCTTGGGCACTCTCTTAGCTCTGAACTTCGCCAGTGCCGGTCTTAGTTCTATACCGGCTGGAAAGATATGCGACGTGATCGGCCGTAAAAGGAGCATGCTGATATCTACAGGGGTGGTGAGCGTGGCCATGTTAGTGCTCGTCACCACTGAGGTCAAACTAGTATTGATGGTCGTCAACGTTTTAAGAGGAACGGCCTACGCCATGAGACGAGTTTCTAGGTCTCCCTTCATGATGGAGCAGAGCGACAAGGAGGAGAGGATGCACCTCTTTTCTGGTGCGACCTCACTCAGGATGTTCTCCGGCGTAGGCGGCAGAATACTTGCAGGCATATTACCGGCGTTGATGTTCTATCATGCGGGCGTTGGAACCGATCTACTCCAGAACAGGTACACCATGCTGATAAGCGTTCTGCTCTTCTCTCTATCCATCTTACCTTTGTTCAAGATCAAGGAGGAAGTTATCCCGAACAAGGAGGATTCTCTAAAAGACTTGAAATCATGGGTCAAGCTGAACAACCCCGGGACGGTGAAAAAACTGCTGATAAACTCGGCCTTCATCGGCTTCGGTGCCGGCCTGATAGTCCAGTACTTCAACGTCTTCTTCGACCAGTTCGTCGGCATGTCCACATTTCAGATCGGCGTGTTGATGGCCGTCGGAAGGTCCACCATGGGCGTGACCGTATTTCTACTGCCCATACTGGTATCACGGGTCGGAAAGGTCAGGTCCGTGGTCATAACTCAGCTTGCTTCTCTTCCCTTCCTCGCGCTCATGACCGTCCTGAGGTCGCCTTTAGGCGTCGGTACCGCCTATGTCGCTAGAACTTCACTGATGAACATGAACCATCCGGCCTTCAACAACTTCATGATGGAGGTCACCGATAAAGAGGAAAGGGGCACGGTCAGCGGCTGGAACTACTTCGCCAGAAGACTTTCCAGAGGGGGCGGAGTCCTGGGCGGAGGCTACGCCATAGACAAGAAAGCGTACATCTTCCCCTTCTACATAACGATGATCTGTTATACCATGGGATCCCTCTTCTATTTCTACTTCTTCAGGAAGTTCAAGAAGGGCTACGAAGACGGTAAATGGATAGATAGGGATTGATCCTAGGGATAAGGAAAAGTGTTAAAGAGTTGGAACCATATTATAAACATATAATAAATAAATGATAGAGGTAGAGTTTCTATGAGGGGATATATGGAAAAGGAGGCCGAGGAGATACTCTCCGAGCTGGACAGTAGATCGATGAAAGAACTTGAGACGCTCTTTAAAGAAGGAGACGTGCCCTCCTATGAAGACGTGAAAGGTGAAACCCTAGGAAGGTTCATCGGATGGAACGAGGAGAATTCTTGGTTGGTCGACGTCCTCGTAAAACTGCTGTTCGAAAGTCCTCTGGGAAGATGGACGGGCAAGGAATTCAGCGAGTCTTTCGAAGAGAAAGAAAGGGGCTGCGGAATGAATCTCTTCGACAATATGTTATTCCCCAAACGGTTCCCCTTCGATACCTACGTGACCGAAGCCAACTTGGACTCTAAGCCCTCCATGTCACTAGACTATCGGCCCTATCTCTCCCTGATGTCACGTCTAGTGGACTATGTTAAATTGATCAGGCCTGGTGTGGTCCTCGGCCGCATGCACTACAGGTACCCCTTTCAGAAGGAGACCACTTTCTTGGGATTCTTCAGTCTGGTCAGGTATAAAGGCGAAGAGTGAGATATAGAGACACTTCTATATACGCCCATGTAGTCCAAAAAATATAAAAGGTGTTTTTTTATAATGTTGTTATGTGTGATAACATGCCCGGTTCTCTTGTCTCTTCACAGAGTTGGCTTCTCGTAACGTTGGTAGCGCCGATAGTCGTGTCCATCATATTAGGATTCGTTATCCTGGTCGTGAAGGGAAAAACAGAGGCGGCCTGGTTCACTTTCCCGATGGTGATTACCCCTATACTCTCCCAGATAGGCACTATAGGTACGATAGTCTGGATTATCGTGATCATAATAGGCTGGTTTAGAGTAAGACCTGAGAACAAGAAATGGAGTGAGAAGAAGGCGTCCTTTTGGTACTCGATCGGTGTAATAGGGGCGGTCATCCTGATGGTGGTCATAAGCGCTTTGACGTTCTATCTGGTCCTGCCTTAACTGCCATTCATGATTTAAGTGAGAGGGGGTTACAATCGATACGGTCTCGATCAAAAATCTTTCATCAACCAAATAATTATTTAGATAGTATGTATTATATGAGTTCATATGTACGATAGAGTTGTAGTTCCTACGGACGGTTCGGAGATAGCGGAGATAGGGGTCAAGGAAGGTCTGGAACTGGCCAAAAGTCTAGAGATCCCGGCTCTATGCATCTACGTCATAGATTACTCCACTCTAGAAGATCTGGAGGAGAGGGAACATAAGGAGAACGCACGAGAGGGCATGGAGAAGGTCGGTGAAAAGGCCTTGAGGTCTGTAAGAAAGAAGGCCCACGAGATGGGCGTCGATATAGAGACAAGGAACCTGTTGGGCAAGCCCTACGAGAGGATCGTAGACACCGCGAACGAGAGCGACATAATATACATGAGCAGCCACGGCGCCTCCGGTTTCTCCGAGTTCTTCTTCGGGAGTACGACCGATAGAGTGGTGAAGAACGCGAACTCTACAGTAGCGGTTGTTAAGGCAAGATAGATCACTCGTGAAGACAGGAGTAGAGAAAACCCGCTAGAGAGGTACCGTATTGTTTCGTTCTCTTAACTTCCCCGTTCATATCGTTCCAGAAGTGCCCTACCCTGTTTAGAGTGACCAGCGTGACTCCTCTGTTATCTGTTCCGTTCTCGTATCTTTTCACTTCGATCCTACCGTCTTCACTTCTTTCGACTTTTGGAGTCTTGGAACAGTTGTTGTTCTCGACCCAGAACTTTATCGTTCTGTTCACCGAAAGATCGTACCTGCTTCCTCCCACGGTCTTACCCTCTCCACCTTCGTACAGCACGTGCTCGTC